>DATMFV010000073.1:0-72042 GCA_035555975.1 Chthoniobacteraceae bacterium
CTTCTGTATTCCCTGAATACAGGCGGTCGGCAGAATTTCGTTATAGGCTAAAAATAGGGGCTCCGAGGCCATTAAAATCATTTTTTCACAGCCTCTTATAGGAAATATCGGGGGTCCGCTGATCGTTTTCCTTTCTAAAGAAGCACAACCGGGTTTAGTTAAAGGAGCATGAATGTACCGGTTGAGATTTTTCCGCAGCTTTCGAAGGGGGGGCGCTTTCCCAATGCTTTTTTTGGACGGGTGCCGGGATTGGATGTGGCGACGGAGCGCGAGGTGGCGCTCGCCCGGCTCAACGATTGGCACCGCGAAATGCGCGAGAAGGTCGGGTTTGCCGGGATGCCGTTCATTACCGCGCAGCAGGTGCATGGCAACGGGGTGGCGGTGGTCGATGCGGAAAGCTGTTCGCGGGTGGCAGGGGTCGATGCGCTGGTGACCGGGACGCCGAATGTCTGCCTCGGCATCTATGTCGCCGACTGCGGCGCGGTCTATGCGGTCGATCCGGTCGCCAACTGCATCGGGCTGGCGCACTCGGGACGCAAGGGAACGGAACTGCGGATCGTCCCGGAAATGCTCCGGAAAATGGGCGAAGCGTTCGGCAGCCATCCGGCAAATGTGACGGTCTGCCTGGGGCCGTGCATCCGCCCTCCGCTCTATGAGGTCGATTTCGCGGCGGAGATCGTCATGCAATGCCGCGAAGCAGGGGTGGGGGAGGTGATGGATTCGGGAATCTGCACCGGCTCGAATCCCGGTCGTTATTACTCCTACCGGATGGAAAAAGGGAAGACCGGGCGTTTGCTGGCGCTTCTCGCCATGAAGGGGTAGGGGCCTTTTGGAGGATCGGCCTCCGCGCCGACCGCCGCGCTAAGAAAGAGGAGCCGGGCGCGCCGACTCCTCTTCCCAAAACGGTTTTTTCCGTACCTGCCTACGGAGTGGCGACTTCCTGCTTGCGCTCCACCGGGATTTTTCCGGACAAGACCCGGTTGACCGCGTTGAGGTAGGCGCGTGCGCTCGCTTCGATCACGTCGGTGCTCGCCCCTTTGCCGGTGACCAGCCGTCCGTCGCCGAAGTCGGCCTTGATGGTGACTTCGCCCAGCGCGTCCTTGCCCTGCGTGACGGCCTGGACGTGGTACTCGACCAGGTGCCCCCGTTGCTGGAGCAGGCGGTCGATCGTTTTCATCGCGGCATCGACCGCACCGTTGCCGGGGCTGGAATCCTGCAACACTTCCTCGCCGCGACGCAGCCGGACCGTGGCCGTGGGAATCGTGGAACTGCCGCTGGCCACGTGGATGTAGTCGAGGATGTACCCTTCGTCGTTGACGATCGAGTCGTCGACCAATACGGAGAGGTCGTCGTCATAGACAAACTTCTTCTTGTCGCCGATCTCCTTGAACCGGGTGAAGACCCCTTCGACTTCCGATTCGTTGAGCTTGTAGCCCAGGTGTTCGAGCCGCTTGACCATGGCGTGGCGGCCGCTGTGTTTGGTGAGCGGCAGTTCGGTGCCGCCCCAGCCGACTTCCTCCGGGTCCATGATCTCGTAGGTCTCGCGCTTTTTCAGGATGCCATCCTGGTGAATACCCGAACTGTGGGCAAAGGCGTTTTCGCCGACGATCGCCTTGGAGCGCTGGACCATCAAACCGCTCATCCGGCTGATCAGGCGCGAGGCTTTGAGGATCTCGCGGGTCTCAACGCCGGTATGGACTCCGCCAAAGAAGTCGTTCCGCGTCCTGATCGCCATGACCACCTCTTCGAGCGCGGCATTGCCCGCCCGTTCGCCGATGCCGTTGATCGTCCCCTCCACCTGCCGCGCCCCGGCGGCGACCGCGGCGAGCGAATTGGCTACGGCCAGGCCGAGATCGTTGTGGCAGTGGACGCTGATGATCGCGTCGTCGATATTGCGGACGTTGTCCTTGAGGTAGCGGATCAGGGCCGCGTACTGGTCGGGCATGGCAAAGCCGACGGTGTCCGGGATGTTGACCGTGGTCGCCCCGGCTTCAATGGCGGCTTCGACCACCTTGGCGAGAAACTCAGGTTCCGTACGCGAGGCGTCTTCAGGCGAAAACTCGACATCGCGCACCAGCCCCTTGGCCCGTTTGACCCCTTCGACCGCCATCCGGATGATCTCCTCGTTCGCCTTCTTGAGCTTGAACTCGCGGTGAATCGCCGAAGTGGCCAGAAAGACGTGGATGCGGCCCCGTTCCCCGGCGGCCTTGATGGCGGCCCCGGCGGCGTCAATATCCTTGGCGACGCAACGGGCCAGCCCGCAGATGACCGGGCCCTTGATCTCGGAGGCGATCCGGCTGACGGCTTCAAAATCGCCGTCACTGATGACCGGGAACCCGGCTTCGATGACATCGACCTGGAGGCGCGCCAACTGCCGGGCGACCTCCATCTTCTCCCGCAGGTTCATCGATGCGCCGGGACATTGCTCCCCGTCGCGCAAGGTGGTGTCGAAAATGATGACTTTGTCTGACATAAAAAAAACTCTCTCTTTTGAAACTGGTGGTGGAGGAAAAATCTTCCGCCAATCAAGGCCGGAAGAAAAAGAAGAAGCGGCGCGCCTGACCCCCTCCACCCAGAGAAAATCGAGCCGAAAAACGTTTCAGATCAGCTCCGACGAGCCACCCCGCGCCGCCTCGCTTTAGCGAGCGGACGGGAACCCGTGGAGCAACGTAAGTCGGCTGGTCAGAAAAGGAAACATGAGTTTCGGTAAGTTCCTTCATAAAGCCTTGCCGGAGTGCTTTCAACCAAAAACGTGCCAAAAAAACGAGGCGGAGGTTGCGGGAAGGGAGTGAGAAAATATTAGAATATTAGTTTGACTTGGTATTGGCGCGCCTATGATGAAAGGCATGTCGTCCTTCATTGCCCATCTTGATCTCAAGGGAGTGCGGCTCCGGCCCGCCTTTCTGCCGGAGTACCTGGAGAACCTGCAGACGCTCGGTTTTCGCGCTCTGGTGGTGGAGTACGAAGATGTTTTCCCGTTTCGTTCTGCCCGCGTTTCGATGCATCCCGAAGAGGTCTGGAGCCGCGATTTTCTGGAGACCTTTCTGGCAAAGGCGCATTCGCTCGGAATCGAGATCATTCCGCTTCAACAATGTCTCGGGCATCTGGAGTACGCTTTTCGCCGGGAGGAGAACCGGCCTTACGCTTTTGGGCAGGGGGTGCCGCGCGATCTTCACCTCGGGCGACCCGAGGCGCGGCAATGGTTGAAGGGATTGCTGGCGGAGGTGCTGGAGGCCCACCCGGCATCGCGTTATGTCCATATCGGCATGGATGAAGCCCGTTCATTGCACGGCCATGCGAAGGAGGAGGGAACGGCGGTGTTGACGCTCTTTCTGGAGTACCTTGATGAGCTTTGCACGCTTTGCGAGCGATACGGCAAAACGCCGTTGATCTGGGGGGATATGCTCGATGAATCGATCGCGCCGGAACACCTCGGGAAACTCGTCTCCTTCAAGGATCGTTTGATCGTGGTTTCGTGGGACTATGCGTCGGAAGGGGAGGCGCAGGCGGTGGTCCGGTTTTCGGGGGTGCGTTGTTCGCGCCGCTGGGTGGAAGAGCCGTGGGAGGCCCCGTTGCCGACGCCCGCGGCGATGTCCGGCGCGACGCTCTGGTTTGAAGATTGGCCGGAGGCGATCCAGTCGCTGGTGGAGCCGTACCGCGTCTCTCCCTGGGCAATGGCGTCGTTTTTTCAGGCCGCCGTGTGGCGGGATCTCGGCTTTACCGTCTGGGGTGCGGCGGGAGGGGCCGTCACCTACGACCGGAGCGTGCTCCCCTACTACGTGCGCCGCCATCGCAACATTGCCGCATGGAAAACCTTCGGCGAGAGGGAGCGCCTGGGCGGGATCATGATCACCCAATGGGCGCGTTCCAACAGCCTGACTGTGCCGAACGTTCTCCCCGATGTCGTCTGGCCGGTTCTGGCCGGGGCGGGAGCGGGGCTGGAGCGGTTTTTCAAAGGGGTTGCGCCCGACCGGCTGAAACGGCTTTTCGGCGGCATCGGCCGGTGTCGGGAAGGGTGGGCAATGGAATCGGGCCTGCTGGCGGAGATGGCGGAACTGACCGGGCAACTTCAAACCCATCACGAGGAATGGGAAACAATCCGCCTGATGCTGGAGCTTCAGCGGATCACGAAAGGGGCGGAGGTTCTGGAGGAGTTCATGCGTTGCTATGGCGGCATCGGCCGCCTGCCCGGCGAGGGGTGGGAAAAGCAGGCGGAAACACTCGAGGCACTGGAGGCGGACCTCCAGAGGCTGGAGGAGCGTACGCGCGACCACCTCCAGAAGCGTTACTTCGGCATCGCGTTGGAGGAATGGCACTACAAGGCATTCACCTCCCTGTGGGAACGGCTCTCCCTCCTCGGGCGGGCGGTGGCGGGCGGCGTCGGCGAGTTGATCTAAAAGAGGGCTGCATCCAAAGGAGAACCGTTTTCTTCTAAAAAATTAGTTGATTAGATGAAAATATTTATATATGAGATGAGTATGGCCAAGGGAAAACCAACCCAGAGAGATGTGGCGCTCGCCGCGAATGTGTCGCAAAGCCTCGTGTCGCTCGTCCTCAATCAGGTGGAGACGGAAGCTTCGGAGGCGACCCGCATTCGCATTCTCGAAACGGCAAAGCGGCTCGGTTACGTCCCGAAGAAGAAGCACGTCTACGAGCCCAAAAAGGCAAAGCGGCCCGGCAAACAGGGCAAACTGCTCGCCTACATCCCGCAGACCGTCACGAGGGAGGTGCCGATGGATGCCCGCATCTACGATGGATACGAGGAGTTTTACCAGCGTTTCCAGAGCGCGGTTGCGGAGGCGGCTCACCTCAACGGCTTCGCTCTCATGGTCCGGCCCTATACGAACCCGACGGAGCTGACCAGTTGGCTCATTGAATGGGGGATCGACGCCGTCATCATGCACTCCAGCGACCGGAATCTGAGCGAATGGATCTCCAAACGCTATCCGATGGTACAGATCAACCGCCGCAATGTCGTCGAAGCCGATGTCGTGATGCCCAACCAGGAAGAGATGATCACCCTTCCGCTCGACTACCTTCACCAGCATGGCCACGAGCGGATCGCCTTTCTCTCCATCCCTCGCGACAACGACATTCACCGAAGAAGGCGGCAAGCCTATCTTGACTGGACCCGCAGGAAAAATCTCCCCGCCTATCCCGAGTTTCTGGCGTGCGACGGGGGCTCGCTCACGACGCTCCTCGAAATGAAGGAAAATCGCCCGACGGCGGCGATCGCCGGCGATGCGATGGCGCTCATCCTTCAGAAGGAAGCGATCAAGCGGGGGTTCTCCCTGCCTGAAGACCTCAGCATCATCGGGATCGACAACATTTCAGCCGATGTCTTCGCCACGCCGCCCCTGACTTCGATTGATGTCCGCGCCAACGAAATCACGCGCATCGCCCTCTCCCTGCTCACCGAGCGCCTCAAGGAGCCGACCCTCGCTTTTCAGAAAGTCGAAATCACCCCAAAGCTGATCGTGCGGGAATCGGTCGCCACCCTTCAAAAGAAAAACGCTCCGGCAAGGAGCGACCGGAACCTCCTTTCAGGGTCCTAAACAGAACACCCCCGGATTATGAAAAAAATCAAAAAGGCCAGAACCCACCTTGCAGCGATCGTCCTCGGACTGGCGGTCTTCCTGTGCGCCACCCCTTCGCGGGCAGACTATCAGACCAGCTTTGACGTGCCGCCCTACACCCTCAATAGTACGATTGTCGGCGTGGAAGGATGGACGGAAGGGGCCGGCAGCGCCGTATCGACCGGAATCGTCACCACCGCTCCCTGGGATGCCGAAACGACCGTCTACCGGCTCAATCTGGGGGATGGGGGTAATGTCGTGCGTGTCAAGAACAGCGGCTTTACTCCGCTGACCGGCAAGGTGGCCCTGACGGTCACGATGGCTTTTGACTTCGGAACCCAGGACAAGACCACCCTGTCGAGCTTTGCCTTTACCGACGGCATCGCCGGTCCCATCTCCTTTGGTTTTTTTCATCAAAGCGATGCCAACGGCGGCGGCCTCTATTACCAGGGAGCGGACAACGAAAGAGTCACCATTCTTGCCAAGTCGCAAATGGCAAAAAATGCCATCTACGAGTTTACGCTCACCATTGATATTGCCGCCAAGCTGTTCGACATCTCTGTCAGCGGAATCAAAACCGATGAACAACCATTTTCCTTTTCCGCCGCCTCACTAAGCAGCGGAACCTTTAAGAACGGCAACCTGAATCTCATCTATCTTTCCAATGGCGGAAATGCATCGTTTACCACCTACGTCGATCAGATTGATCTCCGCGCGATCCCCGAACCCGGAGCCGTCGCATTGGTCTTGAGCGCCGGAGCGGGATTCCTCCTTCTCTCCTCCAGAAAATCAAATCGCCAAGGCAGCCTCTAAGCGCCCCTTTTTTATGAAGCCCCCTCATCCCTCCGCTTCGTCCGCATTTTACGGGATGCGCCCGTTTCTCGCGGTGCTTTCGCTCCTTTTGGCCATGCCGGCCCCTGCGCATTCCTCCAACCCGAAGGAAGGCATCCCAACCGTCTACCCCAAAAAGAAGCTGATCGCCGCAGGATGGGATTCCCCCGATCCGGAGACGCTGCTGGCCCACCTTCCTGAGTTTGAGAAAACGCCCTTCAACGGGGTCCGTATTGAATTCGAAGTAAGGAACGAGGCAGGAAAGAAGATCGGGACCCGCCGGACCTTCACCGCCGATCCATGGAAACGCGAGTGGTTCCAGAGTGAAGTCGAGACCTTGCGAAAGATCAGGTCCGACCGGCTCACCGACAACTTTCTCTCCGTAGGACCCGGTTCACAGATCGACTGGTTTGACGACGCCGCGTGGGAACAGGTGGTCGAACACTACCGCATCATCGGCTGGATGGTCAGGGAAGGCAGGCTGAAAGGCATCCTGTTCAATGCGGAAATCGGGATTTCGCAGCCGGCCTTCAGCTATAACCGCCAACCCGCGCGAACCAGATACAGCTTTGCCGAATATGCGGCAAAGGTCCGCGAGCGCGGTCGCGCCGTCATGGAGGCCCTGGCTGCGGAAGCTCCCGGCATGACGATTTTCTCCATGTTTCTCAATGGCGGCCAGGCCTACTCCCCCTTTCACCAGACGGGCGGTCACGGCGGTCGCCTCTCTCATTTTTACTTTGACGGCGGGGGGGTCAAACCGGCCGGGCCGACCAATCCCTCGGAGGTACAGGAGCAGAATGCGCCGCTGGAAAAAATCGAAGGCGGCAGCTACAATCTCCTTCCTGCGTTTCTCAACGGCTGGCTCGACGCGGTTCCCCCGACCATGACGATCGTCGACGGCCTGGAGCAAACCTATACCGCCACCGATCGACAGGGGTTTCTCTATTGGGCCAACAATGTCCGCAATACAGCCCTTCCGCTGGTTGCCCCGGAAAACCGCCTCAAATATCGCGCCCAGGTCCAGGTCGGCTTCGGCATCTATCTTGATCCCTACGTCAATCCGCCCGGCTCCAAATACCATATCGGCCCGGACGAGAAAGGAAGCCGCGTCGATCGCCTGCAGTCGGCCATTGCGGCGGCCATCAACGTGACCGACCAGTATGTCTGGACATGGGGCGAAAAGTACCGGTGGTGGCCGACCAAGGCCCGCCGCGTCGACCCAAGAACCTGGGAGGAAATCGCCCCGGGAATCACCGACGCCCTGCGCTTCGGGGCCGACCCCGCTGCGCACTTCAGGCAGGAACTGGCAAAGGCCGGCGAGGAGTTTGCCGGCACCGATTCGGTCGGAGGTGATTCGCTGCTCAAGGACGGCGACTTCTCCGAAGCGTCGCAAACATGGTCCGCCCATCTGGAGGACGGAACCACCGCGCCGCCCGACGTTGATTCCGCCGTCGGCCATCGCGGGAACGGTTCGGCCCGGCTCGCCGGAAGCTCCAATGTCAGCTACATTCAGAATATCGCGATCCCCAAGGGAAAAGCCGATCGCACGGGACTGGATACCCATCTGTACGGAATCAGAGGCTGGGCGCGGCAGACCGGGAAGGGGCGGCCGGAGATCCGCATTCGCTGGAGAAAGGGGGATGGCAGCTATCTCTTCAACCAGTCCGACAATATCAGGCTCTCGCCCATCGCCTCGGAAAAGACGGGGGAGTGGATGCCGATCCGCGGCGTCGTCGCCGTTCCGCCGGGGATGAATACGCTCTCGCTCCAGCTTACGTCCGTCGGGCAGAAGGAAAGCGGGGATGTCGTCTGGTTTGACGATATCGAAGTGGTTCGCATTCGTTAGTGATGGTCCAAGATGGAAACTCCCCCATTCCAGAAAGATCGCAACGCCTTTACGCTGACCGAGTCGTTGATCGTACTCGGGATCATCGCGGTTCTCGCGGTTCTCTTTTTTCCTCTCTACCAACGGGCGCAACAAAACAGCAGGGAGATCCAATGCCTTGCCAACATCAAAAGCTATGGGACCGCTGTTTTGGCATATGCCAGCGATCATAACGGGCTCCCGTGGTGGGATGGGAACGGTGAAGCCAGCCAAACGCAAGGCTCCACCTATCCCAACTATGAAGTCTGGGTGCGCCCCTACCTGCATCAGGTCGCAGCGATGCGGCTCCGGTGCCCCCTCATCAGCGCGGCTCAAAAGGAGGATAACGCCTTCAGAAATACGTTCAATTATTCGGGAAATTCCGCCCTCAATATTTACTATCCCAGGTTCAACAGCCTTCCAGTGCCTTCACCCCGGGTGTTTCTGGTGGCGGAATCGTACGGCACGGCAGGCTTTAACCACAGTGTTCACCTGAACATGACCATGTGGGGAATCTCGGAGACTGCGGCTTACGGCCCCAATGAAGGGTTGGCCGATGCGACCGGCATCCGAAAAGCGCAATACCATGGCGGGGGCGCCCATCGCGGCCTCAATATCTTTTTTCTGGACGGTCATGCCGCCCTGATTCATCCCGCCAGAAACGATTGGCGCGAAGAGCCGACCTATGGGACCTCTGCCAACGGCGGCTACTTCTTCGAAAGGAAGCAGTTCCAGCGCATGAAGGCCAACCCCTTGAAGTTTTAGATGCCTTTTTCAATTTTTCCCTAATGAAACATCTGCCTATAGCTATTTTATCGATCGCAGGCTGGATCGCCTCCCCTGCCGCCTCTCCGGCTCAATCCCCCTCGGACGACTTTGGGGGCGGGCCACTTCCCAAAAAGCTGATCGCTGCGGGGTGGGATTCACCAAGCCCGGCGCTCTTTGTAAAGAATCTCCGCGAGATGGAGAAGACCCCTTTCTCGGGCGTCCGCATCCAGATCGATCCGAGGGAGGAGGAGGGAGTCAAGGCCAGTTTCCGGAATCTGTTCAACGCAGCCCCCTGGAAGAAGGAATGGTTTCAGAAGGAAGTGGACGATCTGAAGAAAGCCCGCTCGGAGAAGCTGACCGATAACTTTCTCTCCATCGGCGCGGGTCCGGCGCTCGACTGGTATGACGATGCCGGTTGGAAACAGGTGCTGGAACATTTTCGCCTCGCAGCCTGGATTGCCCGGGAGGGAGGGCTCAAGGGGTTGATGTTTGACCCGGAGATCGGCGGCTCCCAGCCGGCCTTTTCCTACCTGAGGCAGGCGGGGAGGGAAAAGTATAGCTTTATCGAATATTCCGCCAAGGCGAGGGAAAGGGGGCGGCAGGTCATGGAAGTCCTGAAGCAGGAATATCCCGGGATGATCCTCTTTACCCTCTTCCTCAACAGCGGTACGGCCATGGGAGGGCTCGGCACAGACCCTAGAGACGGCCTCGAAGGGATGCGAAATTACAGCCTTCTTCCGGCTTTTCTCAACGGCTGGCTCGACGCCATCCCGCCAACGATGACGATCGTCGACGGCGCGGAGTATGCCTACCCGCATAGCAGCGAACTGCAATACCTTAAACATGCCAACTCGATCCGCAACACGGCGCTCGCGCTCGTGGCTCCCGGGAACCGTGCGAAATACCGCGCCCAGGTGCAGGCGGGCCTTGCGATCTATATGGATGCCTTTATCCGGCAGCCGATCGACGATATTCATTCGGATGTTTTCAAGGACCCGCCGCTGGAGGGGCGGCTGGTCGACCGGTTTCAGGAAGCGCTCTTTTCGGCTCAGGAAATTTCCGACCAGTATGTCTGGGTTTGGGGCGAGCAGTATCGCTGGTGGCCGACGGAGGCGAAACGGGTCCGGCCGCAGACTTGGGACCACATCCTGCCGGGTGTTTCGCAGGCGCTGCGCAACGCGCTCGACCCGGAGAAGGCGGCCCTTTCACGTGCCGCGCGGGAGTTTGCGATTCAGGAGAGAAAGATGGCCCTGGGAGGACGCGCCTTGAAGAACCTGGTCCGAAACGGCGGCTTCGCGGTTCAGGAAAAAGGGGGGGAGGGGATTTCCGGCTGGAGGGCAGAGCCGCTCACGGGAACCGGTGCGCTCCTGGGTTGCGATCCGATGTTCGGCTATCGCAGCCGGGGTTGCGCCCGGTTGGAGGCCGCTTCCGAGGCGGTTCTCGCCCAGGAGGTCGAGGTGATCCCGTACCGTTTCTACAAGGCGCGGGCCAGAGTGCGGCAGATGGGGGAAGGCCGCCCGGAGATGCGGCTCCACTGGATCGAAAACGATCCCAACGGCGGAGCCGGGAAGCGGGTTCCCGCCGGGAAGCTGATGCCGGAGCCGTCGCCCCGGGATGGTTGGCAGCCGGTCGAGACCATCGTCCGGGTGCCTGCGGGGTCGACCCGGCTCGTCGTGGAGCTGGCGGCGCTGGGGCAGAAGTCGCAGGACGACGTGATCTGGTTCGACGACGTTGAGCTGATCCCGATCTCGGTAAACTGACAACGACCGGTATGCCATCAGCCCATCGTTCATCATTACGGCGGCCTCTCCTGCATCTCGGGCGACTTCTGGCGCTCTTTGCGGGACTGGCCGCGCTTTCTCTTTCAGCGCGGGAGTTGCATGTCCGTGGAGATTCGCCGCAGGGTCATGAAGACGGCAGCCCGGAGCATCCGTGGCGCTCCATTACCGGCGCTGTACGGGCAGCAGTTCCCGGCGATCTGGTGCTGGTTCATCCTGTCGAAGGAGGGTATCGGGAAACGGTGAATTTGTACGGCATCCAGGGAGGGACGCCGGGAAACCCGATCACGATCGACGGCCAGGGAAGTGAATTGATCGGCTCCGACCCGGTCTCGCCGGAGGGGTGGATGTTGGATGAAAAGACCGGGGTTTATCAACGGAGCGACCTGCGGGTCATCCGGAGATTCTTTCTGGTCATGGACGGGGCGGCCATCTTTCCTTCAAAGGAAGCACCCGCGAACCTCCCGCCCGGCCAGTGGTGCGAAGCCGGGGGCGTGATTTATTTCAGGCCCCCGGCGGGAAAGACCCCCGGCGACATGGCCATTGAGGCGACGGTCCGTATCAATGGGATTCAGATCGCGGGAGAGACGACGGAGATCGTGATCCGGAACTTTAATGCGCGGTATTTTGCCAACGACGGCTATAACATCCATGGGAATGCCCGGGCGGTGGCGTTCCATCATTGCAACGCCCGCGACATGGGAGACGAGGGATTCAGCGCCCACGGCACCACGGAGACTTTGCTGGATGGAGCCATCTACGAGAATTGCGACAACGGTGTCTTCAACGTCAACACAGGGGGGCGGACCATCACCCGCAACATCGTGGTGCGGGCGGCGCGCCGGATGGGGTTTGGCATCCATCCGCGCGATGGAGAAGCGGAGCATACCGTGGAAAATGCCATTTTGATTGATTGCCCCGTCGGGTTGGGCCTCGGGAAGAACACCGTCGTGACCAATGCCATCATTTTGTCCGACCTCCCGGCCGGGACCGCCATCGCCATGGATCATGGCGGCAGGCTGGAGCGGGTGGGGGTCAGCGGCAGGGCGATGGAACCGTTGCAGATCAAGGAAGCCGGTTTCTTTGATCTGTCGCGCGTCTGCTTCAATTCCGCCCGACCGATCCGGATCAAAACGGAAAAACCGCTGGCCGAGGTCATCCGGTTCGATGCCTGTTCGGCGGCTTCCGGCCTCGGCTTGAAGTCGGGAAGCAAGCCGGTCGGCCCGGCCTCCGAATGGATTTCACAGGAATTTCCGCTGGTTTCGACGGCGGAGTTCCTTGACGGGCTGCTGGCCGGAAAACCTCACGGTCCATCCCCTGAACTGGTAAGAAAAGCCATTCAGGAACTCCGGCGCGGCGAAAAAGGAGACCGCTGACGCCCGTGCCTCCCGGTTGGCTTAAGGAACGATCGTACCTCCGGGAGAGGGCGGGTGAAAATCAAAAAGAGAGGAAAGATGAAGTCCGGGGTTGACGGGAGAAAATAAGCTGATTATATGTATTATCAATTCAGCCCGCTTCCCTGCCTCTTTTTTTAAATGCCTCCCCTTCTTCTGACGTTATTTCTGGCGATTTTCGCTTCTGTGGGACTCCACGCGGCTGCTGCCGATCCCGGCGACAGCGGACGCCCGTTCGTCTTTTCCCGCAAGCAGCACAAGTACAATCACTATACCAACTACACGGAGTTCTGGATTGATCGGCCGCTTTTTCTCGACCGTTCCGACCGTTACCCGAAGGGGGAGTGGGCGCACTTCAACCAGGAGAGCGTGGCGCAGGAAGTCCGGGAGGTGCAGCAATATGAACTGGACGGGCTGGCGGCGTTTATCGTCGGCTCCGGCCGGGTGCATTACCAGCGGCTGGCCGGAATGCTCGAAAAGCTGGGGCCGACCGGTTTTCTGATGTTGCCCGAGATCACGGGCAGTGCGGCTCCTTCGCGCGGGAGCAGGGAAGATCGCATCGAAGGCGAAGTGGCGGCGATCGACGAAGCGCTGCAAAAGGCGTTTGCCTTGCCGTTGACGTGGCGGCTGGCCGGGCGGGTGGTCGTCTCCTCGTACGTCATGGACCGGCGACCTCCTTCCGATTGGGCGCCGGTGCTGGAACGCCTGCGGGCGCGGCACGACGGGAAGCTCCTTTTTGTGGCCGATCTCGCGGTTTCAACCGCTCATTTTCACCGCGCCTCCCTGCTTGGCAAAGACCTGGAGGAGCCGCGCGAGACCTTCAAGCGTGCCGTCCGTTCCTACCTCGACGTGGCCGACGGGGTGATGGTGGCCTCGGCCAATCATCTCGACCGTTCCATCCCCTTTCGGTATGCCGAAAGCTTTGACGCCGACTTTTACGGCGGGGAACTGATCCCGGCGCTCCGGGCGGTGCTATCGGAGCCTCCCTACCAGCGGAAACTGCTCGGCTTGAGCGCCACCAAGGCGTATGTCAACCACGACAGCGGGGTGATCCATGCCGAGGAGGGGACCCGGCGGCTGCGGACTTCCCTGGAGATCGCTTTGAAGGCGCGGCCCGATTTCGTGATGCTTCCGGAATGGAACGAGGTCAATGAGAATACCTGTTTCGCGCCGACGGTGGCGACCTCCTTTTCAACGCAGCGGATCATCCGCTACTTCATGCGCCGGCTCAAGGGAGAGGCCCCGGTTCCCAACGAAGGCGACTCGCTTTCGACGCCGAACCTGGTGTTAAGCTACCGTCGCGTCCTCAAACCCGGCGATACCCTTTCGCTCGAAGTGCTCAACATTCCCGACGGCCAGCCGCGGCAGACCTACCGTGTGGCGCTGGCGCTCAGGAACCTTTCGGGAAAGGTCATCAAACGGTTTGAGAAACGCGAGATCGCCAGCGACCGGTTGGGAGACCTCGTGTTTGTGCTGCCGACCGGGGAGGCGGGGGACGAACGGGTGTTGCTCCCGTCGCTGGAGGTGACCGACGGAAACGGGACGACGACGGTTTTCGAGGAGGGGCTGCTTTATGTCGAGGTACGGCCGACCTGGAACACCGATTACCTGGAGGTCCACCAGCCGCTACGCGATCTCCTCAAACCCGACGCCGTGGAGTTCAGGCAGGTCGCCCGTCCCGACGGCAAGGGGTTGGCGTTCCAGGCGGGCATCGAAGCCGGGGAGGAGCTGGCGCAGGTGGAACTCCTCGAAAACCGGACGGAGGTCTTTGCCGTCGACCGGCTCAAGGAATTTGACCGCGATCGCTACCTCGTCCTCCGCGGCCAGCTCATCGGCAAGGAGAGCGTGCAACTCAAAGGGCGGCTGACAGTCCGCAACGCCTCTTCCTTTGTGTTTCGATCCAATGACTACCCGAGCACCGGGTTCACCGGGTATGAGATCGACCGGGAAGGGGTCGCCATTGATCAGCGGATCAACCAGGTGCCGCGCGGTTTTTTCCTTTTGATCCCCAAAGAGGAGATCGGCGCGGTCGAGATCGGCTTTCAATCCAACATCGGCGATTTTTCCATTCCCGTAGCGCAACTGGCGCGCGATGGCGTTTTCGGGAAGACTTTTCCCAGGCGGTTTACGGCCACCTTGTGGCGCTATGACAAACTGCCCGACATCGCCGTTCCGCTGAACAGGAAAAGCGCGGCCTTTGAGACGGAAGTGCTCCACCCCGAGACGCCGTTCCCGATCTATCACCTGCGGGCGATCACCAAAAGCGGGAGAATCTACCGCAGTCGCCCGATCCGCCCATGGCAGCCGAAGGGGGAGATGCTGGAACTCCCGGTTTTTTCCGAGAGCGAAAAAAAGGTGGTGAGCGTGCCGGTCCGGCGCGATGAAGTGGCTGATCTCGACTACCGCTTCGACCCGCGGCTCGGCGACCTGATCGGGACCCCTGCGGGCCTGTCATGGATTGCGGAACTCGGCGGCGGCCTGATCTACGGCGGGCCCGCAAACCGCGACCGCTCCTACCCGCGGGAGGCGGTCGACTCCAACCCGCAATGGGTGACCGAAGAGGGCCGCACCGCCCTGAAGTTTGACGGGGTGGGGCAGTATGTCGCCTTCCCCAAGGAAGTGCTGCCGCACGGTAGTTTCACCCTCCGTTTCGAGATCAAGCCATCGGAGGGAGATGCGCGCAATGAAGTGCTCTTCCGCCATTTCGGGATGCGCGCCGGTTCGCTGACGTTGCGCCGCAGCCAGGGGCGGCTGGTCGGCGCGTTCACCGACCCGCGGCAGAGCGAACTCCACGACAACACGACCACGCATTTCGACACCGGGCTGGCCCTCCCGGCGGGGGAGTGGTCGGCGGTGGAAGTCAGCTACAATCTTGGCGAGATCGTCTTCCGCGTGGCGGGGCAGGGGGAAAAACGCTATCCCTTTTCGCAGCCCGGCGCGGCTTTTCAAACGGCCATTTTCGGCGGAAACCGGTGGGCTCCCTTTGGGGTGGAGTCGGGCGATCTCTTTTTCAAGGGATGGCTGCGTTCGTTCCGGGTGCTTCATCATGCCCCGCCTTCCGCCGCCGTGAAAGACGCTTTCTGATTTCGTTACCCATTTTGTCATGTCGCCATCGCTATCCTTTCCATCCCTGATCGCCCATCTCGATCTCAAAGGGGTCCGCTTTCAGCCGGGTTATGCCCTTGAGTATCTGGAGAATCTCAAAGCGCTCGGTTACGACGCCGTGCTGGTGGAGTACGAGGATCTGTTCCCGTTTCGCACGGCTTGCTTTTCAGAGCACCCGGGCGAGGTGTGGAGCCGGGAATTTCTCAGGACCTTTCTGGAAAAGGCGAAATCGCTAGGGATCGGGATCATCCCCCTTCAGCAATGCCTGAGCCACCTGGAGTATATCTTCCGGTGGAACGAATATCGCCGTTATTGCCTCCCCTACGGAACGCCGCGCGATCTCCATATTGGCCGTCCCGAGGCGCGGCAGTGGTTGAAGGGATTGCTGGAGGAAGTTCTCGAAGTGCACCCCGACTCGCGCTGGATACACATCGGCATGGACGAGGCCCGCCCGCTCCTGCTCCACGCGCAGGCCGAGGGGCGGGAGGTGCTCGACCTTTTTTTGGAGTACCTCGACGAACTCTGCACCCTCTGCCATCGCCACGGGAAAGTGCCGTTGATCTGGAGCGACATGCTGGAGGACCACATCGCGCCGGAATATTTCGAGCGGCTCCTTGCCTTCAGGGACCGGCTGGTCCTGGTCCCGTGGGAGTACAGCGCGGCGGGCGGGCCGCAGCCGGTCGTCCGCTTTTCCGGGATGCGTTGCAGCCGCCGCTGGCTGGAGGAACCGTCGAAGGCTCCCCTGGAAGCGCGCAACCTCCGGGAGGGGCTGCTCTGGTTTGAAGATTGGCCGCCGGAGATCAAGGCGCTGGTCGGCAAATACCAGATCTCGCCCTGGGCGATGGAGCCGTTTTTTCAGGCGGCCGTCTGGCGGGATCTCGGCTTCACCGTCTGGGGAGCCGCCGCCGCCGCGTTTACCTTTGATCGCAGCCTGCTTCCGCATTACCACCGGCGGCACGAAAACATCTCCGCATGGCGCGCATTGATCGCAAAAGAACAGCTCGGCGGCCTGCTGGCGACGCAATGGGCGCGCTCGAACAGTTGCAGCGTCCCCAATCTGTTGCCCGATGTGGTCTGGCCGGTTCTGGCGCGGGCGGGAGCCGGTCTGGCGGTCTTTTTCGAAGGCATCGCCGAAGAGGAACTGGAACGCCTTTTTCACCTGATCGGCCGCTGCCGCGAAGGGTGGAACCTTGAAGCGCGGGTGCTCGAAGAGATGGACCGGCTTTCGCCCCGGCTCGGGAGCCATCATTTTGAATGGGCGACGATCCGGCTGATGCTCGAAATTCAACGGACCACCCGAAGCCTTGAAGAGCTGGAGGAACTCGGGCGTTGCTACGGCGGCATCGGCCGCCTGCCGGGCGTCGCCTGGGAAGGCCGCAAGAGCGAACTGGACGCCATCGGGGAAGCCTTGCGTCCTTTGGAAGCGCAGGCGCGGACCCACCTCGGCCAACGCTACCACGGAGCCGCGCTCGAAGAGTGGTTTTACCGGGTTTTCACGACGCTTTGCGAACGCATCGCACGGCTCGACGAAGTGATCTGCAACGGGATCGCCGCCAGAGAGACAAAACAACCGCTGCAAAGCTGAATGCCGCGATTTTATTCAAATAAGGGTTGAATCTGAATCCATATGATTATATGTATTATCTCATGAGCAGGATTTCCCAAAAGGAGCTGGCGCGAAGGCTGGGTGTTTCACAGGCCACCGTTTCCGGGGTTTTGAACAACCATCCGTCGATCCGCGTGGCCGAAAAGACGCGGGAGCGGATTCTTGCCGCCATCAGGGAAACCGACTACCAGCCGAATCGGATCGCCAATGCGGTCTTCAACCGGACTTCGCGCACTGTCGGGGTGATTTATCAGGGCGGTTTTGTCCAGTTGGGGGTCAAGAAACTGGCGGCGGTGGTCAAGGAACTGGTCGCCAGCGAATACCTGCCGCTGGTTTACGAACTGCTGCCCTACATGGAAGGGAGCAGCCAGTGCCAGCTTTTGTGTGACATGAAGGTGCAGGGGGTGATCGTCATCAACGCCAGCTACCCTTTCATGTACGATACCTACCCCCGGTTCTTGAAGGGAAAAGT
Organism: Chthoniobacteraceae bacterium; assembly: GCA_035555975.1. GTDB lineage: Bacteria > Verrucomicrobiota > Verrucomicrobiia > Chthoniobacterales > Chthoniobacteraceae > DATMFV01. The sequence goes on from DATMFV010000073.1 coordinate 17,395, forward strand.
GAACGTCGTGGCGGTCGATTCTCCATGGGAGCCCCACCTTCACCAGGTTCATTCCGACCGTCTGCAGGGGTTTGGCATCCTGACCGAGCACCTGATCGCGAAAGGCCACCGGAAAATCGCCGTGCTGGCCAGCCGCGTTCCCTCGCAGGGCGGCGACTCGCCCTATACCCAGTCGTTCGGGATTCTGCACGGGGTCAGGAAAGCGCTTGGAGAGGCGGGATTGAGCCCCGAGGGGGTTGAAATTTTTGACTCCACCGGGAAAGGAGCGCCAAACTGGGGCGATCCCTACCTTCCCGGAATGATCACGATGGGAAGGCTGCTCGATAAAGGATGCCGGCCCGATGCGGTGATCGCATCGAGCGATTCATGGGCCATCGGCGCGATGCGTGAATGCGCCCGGCGCGGGCTTCGCGTGCCGGAGGATCTCGCCATCGTCGGGTTCAACGACGACGTGCAGGCGGAGTATGCAGCAAGCCCCCTGACGACGGTCGCTCCGCCCGTGGAGGAGATGGCGCGGATCGCCGTAGCCAAGGTTTCCGAGCCGTTTTCCGAAAAAGAGGAGGGTAGCCATGTCACGCTCCTGCCGTGCCGCCTGGTGGTCCGGGAGTCGTGCGGCCGGCCCAACGCCTCTTCGTTGAAGGAAGTGTAAACCGGGCGTCGATGCCGGTGGCCGCGTGCAAAGGCGGCGATGTGATCTGACGATGCGCTTGCAGCGGCACCGTCGCGATAACCTGTTTTTTTCAAGTCAAACCCCCATGAAACCAAACGAGGACGTTTGAGCCTCCCAACCGATCCCATGAAAATGAACTGCCAAGCCTTGAAATGTTTTTCCCTGGCCGTGCTGGCCGGGTTTCTGATGGTCACCCCCGGCTTTGCCCAGTTGATCGTCGATACCGGCACCGCGGCTCCCGACGACTCCAAAGCGATTGTCCGCGTCAAGGTCGAAAGCGACGATACCTTGCTGATGTGGCGACGCTATAACTGGAATAGCACCCACGTCCGGCAGATCAACCTCGGCCAGACTTTCCTGGTCTCCGGGGGGGACTTCACGGCGGATGCCTTTGTTTTCCGCATCGGTGCGACCGATCAGGCCAATCTGACGGCAGCCTATGGAAAAGCGTTCACCCTTTCCATCTACGAGGTCGACACGGAGGTGACCCCGATCGCCGGCATCCCGATCGACGGGACCATCCAGCAGTTTCACGGCAACCTGACCAGCGACTTCGGAGCCAACGATTACCTGACCCTGAGCCTTAAAACTCCCTTTGCGGGAAAGGCCGACACGCTCTACGGCGTCCTCTTGTCGTTTGATCAGGAAGCTTCCAATCAGGGGATCCAGTTGATCGTCGGAAAGTCGCCCAATCTCTATCCCGACGGGAACACCTTCCAGCAGGCAAACATCATCGGTTCCAGAGATCTGGAGTATGGCTATATTTCCGGAAAACAGCTCGACTTCACCGTGCTTGGAGAGGTTGAGGCCGTTCCGGAACCAAAGCTGGCCCACCTGTTGCTGGGCGGCCTGTGCTGCGCCGCGGCGGCCTTGGCGATACGTCGTCGAAAGGTGATTGACTAAACAGGAAAAGAAACCGACTTTCCATGCCCCTTCGGCCCCGAACCGTGATGAACGCCACCCGCCCGCGCCTCGCCTTCACCGTGCTGGAGTTGATGCTGGTGATCATCATTGCCGCCGTACTGGCAGTGCTTTCATGGGCGGCCCTCGGCTCGATTTCCCGGCGCGGGGAAAATCTCCGGTGTGTGAACCACCTGCGGCAGATCGGCGTGGCGATCCATGCCTATGCCGGAGAGTTTCACGGGATGGTGTTGCCGCGCAACTATGGATTGCACCGGTCGAAGGATGATCCGGACAAGCCGACCGGCGCGGAGCGTGCGTGGTATTCCCGGCTTTACTACCGGCAGTATGTGGCCGATCCCGCGATTTTTTCTTGTCCTTCCCTGCCGCTTTACCCGAAGGGAGCCAAGCCGACGCCGATCAGGAACGCGGGGGCGGAGACCTATGCCATGCGGAGCTGGGTGGTTCCCGGTAACGCGTGGGAACCGCAGTCCGAAGAACATAAACCGTTGAGCGCCATCACCGAACCGGCGAATTTCTTTCTCATCGTCGACAGCGTCTGGTTGAGTTCGCGCAACCAGGGGTATGGCGTGGCCCCGGGCAACAAGGACCAGAACATCCATGTGCGTCACAACGGGAAAGCCAACGCTCTTTTTGCCGACGGCCATGTCGAAGCTAAGCCCGCCGCTTATTTCCGCGAACTGGGAAGCGGCAGCCAGGCTCAATACGGCACCGGACGCGACTTTTCGGTATGGGAGGATGCCCAACTGCCTTGAAAGCTGAATTTTTTATCTATGTCTCAACACAAAAGACGATTTGCCGCCGTCGGCACGGGAGCCCGGGTGCCGATGTTTCTCGACCCGATCGCCCGTGACTATGGCGACCGGTGCGAGATCGTGGCGCTGTGCGACCCGAGCCGCGTCCGCATGGAGTACCATCACCGGCGGCTGGCGGAGCTTTATGGCTACCCCGGCGCCATCGGGAAATACCACGCCAACGACTTCGACCGGATGTTGCAGGAAACCCGGCCCGATGCCGTCATCATCTGTTCGGTCGATTCCACCCATCATGACTACCTGATCCGCAGCCTCGACCACGGTTGCGATGTCATCTGTGAAAAACCGCTGACGGTCGATGAAGAGAAGTGCCGCGCGATCCTTGAGGCAAAGGAACGGAGCCGCGGCACCGTTCGCGTGGCGTTTAATCTTCGCTGGTCGCCGGGAGTGGGAAGGGTGCGGGAACTGATCCGCGAAGGGGCGGTCGGCACCGTCCGGCAGGTGACGATGGATTACCGGCTCGATCTTTCGCACGGCGCGGATTATTTCCGCCGCTGGCATAGCGACAAGAACCACTCGGGCGGCCTGCTGGTTCATAAATCGACCCATCACTTCGACCTCGTGAACTGGTGGCTTGATGCCATCCCGTCCACCGTCTATGCAGCGGGCGATCTGGTATTCTACGGTCGGCAGAACGCCATTGCCCGCGGGGAGGCTGCCTTGACGCAGTACGGGCGTTACCTGGAGACCTCGCCCGCGCGCGATCCGTTTCACTTCGATCTTCAGGACCCGCATCTCCACGCCCTTTACCGCGACGCCGAGGCGGAGACCGGCTACATCCGCGACCGGAACGTCTTCCGGGAGGGGATCACGATTGAAGACCTGATGTCGGTGATGGTCCGTTACCGCAACGGCGCGGTATTGCAATACAGCCTGAACGCCTTTTCGCCGCAGGAGGGGTTTCGCGTCGGGTTCTGCGGCGACCGGGGCAGGCTGGAGTATGAAGAGTGGAGGCCGCCCTTTGCCGCCGGAACGGGAGGCGGGGCTCCGGCGGACCGCTCCACGATCACCCGGCGGCTCGTGGTGCAGCCGCTCTTCGGGGAAGCGTACGAGGTCGGGGTGCCGCACCGGGCGGGGGGGCACGGCGGCGGCGATGTCCTGCTCAAGGACCATCTCTTTTCAGGGGAGGCGCTCTCCGACCCCGCCGGCCGCCCTGCCGGTGTGGAGCAGGGGGCCGCTTCCGCGCTGGTCGGGATCGCCGCCAACCGGTCGATGGCCACGGGACTTCCGGTGCGGATCGACGATCTGCTTTGCCTCAGGCCGGAGTGCGCCCGCCTTTCAGATCTGGCATGACCATCGCCTCCGCAAGAGCAGCCACCCGGCTCCGGAGACCACCAGCAGCACCAGGCTTCCCGGCTCCGGAACCGCCTGGGTCACCTCCACGCTGTAGGTGAAGAGGTGGGCCGTGGCCGTCCAGTCGAGCGAGAAGGAGGTGACGGGGACCTGGAGATCCTGGAAATCCCACTGGAAACTCCAGATGTTGCGCCCCGCTCCGGCGAGAACATCCGGCGCGGGCGCGGCAACGGCGTCGGTCGGCGCGAGGACGATGGCGGCTCCGTTGAGCGAAAGCATCGGGTAGGCGTCGGGCGTCACAAACTGGCCCCACCCCTCGATGTCGATCTTCAGTTCGATCCAGCCGACGCCTTCCATCGGGTCGCCCGTGGAAATGCTGAAGTTTCCGCTCCCGCCCTGCCCGCCGGTGTAGACGCCGGGCGGGATGGTGTAGCCCGCAAACGAACCGGCATACGGGTAGCCGTGCGTCCCCTCCTCCTTGTTGAAGCGGATCGTTGCCGCGCCGGGGCGGTCGGTCTGGGAAGGGAGCCCGTCCTGCCATGAAACCAGCGAGTTGCCGTAATCCGCCGCTTCGCCGCCCAGCTCGGCGGCAAAGCGGTCGGGGGAAAGGTCGTTCCAGCGGTCGACCACCCGCTGCGCCTGTAGCGGCAGGCAGAACGCCAGCAGCGCGAGCAACCCGGGCACCCAGGGGAAGCGCTTCACGAAAGCGCCTCCTGCTGACGCCTGCGCTGCCGATGGGCGACCCGGCCAAGCACCAGCACGCCGAGGCCGAGCAGCAGCCAGTGCGACGGCTCGGGCACGGCGGCGACCTGATCAACCTGCGCCCCCGTAATGATCCCGAACGGGAAGGCCGAGAAGCCGATCTCGTAATCAGTGATCGGACCCAAACCGCTCACGTCCCACTCAAAGGTCCAGAGTTCGCCGTGGTAGGTGTAGCTGTTGGGGGTGCCGTTGTCGCTTCGGCCCGGCACGATTCCCTGGAGCAGCGATCCGGTCACGCTTCCCGCCGAAATCGTGCCGCCGTTGAGGCTCAGGGTGACGGGGAAGACCTCCTGGACAATCCCAAAGGCGGTCAGCCCGAGCGTGTTGTTATAAGGGACGATCGACTGAAGCCGCAGTTGCAGCACCAGCGTCTCCGTTCCGTCGAGGATGGAACTGCTGCTGATCGAATAGGTGCCGTTGTTGGTGAACGCACCCGGTTGCTTGAGGGCGTCGAGCCCCGTCTGGTTGAGGGTGCCGGCGAGGATCTGTTGCGCGAGCCCGAAGTCGTTGACGCTGATCTGCGCCGAGCCGACGCCGTAGTTCATGCTCGTGATCCCGCCATAACCGCCGTAGCCGGTCACCTTGGTAAAGAGGGCCTGCCCGCCGTTGTCGGAAGTCAGACCGGCTCCCCAGCCCGAGGCGCTGTCGGCCGGGATGACGTTGCCGGTCGCCGTCGTGTAGGCGGAGCCGCCGCCCGTGGCGGTAAAGAGCCAGCGGTCGCTCCTGCCGCTGTGGGGAGTGGTTTTGAGCCCGAGGTTCACCGAGGCGAGGTCGTCGTCGATGATGCTCCCGAAGGCGGCGGGCAGCAGGGCGGCGACGAGCACCGGGGTGATCAGAAAGATTTTCGCGGATTTGAACATAGGGCTGGCAGAGTAGGCCCCGCCCCGCCCGGCTGCTTTCGCCCCGTTGCTCGGCGACTTCTCTGTCTTGTGTGGAGGCCGATCGCGCATCGGAGGAAAAAAACGGGTTTTCAAACCGGGCAAACCGCTCTACAACAACTACCTTCCCATGCAGCCACACGAAATTTTTGCCAGAATGCCGTCTGACATCGCGGCGGACCTCTTCACGTTTCTTTTCGAAAAGGAAAAGGCCCTCTACAAGGCGACGGTGGAGGCGCTCGCCAAGAAGCGCAACCTGCGTCCCGTCTTTGTGGAACGCAAGCCGCGCGCCGAGCGGTTCACCTGGCTCCAGAGCAACCTCGGCCGCCCCGCTTCCAGTTCGATCGGCGCGCATCTTTTGCAGATCTGGCTGGTGGAGGGGCATGGCTCCCTGCTTTGTGACTTTCTCGACGCCCTCGGGATCGAGCACGACGAAAACGGCACGGTCAACGAACTGCCGCCCGCTCCGTCGGAGGAGGCGTTGCGCGCCGCGATCGGCCAGGTGCAGGAGAAGGGGCACGACCCCCGGGTGGTGACGCTCTATCTCCACTCCTTCCAGGCGCTCGACGACGAAGGAGGGTGGAGCACGCTGGCGCACCTGCTGGAGAGCGATCCGCGGTTCCACCTGGAGCTTCCCGCGGCGTGACCCGCACCGGGTTTGGCCGATTTTGGCCGGTTCAACCCGGGCTTGAAAAGCATCGCGACTTCGGTTCCATTGTAAAAGACCATTTACAAGAGCGCCGGACTCCTCCATATTTTCCGCCCTCATGTCCATTTTGATTAACATCCTGCTCGCGCTGAACCTGATCGTCGGGCTTTTGCTGATGCTGATGACGTTGATGCAACGTCCCAAGCAGGAAGGGCTCGGCGCCGCGTTCGGTGGCGGCATGACCGATAACCTCTTCGGGGCGCAGACCACCAACGTGCTGGCCTCCATGACCCGTTGGCTGGGCGGGATTTTTCTGGTGCTTTCCCTGACCATCACCGCGCTTTACGCACGGCAGGCGACCAGCAAGAGCAAGATCCAGCAGGAGTTGCTCTCGTCGGGTCCGGCTGCGGAAGCTCCGGCGGTGCCGGGCGCTTCGCCTGCAAAGGAAGCGACGCCTGGAGCGAGCCCTGAAGCAACGGTCGCCCCCGTGCAGGAGGCTTCGCCCGAGGCTACGGCAACGCCTGCCGCTGAAATGACGCCGGAGGCCGTTCCCTCGCCCGTGGAGGAAAGCACGCCGGAAGCCGCCGCCGTTGCGCCTGCGGATGAAACCACTCCGGAAGCCGCTGCGGCGACTCCGTCCACGACGGCTCCCGAGGCTTCCGCCATCCCGCAAGACGATGAAGAAGCTTCATCCACGGCGGCTCCCGAAGAGGAGCCTTAACGGGCTTTCCCGGGGAGGCAGGAAACAGCGATCGTGGTGGGGCGGACTGCTCGCGCTGGTTCTGGCGGCGGGGTGCCTCTCGCTGGCCGGTTGCGGCCGCTCGCTGCACCGGGCGGACCTGGTCTTTATCAACGGCGCGGAGCCGGAGTCGCTCGACCCGGCGCTGATCACCGGCCAGCCGGAAGGGCGGATCGTCAACGCGCTTTTTGAAGGATTGACGACATACGGCCCCGACGGAAAACCGCAGCCCGGCGTGGCCGAACGGTGGGAGATTTCCCCCGACGGGTTGACCTACACCTTCTTCTTCCGTTCCAACGCCCGCTGGAGCAACGGCGACCCGGTGACGGCAGCCGACTTCGTCGGTTCATGGAAGCGGACGCTCACCCCCGCGACCGGCTCCGACTACGCCTCGCAGCTCTACTTCGTCCGCAACGCGCAGCCGTTCCACGAAGGAAAGCTGGATGACTTCTCGCAGGTGGGGGTCCGCGCGATCGACGCCCGCACGCTGGAGGTGCGGCTGGAAAACCCGACCGCATTTTTCCTCGATCTCTGCGCCTTTGTCACCCTCTTCCCCGTTCATCTTCCGAGCGTGGAGGCATTTGGCGACGACTGGACCAAGCCGGAACATCTCATCGGCAACGGGGCGTACGTGCTCCGGGAGTGGAAGATCAACGACCGCATCCGCCTGGAGAAAAACCCGCATTACTGGAACCGCTCCACCGTCGCCATGAAGAGCGTCGATTGCCTGCCGATCAGCAACGCCAACACCGCGTTCAACTTCTACTCCAACGGCCAGGCAGACCTGATGCTCGACAAGGGGCTCGTGCCCAACCAGTTGCTCGACGAACTCAAAAACCGGGCCGATTTTCATTCCGCGCCGTTCCTCGGGACCTACTTCGTCCGGTTCAACTGCACGCGTCCGCCGTTTGACGACCCACGGGTGCGCAAGGCGTTTTCGCTGGTGATCGACAAGCCGTTGATCGTCGAAAAGATCACCCGCGCCGGGGAGCCGGTCGCCGACAGCATCGTCCCGCCCGGGGCCGGGGGATACGAGCCGCCGCCAGGTCCGAAGCGCGACGTGGAACAGGCGCGGGAGCTTCTGGCGCAGGCCGGGTTCCCCGGCGGGGAAGACTTTCCGCGCGTCAGCTACCTTTATAGCGAAGGGTCGGCCAACGAGGCGATCGCCGTCGAGCTTCAGGCAATGTTCGCGCGCGATCTCGGCATCCGCGTCGACCTTCACCGGCAGGAGTGGAAGGTCTACCTTTCGTCGATGAGCCGGATGGATTACGACTTCTGCCGCTCCACCTGGGTGGGGGATTACAACGACCCGAACACGTTCCTGAACCTTTTTGTCACCGGCGACGGCAACAACCGGACCGGCTGGGGCGACCCGCGCTACGATCGCCTGATCGCCGACGCCGCGCGCGAGGCCGACCCGCAGGCACGCCTGGCGATCTTCCGCGAGGCGGAGCAGCTTCTCATCACTGAGGAAGCCCCCATCTGCCCGCTCTATTTCATCGTCGGCATCCAGTTTTTCGACGCCTCGCGCCTCGGCGGGATCGAGCCGAACATGATCGACGAACACCCGATCAAGGCGATGTACTGGAAGAAGAAACGGTGATGGATTGGCTCGTCTATATTCTTTTCCGTGCGGTTTCCGGTGCGCTTTCGTGCTTTTCGCTCCCTGCGGCGATACGGATCGGGAGGGGGTTCGGGTGGGCCGCGTACTGGCTCGCCTGGCCGTACCGCCAGATCGCCTCGCGCAACCTCACCATTGCCTACGGCCATGAAAAAAACCGGGCGGAGATCGCCGCCATGGTGCGCCGGCATTTTATCCTGCTGGGCGGAAATTTCTTTGCGGGGTTGCGGATGTCGACCATGCCGATCGACGAGATTTTCAGGACGGTGACGTTTGAGAACGAGGAGTGGTTCAAAACCTTGTCGGCCAAGGGGCGGGGGGTGATCCTGCTCATCAGCCACATGGGAAACTGGGAGTTGATCGCGCAGGTCGCCCCGCTCCTCTTCCCCGGAAAGGGCGGGACCATCTACCAGCGGTTGAGCAACCGCTACATCGACGCCGCCATCCGCTCGGCCCGAGCCCGGCAGGGGTTGACGCTTTTTGAACGGAGCGAAGGGTTTTCGAAGGTGATCGCGCTGCTGCGCTCCGGCGGGGGCGTCGGGGTGTTGATCGACCAGCACGCGGGGGACAAGGGGGTCTGGTCGCCGCTTTTCGACCGGCTCGCCTCAACGACGCCGCTCGCCGCGACCCTCGCGATGCGGACCGGCGCGGTCCTGCTGCCCGCCGCGCTTTATACCGAGGGCGTCGGGCGGTGGCGCTTCAGCGTTTCCGAGCCGCTGGAGCCGGCCAGCCATACCAGCCAGGAGATCACCGCCGCGATGAACCAGTCGCTGGAGGCATTGATCCGCGAGGTTCCCGAAGATTGGTTCTGGGTGCACAACCGCTGGAAAACCCCGCGCCCGAATTTCCTGCTGGCCGGGTACAAACGCGGAGCCGTTTTCCCGGAGGGGTATGATCCGGGGCGGCTCAAGCCGTTCCGCGTCGTCGTCCGCTCCAGCAACTGGCTGGGGGATGCCGTGATGACCCTTCCCGCCGTGCAGGCGATCAAGCGGGGGCGGCCCGATCTTCACCTGGCCGTCCTGGTCCGCTCCAAGCTGGCCGATTTCTGGCGGCAGGTGCCGGAGGTCGATGAAGTGCTCACCATCGACGCCGGGGAGAGCCCGTGGAGCGTCGCGCGGAAGTTGAGGGCGGGCCGTTTCGAGGCGGCCGTGATCCTCCCCAACTCGGTCCGCACGGCGCTGGAGGTCTGGCTGGCGGGGATTCCGGTGCGGGTCGGCTATCCCGCGAAGTGGCGTCGCTGGTTGCTGGATGTCGAGATCCGCCCGCCCAAGGGGCTGCGGCGTCGCCCGGCGGCGCATCAGGTCCACCATTATCTGGAGATCGCCCGGAGGATCGGGGCCGCCGTGGAGGTCCCGAGAACCGCGGGGCCGGAGGTGTTTTTTAACCCCGCGCCGCTGCGCCGGGAGCAACCGGTGAAAAGCGAGGGGCTGGTGCTCGGGCTTTGCCCCGGTGCGGAGTACGGCGCGGCCAAGCGGTGGATGCCGGAGCGGTTTGCCGAGACGGCGGGCCGGATCGCCCGGGAAATGCCGTGCGAATGGCTCCTTTTCGGCGTCGGCGGGGATGCCCCGGTCGGCGCGGCGATCGAAGCCGCCTTTGAAGGCGGGGCCGGGAGCCGGATGACGAATCTCATCGGGAAAACCACGCTGGCGGAACTGATGGAGCGCCTCGCGGGGTGCGACCTCCTCCTGACCAACGATACCGGGACGATGCACCTCGCCGCCGCCCTCGGGGTGCCAACCGTGGCGATCTTTGGCTCCACCGAACCGCGCCTGACCGCCCCGCTCGGGCCGCGCCACACGGTGCTGCGCCACCAGGTCGAGTGCAGCCCCTGTTTTCTGCGCGAATGCCCGATCGACTTCCGCTGTATGGAGGCGGTCACGGTGGACGAGGCGGTCGCCGCGATCCGCCGCTCGCTGGCATAGGGCGGGCGAGCCGGTGGCGTGACCGGTGGTTTCCCGCCGCTTTACCGTATCGCGGTGCCGCGGCGGCGGGGAGCCTCGGGAGGTCTCCCCGCCCGGGTTGGGCCGGTCGGTCGGGCCTACGCGTTGTGCGGGTCGATCCCCGCCTGGCACCAGAGCGGCGTCAGGTCGACGACGGTCCCTTCATCGGCGGCGCGGTCGATCCCGAACGCGGTGATGGCCGATTGCAACCCTTCGCGAATGGAGGCGAGGGGAGCGGTTCCGTGGAGGATCGAGTCGGCCAGCGCCTCGGCCATGATGTTGTCGCCGCCGCCATGCCCGTCGGCCTTGATCGTTTCGACGGTTTCGGTTTCCGTCTCCCAGCCGATGCGGCGGAGTTCCAGTTGACCCGTGATCAGGTCGGCCCGCAGGGTGCCTTCGCTCCCGCAGAGATAGAAACGGCGTTCCTGGATGGCGGTATGGCAGTTGGTGTGAAACGTCGCCCGGATGCCGTTGGCGTACTGGAGGATGGCGACCTGGTTGTCGAAAATGTCGGGCCCGCCGTCGAAAGGATCGGTACGACCGGTATCGCGCCAGGTGGCAAACGGCTCTTCACCCTTGGGGCCGGTGCCGATCCGTTCGATCTGCCCGCGGTTGGCCGGGGTGAAAAAGTCGCGCCCGCCGAAGCTCGCCACCCGCACCGGGAGCGAACCGGCCATCCAGTTGGCGAGGTCGAGGTCGTGGCAGCATTTTTCGAGCAAATGGGTCCCGGCATTGGCCACTTTGCGCCGCCAGTTGCCGAAGATGTAGCCGCCGTGGTTGAAACTGAGCGTTTCGTTGAACTCAAACGAGATGATCTTCCCGAGTTTTCCGGAATCGATCACCTCGCGGATTTTCTGGTAATGGCGGGAGTAGCGCAGGACCAGCCCGAAAATGAACTGCTTTCCGGAGCTTTCCACGGCGTCGCGAATGGCGAGGCAATCCTCCAGCGTGGTGGCGAGCGGTTTTTCGCAAAAGACATGTTTTCCGGCGCGAAGGGCGGCGCTGGCCTGCCGTGCATGGTGGCAGTTCCAGGAGCCGATGAGAATCCAGTCGATCTCCGGATCGTTGATCACGGCATCTTCGTCGGGAGCGACTTCGTAGTCATCGCCGATGACGGTGCGCAACGTGGCGTGGGAATCGGCCCGGGGATCATAGGCTGCCTTGACGCGAAGGCTCCCTGCGGGCGCGCTTTCAAGGAGACGCCGGACGACGCCGCGCAGCCGTCCGCCCGTACCGAGTAGACCGAGAGTGACCTGTTTTGAAGTGGTTTCCATGGCGCGCTAGAATGCCAAAATCTTTTCTGTTAAAAAATGGGCTAAATGACTTTATATTTAACAGAAACGATGTTTTCGCCATGAACGCAGCTTCACCCCGCCAGGCCGTCATTCAAAGGGCGCAGGGGATCAACCGTCTTGCCGACTACTATTCCGGTTTCGGCGAGGCGCTCACGCCCCACCTGCCGCACAATGTCATCTGTTTTTCCCGGCTCTCCTCGTCGGCGCTCGGCGGGTCGCAGCCGCATCAGCATCACCGCACGATCCTGCTGATCGCGGTCGAGGGGAGGGGAAAGGTCTCCGTCGACATGGAGACTTTTTCGCTGGAACCGGGGGAAGCGCTGCTTATTTTCCCGTTCTCGTTTCACGCCTATACCGATTTTCCCGAGAGCGCGATCTGCTGGCTTTTCGTGACGTTTGAAAAGGGGACGTTACAGGAGATGGAGCCGTTGCGCGGCGCGGGTGCGCGGCGTCTGGGGGAGGTGGAGTGGATTCTGCTGGCAGAGACGCTTGCCTGCTGGGGTGAACCGGGGCGGCGTCCGCTCCTGCCGTTTCACCTCGGGCTGTTGCTGCAACGGCTGGCTGCGACGGGAGGCGCGCCACCGGGGTTTTCTCCCGGCGACGGTGAAGCACAGGGGGCGGGGGCGGCATTGTTGCGCAAGGTCAACAGTCACCTTTTCCCGCGGCTCGACCAGCCGCTCCCCGTGAAGGCCATCGCCCGGGCGATGGGACAATCGGAGAGTCATTTCAGGGCGCGCTTCCGGGCCGTTGCCGGGGTCGGGCTCGGGCGGCATGTCCGGCGGTTGCGCATGAAACGGGCGAGTGATCTGCTCCATACCTCCTCGCTTTCGGTCAGCGAAGTGGCCCGACAATGCGGTTTTGAGTCGCTTTACGCCTTCAGCCGGGCTTTCAAGGCTGAGTACGGCGTCTCGCCCCGGGCGTACCGGCGTTCGTCGCTGCCGGAGCCGACGGTTTCTCCTTTGCGCCGTCGTTGATTTCAGGGAACATTCGCAGGCATGCGCATCGTTCCCGCTCTCTTTTCTGCCCTCATGGTGGCGCTTGGGCTTTGGCTGATCGCTTCCTCCCAGTTTGACGAGCCACCGCCTCCGCAAGTGCAGGCGATCAAACACCGGATCGAAGCAAAACAGCCGCCGCAGACCGGCCCTGCGGCCATCGGTTTCGCGCTGGTGGCCGGCGGCGTGCTTTTCTTTATGATTGCGCTCCGGCGTTGACGGAGCGTCCGCCTCCAAGCGGCTTTCACAATAAAAAAGGCGGCTTTTTCCGGTGTGATCACAGGGATCGTCCTCCGGGAAAAAGCCGCCTCTTAGGGCAGGAATGGCGGGGCCTTACTGGCTCTGCATGTTCTGAATGATGCCGATCAGCGGCATGAAGAGGGCGATGACGATGCTCCCGACGATGAGCGCCAGGAAGACGATCATGAGCGGTTCGAGCATCGAGGTCAACGCGACGACGGCGTTGTCGACTTCGTCGTCGTAAACGTCGGCGATCTTGAGCAACATTTCCGGCAACTGACCGGTTTCCTCACCGACGTCGATCATGCTGATGACCATCGGCGGGAAGACCTTGCTCGCTTCAAGCGGTTGGACGATGGATTCCCCTTCCTTCACGGCGTCGTGTACCTTGGCGATGGCCTCGGAAATGACGACGTTGCCGGCGGTTTCCTTGGTGATGTTGAGCGCCTGCAGGATCGGCACACCGCTGGTGACCAGCGTGCCGAGCGTACGTGAAAAACGGGAAATGGCGGTTTTGCGCAGCATGTCGCCCAGGACCGGGACGCGGAGCTTGATCCGGTCGAGGACCGATTTGCCCGTCTCGCTTCGCGAAAAGAGGACGTAGGCGAAGATGAAGGCGGCGATCCCCCCGACGATCAGCAGGAAGTTGGACTGGACGGCTTTACTCGCCCCGATGACGACCTGGGTGATCATCGGCAACGGTTTGCCCCCGAGCATGTCGGCGAAGATCTGTTCGAACTTCGGCACGATGAAGACGAGCAGGAACCACATGATCAGGATCGCGATCACCATGACGATGACCGGGTAGGCCATGGCCGACTTGACCTTGTTGGCGATCTTCTGCGCCTTTTCCTGGAACTCGGCCAGACGGTTGAGGACGAGTTCGAGCACCCCCCCGAGTTCCCCGGCCTTGACCATGTTGATGTAGAGCTTGTTGAAAATCTTCGGGTGCTGCGCGAGCGATTCGGAGAAAGTGCTCCCCCCTTGTACGGAGTCGGCCAGCACGCTGATCGCCCCTTTGAGCACCGGGTCCTTTTCCTGGTTGCCGAGTACGGTAAGGCTTCGCAGCAGCGGCAGACCGGCGTCGATCAGCGTCGCCAACTGCCGGGTGAAGACCATCAGAACCTTGGACTTGACGGTCTTTTTCTCGAAAAGAACGAGCCCTTTCTTCTTCTCCTTGCCGGCGGCGGCTGCCGCAGCCTTCTTTGGCTTGGCGGCGGTTTTGGTGCCGCCGCCTTTACCGGCTTCCGTGACGTTGGTGGGAAAATAACCGGCTTCGCGAAGCTGGCGGATGGCGTGATTGGAGTTGTCGGCGTCGATGACACCCTCTGATTCCTGTCCACGGGCATCGAGGGCGACGTAATTGAATTTCGGCATAAGGAGGGACTTGCGGATCTAGGCAGGAGTGTAAGGTGCGTGGGAGATTTGTGCAACAGGAAGTCTCCGGCAGATTTGGAGGTTAAGGGGGTTAAGAGGATGAAGGTGCCGGGCGTATCAGGTGTATTTGAGAACTTCCTCGATGGTGGTTTCACCGTCGTAAATACAGCGCAGGCCATCTTCGCGCAGGGTGGTCATCCCGAGTTCGATCGCCTTCTGGCGCAGGACGACGCTCGGGGCGCGCTGGTTGATCAGGTCGCGCAGCGGGTCGGAGATGTGGAGCAACTCGTAGATCCCCTTGCGGCCCTTGTAACCGGTCTGGTTGCAGTCGTCGCAGCCGCGGCCGTAATAGAAGTTTTTGTCGCCGATGTCGTGCGGCGAAAGGCCGAGCTGGGCGAGGACCGATTCGCTCGGCTCGTACGGGGTGCGGCAGTTCGGGCAGATTTTCCGGATGAGCCGCTGGCCGAGCACCCCTTCGAGCGAGGCGGAGATCATGAACGGCTCGACCCCCATGTCGATGAGACGGGTGACCGCGCCGGGAGCGTCGTTGGTGTGGAGCGTGGTGAAGACGAGGTGCCCGGTGAGCGACGCCTGTACGGAGATCTGCGCGGTTTCCAGGTCGCGCGTTTCCCCGACCATGATCCGGTCCGGGTCCTGACGGAGAAAGGCGCGCAGGACGCGGGCGAAGTTCAGCCCGATCGATTCGCTGATCGGCACCTGGATGATCCCTTCGATGTCGTATTCGACCGGGTCTTCCGCCGTCAGGATCTTGGAATCAACCGTGTTGATCTCGTTGAGACAGGCGTAGAGCGTGGTCGTCTTCCCCGAACCGGTCGGCCCGGTGACGATGAAGATGCCGTTCGGTTTCTGGATCGTCTCCAGGATGTAGTTGTTGATGTACTCCGGCATCGAGAGCGCCTTGAGGCTCAGGTTGACGCTGGAGCGGTCGAGCACGCGGAGCACGACGCTTTCGCCGAACTGGGTCGGCAGGGAGGAGACACGGAGGTCGACATGGCGGCCTGCGGTAAAGGTCTGGATGCGGCCATCCTGCGGGAGTCGCCGTTCGGCGATGTTGAGATTCGCCATGACCTTCACGCGCGAGATGATCGGCAGCGCGAGGTGCTTGGGCGGCGGGGCCATTTCGTAGAGCGCGCCGTCGACCCGGTAGCGGATCTTGAACTCTTCCTCAAACGGCTCGAAGTGAATGTCGCTCGCGCGGTCGGAAATCGCCTGCGCCAACACGAGGTCGACATAGCGGATGATCGGCGTCGAGTTCGCTTCGGCCTCGACATTCTTGAGATCGACCTGATCTTCGCCGAACTCGACCTCCTCGCCCAGTTCGGAGAGGATTTCGTCGAGGCTGGCGGAATCGAGGTAATATTTCTGGATCAGTTCGTCGACCTGGTGGGTGGCGGCGACGACGGTGAAGATATCCTTGCCGATGGCAAACCGGAGGTCTTCCTGGCTCTGGGCGTTGAGCGGGTCGACCAGCGCGATCGTGATCCCGGCGCTGTTGGAACTGACCGGGAAGGCCCCGTGCATCCGGGCAAGCCCGGCGGGGATCATCCGGATGAGTTCCGGGGCCGGTTCAAACCCGGCGAGTTCGACGTAGTCGGTGCCGAGGTAGTTGGCGATCGTCTGGTAATACTGTTCCCGGGTGACGAAGCCGAAATCGACCAGGACCTGGGTGATGTTTTTTCCGGAACTGGCGACTTCCGCCAGAAGATCGTCGACCTGGCTGCGGTCAACGATGCCTTGTTCAACAAAAAGATCGAGAACTTGATTCGCTTGCATACTTCAAAGGGGGAGGAGAGCGGCCTTGATTTCGAAAGGAGAGCCGCGTCCCTTAATTCGCGTCGGACATGGTGGCGGAGACGACTTCGTCCACGGTGGTCATCCCGGAAAGCACTTTTCGCACCCCGTCTTCACGGAGGGTGCGCATCCCGAGTTCCCGGGCGCGTCGCCGCAGGTCGAGCGTGGAGGCTTTTTCGTTGATCATGTGGCGGACTTCGTCGTCGACGAGGAAAATCTCGAAGATCCCGAGCCGCCCCTTGTAGCCGAGGCCCCGGCACGAGTCGCAGCCGCGCCCGCGCATGACGGTCGCTTCGGTGACCTGCGAGCGTTCCAGCCGCAGGGCGCGCAGTTCCGCGTCGGTCAGTTCATGCGGTTCCTTGCACTCGGGGCAGAGCCGCCGCACCAGTCGCTGGGCGACCACGGCGCGCACGGAACTCGACACCAGGAACGGCTGCACGCCGATGTCGACGAGACGGGCGACGGCGCTCGGCGCGTCGTTGGTATGGAGCGTGGAGAGGACGAGGTGCCCGGTCAAACTCGCGTTGATCGCGATGCTCGCGGTTTCGAGGTCTCGAATTTCCCCGATCATGATGATGTTGGGCGCCTGGCGGAGCATGGAGCGCAGCGCCGCCGGGAAGGTCATCCCGATGTCGCTGTTGACCTGGACCTGGTTGATCCCGTTGAGCTGGTATTCCACCGGGTCTTCAACGGTGATGATCTTGCGGTCGGGCTGGTTGACGTAGTTCAGGCAGCCGTAGAGCGTGGTCGTCTTCCCCGAACCGGTCGGCCCGGTGACGAGGATGATCCCGTCGGGCAGGGTGATCAGTTTCTCAAAGGTCTCCTGATCATCGCTCAGGAAGCCGAGCTGCGAAAGCCCAAGGGTCAGGCTCGACTTGTCGAGAATACGCATGACGATGCTCTCGCCGTGGTTGGTCGGCAGGGTCGAGACACGAAGGTCGATCTGCTTGGGGCCGATCCGCACCTGGATACGACCATCCTGCGGAAGGCGCTTTTCGGCGATGCTGATCGAGCCGGTCATGATCTTCAGGCGGCTGATGATGGCCGATTGCAGCTTTTTGGGCGGGTTTTGCACTTCGTGCAGCACGCCGTCGACGCGGAAGCGGATGCGGAACCGTTTTTCGAGCGGTTCGAGGTGGATGTCGCTCGCCCGCATCTTCTGCGCTTCGACCAGCAGCATCGTGACCATCCGGATGATCGGCGCGTCCCCCTCGTCCTCGGCCCCGGCGATCAAAACGCTGTCGTCGGATTGCTGGACGACGGTTTCGTCGGGGTAAAACCGTTCGATGGCGGCGTCGATCTGTTCGGGTGAGGCGCAGACCCACTCGACATCGCGGTGAAGCAGGTGGGTGATCGCGTCAAACGTGTCGAAATTGAGCGGGTCGCTCGTCGCCATCAAAAGTCCCGTGTCGTTGTTGGCGATCGGCATCACCTTGAAGCGGCGGACGTGCTCGGCATCGACGGAAAGGATCACATCGGGCGAGATGGTCACGTGCGCCAGATCGACAAACTCCATGCTGGAGTGCGCGGCGAGGGCTCTCAGGACGTCGTCCCGCGTCAGGGCGCAGGTGTCGACCAGATAGTCGACGACGCTCTGGCCGGGAGAAACTTGGGCGGATGCTTCCTCCAGTTGGGACGGGGCGATCAGCCCGGTGTCCAGGAGGATTTCAATTACATAATCGTCGTTATTGCTCACAGGGGTGGCCTTCTAAGGTGAGGGCAAAGCTAAAAGGGTGTTGCGGCGATGTCAACGCATTGCCTTGCTTTCTCTGCCAGCAGATTGCCGGCCCGGCAAGGAATTCCCTTGGAAAGCGCGGAGCGGCTGGCGTAGAAGTAAGGCCCTCATGCGTGCTTACCTCGATCTCTTGCGGCTCGTTCTTGAAGAAGGGCAGTTCAAACCCGACCGGACGGGGACCGGCACCCGGTCGGTCTTTGGAGCCCAGGCGCGGTTTGACCTGCGGCGCGGTTTTCCGCTGCTGACGACCAAGAAGGTGCACCTCAAGTCGATCATCCACGAACTCCTCTGGTTTTTGCGCGGGGAGACCAACGTCCATTCCCTGCAGGAGGCGGGGGTGACGATCTGGGACGAATGGGCGGACGAAAGCGGCGATCTGGGCCGGGTCTACGGGGCCCAGTGGTGCGACTGGCGGACCGGCGACGGGGGTTCCATCAACCAGATCGCGCAGGTGATCGAGCAGATCCGCACCCGGCCCGACAGCCGGCGGCTGATCGTCACGGCATGGAACCCCGGCGAGATCGAAGGGATGAAACTCCCGCCGTGCCACGTCCTTTTCCAGTTTTACGTCCACGAAGGGGTGCTTTCGTGCCAGCTTTACCAGCGGAGCGCCGATCTTTTTCTCGGCGTGCCGTTCAACATCGCCTCGTACGCCCTTTTGACGATGATGGTGGCGCAGGTCTGCGGTTTGAAGCCGGGCGATTTTGTCCACACCTTCGGCGATCTCCACCTCTACGCCAACCACCTCGACCAGGCCCGCGAGCAGCTCTCGCGCACCCCGCGCGAACGGCCGGTGATGCGCCTGCGCCCGGAAGTGCGGGAAATCGGCGATTTCACCTTTGACGACTTCACGTTGGAGGGGTACGACCCGCACCCGGCGATCAAGGCTCCCGTCGCGGTCTGATTTTTTTTGGGAATGGTGGAAGAAAACCTCAATGTGGCTTCGCCGGGCCGGCCGGTCGTCCGGGCGATCGCGGCCATGGCCCGCAACCGGGTGATCGGCAAGGGCGGAACGATCCCGTGGCATCTCCCCGATGAACTCCGCTGGTTTAAAAAGGTGACCACCGGTCACACGATCGTGATGGGGCGCAAGACCTTTGCCTCCCTCGGCCGTCCCCTGCCCAACCGGCACAACGTCGTTCTGACGCGTCACCCGCAGGCGCACGAGTTTCCCCCGGGCGTCGCGGTGGCGGGAGAACCGGGCGAGGCCGGACCCGCTCAATGGGCGAAGCCGGGGAGCGACGTTTACGTGATCGGCGGAGCGGAAATCTACGCGCAACTCCTGCCATGGTGCGAGGAACTGATCCTGACCCTGCTGCCGCGCGAAGTGGAGGGCGACACCTGGTTTCCGCCGTTCGAAGAGGCGTTTGAAGCGCGGGAGGTGCTGCTGGAGCATCCGGAGTTTGAGGTGCGCCGTTACGTGCGACGGAGAGGCATGTATCGTTGACGGGTTACTGGGCGGGCTTCCGCGCCCGCCGTGGCGTTTAGCGGGACCCGGCCGGCCCCGTGGAATCCCGCACCACCAGAAGCGGCTCAATCATCCGTGAGGGGATCGTCTGGGTCATGCCGCTGACGGAAGCCGCCTGAAGCATCGCGACCGCCGCGGAGGTGCTCTGGTCGATCTGCTGGTTGACGGTGGTCAGCGGGGGATCGCCATGGCGGGCGGAATCATCAAAGCCGACCATTGATAGGTCGCCGGGCACGCGGCACCCCCGGGTTTTGAGAAACTCGATGGCTCCGAGCGCCACATCGTCGTTGGAGGCGAGGCAGGCGGTCGCTTCCCTGAGCCGGGGGTAAAAACGGGCGGCGAGGCGGCGGCCAAATTCCCCGGCGCTTTCCAGCGTCTCGGGGAGGTCAAAGCAGATGTCGACGCATTGTTCGAAATCGAGACCGCGCCGCTCAAGGCTTCGCCGAACCCCCTGGATGCGCGCCTGGTAGGCGGTGAAGTGGTGGACGGAAAACGCGGGGGCGATCCCGAGCAGCGCCAGCCGGGTGTGGCCGAGGTCGAGCAGGTGGTCGGTGATTTTTTCGTAGGCGAGCGTCCGGTCCAGCGCGACGGAAAAGGGGAGTTCCGGCGAATGGGGATCGAGCAGAACGTACGGAATGTTGCGTTCGCGCAGGCGGGCCAAGGGCTGGAGCAGCTTTTCGGGAAAGGAGCCGACATGGATGATCCCTTCGGCGCGCATCGCCAGAAAATGTTCGATTGCCCGCACCTTGTGTTCGTATTCCCACGGGCTGAACTCCACCAGGCACCGTTTTCCCTGCTCCTTGAGGAATTTTTGAAGAAAGTAGAGCTGCGCGGTCACCTGAACATTGCGCGAGGGCGAGTTCATGAAAAAGCAGATGCCGATTAACCCGGTTCTCCCCGAACGCAACCCCCGGGCGAGCGGGCTCGGTTCGTAGCCGAGTTCCCGCGCCGCAGCCGCCACGCGGGCGCGGGTATCGACATTGACGCGCTGGTTTCCGTTCAGCGCCCGGGAGACGGTGCCGACGGCCAGGTTGACATGGCGCGCAAGGTCTTCCAGAGAGACGGGCGAGGAAAGCGGCGACAGGTTGGAATCGGACATGAGGTGTTTTTGAAGGAATCCCGGTTGAGGGTATTGACATCTTTCCGGGATTTCTGCTAAATTGTCAATCGTTTGATCATCCGGTTGGTTTTCATGCTGACCTCCTGTCCGTTTCCCTGCGCCTTTGGATTTTTTTCACGTTTTCCACCCTTTTACCTCAACGCCATGGAACTAAAAACCGAATTCCCCGTCGGCACCTTCAACGCCTCTTCCCGGCGTTTCCGGTGCGTCACGCCCTTCATCTCCCTTTTTTTGCCGTGGATGCGCAATCGATTGATAATCTGGGTCGTCATTGTTTCGGGCCTGTGTGTCGCGGCTTTTTCGTCGGCACGCGCCGCGGTGATCGACTTTGAAGATGCTGCGGACCTCGATCTTTTCAATCAGGTGACCTCGCCCACCTTCTGGTCGCGGACGGGCGCGGCGGGCCTCAATGGCGGCACCGGTTTGACCGGACCCAATTCCGGGACGCCGGGGTGGGTGATCCTTAAGACGCCGATTTCTGCCACCGCACCCGGCGTTTCAGGCGGCATGTACCTGAAACTGGCCCGGCCGACTTCCACTTCCAGCGGCTACTCCCTCCTTTTCGGCATCAGTTCCTCCGCGACCTATGTCCCCAACCTCGGGACGGTCGATGATCCTGACCAGAATCATTTCAACGCCGCGATCCATTATACCAAGAACGACGACCCGCGCCGGTTCCGGGTGGCGGCCCAGGCTTCCAACGGCGGCGTCCTGACGACCAACTACGGCGAGTACGGTAATCTGGACGATGGCTGGTACTATCTCTCGCTGGAGTCGACCTTCGACGCCGAGACCCAGCTCTACTCCATCAGCGTCGGGCTTTATGCCTCCAGCAACACAGGCGTTCTCGCTTCCACGCCGGTCCTGACCGCGACGATGGAGGACGTTTCGCTTCCCGGCCTGGTCGCGGCAGGCGATGCCTACCTCTTCTTCGGGATCGACGGACGTACGGAAACCCGGGGGATCAGCGCGCTCGATCGCTTTACCTATCAGGTGATCCCGGAACCTTCGCCGGTCACGCTGGCGATCATGGCCGGGTTGACGGCGCTGGCCGGTTGCCGTATGGGGAGACGCACCCGCAGGCTTTAAGCTGGGATCATCAAAAAAAATGGATTCTTTCACCATGTTTTATCGGACATTTTGTCGAAGCCTCTTGCTTGTGCTGGTTTTTTTCGCGGGTTGCGATCGTCCTGTTCCGGACTCCCGTCTCTCGCCGGAAAAGGAACCCGGGAGCGACAAGCTGCTGGTCGTGGACGGGGAGGCAAAAGCAGTGATCGTCGTCGGCGCGCAGGCTGGCGGGATGGAGCGCGAGGCGGCGGAACTGCTCCAACGCTATATTGAACGCTCGACCGGCGCGAAGCTGGCGATCGTGACGGAGGGTAGCGAGGCGGAAGTCGCCTCTCCGCTGGAAAAAGTTTATGTCGGGGCGACGGCGGCGCTGGCTCGTGAAGGGGTCGATGTCACCCGGCTGGAGGAGGAGGCGTACGGGATTAAGACGACCCTCGGCGGGCTCTTCCTTTTTGGCCGGGACGAAGGGCTGGGGCATAATGTCAACCTGAACGCCCGGCGTTCCACCACGCCCCGGGGAGCCCACTGGAGCGCCTACCGCACCCCCGCAACGAAGTGGGCGGTCAATGATCTGGCGCAGGAAATCATCGGCGTCCGCTGGCTCTGGCCGGGGCCGCTCGGAACCTTTGTCCCAAAGAAGCCGACCTTGCGGGTCGCAAGCCGCAACGAAATCCGCCAGCCGCTCCTGCTGCGCCGCACCTATATGGCCAAACAACGCCTGGTGGCTCATGGCAGCGATGCACCGACTTATCTCGTCGACCTGAAGCTTCAGGAACGGCTCCAGAAGGAAGCGCGCGACTGGATGGAAGATCACCAGGCGGGAAATCGTACCGAGATCTTCTATGGTCACGCCTTTTCAGACTGGTGGGAAAAGTATGGCGCGCTCGACCCGACGCTCTTCGCCGTCCCTCCCTCGGACAGGTTCCGCCAACCTTTCCCCAATGCCAACCGCGTCAAACTGCGGCTCTCCAACCCTTCGGTACTCGACCGGATCGAGCAGGAGTACCTTGCCGCCGGAAAACCGGCCACCTGGGCGATTTCGCCCAATGACGGCAGCGGTTTCGATACCAGCGATGCCACCGCCGCGTGGGACCTTCCCCAGGGCCAGGACAAGCTGACCATCTGGCAGGCCAAGGGGCAACTGACCGCCCGGTATGTTCATTTCTGGAACCTGGTCCACGAGCGGCTGCGCAGGCACAACCCGGGGGTGAAGCTGACCGTCCTGGCTTATGGCTGCTACCGGCAGCCGCCGCCGCAGGAAGTCGACCTGAGCGCGAAGCTGATCATGGGGATCGTCAATGGCTACAAGGGGGAAGAGCCGTACGCGGCATGGAAGGGGTGGGCCGCGCGCGGGGCGGAGCTGTTGTTGCGGCCCAACTGGTGGCACGTCGGCGTCCATGTTCCCTACCTCGAGCCACGGGCACAGGGCGATTACGTCCGGTTTGCAGCGGAGCATGGGATGATCGGCTTTTCCGCGGATTCGCTCATGGGTTACTGGGCGACGCAGGGTTTGAACTACTATGTGGTCGCCCGACTGGTCGCGGACCCGAAGGTGACGCCCGACGAGGCGATCGCCGAATATACCGCCGCCTTTGGAGCGGCGGAGCCGAAGATCCGCGAATACTTCGATTACTGGATGGAACTGAGCCGGAAAGTCAACTATGCCGGAGCCATGAGCCAGCATACCGGCGACCATGCCCAGTCCAGTCTCTACCAGGAGATGGCGGTCCGGCACGGTTTTACCCGGAGCGTGCTGACGGGTAGCTTCCGCGCGATTCCCTACCTTTACGATGCAGCGACGTTTACCGTTCCGGAAAGGCTTCTGGCAGAGGCCCGCCGCCTCGCCGAAGCGGACACCGGCAACCGTGAAGCGCTGGAGCGGGTCCGTTTCCTGGAGGATGGGCTGGCGGAATTCCGGCTGACGCGCGATCTTCTGGAGATCGGTTATCAGATCAAGGAGAAAAAGCGCGCGGAACTGCTGCCGGAGTTTCAACGCAAAGGAGAGCAGCTCCGGAAACTGCGTGCGGAGCTGACCCCCCGGCATGTGATCTGGGGAGAGGCGCTCTATGAAAACGAAATCCGGCGCGGCGTCCCCACCACGAAGTGGGCGCTGCCCCGGTTGAAGGAGAATCTGGACGGGTTATGAAAACGATGCCTGATCGACAAGCTGCTTTTCGCCGCGCCCCCTTTCAACAGGCGTTCACGCTGGGGGAGACATTGCTCGCAGTGGTGATCCTGGCGATTCTCCTCGCGGTGGCGATGCCGACGCTCGGGCGGCTGCGGACGCAGGCGATGGATGTCAAATGCCAGTCCAACCTCCGGTTTACGGGGATGGCGCTCATCCAGTACGCGGCCGATCACGACGGCCGCTTCCTGCCGACCAAGTTCTGGTATTCCCGGCTGAGTACGGCGGCCAGCCCGGGGATTCGCGATTACCTTGGGTCGTCGAGCACCGCCAAGAGCACCTCGGCAGTCTATAAGGTCGACTCCGTATTGACCTGCCCGCAACTCAAGGCCGACTGTCCGGATAAGTTTCCGAACATGCTCAACCGCTGCTATTCGATGAATCAGACCGTGGTCGCCAACGATCCAAGCTACCCGGATGTCCCGGAAGCGGGGGAAAACCCGGGATCATTCCAGCGGCTGGTCAATCTTCCCGATCCGGCGCGGATGTGGATTTTTACCGATGGCGGGACGACCGACCCCGACGGGCCGGGGGAGTTTGCCACCATCGTCAGCCCTTCGTCGGTCAAGAATCTGCTCTATCCCCACCGCAGTCATCAGAACGTCGTCTTTTTTGACGGCCACCTTGAGCGCCTCTCCAGCGCGGCTTTCAATGCACCGCCCGATAAAAGAGCCTTCTGGGGCGACCGGCGTATGGAGTAGGAGCCTCCGCGCCGACCGCGGCGTTGGACTCCGCTTCAACGACCGGAAAGCGGAAGTTCGAGCCGGAAAACCGACCCCCGGCCCGGCCGCGGGTGGTGGGTGACCGTGCCGCCGAGGTGTTCCATCAGCCGTTCGACGATGAAAAGCCCGAGCCCCGCGCCGATCGCGCCGCCATGCGGGCGGTTGCGGCCCCGGTGAAACTTGTGAAAGAGCTTTTCCCGGTCTTTTTCGGCGACCCCGCTGCCTTCGTCGCGGATTTCGATCCGGCACCGGTTCTCCGCGCGGAAGAGGGCGACTTCGACCTGCGAACCGGCGGGCGAAAACTTCAGCGCATTGTCGAGCAGGTTGTCGACCGCCTGCGCGAGGGCTTCGGGATCGGTCTCGAGCGTGAGCCCGTCCCCGGGGAAGTCGGTCGTGAAGCGGACGTTGCGGAGTTTTCCGGCCATTTCGACCTTCCTTAATGACGCTTCCAGCAGGCGCCCGGCGGCGACCTTTTCCAGGCATGGGCCGGAACGGGTTTCCGCAGCGTGGGCTTCAAGCAGCCGCGCGATCAAGCCGAGCATCCCGCCGCACGCCCGGCCGCATTCGGTGACGACTTCGGCATACGGCTCGCGACGCCATGCCTCCTGTTCGCCGAGCAGTTCAAACCAGCTTTTCATGCTGTGGAGCGGGCTGCGGAGATCGTGCGCGGCGATCGCCATGATTTCGTTCATCTCCTCGTTGTTGCGCTGGAGCAGCGCATTGGCGGCGGCAAGTTCGCGGTTGCGTTCCTCGATCACCCGCTGCTTGAGAAAGTCGCCCCACTCCCGCGCGAAGAGAAACCAGGCGGCGATGCAGGCGACCACCAGGGCGTCGAGCCCGCCGATCATGGCGGAAAGCACCCCGTCGTCGTTCCGTTTGAAGTGAAAGGAGAGGGCGATGTAGATGGCGTGGTTGGTCAGCAGCAGCGTGAAAAACTGGCGGGGCGGCAGGCGGAAAAGGACCGCCGCCATCATCATCCCGAGGACATAGACGGTGTTTTCCCCGAAGCGGGAAAAGGCGGTGAAGTAGTAGCCATCCATCGACGCCAGTGTATAGATATAGTAGGCGAGGACGAGGGTGTGCCCATGCCGGAAGGCGGGTCCTTTTTTCCGGGCGATCCCGTTGAGGACCAGGAAAACCCCCGCCAGCGAGAGATCGAAGAGCAACCACGGGTTGAGCGCATGCTCGTGCAGGGAGAGGAGGTTGCTGATGAAAAAGCCGAGGCTGATCGGCAGGCAGATGACGATGAGCCAGAACATCCGGCGCAGGTTGCCGGGTGTGGCGATTTCATCGAAAAAACGCCGCCGTTCCGCGTCGGAAACCGATCGGCTGCTCCAGGAGGCCCCGGGGGGCGGGGCGGGGGTGGGAGGGGTTTGCATCGGTTGCTGCAAAAAAGATCACGCCTCTGCCCGGAAAAAGTCCTCCGCCCGGCGGACCAGTTCCCTTCCCGAAGGCAGCCCGAGCTTGTTCTTGATCCGTTCACGATGGGAACTGACCGTTTTGGGGCTGATGCTGAGCTGCGCGGCAATCTCCAGGGAGCCGAGACCGGAGCCGATCAGGCGAAAAATGTGAAGTTCCTGATTGGAGAGAGACTCCACGCGGGAGTTGCCGGGGCTCTTCTTCCCGATGCACTCCTCCAGCAGCGATTGCTTGACGGCGGCGCTCGCATACGGCTCCCCGCAGGCGACGGTTTCAAGCGCTTCCAGCAGCGCATGAAGCCCCGCCTCCTTCATGACATACCCGCGTGCGCCCGCCCGGAATGCCCGGCGGGCGTGGGTCCCTTCCGGCAGGCTGGAATAGATGATGATGGAGGCCGCCCCCGCGTTCTCGAGCAGTTCGCTGATCAGTTCCAGGCCGTCGCGCCCGCCCAGCAGGAGGTCGAGGATGATCAGGTCAGGCTGCCATTGGGTCGAGAGCCGCCGGGCGGCGTGGTGATCCTCCGCCTTGCCGAGCAGCTCAAACCGGTCGCAACCATCCAGCAGCGTTTCCACTCCCAGGCCGACGATCGGGTGATCATCGACGAGCAGGACGCGGGAGGGGGCTTTGGGCATGACCGGGGAGAGTAGCACGAAGCCTCCCCTTTGCGGCAAGCCTGAATGCCGCGCCCTAAAATTACGCCGCGCGCTTGCGCCGGGCCAGGGCGAGCAGGCCCGCGCCGCCGACCAGCAGCGCCCACGTTCCCGGCTCGGGGATCGCCTCGAAATTGGCATTGGCGATGAAGGTGGTCAGCGAGGTGTCCGCCCCGGTACTGCCTCCCTGGGCCAGAAAAGTGAAAGTATGGCTTCCGGCGTCGAGAGTGAAGCTCGACCCCGTTGTAGAGACCGCATTGCCATCGAGCAGGATGGTGGGGGTTCCCGAGAAGGCTCCCTCAAACATGGGTGAGACAAAAAAGATGGTGGCGTTGGCTGCGGTGGAGAGTTCGAAGGTGGTGGCAATGGAGATGTCAAACGTCGTGGGATAGAACATGCCGTTTTCGATCTGGTGATCGAAAGACAGGGAAATGAAACCCAGCTCATCGAGGTCCATCACAGAGCTTTCGCCTCCCACCTGATAGGTCAAACCGTCCGGCCCGTTATCAATGGTAAAGGCGTAATATCCGTCACCGGTGCCTGAAGTGGAGTTGCTTGGGATATTGCCTCCTCCGTGGCTGATCGTTCCGGAATAGGAATAATCCGTGCTGTAGGAATTGAACATGGCGGCGTGGAGGCTGCCGGAAGCCATCAGGAGGGTCAGGAGGGTTGATCGGATAAGCATTCCCGAAATCTAGCGATCTGCGCCCTTCCTTCACAAGAGGGCTGCATCCCCAAAAATCTTGTAGGAATTTCCCTACACGGCGCGCCCGGTCTCCAGCAGAAACCGGTTTTCCACCGCGCGTGTGGTCGCCCCGATCCGGAAGGCGGTATCGAGAAACAGGCCCGCCTGGGAGTGATTGCCGCTGGTCAGGGCGCGCGCGACCATCCTGACGGTTTCCTGCCCCACTTTTTCGAACGGTTGCTGGATCACGCTGCACGGCATCGGGGCATCGTGTCGCGGATGGAAGCCGGTGCCGCCGGTCACGCTGACGGTTTCGGGGATGGAGATGCCGTGCTTAAGCAGCCACTCCACGGTGTGGTAAGCGAGATGATCCCCGGTGGAGTGAATGGCGTCGGGCGGGTTGGGTCCATCGAAAAGGGCAGGCAGGAGCCGGTCGAGTTGGTTCATGTCCGGGGGCTCGACGACAAAGTGCGAAAACCTGATGTCTCTGGCTTCGCGCGGAGTTTTTCCAAGCTCGGCTTCAAACCCCGCGAGGGAGTAGATGCAGGTGGTCTTGCCGATGAGCGGGTGGTGCATGAGCAGCGCAATATGCTTGCGACCGGTGGCTTTCCAACATTCCGCCAGCCGGAGCGCCGCCCGGTAAAAATTGGGACCGACAAAGTTTTCGGTCGTCATGAGATGGGGCGGGGTGATGAAGATCGTCGGTTTGCGCTGGGCCTGAAAGGCCGCGACCAGCTTTCGGTTCAACGGGCTGGGAAAGATGATGGCGGCGCTGGAGCTGTTGACTTCCGCTTCCAGCCGCCCGGCCGCGTCTTCCTCCATATCGACGAAAAAGGGGCGCATCATCATCTTTTTCTCCCCGCAGATCATCTCGCGCAAAATTCCGGCGCAGATTTCCTTGCCCCAGGTGCTTTCCTTGCCGGTCAACGCCTGTTCGTGAATGGAGACGGTCACGATGCAATGGCCCGAAGGGGTCGTGGCCGCGGTCTGCCGGTTCACATAAGTGCCTTTGCCGGGGATGGTGACCAGCCGCTCCTCCCGCGAAAAGCGCGCAAACACCGTCTGCACCGTGGAAAGGCCGACCCCGAGCCGTTGCGAAACTTCCTTGATCGTCGGCAGCCGCCCTTCCGTCGAGGAGGAGGCGCGCAGCAGTTCCGCTTCCAGAAAACGCTGCACCCTTTCGGTGGGGCGGAGCAGGCCGAGGGTGTCGGAGTCGGAGGTGGAAAGGAGCGGTTCAGTCATAACGCGGTGGGAGGGGAGCTTAGGAGAAGGTCTCCATTGAAGGCAACGATAAAGTTGATACAACTGATATGTTTGAAATATATGAAAATCAAATAAGTTTATTAAAAAATAATTGACATGTTCGTTGATCTGGGAAAAATGACCAACGTTACCCCCCGTTTTCATCCCCGGCCGATCCAGCTCTTTCCTCCTCGATTTATGAACACGAAGACGCCTCCCCACTCCGTTGCTTTCCGCTTCCGTTCCCGCCGTCCGTTTGTCCATGCTCTCCAACGATGGAAACGACGGGGACGGGCCGCCTTCGCCGCCGCTGCTCTGGGGCTTCTGGTGCCGCTTTCCGCAGGTGCGGCGGTGGTCAGGGAATGGGTGGTGATGGAGACGGGAACCACCGCCAGCTTTTCGGGAAGGAACTCGATCGACGTTTACAGCAGCACCTTTGCCGTGGCGACGGGTGCCAACGAAACGGTGCTGGTTTACGACGGAACCGGGTGGAAACCGTTTCCCGGCGCGGCAGACGCTTATGGCAACGTGGAGGGTGGATGGGCTCTTCCCTCGGGCGGCGTCTCGGTCTCCTCTCCTACAAGGGTTTTTCTGGCAAACTATGGCGGGACCGATGCTTCGACACGCAGGCTCTTCCGGTGGAATGCCGGCACCTGGACCACCAACCTGCGTCCGACCGGCAACAATGCACGTCTTGCCTCTGTCTGGACAGCCCGCGACGCAGATCACGTCCTGGTCGGTGCGGTGGGAAGCACCAGCGGAATTTACGCCTCCGGCGAACAGGGCTGGAACAAGGTATCCGATGCGAGCGTCCTTCAGATCAGGAGCGTCTCCAACACGCAAATCTTTGCCCTTGATGAAGACGGGGTGACGTTGCATTACTCCTCCAACGGAGGCCAGAGCTTCGATTCCACGTTGACGGTGCCCGGTTCGGTCATCGCCTTCGCCCCGTTGAGCAGCGAGGCGATCTGGGCCGTCGGCAGCGGCGGGGCGATCTGGTACTGGGACGGCCTGAGCTTCCAGGCGCAGGTCTCACCGACGACGGAAATCCTCCGCAACGTCTTCGCCTTCAGCGCCAACGATGTCTGGGCTGTCGGCGCCAACAGCACCCTCCTCCATTTTGACGGGACCGAGTGGCGACAGGAGATCCTGGAACTGGAGGGAAATCCGCATTTTTACGGGATTGACGGAGACGAACTCGGTAATCTTTACATCGTCGGCAGCAATGGGCTGATCCTCCACGGCGTGGCAACGATACCCGAACCCTCCGCCGTGGCGCTGCTTCTGCTGACGGCGGGGGCCGCCTGCGCCGGGCGGCGATCCGGCCTGTTTTCCCGACGGTAGCCAACGTTCTTCCCCCCCAAGCCCACCGACCATGCCCCCCTCCTCTTCTTCCCGTTGCACAGCCTTGACGCAGGTTGAACTCCTCGTCGTCATGGTGGTGGGAGCGCTTCTGGTCGCGCTGGTCTACGGTGCGGGCTTCCGCGCGGTCAACCACGCCAGGGGTACGTTGAACACCGCCCAGCATCGACAGATCACGGCGGCCCTGCTCGCCCATGCCGCCGACCACCGGGGGGAGTTTCCGTGGTGTACGGAGGACAAGCCCGGCGGCGGTTCGACAAAGGTCTGGTCGCGCATCCTGACCGCAGGCGGTTATGTGAGCGACCCCGGGATCTTTTTCAGCCCGTGGGGGCCGAAGTGGTGGCGGACGAAGCCGCTTCTTTCGGTTCTCGCCAAGCCACAGAACGAAAATCTCAATCCCTGGTATTACATCGGCTATGGCGTGAGCCGCAATGCCGTGATGCCGCGTCGCGGGATGGACAACGCCAAAAAGCGGCCCGCCAACCTTTCCAGAATGGCGGCCGACGGGGTGGTCTCCCGGCTCATGATCCTGCGCGATGTCTATGATTCACGGGTGCCGGAGCGCAACGGCGGCGTCGCCTGGTTTTCGAGGCAGGTCAATGTCCCCGAAGCCGTGGACCGTAACGGTTATGAGTTGATCCATGCCTCCTTTGCCGACGGGCATGTGGAAGTCTATACTCTCAAGCAATATGAAGCCCTTTCCAAAACACCTGCCGTTCAGGCCCCTTTTTATGACGGGACCTATGTCCAGTAATCTATGAGCAACCCTTTATCTTTGAGAGGACCCTCCCGGTCTCCTTTGTTTTTCTTCTCCCTCATCGGCGCGGCCCTTCTTATCCTCGCAAGGGCGGAGGCCGCCTCTTCTGAAGCCGCGCCGTTCGTGCTGGTTCGCGACGGCGTCGCGCAATGCAGCGTGGTGGTGGAGGAGCCGATGAGCGCGGAGGTCGGCGAAGCGGTGGAGGAGCTTAATCTATGGGTGGGCAAGATCACCGGGACCACCCTGCCGGTCGTGGCTTCCTCCCGATGGGACGGCAGCTCCCCCTATATCGCCGTGGGGGGCGGGGAACTGCCCCGGCGCAACGGGTGGTCGGTCGGGGCCCTGGGGCCCGAGGGGGCGAGGGTGGTGGTCGAGCCGGGGCGGATCGGGCTCCTGGGACGCGACGACCCGGGCCGCCCGGAGCTTTCGTGGCTGGGAAGCTATTATGCGGTGCTGGAGTTTGTGCGCCACAGCCTCGGCGTGCGCTGGATCTGGCCGGGGGAACTCGGGGAAGTCTATACCCGGCGCGCCACGCTGGAAGCCGCCCCCGCCGCCTGGACCTGGGAGACGCCCCTGCTGCTCAAGCGCGACCTGAGGGGTTCCCACAACCAGGGCAGGCGCAACGGCGCGGCGAGGATGGGGCTCGGCATTTCCGATGAAGAATGGCAACAGCGGGCCGCGGAGGAAGCGCGCTGGCGTCGCCGGATGCGGGTCGACAACCGTCGCCCCACCTTTTACCGTTCGGGGCATTCCTTTACCAAATGGTGGGATCGCTATGGCGAAAAACATCCCGACTGGTTTGCCAGGCCGCCCGTTGGAGCGCCGCAGATGAAGCCGGCCCTTGCCAAGCTCAACCTCGTCAACGCAGCGGTGCAGGCAACGATTGTCGAAAACTGGCGGAAGGAGTGGCAGGCTGATCCGGTGGCCAACCGTTTCCTGCGGCTCGCACGCAACGACGGCTCCGGTTACGACACCCGCCCCGAGGCGAGGGCGTGGGATGCCCCGGCGCTCCGGGAACTTTCCGATGAACAGGTCTGGCGGGCGGGGCGCGATATCAATCTTTCCGATCGCTATGTCCGCTTCTGGAACCTGATTGCGGCGGAGGTCGCCGCGATCGACCCGGCGGCAAGGGTCTCCGTCTATGCTTACGGCGCGCAGCAACACCCGCCTTTGCGGGAGAAACGGCTCGCGGACAACATCGTGATCGAATACACCGGCGGCGAAGGGCATTATCCCGACGAGCAGCCGCCGCTTCTCCGGCAGTGGAAAGGGTGGCGGGCGCTGGGAGCGCGGTCGATCATCTGGCGGCCCAACCTGTTTCATGCCGGCAGGGGCATCTCCTACCTCCACGCGGAAACCCTTCACCGCGACATGCAGTACTTTCTCCGCAACGGGTGCGAGGGAATCGACTTTGATTCGCTGACCGGAAACTGGGCGGGGCAGGGGCTCAACTACTATGTGGCCGCTGAACTGGTTTCCCGGCCCGAGGCGGAGTATGAAACGCTGGCCAACGAGTATTTCGGCGCTTTCGGCGCGGCGGCGCAGGCCGTGGGCGACTACCATCGCCATTGGGCGGAGGTGACCCGTGAAGCGCCCGCCAGGGGCCGGGAGAGCAGGATTCTTTCCCCCTCCGGCGGGTGGGGGCGGTGGAGCATGGATTATATCCGGATGACGCCGCTTCTGCTGACGGACCAGGTTCTGGAAAAGGCGGAAGCCCTGTTGGAAAAAGCGGAGGCGCTGGCGGATACGGAAATCGCGCGGCGGCGGGTGGAGGTGTTGCGGCAGGCATTTGAACTCAACCGGCTGGAGGCAAGGGTCTTCGGCGAACTTCGACTGCACCGCCGGGTCGGCTGGGTCGATGTCGGCACCTTCAGGGAAAGCGGCGACGTGCTCAAGCCGTTGTGGGACGCGCGGTTTGCGCTCATTCACAACCCCTATCTGCCCGTGGCGGGCAGCTTTCTGGTGGAACAGGCCCGCCTGAAGCTCTGGGACGGCCTGCTGGCGCCGGAGCGGCAGTCGGTCGCGGAAGCGACCACCCGGGTGGTGCCGTTGATCGACGGCTGGACCTTTCACAGCGCCGGGAAGGGGGAGGGTCTCCCCGGCGATTCCGAAGAGGGGTGGCAACCGGTGGCCGACGGGAGGAAGGTGGAGACCGGGGGAGAAGGCGTTGTTTACCGGATCAGCTTTCCCACGCCGGAAATGGGCGATCACGACGGGCAGGTGCAACTCCGGCTCGAAGCGGTCGAGGGGGAAGCCCGCCTCTGGCTCAATGGAGACGAGATCAGGAGCCTTGAAAGCATCCAGAGCGGGGAGCTTTCACTGGACATTCGCCGCTGGCTGCTGCCGGAGGGGAACAACCGCCTGACGATCCGGGTGGAGGATGCCGCCGCCAACGACGGCCTGGTCAGGGGCGTTTCGCTGCGGATCGAGGAATGAGGGTTAGTTATCATCCGGCAGCCGGAGCCGTTCCGGCGACATGCTGCTCCAGGTGCGCAGGATCTGGTCCATGCGGCTCTGGGCGTCTTCGAATTCATTGCTGAACGCGCTCAAAACCAGGACGATCTGTTGTTTGGGGGTGTAGTTGATGAAGGTGACCGACTGGGTCACTTCGCTGCCCGGAAGCGCATAGGTGGTGGTAAAGACGGAGGCGTCCCAGATGTTTTTCAGGCTGATATCGATTTCTTCGCTCTCTTTGACCACCTTCAGTTGCCCCTGCGGCGCAAACTGCCGGGCGGTGGCGCGGTAGGTTTCCAGGTTTGCTTCGCTGAAGGAGAGATCGGGCCGGAGCGGCGAGTTGCGCAGAAGGAGGCTGGCTCCCTGAAGGTTGTTGAATTGCAGGGTGGTCTCGCCGCTGCCGCCGGTAACGGTGGTATGATGATCGGGCTTGATGATGACCGGCTCCTCGTCCCCATTGGAGAAGTAGAGCCGCTGAAAATCATCCTGTGCCGGGTGGTCCGAGGTAGCGTAGCGCGGCGTCAGGTCGAGGTCGGCCTGCGAGGAGGCGATCGGTAGAGCCCCGAGGGCGACGGCCAGGAGGGCGAGGAGTTTTGGCTGGTTCATTCGACGAAACGGGACCACGGCCCCCGGTTGAGCACGACCGCCTCGACGCTGCCGGGAGGGGGGGCTTTCAGGTACTTGGTGTCAAAGTT
Source organism: Chthoniobacteraceae bacterium (assembly GCA_035555975.1). Taxonomy (GTDB): domain Bacteria; phylum Verrucomicrobiota; class Verrucomicrobiia; order Chthoniobacterales; family Chthoniobacteraceae; genus DATMFV01. The sequence continues at coordinate 50,961 of DATMFV010000073.1, forward strand.
CCAGTGGCGGGTCGGCGGTGAGTAGATGTTGGTGGTGTCCCAGTTGCCGGTGAACTGTTTGCTGTCAAAGAGTTCCACCATGGAGCCAAAGTAGGTGCAGTATTTGCCGGACCAGTTTTCCAGAAAGCGGGGATAGTTGTTGGCTCCGCCTGAGTAGTACTCATCCTTTTCGCTGGAGGGCTTGTGGCCGGAGATGATGGCGACGTTGTAGGTGGTATTGCTGGCGGTGTTCTTGTTCAGATAGGTTTTGCTATTGGCCTCGTGCGTATTGCTGTCTTTCCAATTGTTGGAAAGGAACATCACGGCGTCGGCGATGACCGCCGCAGGCTGGCGTTCATAAGTCCCGACCGTGGCGCTGCCGGGCAGGTTTTCCGGCTTGGGTGTTGCATCGGTGCTGGACTTCGGCCCCTTGCCACTGGCCTGCCCGGTATTATAGTCGCCCTGGATATAGAGCGGGTTTTCACTTGCGATGGTGAGGCCGCCTTCGGGCAGGATGCGCCCGTTGGTGAGGCGGATCGCCTTGCGGCTGTTGCCGCCGCTGGTGAGATCGTGGATGTAGAGCACCTTGTTGAAACCGGCCACGCCGGAATTTGTGTTTGATAGAAGCGTCGTGAGAGCGCCCACGTCGACGGTGGTGACATCAACCCAGGCTTTTTCGCGTGCATCCCAGATGCCGCTCGGGTCAACCGCTTTGACAATAACCTTGTTATTCTTGTCTCGTTTTTCATTCACCTTTTCCTGGCCGATGACCTTGGAAAGAGCGCTGCTGATCGTCGATTTCGCCGAATTTGTGAGCGTCGTGTCGCCCTTGGCCGTGACGGTGAAAGCGTGTTTGCCGTCGCTGTCGGTTTTGATTTCAATGAGAATCCCGGCCTTGTTGTAAAGGCGGCGGCTGGCAATGGCTTCGGGGTCATCGTGCCCGGTATAGGGCGGCTCGATGATTTCGTGATAACCGTCGTTGTTTTTATTGTTATCCTTGGCATCGAAGACTTCTTCAGGCTTGCCGCCCATCGGCATGATCGGCGGGACCTTGCTCAACTGGCCGTTTTTGCCAACATCCCACTTTGCGCCGGTATCCCCTTTGCTGGAACTCCAGTAGTGCCCCTGTGGAGCGGCTTCGTCGTGATAGGTGCCGGTGACGGTGACGTTGCTCTGAAAGGTGACGGTGTTCGGACTGGCGCTCCAGACGTACATATCGCCGTTGGTGTGAGCCAACCCGGTAATCACCATATTGGCCGGGAGAAAGAGTTCCAGGTTGTTCTGAAAGAAGAACATCGACTGGAAGAGGGGGACTTCCGTGTACTGGAAGATGCGGCGGACGCCGACGATCGTGCCGTCGTCCATTTTGACCCTCGCTTCGGCGGCATAGTTGCGGGTGCGGCCCGCCCATCCCTGGTAGCCGGGGACCCGGCCCGTGATCGCCACCCCGTTGGCGGATTCGGTGCCATAGGCGTCCAGGGCGGTGAGCGAAATACCGTCTTCGGTGAAGGTGATGCCCTCAAAGGCCGGTGGCGTGAGTCCCTTGGCGAGATCCTTGGTATTGAATTCGCCCCGGCCGATCCGCCGGGTCCAGACGGCGTAGGCATATTCGAGCGCCCCTTCGGCGGCGGCATTGGCAGCGGCAAAGTCGCGGCTGCGGACGGTGGTATGGGTGGTGTTGCTGGTGATGTTGAACGCCACGCCCGTCAAGGCGCAGACAATGGTGAGCAGCGCGAGGGTCACCAGGAGGACGCTACCGCGCTGGTTTGAGGAAGAACCGGTTTTCATGGCGGGTTTAGAGTTGGTTGGGATCGCACTTGAAGGGAGTCCTGGACTGGACCCGGTTGAAGGAAGAGAAATCGTCCGCGGTTCCGGCGCGTTGTGAGTTCAGGTAACGATCATGGCGGCTGTCGTGAACGCGCAGCGCGACGTCGAGAAAGGGACGGCCTTCGTAGATCGCGAGCGAAAACGGTTTGTCGGGGGTCGCCTCCCCCTCGGGCGAGGCGATCTGGTCGGTCATTTGGGTGCTCTCGGCGCTGTCGAAGGGAAGCGGCGTGGTGTCCGGGAACGATTCGTAAACATAGAGCGAACGTTTGTCGCCGTTGGAGCGAACGACCAGCGCGGTCGGGCGGATCAACGTCGCGGTGACGACGGTCCCGTCATTGGGGAGAACGGTCGATTTGCCGGTCAGCTCCTTGGTCAGGGTAATGTTGTAGGTCGTCTGGGTGCCGCTTTTTTTCTTGACGGAGACTTTCTTGACGACGGCACGCAACTGGTTGGTCTGCCCGGTCATCAAAACGGTGGTGTTGATGACGAGCGCATCGTTGGGAAGCGGTGCGGGCGGAGCTTCGAGTGCCTTGGAGTCGGCGGTGATTTCGAGGGTTGTATCGGTTCCGGCGAGCCCGCTGGCGGGAATGGTGACGACGTACGGCGCGGCGACGTAGCGGTAAAAGCGGATGCCTGCGGCGTTGGAGCCGGTTTCCGTCGCACCGTTGGCGTTGATCAGCGTCGGCGGTTCGTAGGAGCTTTGGAGCAGGAGGTTGATCCGGTCAATTACCAGCCGCGACGAGGTGCCGGTGGCGTTGATCGCCAGTCCGCGGACGGCGACGAGCGTCCCGGTATAGACGACCGAATAGACGCCGGCGAGGATGACGCCGACCATCGCCGTGACCACCATGATTTCGGTAAACGTCATCCCGCGGCGGCGGTCGGGCCGCAGGCGCAACGATGGAAGGGGGCGGTTCATGATCCCTGTTCGTCCTGCGCCCGCAGGGTGGTCATCTCATACTGGTACGGGCGGTCGAGGTAGGTGTAGTTGATGCGAAACGTGACCCGGCGGATGACCGTGGCGGCGACATCGCTCGGCTTTTCACTGTTGTTCAGATTGGTGACGATGCGGGTGAGCGTGCCGGTGACGATCGGGTCGCCTTCGCTGTTGAGGGCGACCGGCACGCTTTCGCCGGTGGAGTCGGTGGCGTCGTCGGAGAAGGGGGCTCCCTCCGGCGAGGTGAGGGTGAGGATCGGCGGGACGTTGGTGCTGGTGAACGGGACGACGAGCGCGGTGTCGATGTTGCGCTGGACGAGTACCCGTGCGTTGGTCAGCAGGCGGGTCCGCGCGGCGAGGGTTTGCGAGGTGAGCAGGCTGCCGATCGCGGCGGCGCTGATGATCGCCGTGACCGCCATCGCCGTGACCGCTTCGATGAGCGTGATCCCGGCCGTCGCCGATCGGCGGTGCAGATTCGCGCCGCTTCGCTCCCGGGGGAGAGCCCCGCAACGGAAAAGGGGAAACAGGGTTCGGATCATGGGAGAAAAACGGTGGATGAAGGGACCGGGAAGGCGATGTCGGGTTCGTTGCCTATAACTGAAAGCAATCGACGTGCCACCAACGCCTGCCTTTTGTGCGAGGATACCGCTTCAGGCCCGGGTTTGGCAAGCTTCGGGGTTTCGCTTGGTGGTCGCTCCGCTTTGTCTTAGGTTGTCAGCCACGATTTCATTTTTATGCCGGAACTTTCTTCGACTCAGGGCGGCCTCGCGCAGCCGGGGGGGCGGCCGTTGCTCGTGTTTGACGGCGACTGCGGGTTTTGCCGCTTCTGGGTGATGCGCTGGCGGGAGAAAACGGGGGATCGGGTCGATTTTCAGCCTTCGCAGGCGCTCGGCGCGCAGATACCGGAAGTCCCCCCGGCGGCGTTTGAAACCGGGGTCGTGCTGCTGGAACCGCCGGAGCGCCCGGGAGCGCCGCACCGGGTGATCTTCGGGGCCGATGCGGTGATCCGCCTGCTGGAAGGGTACGGTGCGGGAGTGGGGCGCGCGACGGCATGGCTGGCCCGCAAGGTGCCGGGGGTGATGCCGGTGAGCCGGTGGCTCTACGGCGGGGTTTCCAACCACCGGATGGGATGGAGCCGCCTGACCCGCTGGCTCTGGGGCAGGAGCGCACAGGCCGCGCTGCCGCCGACCTACCATGTCGCCAACTGGGTCTTTCTGCGGCTCCTCGGGCTGGTTCTTTTTTTCGCCTTCGGGTCGTTTCTGGTGCAGGCGCGCGGGTTGATCGGGAGCCACGGCATCCTGCCCGTTTCCCGTTATCTCGAGGCGGCGCACGCCGAACTGGGGGCCCGGGCATACCATCTCCTGCCGACTCTTTTCTGGGCGGGGGCTTCCGACCCGATGCTGGTGGGGGTTGCCGCGGCCGGGGTGGTGCTTTCGCTGATGGTGTTCGCCGGGTGGTGGCCGGGGCTGGCGCTGCTCGGGGCGTGGGGGCTTTACCTCTCGCTCTGCGTCGCCGGGCAGACGTTCATGGGGTATCAATGGGATGCCCTCCTTCTCGAAACGGCGCTCCTTTCAGCCTTTCTGGTCCCGCTGACGGCGCGCCGGGTCTTCGGCGAAAATTCGTGGGTCCAGCGTGCGAGCCGCTGGCTGCTCCTTTTCCTGCTTTTCCGGTTGATGCTGGAGAGCGGGGCGGTGAAGTGGTTGAGCGGCGACCCGCATTGGCGCGACCTGACCGCGCTCGGCTTTCACTTCGAAACGCAGCCGCTGCCGTTGCCGCTGGCATGGTGGGCACACCAGATGCCGCAACCGGCGCTCAAAGCGATGACGCTCGGCATGTTTCTGGTCGAGTTTCTCGCCCCCTTCGCGCTGCTGCTGCCGCGGCGGCTCCGCTGGTTCGGCTTCTGGGGGCTGGTCGGGCTTCAGGCGGGGATCGCGCTGACCGGCAACTACACCTTCTTCAACCTGCTGACGGCGGCGCTCTGCCTTTTGATGCTCGATGATCTCTGCTGGCCGGAACGCTGGCGCAAGGCGGTCGGCTGGAGATCGCGCCTGCGCCACGCGGAGGACGAACTGCGCGAGGGCGATCCGGCCCGCCCCCTGCCGGAGCGGCTGCCGGATGCCTGTACGAGGGCGGGCCGGGTGACCCCGCTCTTCTGGGCGCCGGTGGCGTTTTGCAGCCTCGCGATCGGCGGCAAGGGGTTGGTGGAGATGGTGGTGCCGCTCGTGGGCAACGGGACAAAGGTCGCAACACCGGGCGCGCTGGAGTGGGTGGAAAAGCAGGTCGCCCCCTTGCGTTCCTTCAACCGGTACGGCCTTTTTGCGGTGATGACGACGGAGCGTCGGGAGATCGTCATCGAAGGAAGCCGCGACGGCGTGGAGTGGCTGCCATACGAGTTTCGCTGGAAACCGGGCGATGTGAACCGGAGACCGGGCCTCGTGGCTCCGTTCCAGCCCCGGCTCGACTGGCAGATGTGGTTTGCCGCGCTCGGGCCGGTGGAACAGAGCCGTTGGTTTTACGCGTTGGTGGAGCGGCTGCTGGCGGGCGAGCCCGAAGTGCTCGCACTGCTGGAGAACAACCCGTTCCCCGATGAACCGCCGCGCTGGATTCGGGCTCAACGCTACCGCTACCACTTCACCCGCAGGGGAGAAGGCGACGCCTGGTGGCGGCGGGAGCCGGACGGGACTTTTTTGCCCCCTGCGGCGCTGCGTTAGAGTATTGGGAGCCGACCGCCGCGTTGCCGTTCGCCTCCTATCGTCCCGTAAAGCCGAAGACCTGCCCCCGGTCGATGGAGCAGCCCCGCGCGACCGCCTGCCTCGGGTGGGTCGGGTCGCCCGGCATGAAGATGCCATCCTCGGCGGCCCGGATGACGGTTTTTTCCAGCAGCGCTTCGAGGCTCCGGTGTTTGGTCAGGCGCGACTGGTGCCGTTTCTTCGCAGCGGCTTCCTCCTTCCGGAGCGCGTCGAGCGCCTTTTCCCGTTTGAGGGCGGCGGCGGCCAGGGCGGCTTCCTTTTCCTTGAGCTTGCGGCTGTGTTGCTCGATGGCGAGCGGCTTTTCAAACCGGGTGAAGTTGGCGAGCTTCGCCTTGGCGGCCTGACGGGTCAGGTCGGCTTTTTCAAAACGGATGCCTTCGTTTTCGTACTCCACCTTCTGGATAAACCCTTCGGCGAGGAGCTTGTCGCGGGCATTGAAGCGTTCCTCCTGCTGGTGGTAGGCGGCTTCGGCGTCGTGAAGGGCGATCGTGAGCATCAGCTCGGCCAGCGGGGCCTCGCCCTCCAGGTAACGTTCGCGGGCAACCTTGAGCAGACGCAACTCTTCCTTGCCCTCCTGAACGGCTTCCACTTCGGCGGCTTCGGCGGCGGCGATCTTCTCGGCGGCGTCCGAAATCGCCTTTTCTTCCTTGGCAAGCTCGGCCCGGTTGGCGTCGAGCGCTTCGACCACGGCGACGCAGTCAAACACAGCGATGATTTCGCCCTTCTTTACCGGCTGACCCGGCGGGGCGAGGTATTGCAGGACGAGCGGTTCCTCAAATTCCGAGCTGTAGTAGCTCTTCGGCGTGACCGGCTTGGCGGCGGGAGGAGCCGGTTTCGCCGCAACCGCCTTGGCAACCGTCGGCTCCGCCGCAGCGGGCGGCGGCGACTTGGCCGCTGCCTTCGCTGCCGGGGGCGTTTTCGGCTCGGCGGGCGGTTTGGTTTCGGCGGTGGCCGGGGGGAGAACGGCGAGGGAGATCAACCCGACGTAAAGAAGGGAGCGCATGAGAAAAAAACAGGTTCAGGGTTGGAAAACGGGATCAATCTGAAGCTGGCCGATGTCGCGCTTGATCTGAAGGTAGTTGAGGTAATGCGAGAGCTGGAGGTCGAGGTTGCGGAGCAGGGCGCGCGCTTCGGTGTTCTTGGCTTCGAGCAGGCTCCGGTTCGAAGCCTGCCCCCGTTCAAACCGGAACGCGGCGACCTTGGCCCCTTTTCGCGCATTGGCGACGACAAGGTCCTGCAACTCCAGAGCATTTTCGATGCTCGCCATGCGGGTAATCCTCCGGTGGACGGCGGCGGCGAGGTTGGCCCGCGCAAAGTGAAGGAGCCGCTCGCTCTGCTTGAGGGTCTGCCACGCGCCGAAAAGCTGGACCCGCTCCCGCGTTCTCTCCAGCGGAAGCGAGAGGGTGATCCCGGCGGTGTACTCTTCGCGGATGGCGGTGTCGCCCTCGCGCAGCCCGAGATGGCGGGCATTGGCGCTCAGGTTGAGGTCGAGGTCCGGGAGGAGATTGCGCTTGGCGTACTTGAGGCGGCGGCGGTTTTCTTCCACGGCGTCGGCGGCGGTGTGGAGGTCGGGCCGGTTGAGGAGCGCATCGGCGACGGTCTCCTGCGGATCGAACTGGACCCGGAACTGCCGGTTGGTCGCCGGAAGCGGGAAGGGAACCAGTTCCAGCTTGGCGTCGGGCGTCAGGCCGAGGGTGATCGCGAAAAGTTCGCGGCGGTTTTCGAGGTCGTCCTGAAGGTCGATCCGCTGCTGGCGGACGAGGAGCGCCTCCTGCGTCGCCCGGAGCACTTCCATCTCGGACTCCAGCCCGAGTTCAAAGAATGCCTCGCTGCGGCGGATGAGCTGATCGTGCGCCGCCCCCTGTTCCTTGTTGATGGCGATCTTCTGTTCGATGTTCTGGATCGAGACGTAATCGGAGACGATGCTGATGACGAAGTCTTCGCGTTGCAGCTTGTAGTTGCGCAGCGCGTCGAGGAGGTTGAGCCGCGCTTCGACCAGCGGTTCGCGGTAGAGATCGAACCCCGCACGGCGCAGGAGCGGCTGGTTGAGCGAAAGGACGACGCGCGGCGAGTAGTCGCCCGGGCGGCTTTCGACCTGCGTGAGCGCTCCCCCGAGGTCGAGGGCGATACTCCCGCCGTAGGGAAGCTTCTGGGTAAAGCCGAGGAGTTGCTGCGACTCAAAGTACTGGATCGCCGTCCGTTCCTCGTTGAAGCGCGAGCCGACCTCGCGGGCCTGCCCGGTCATCGTCGCACGCCATTGCGGGCCGTAGCCGCGCTGGGTGGCGATGTAGTTGATGGCGGCCGTGCGGACCTGTTCGCGGCGGGTCTGCATGGTCGGGTTGTTGGCGATGGCGATCTCGACCGCCTTGGCGAGATGGATCGGGCCGGTGCCGACCGCCACCGGAACATTATCGGGCCGGGGGAGGCTCGGCTCGAGCCGGCGGATTTCGTCGATCGCCTCCAGCGCGAGCGCCTCGGCCTGTTCGGGTTTGGGGACGCCTCTTGCCTCTGCCGGGTGGGAAGAGAACCAGCCCGCGCCCGCGATGGCGACGAGCACGGCAAGCGCCGACCCGGAACGCGGGCGCAACGACCTGAAAGTAAGGGGGGCAGTCATGAACGGAAAAGTTGATCTCGGGCCGCAGATTACAACGGATCGAGCGGCGCTTCCAGCCTTCGTTTTCGTCTTCGGTCGATCATCCAGGCGAGCCAGATGCACGCTTCGTACATGAGACACATCGGCGCGGCCATCGAAAAGAAGGTGATCAGGTCAGGCGTCGGCGCGAGGATGGCGGCGATCACCATCAGGACGACGACGGCGTAGGGTCGCGTGCGGTTGAGGAACTCGAAACTGAGCATCCCCATGCCGACCAGGGTCATGACGACGATCGGCAACTCAAAGGCGATGCCGAAGGCAAGGGTCATATGGGTGACAAAGGAGAAATACTCGCGCACCGTCCAGGTCGGTTTCCAGTCGAGCGACTTGGCGTCCTGAAAGAAAAACTCCAGCGTCTGCGGCAGGACGAAGAAGTAGCAGAGGACCACCCCCCCCAGAAAGAGCCCGGTCCCGATTGCGATGCCGGGGAAGACCACCTTTTTTTCCTTCTTCGTCAGCGCCGGGATGACGAACTGGGCGAGAAAAAGGAGGTGCAGCGGGAAGGAGACGACAAACCCGGCGTAAAAGGCGAGCTGGAAGGAGATCGTCAGCGAATCGGCCACGCCGAGGGTCTGGAGCCGCGCCACCAGTTCGGGGTCGACCGAAGCGAGCGGCTGCTGGACGATGCGCACCAGTTCGTGGCGCATGAAGAAGCTCCCGACCATGCTGGCCAGCAGCACCATCGCCATCTTCATCAGCATCCAGCGCAGGTCTTCAAGGTGCTCCAGAAACGGCTTGGTCTCGGCGCTCTCTTCGCGAAGCTGGAAAAAACGGTCAAGCAGGGACATGCAGGCGAAAGAAGTCGGCGGGGCGGGCTGGGTTAAAAAAAGTCGGCGTCAATGGGGATGGTCGGGATCATTCTTTCCACAGGACGCGGGGAAAAGCAACGGCACAGTGAGGCCGCATGTTGCGATCCTACAACCGGGGGTCGACCGGTTCGCTCTCCAGAGCGAGCACCCCGAAGACGCATTCGTGCACCCGGCGAAGCGGTTCCCTCCGGACGAAACGTTCCAGCGCTTCCACGCCGAGGGCAAACTCCCGCAGGGCGAGCGAACGTTTCGCCTTCAGGCCGCGTTGGCGCAGCCGCTCCAGGTGCTCCGGGCGGGTGTAATCGGGTCCATAAATGATCCTCAGGTATTCCCGACCCCGGCACTTGATGGCCGGTTGAGCCGGTCCGCGCCTTCCCCGGGGGATGAAGTCGAGCGGTTTGATGACCATCCCTTCTCCTCCGTCGGCGGTCCATTCCAGCCAGCGGTCGATCGCCTCCTGCCCGGCTTCGGGGCGGGTGAGATCGACGACGAGGTGCCGGGTGGCGGCGACAATGCCCCCGGCGAGCTTCGCCAGCGTCGCCATGTGCCAGTCGTGCCGCCGGTGAACGTGGACGGCTCCCTCAGAGGCGAGCAGGTGAAACGGCGCGAGACGCAGGTCTTCCACCGATTCGACCGGCCAGCAATAACGCCGATAGGCTTCCGTATAGGCCGCGAGGAGTTCGCTCCGCTCGCACGTTTCCTCGAGCGCCTCCCTGATGGCGACCCCGCGCCTCGCCGCTGCCTCCATCGTGGCCCGGGCATCGCCCAGCATGACGCGGCCCGCCGCGCCGACGGAGGCATACTGCCCGGCGATCAACGCCTGGGCCTTGGCCGACCACGGCATCAACTCGGCGTCAAAGCAGAACCAGTCGGATTGAAATGCCTCCCAGAGCCCCGCCGCCGTCACCTGTTCGCGCACGCGGGCGAGAAACGCCGCTTCGAGGAGCGGGTCATTGAAAAACCGGCGTCCCGTCCGCGTGTAAACGACCCCGATGCCTTCCCCCTCCACCCCGAAACGCCGGGTGGCGGCGGCTTCGTCCCTACAGAGGGTGACGATGACCCGGGAACCCATATGCTTTTCCTGGCAGACGACGACCGGCTGATCTTCGTTGCGGTAATAGCCGAGCGCTTCGCGGGGGTGTTCCAGCCACCCCTCCTCCCGGCTGGTTTCACATGGCGACATCGTCGGCGGCAGGTAGATGAGCCACCGGGGATCGACGGCAAACCGGCTCATCACCTCCAGAGCCGCGATCGAGTTTTCCTCGCGGATCGCGACCGTCCGGGCCAGCCGGGTTTCAATGATCCGTTTGCCGGAGACATCGGCGAGATCGAGCCGGTCATCCGCCTGTTGCTGGGCGGACAACGCGGGAGCCTCGGGCGACGCAACGGAGGGAGCCGGGAACGGCTTGCGCGACTCCGCATGGGTCCGGTGCGCTGCCACGGAGACCAGTTCCCTTTCCGGATAGCGGAGCGCGGTCAGGCGGCCTCCAAAGACGCAGCCGGTGTCAAGATTGATCGTGCGGTTGAGCCAGTCGGGTTCCGGAACCGGCGTGTGTCCATACACCACCATTGCCGGGCCGCGATATTCGGCCGCCCAGTCGTAGCGCACCGGCAGGCCGAATTCGTCCGTTTCCCCGGTCGTCTCGCCGAAAAGCGCGAACTCCCGCACCGCCCCGGAGCCGCGCCCCTGCATCGACTGCTTCATCCCGGCATGGGCCACGACCAGTTTCCCTTCGTCGAGCACGTAGTGGCTGACCATGCCGTCGATAAAGGCGGCGACCTGTTGCGAAAACTCCTCCGGCTCGGCGGCGAGCTGTTCCAGCGACTCCGCCAGCCCGTGCCGGACCTGGACACTCCTGCCCCGCAGCTTGCGCATCAGTTTGACATCGTGATTGCCCGGGACGCACAACGCGCTCCCGGCCCGGGTCATGTTCATCGCGAGTTTGAGCACCGGCACCACCTTCGGCCCCCGGTCGACCAGATCCCCCAGAAAGACGGCCTTGCGCCCGGGCGGGGGAACGGCGGTGAAATTCGCCGGGTCGACGGCATAGCCGAGCGCCGTCAGCAGTTCGACCAGTTCATCATAGCAACCATGGACATCGCCGATGAGATCGAACGGCCCGTGATCGGACTTGCGGTTGTTCCAGAGCGGTTCCCGCGTGATGACGGCGGCTTCTGTTTCCGCGACGCTTTTGAAGACCTGAAGATGGCGAAAGCCCTCCCGCGCCAGTTGGCGCAGCGAGCGGTGCAGGTCCTGGCTCTGTTTTCGGATCACGTGGGAGCCGAAATTCCGGTCCTCCCGCGCCTTGTTGCGTTCGTGGGCGATCCGTTCGGGCAGGTCGAAGACGATGGCGGTCGGGATGCAGTGGTATTTGCGGGCCAGTTCGACGAACGGCCTGCGTGCTTCCTTCTGCACATTGGTGGCGTCGATCACCGTCAGCCGCCCGGCGGCCAGCCGCTTTTCGGCAATGAAATGGAGCACTTCAAAGGCGTCGGTCGTGGCGGACTGGTCGTTCTCGTCGTCGGAGACCAGCGCCCGGCAGGCGTCGGAGGAGAGCACTTCGGTCGGCGCAAAATGTTTTCGCGCAAAGGTGCTTTTGCCCGAGCCGGAGACACCCACCAGGACAACGAGAGAGAGTTCGGGGATTTTGACGTTCATGGGATCTCTTTCCATCTCTTTATCCGCAGCGCTGGAAGACCCCCATCTGCGTCGGCGAACCGACTTCCTCATCTTCGGGGCCGACCGGCAGGAAGCGGGCGGTATAACCAAAACGACCGGCCACCTCTTCGGCCCAGGCCCGGAACTCCGCACGGCTCCATTCGAAGCGGTGATCGCGGTGGCGCAACGCGTTTTCCCCAAGCGTGGGCCACCTGACGTTGTACTCGGCATTAGGGGTGGTCACGACCACGCTTTTCGGTTTCGCAAATTCAAAAACCACCCGTTCAAAGGCGCGCAGGCGAGGGGGATCGAGGTGCTCGATCACTTCGACCAGCGCCGCCGCGTCAAAACCGCTCAGGCGTTCGTCGCGGTAGATCAGCGAACCGTGGAGGAGTTTGAGGCGGTTTTTCTGCCGCTCGGGCAGGCGTTCATAACGGAGGTTGCGCCGGGCGATTTCCAGAGCCCGGTGCGAAACGTCCATCCCGACGATCTCGCTGAACTGCTTTTCTGCCAACAGGAGCCGGAGCAGCTTCCCTTCGCCACAGCCGAGATCGAGCACCCGGGCCGCGCCGGTCTCCTTCAACGTCGCCAGAACGGTGTCGAGACGCTGTTCATTAAGGCTGGCCTGCTTTTCTGCGGTCGCTTCGTCGCCGGCGGGTTCTTCGCTTTCCCCGGAGCCATCGGCCTCGTCGGAGATCAGGCGATCGAGCGCGGAATGAACCAGCGAGCGCTGGTAACGCAGGTAGCGCTGCGCAATCAGGTCCTTCTCCGGATGGAGCGCGAGCCAGCCTTCTCCTTTTGCCAGCAGCTTCTCTACTTCACTTTCGCCGATCCAGTAGTGTTTGTTGTTGTCGAGGACCGGAATGAGGACGTAGAGATGACTCAACAACCGTTGAAGCGGGAGGGTTCCCTTCAATTTCAGCGAGTAGTACCGGCTTTCGCCCCATTGGGGAAACTGCGGATCAAGCGGCAGCCGTTCCGTCCCGACCTCGTAGCCGAGCGGTTCAAAAAGCCGGTGAAGGAGTTCCCCGCCGTGTCGGCACGCCACGACGGAAATCGAAGCCTCCAGGGCGAGCGGTTTGGCGACGGCCTCCGGGCGATCCCTGCAACGCCCTCCCAGGGCGCTGCCGAAGACTTCGGCAATGGCGACGCTCAGGAACGAGGAGGCGGCGTACGGCCGGTCATTGACATACTGGTCGAGCGAGCCGTCCTCACCGCCCGGCCCCTGCCGGGTGCGCACGAGCGCCACGGGGTCGACCGAAACGAACAACGTTGCGGCACAGGCGGCTTCACCCGCTTCGGGGTAATAAACCCGCGCGGTCCCGAAACTGAGGCTGAACTTCTGCATCCTGTCGGGATGCTTGTGCAGAAGATAGCCGAGATCCGTCGCCGGGCGGGTGGTGGTCCGAAGGGTGAGGTGCATGATGAAAACGGACCCGGCTCAGGAGTTTTCCCCCGGGGGCGGGAGCCACCCGAGCGCTGCCAGCCGGGCATAGGCGGCGAGCGTGTTGGCGTCGACGATCTCGCCTTCGGCGATCATCGTCCGCAGTTGGGCGGGAGTGAAGGTGCGGCAGGCGGTGATCGCTTCGCTTTCCTCGGGGGTTGCGCCGTGGGGAGCCGGGACGACGGGGCTCGCCAGAAAGAGGAACGAGCATTCGTCCATGACCCCGGAGGAGGGGAAAAAGTGGCCCATCGCCCGGAGTTCGCCCCCTTCGGCGAGCCGGTAGCCGGTCTCTTCGGTCAGTTCGCGCAGGGCGGTCTCCCGCAAGGTGTCGGGGCCGTCCCAGCGGTCGACCTGACCGGCGGGAAATTCCCAGAGTTCACGGCAGACCGGCACGCGTTCCTGGCGGATCAGGATCAAGCCCCCTTCCGCCGTGAGCGGCGCGATCACACACGCCGCGCGGCGGTGGATCACGGTCCACGGGACCCCTTCCGGTCGGCTCGGGGTCTGGCGGACGATCGCTTCGACCTGGATGTGCGGCCCGTCGTAGAGGTTTTCGCGCCGGAGGGTTTTCCAGCCTCCTTCTTCCGGGATGAGATCGTGGAATTTGCCCATCGCTACAACGTCTTCTTCCAATGCTCAAGCCGCGCGCGGACATTGGCGGGCGAGGGAGCGCCGGGGTTGGTGCGGGCATTGATGGAACGGGCGACGTGGAAGAGTTCGAAGACATCCTCCTCAAACGCGGGCGAGAGCGAGCGGAACTGGTCTAGGGTCAGCTCCTGCATCGGCACCTTCTTTTCAAGGCAGAGGGCGACCGCGCGGCCGACGATCTCGTGCGCCTTGCGGAACGGCACCCCGTGGAGGACGAGGTAGTCGGCAACGTCGGTGGCGAGCAGGTTCCAGTCGCTCACGGCGGCGGCGGTCGTCTGCCGGTGGACTTTGACTTCGCGCATCATCGCGGCAAAGATCGTCAGCGCCGCCTTGGCGGTATCGATCGAGTCAAAGAGCGGCTCCTTGTCTTCCTGCATGTCGCGATTGTAGGTCATCGGCAACCCTTTGAGCGTGGTGAGCAGCGAGACGAGGTTGCCGACGAGGCGACCGCTCTTGCCCCGGGTCAGTTCGGCCACGTCCGGGTTTTTCTTCTGCGGCATCAGGCTCGAACCGGTGGTGTAGGCGTCGGAAAGGGTGACGAAGCCGAACTCCGCCGAGGCCCAGAGGATCAGGTCTTCACTCAGGCGCGAGAGGTGGATGCCGAGCAGGGCGAGCGCGCTCAAGGTTTCGACGGCGAAGTCGCGGTCGCTGACGGCGTCCATGCTGTTTTGCGTGATGGCTGGAAAATCGAGCAGCCGGGCGACCAGTTCGCGGTCGAGGTTGATGGTCGAACCGGCGATCGCCCCGGAGCCGAGCGGCAGGACGTTGACCCGCTTGCGGGCATCGCGCAGCCGTTCGCCATCGCGCGAGAACATCTCGACGTAGGCAAGCAGGTGATGGGCGAAAAGGACCGGCTGGGCGCGCTGGAGGTGGGTGTAACCGGGGATGACGACCTCCTCGTACCGTTCGCCGAGTTCCACAAGGCTCCGGGAGAGATCGGCCAGCAGCGCGGTGAGCGTGTCGATCTCCTCGCGCAGGTAGAGGCGGATGTCGAGCGCCACCTGGTCGTTGCGGCTCCGGGCGGTGTGGAGCTTGGCCCCGGCGTCGCCGATGCGGCGGGTCAGTTCCGCCTCGATGTTCATGTGGACATCCTCAAGCTCCTCCTTCCACGCAAAGTCGCCCCGGTCGATCTCGCCGCGGATTTCGAGCAGGCCCGAGCGGATCGCGTCGAGTTCCCCTTGAGTCAGAAGCCCGGCGGCGACGAGCGCCGTTGCATGGGCGATGGAGCCTTCGATGTCGTGCCGGTAAAGCCGCCAGTCGAAGGAAATCGACTCGCTGTAGCTTTGGAGAAGTTGTGCTGTATCGGTTTTAAAACGCCCTTTCCACATAGAGGTGGGAAGGATGAAGCAGGTTCGCCCGGAAATACAGCGTCTTTTTTGGGGGCGGAGCGAGGCGTTCTGTCAAGATTTGTTGACTGACCCCCTCGTCCGGTTGGCGATCTTGTCGCGGCCGAGTTCGAGGATGCGGCGTTCGGCGCGGGTGAGGCTGTGAATCCCTTCGCGCGAGATTTTTTCGAGGATCGGGTCGATCTCTTCGCTGATGAACTCCTTGGGCGTCATCCGTTGCTGCCGGTCGTGATTGCGGCGGCGTTCCCAGAAGTAGCGCTGGAAGAAAAAGCTGCCGCCGTAGCCATTGCGCCGGACGTAAAACCAGCCGGTCAACGCCCCGCCCAGATGGGCGACATGCCCGATGTCCGATCCGATCCCGCCCGCGGCAAAGACGATCGAACTGACGATCACCGCCCAGCCGAGCCACTTGGCGCGCATCCGCAACGGGATGACGAAGAAAATCAGCGCGGTGATTTCGAGTTCGGGCAGGATGGTGGTAAAGGCGAGAATGACGGCACACACCCCCCCCGAAGCGCCGATCAACTGGATCGCCTCCGGCCCGGCGATCAACTGCGCGATCCCGCCGATCAACCCGCCCAGGAAGAAGATCGCCAGCAGGTGGTTGCGCCCGCAGACGGTCTCCACCTCCCGCCCCGCGAAGTAGAGCCCCATGCAGTTGACCAGCAGGTGCAGCACGCCGCCGTGCAGGAACATGTAGGAGAGAAACTGCCAGTAATACCCCTGCGCGATGCCGCCGCGGCTTAAGGCAAAGTAGTCCAGGATCGTTTCCGAAACGCCGGGGAAGGCCAGGCCGAGGAGCCGGGTCAGGATGAAGATACCGACGTTAAGGGCGATGAGAATCGTCATCATCGAAAAACGCCCGCCCGACCAGCGACGCGGGAATGGAACTGTTTGGTGACCGAACTGCATTAAAAAGGGAAAATTTTGAGGAGGGCGCTTGGGATTACCTTATCGGCGCCATGTGGGTTGTCGAATAAGAATCGGCCCGTTTCAGGTGATTGCGCGGGAGGGGGAGCGCTTTGAGCCCCGGGAAAGCGGCGCGCCGCCAAAAAGGTCGCTACGACACCGGGCCGGGGCCGCGCCCGTGGTAGGAGGCGGGGACGACGATCCGGAGCGGTTTGGGATGGAAATGGAAGTCGATCGGGGTATCGCCGATCACTTCCCCGTCGACTTCGACCGGCACCGGCATGTCCGCCGAGACCTGGAGGCGGCGGGTCTGGAGGGAAACCACGTCGTGGAGCTGGTGCTGAAAACGGAAGAAAATCGCCTGGAGGTAGCGGGCGATGTCGAGGTAGCCGAGGTTCTGGAAGAGGATGACATCAAGCAGGCCGTCGTGGCTGCGCGCCTCGGGAAAAACGGGGAAGGGACCGCCGTAAAACCGCCCGTTGCCGACGAGGACGAACGAGCCGTCGTGCGTGGTCCCTTCGGCGGTGCGGATCGTCAGCCGGGGTGGCTTGCGCGAGGCGATCTGCGTGGCGGAGATCAGGTAACTCAACGGCCCGAGGTGGCGCTTGAAGGCGTGACTCGTCTCCCGGATGACCTGCGCATCGAGCCCGACCCCGGCCAGTTGGATAAAGGCATGTCCGTTGGCCAGCGGGAGGTCGACCTCGCACGTCCGGTCGGCTTCGATGATCTCCCAGCACCGTTCCAGCGAACGGGGGAGGCCGAGTTCCGCCGCAAAGACATTCATCGTCCCGACCGGCAGGAGCCCCAGGGAGAGGTCCGACCCGGCGATGCCGTTGATGATCTCGTTGACCGTGCCGTCGCCACCGGCGGCGATGACCCGGCGATACCCTTTGCCCACGGCCCATTGCGCGATGGAGCGCGCCTGCCCCGGGTGCGCGGTTTCGCGGACCAGCACCGGGGAGGAGCCGATCAGCTTCCCCAGGCGACGGCGCAGCCCCCGGGCGCGACCGCTCCGGGCGGTGGGGTTGAGGATCAGGATCGAACGGTTCATCACGATTTCTGACTTTCTTTTCAGCGCTGCGGCGTTAGGTTGTGCATGAATGATCGCATTGAACTTGCCTTTCCACCCCGGCGGTGCGTCGTTGGCCCGACGGGCCTTCCTCTCAAGACAACCATCCGGCGGCGTCGGGAAACCGGTGACCAGTCAGCGATTCCCCAGGGGCGTCGTTTCCTTTTAGTTTGCCATCGTGAACAAGCTTGCCAAGGGGTTTCTCTTTGCGATTGCGGGGGTCGGGGCGCTGATTTTCGTCCTCGTTCTGGGCATCAACCTTTATGTCGAATCGGTCCGCGTCCAGTCGCGGCTGGAAAAGGCGCTCAGCGATGAACTCCGGATGCCGGTGGAGTTGACGCGCGTCCGTTTTTCGCCGTGGGGCGGGTTGCGGGTGGTCGGGCTGAAAGTGGCCGACCCGCGCGAGCCGGAAAAGAAAGGGGGCGAACGGCCGCCCTATTTCCTGGAGGCTCCGGAAATTTCGGCACGCATCGCGATCGGCCCGCTTTTTTCGCGTCGCCTGGTGGTGCGCGAACTGGTGATCACGTCGCCGACGGTCGTCTGGCAACAGAACAGCAAGGGGAGGTGGGAACTCCCTCGCGAGCCAAGGGAGAAAAGGGAAAAGGGGGCCACGGCGAGGCGGGACCAGCGGAGCGGGGAGGAGACGCCGCGACCCCGGAGAGCGGCTCCCGACCGCGCGGTGCAACAGGCCCCGGCCAAACGGCTGGAGTTCCGGATCGTCGCCGCGCGGCTGGAGGATGCGCGGTTTGATTTTCGTGATCGCCGGGGACGTTCGATGGCGGTGTTCGAGGGGGTGACGCTCAACTGCCCGGCGGCGGCGGTGCACGAGGCGCGGGGGACGGCGATCATCCGCCGCCTGACGCTTCACGACAGCGTGGTGGTGCAAAACCTGGTGGCCCCCTTCGAATATGTCAAGGGGCGGCTGGCGCTGCCGCAGCTCGACGCGACGCTGGCCGGTGGGAACCTTTCGGGTTCGTTCTTTCTTTTCGCGGAGATGGACCAGGCTCCCTTCACGCTCGATTTCCGGTTTGAGCGGGTCGACCTCAACCGGCTCCTGGAGGAGGTCGGCAGCGACGAAGCGGTGCAACGTTCGCAAGGCAGGCTCAACGGCTACGTCCACCTGCAAGGGGGGGCCGGGCGCGCGGAGACGATCGAGGGGAACGGCCGCGTGGTGCTTGAGGAAGGGCGCATGGAACAATACCCGCTGCTTCAGAGCATCGGGATGGTGCTCCAGATCGATGAACTGACCCGGCTGGAACTCAACCGCGCGCGGCTCGACTTCTGGGTGAACGACGGGCGGGTGCATATCGACGATCTCGCGCTCGAGTCGCCCAACCTGAGCCTGACGGCGGAGGGGGAGAGCCAGTTTGACGGGAAGCTTTCGCTCAATGCCGGGCTGGTGGTCAACCCGCGGATCAGCCGCCGGTTGCCGGGGTGGATTGACGCGAACTTCCAGCCGGTCCAGGGGAGCGATAATCGCAAGATCGTCTTCGGGATTTCGGGGACGCTGGAACGGCCGGAGACCGATTTGATGCGGGTGATGGTCGGCGAACGGCTTGAAAAGCAGGCGATGGATCTCTACCACGCCTTCCGCGCGCTGACGAGCGGGAGCCAGCGCAAGAAACAGAAGGAGAAGAAAAAACGCGAGGAACGCCAGCGGGAGGAGGAAGCCGCAAAAGCGGCCGAGGCGGCGAAGGAAGCCGCGGCATTGAAAGAGGAGATGGCGGCGGGAGAGGAAAACGGAGCGGACGGGTTGCCGCCTGCGGCGCAGGAGGAAGCGTCGCCGGAGGAGGAGGCGACCGCCCCTTCTTCAGGAGAATAGGACGATTTTTTTATATGCGTGTGGTTTCTGGCATCGCGGGGGGAATTCCGCTTCTGGCTCCGAAAACCGACCTGCGGCCGACGATGGACCGGGTCAAGGGGGCGATTTTTGACAGTCTGGGCGAATGGGTGATCGGTCGCCGGGTGCTCGACCTTTTTTCCGGGTCCGGCGCGCTCGGGATCGAGGCGTTGAGCCGGGGCGCGGCCCATGCGACGCTGGTGGAAAAGGAGGTCCGGGCGGTGGAGACGATCGAACGCAATCTTTCCAAGACCGGGCTGAAGGAGGGGGCCGCCGTCCATCGGCTCGATGCCTTTTCCTTCCTGCACCGGCTCGCGCCCGCAGGGGGGTATGATCTGATTGTGGCCGATCCGCCGTATGAAAAACGCCCCGGGGAGCGCGATTTCGGTTCGGAACTGCTCGGCGACCCGGCAGTACTGGCAGCGCTGGCGCCGGACGGGTGGCTCATTCTTGAAAAAAGGCCGGTGCTGCGCTGGAAAGTCCCGCCGGTGTGGGAGCCGGTGAAGGAACGGCGCTACGGCGCGACGGCGGTGGCATGGTTTCGCAAGCGGGAGGGGGAGGCGGCTTCCCCGGAGGAGTAGGAGGAGGTATGAACGCCGGGGGTTGCTCGATTTCGGAGGAGGGGAGGAGCCGCACGTGAGGCCGCTTCCGGAAGCGGCCCGGTGGCCGTTGCGGCTTTACCGCACCTTGTTTCCGGCGGTTTTCCTGGTGATGCTGCCGGGCCTGTTGCTGCGGATCTGGCGGCGCGGCGGGGCGCGCGACCGGTTCGGCGAGCGGCTCGGGCTGTTTTCTCCGGAAGCCCGCGAACGGTTGAAGGGGGGCGGCTGGATCTGGATTCACGCGGTCAGCGTCGGCGAGATGATGATGGCGCTCAAGCTGGTGAGGGCGATCCGCGTGGTCCAACCCGGGGCGCGCCTGCTGCTTTCGGTTACGACCTCGACCGGGATGGCCGTGGCCGCAAAGGCGCTCGCGGAAGAGGAGACAGGGGCGGGCGAAGGGAAAACGGCGTTGATCTATTATCCCGTCGATTTCGGGCCGATCGTCCGGCGGGTGCTGGCGCTGGTGCGGCCCGCGCAACTGGTGCTGGTCGACAAGGAGCTTTGGCCCAACATGATCGCGGCGTGTTACCAGCGGCGCGTGCCGGTTTCGATCGTCAACGCGCGGCTCTCGCCCCGCTCCGGGCGGCGTTTCCGCAAATGGCGGCGGTGGGTCGGCCCCTTTTTTTCGATGCTGGAAGGGGTCTGCCTCCAGGAACCGGAGGACCGGGCGGTCTGGCAGCAACTCGGGGTCAGGGAAGAGGCGCTCCACTGGACCGGGAGCCTCAAGTTTGATGTTCTACCAGCCCGCGACGACGGGGATGGCGGGGAACCGCCGGAGGTGGCCGGGCTTCGCGCATTGCTTTGCCGCCTCGGCGGCGGGTGGGCGGACCCGGCGCGGCTGGTGCTGCTCGGCGGCAGCACGTTCCCCGGGGAAGAGGCGATGCTGGGGCGCGTTTACCGGAAACTACGTGCGGGCTTTCCGCAGCTTCGGCTTATCCTCGTGCCGCGCCATGTGGAGCGGGCCGGGGAGGTGGAGCACGAACTGGCGGCGCTCGGGATCACCTGCGCCAGACGCCGCCGGTTCAACAAGCCAGGCGAACCGGAGGCCAGCGAAGGGGAGCCCCAAGCGCTGCTGGTCGATACGACCGGGGAACTGGCGCACTGGTACCGCCTCGCCGACCTCTGTGTGATCGGCAAAAGCTTCCGGCTGACCCCTTCGGGAGAAGGGGGGCAAAACCCGGTAGAGGCGATCGAAGCCGACTGCCCCGTGGTCTGCGGTCCGGCGATGGGAAACTTTGCCGCGCTGATGACGGCGCTCAAAGCGGTGGAGGGAGTCCGGATCGCGGCGGACGAAGCGGCCCTGGCGACGGAGTGCGAGGCGCTTTTTCGAGACCGTGAAACGCGAAACGGACTGGTGGAGCGGGCGCGGGGCGTTCTGACCCGTCACCACGGCGCGACGGAGCGGGTCGCCCGGCGGGTGCTGGCGGGAGGGTGATCCCGCATTAGTGTCATGTTAGCTTATTTCCTTTTCGAATTTCGGGCGCTTTTCCGATTCTCCGGCGTTGCTCGCTGCGGTCGGTATCTTAGGATACCGCCCTTACTCGCGCCTTGGAGAATACGAAAAATCACCTCGAACTTTTTCAAGGAACTAACCTAACACGACATTAGGGCGT
>DATMFV010000074.1:0-17423 GCA_035555975.1 Chthoniobacteraceae bacterium
GATGAACTCGGTGGTCGAACTCGAAGACCTCTCCGACGGGGAGGTGATGACCTACCAACTTGTCTTCCCCGAAGAGGCCGATCCCGCCGAAGGGAGAATCTCGATCCTCGCGCCCTTGGGCACCGGGATGCTCGGCTACAAGGCCGGAGACCAGTTCTCCTGGGAAACCCCCGGCGGAAAAGTCAAAATGAAAGTCCGCAACGTCTCGACCCCGCCGAAGGCGAGCGAGGTTTTGTAACCGCGTTTTGATCAGCCACCCCCGCCGCGCAGGAACGGAACCCGCCGTTTCCGGCGGCGGGGGTGGTTTTTTTGCAGGCGGGGATGGCGCACCGGCCCGCATCCCGCCGGAAGAATCGTCGCGGCGTGGACCACCTCCGAATCCTTGCTGGAAGATTGCAGAAGGATAAGGCATCATTGGTCTCCACTGTATTGACCACTGATGGATGAATTTATCTTGAGAGAAGAGCTGTCGCGGGGGGAGGACAGCCAGCGGCAGTTTAAACGCCAGATCGACAACCCCGATCATTTGGCGAAGGACATCGTTGCCTTTCTCAATACCCGTGGAGGAAAAATCTATGTGGGGGTAAATGATGATGGCAGCATTGTCGGAGTTTCGCCCCAAGCCTTGGGAAAGCTGGCGAATGTGATTTCCAACGTTTGTACCGGCAACATCAAACCTCCGGTGGGGGTTCTTACGACCAATGTTTCTACGCGCGACGGGATCGTTGTGGTGGTCGAAGTACCCGATGGCTGGGATAAGCCGTATCAGGATCGCCACGGAGAGTTCTGGCAGAAGCGGGGGGCGGACAAGCGCAGGGTTCTAGAGCGCTCCGAGTTGAAGCGACTGCTCCTATCAGGCAGGGGGGGATATGCAGACTCCAGTCCGGTCCCCGATACTTCACTGGCTGATCTTGATCTTGAAAAGCTCCGGAAATTTTACACGCATCGTTACCCCGGAGAGGAACTGTCTCAAGAGCAGGAGGAACTGACCCGGCAGTTGCAGGGCATTCGCCTGATGGTGGGACAGCAACTCAGCGTCGCTGCGGTTCTCCTTTTTGGGAAATACCCGGAGGTCATTCTACCGGCCTTTAACATCAAGGCGGTCTGGTTCAAAGGGGTCGATCGCGCAGGTACGGAGTATCTCGACAGCCGCCGCTTTGAAGGGACTTTGCCGACGCAGTACGAAGGGGCGCTCATGTTCCTTCGGCGTTGGAACCGACAGGTACAGGTGAACCCGAGCTTCAACGCGCCTGCCAGTCCGGAGATTCCCGTGATGGTCTTCGAAGAGCTGCTGGTAAACGCCCTGGTGCACCGGGATTACTTCATCGCCGACTCGGTGAAGCTGTTCATCTTTGATGATCGGCTGGAAGTGATCAGCCCCGGATGTCTGCCCAACAGCCTGACGGAAGAGGAGGCGCTACGCGGCATTGGCAGGGATCGCAATCCTCTGTTGCTCTCTCTTGCCTATGATCTGATGCGGTACCGGGGTTCCCGTAGCGGGTTGAAACGGGTACGGGCAGCCATTCCAAATGTCTCTTTGCGCAACGATATTGAGGCTGAGGAGGTCGTGGTGACAATTCCTCTTCCGTAACCGGGATGTGGCGTCGCCCCCCTTTTCCCGGGGTCAACACTTTCTTACGGACACAAAAAAGCCTGTCACTCCCTGTTGTTCAGTGATTTACAGGCCCTTAAATGGTACCGGCGGTCGGGGTCGAACCGACACTTGGGGTGAACCAAAACGGATTTTGAGTCCGTCGCGTCTGCCAATTCCGCCACGCCGGCACTTCTAAAAAGCAGAGGGCAAAAAGTACGTCCGCCGACCTGAAAAGGCAACCGAAAAAGGAGTTTTCGTTCACCTCCGGAAAACCGCCTATTCCTGGAGCGCCTTGGGCGGACCGAGGATCTCGCGCAGGATGTACGCCTCCTGAACGGCTCTCACGTCCCGAAGGCGGCGGCGCAAGGCGTCGCGAGCGGGCGAGGCGCTTCTTTCCCGCAAGGCGGCGGCCCCCTTTGCCGAAGGCGGAGCCTCGGAACCGGAAAGGGCATTCCGGCGAATGGCGGCAACGCGGGCTTCCAACCGGGCTGCGGAGACGACTTCGGATCTTACCGTTTCCACTGGCTCCAACGGCTCTGTGCGCACTTCAGAGGGCCTTTCCGCAACCGGCGGCTTCGCTTCAGGTCCAAAGGGAGACGAAGGCGCGTGAGCTTCCCGCTTCAAAACCGGCTCCGGACGAGGAGGTGCAGAGGGGATCGGGCGCCGCCGCGGTGCCTGGAGCGGCCTTGAGACCGGAGGCGTCTCGCGACGCGGCGGCAAGGGCGCAGCTTCGCGCCCGGCAGTAGGCGCAGGGGAGGCTGGAGCTTTTCGTTGAGCTTCCCGGCGCTTCATCCTTTCCCTGCCGGAAGAGGGCGCAAACGGCGGGACCGGCGACTGCCCTTCGGGAGGAAGGCCGAGTGCTTCGAAAAAACGGCGGATCTGCTTCTCCTCGTCGGTTTCTTTGCCCGGCGAGGGGGCGAGCGTCTTCTCCTCTCCCGACGGGGCGCCCGCCTCTCTCGCGGCGCGCTTGGCCGCCTGCTTCCGTTCGGCTTTCTGCGTCCGCTGCCGCTCCAGAAGCCAGTTGCCGAGAGCAACGGCGGCGAGCAGCAGAAGGCCAATCAGGTTTTCCATGGATCAGGGCGTGTTCACGGATCAGTTCAAGTCTCCCCGCCGTTCCGGGGGTTAACCCCACGCTTACCGCTTCTCTTCGCCGGGGTTGCCCGCGATCGAAGCACGCATCTGCGTGTCGCTTTCGAGGTTCTTCATGCGAACATAATCCATCACGCCGAAATTTCCATTCCGGAATGCCTCGGCCATTGCCTGCGGCACCTGCGCTTCGGCTTCGACCACCTTGGCGCGCATTTCCTGGGTCCGCGCGAGCATCTCCTGCTCGGCGGCGACGGCTGCGGCACGACGGACTTCGGCGCGGGCCTGCGCCACGCGTTTGTCGGCTTCCGCCTGTTCAGCCTGGAGTTTCGCGCCGATGTTGTCGCCGACATCAACGTCGGCAATGTCGATCGAAAGGATTTCAAATGCGGTATTGCTGTCGAGCCCCTTGGCGAGAACGGTCTTCGAAATGCGGTCCGGGTTTTCCAGCACCTCCTTGTAGGAGTTGGAGGAGCCGATGGCGCTGACGATCCCCTCGCCCACGCGGGCGATGATCGTCTCCTCGGTCGCGCCGCCGACGAAGCGGTCGAGGTGCGAGCGAACAGTCACCCGTGCGCGGACGCGGACGCCGATCCCGTCCTTCGCCACGGCGTCGATGCTGGCGCGGCCTCCTTCCGCCGGGCAGTCGATCACCTTCGGGTTGATGCTGGTGCGCACCGCTTCGAGCACCGTCTTGCCGGTTCCCTTGGTGGCAAGGTCAATGGCGCAGGCGCGGTTGAAGTCGAGGACGATCCCCGCCTTGCGTGCGGCGATCAGCGCCAGAATGACCTGCTGGACGTTCCCGCCCGCGAGGTAATGGGCTTCCAGGGGATCGGTGGAGACTTCGATCCCGGCCTTGAGCGCGGTGATGCGGGCATCGACCACCGGAGCGACCGGCACGCCCCGCAGCCGCATGGCGACCATGGTCAGCATGCTCACGGGGGCGTTGGCCACCTTGGCCCGAACCCAGATCCCGACGAAATTAAAGAGCACCAGGACGATGACCAGGCCGACAACGAAACAAATCCCTACCAGAAGAAGGACAAGAGGACTCATGGCCGCCAGAGTAGAACGCCCGTCACCTCAAAGCAACCGCCAAGCCTCCGGGGGCTCGTTATTTTTTCGATTCCCCGCGCCCGCCGGTCATTTCTTCCCCTTCCCCGGCCTCTTTCTCCCGTTCGGCGGCCTCTTCAAGCTCCATTTGCCGTGCGGTCCGCTGCAACCACCCCCGGGAAAGGGGCAGATTGGGGAAATAGGCCAGCAACACCAGGAAACCGACGCTCACCAGCGTGGTAAACCCAAGCAGGAAGAGGCTGCCGATATCAATCCCGAGGAAATAAGCGGCGAGCCCGGTGGAACCAAGCGCGCAAAGGCCCCCGAAGACGCCAAAAGCCATGCCGGACCAGAAAATTTCCAGCGCCAGCAAGGCGACCCCGGCCAGCGCGAGCGCGCTGACCAGACGCCATGCGGTGGCCGGATCAGAAAGGTCCATGACGAAACGTCGGGAAAAAGCGGGTGGAGCGCAAGCGCGCAAGCGGGCGTCAACCGGTCGCCGCCCGCCTTTTACTCCCCGTCGCGATTGGAGCGGTCAATGGTCCGCTTGCCGGTAAAAAACTCTTCGAGCGAGCCCCCGACCCGGCGGAAGGTCCGCTCGATCCTCCGGCCGAGATGCTTTCCTTCTTCCTTGCCGGTTTCGATGTATTCCTTGACTTCGTCTTCCTCGTGCTGCGCGTCCCCGACTCGCGCAAGCGACTGGAACTCGCGGTTTAATACCGCGCCGGTATCCGCCGCGATCGTCAGCGTTGCCACGCGGCGCAGTTCCGGATCGAGAAGCTGGAGCCTCCAGACCGGAAAGCCGCGATCCTCGTCTCTGCGCAGGACGTAGTCGACCGCGTCAAAGGAGACCCGGGCGATCTTGGCTTCCTGCTCGGCAATGGTGAACGCTCCCTTGGAATCGAGGTTGAGGCGTTCGAAGTTCATCGCTGAACCGGCTGAAATACCACTGTATTTCTTCACCGGGGTCCGTTCGGAAACGACCCGGCCGCCTGCGACTTCAATTTCCCGGACGCCGCCCCGGGCCAGGGGGTCGTCGATCACGATGACCCACGTTTCGGGCTGCGGCACGCCGCTTTCCCCCTTCACCTCGACGACGCGGTTGAGCAGCTCCCTGTCCCGGTCCGTTCCGACGGTTCTCAGCGCCTCGTAGGCGGTGTCGCCGGCCAGGACGGTCATTGGCAACAGGAGCAATCCAAGGATTTGAGCTACTTTCATGACCCCCTACGATGCGTCGAACTTTTACGTTTTGCCAGCCGAAACTTCCGTTCAGGCTTTTGCCCCCGGCCCGCGAACCGCCCGCCCGGGGCGGAGCCCTGTCGCTTTTCCGTCGCGAAGAACGGGCTGCCCGTTGACGAAAACCGAACCCATTCCTTCGGCAAGGCGCGGCTCCTCGCCGTAAGCGACGTGCGCCTTGATCTCCCCAAGATCAAAGAGGTTCAGGTCGGCAAAAAAGCCGGGGGTGATGATGCCGCGCCCCTTGAGGTGGAAACGCCGTGCGGGATGGCCCGCGAGGTGTTGCACCATCGTTTCCAGCGGCATGACCTGCCGGTCGCGGACGTACTCGAGGTAACGGGCAAAGGCGGCGAAACCGCGCGGGTGAGGCCGTGAACCGGTATAAATCCCATCGCTCCCGCCGACATGCGCAGGGTGTTGCATGAGCGCGATGACATCCTCCTCCGCCCGGTTGGAGTGGTGGGCGATGACGGCGACTTTCATCCGCGAAGCGACGAGCAGGTCGGCCACGAAGTCCGAAAGGCATTTCCCCCGCCGCTGGGCCGCGTCGGGAAGGTAAAGCCCTTCCAAGTCGCGGTCGGCTTCGTTTTCCACGTAGGTCAACTGAAGCGAAGTCAGCGGGTAGGCCGGTTGGGCGTAATATTCCGCGAGTTGCTGCCGCGTTTCGGGCTTTTGCAGGCGCTCGATCGTCGCCTCGATCCCCCCCTGTTCCATGGCGCGGGGGAGCGCGATCATGCTCAAAATGGAGCACCCGGCGAGGAACGGATAGGTGTCGAAGGTGACATCAGCCCCGGCGGAGCGGGCGCGGTCGACCATTCCGGAGAGGCGCGGGGCGCGTCCGTTGAAATGGGAGATGTGCACCGGCAGGCCGCCGATCCGCCCGATCTCGACCGCTTCGTCAAAAGCGGTTTCAAGCCGGTCGCCGTAGGAACGGATGTGGGAGACATAGACGCCCCCCAGTTCGCCAACCGGCTGGCAGACTTCGCCGATCTCCTGCGTCCCCGAATAAAAACACGGGATGTAGTCGAGCCCGGTCGAGAGACCAACCGCCCCGTCCCGCATTCCCTGGGCGGCGAGGGCCTGCATTGCGGCGATCTCCTCGCGGGTCGGTTCCCGCTCGTCGAGTCCCATCACTTCAAGCCGGATCGCCCCCTGCGGGAGGAGATAGGCGACGTTCAGGGCGGAGGCGTCGTCAAAATGGGCGAGGTACTCCGCGACGGAGCCCCACTTCTGCGAAAGCTGCGGGTCGCCGTTGATCCCGGCAAAATAATGGCGCAGGTGCGGCTGCCATTTGAACGACGGGGCGTAGGAGATGCCGTCCTGCCCGATGACGTGCGAAGTCACCCCCTGGTAAACCGCGGCCGGGAAGTCGGGCTGCGCCAGAAGGAGCAGATCGCTGTGGACGTGGGTGTCGACGAACCCGGGGGTGAGGTAGCGCCCCCCGGCCTCGATCACTTCGGCGGCGTCGCCCGGTGAAAGGTTGCCGATGGCGGCGATCCGGTCCCCCTTGATGGCGACATCCCCCAGGTACCAGGGAGCACCGGTTCCATCGACAATACGCGCTTTGCGAATCAGAAAATCGTAAGGTTTCATGGCTTTTTTTAAAGGCGAACGGGAACCCGGGTTGTTTTCATGGTGTTTTCTTCTTAGCAAGCGGGCGGCTTTCCGGAAAGAGGCTTTTGAAGAACGCTCAAAAAACCTGGGAGTCCCGCCGGAAATTCCGTTGAAAAACGACTTTCTCCGGCAGATCAAACGAAGAGACTGGTCAAACCCGTAAAAAGCGCAGATAATACGTCAAACATCGTGCCATTATCAGGATGTTAAAATGGTCACGAGCGCCCTCATGAAACAAACGCTCGAATTTTTAAGTCAGCCGGAAGACCTGGCCGGTGTACGCGCTTTCGTACGCCGGTTTTTGAGTGACCTGACCCTTTCGGCCAAGGAAGCGGAGCTTCTGGTCCTCGGGATCGACGAGGCGTGTACGAACATCATCCGCCATGCCTATCGCAACGCGGGCAAGAAGCCGATTCATCTCTCGTGCGAGTGCTGGCGGGAGCAGCTCCGCTTCACCTTGCGCGATTTTGGCCGGCAGATCGAAGCGGCCAAGTTGCAGGGCCGTTCCCTTGACGAAATCCAGCCCGGGGGGCTCGGGATTTTTCTGATCCACCAGGCGTTTGACGAAGTCGCCTACCAGCCCAAAAGCCGGGGGACGGAGCTGGTGTTGACCAAGATGCTTTCCCGGGAAGTGGCCCCTTCGTCCAACGGGAATCGTTGGAATTGAGGGCCATTTTCTGCAACCGCCTTCGGGGTCGGTGGCTTTTACACTGATTCGTTCCGGGGATGTCGCGCCTTGCGCTTACCTCCGGCTGCACCGCCGGGATGCCGTTGGATTTGGTACACCCGTGTTTTCACGGCGACCTCAAACGCCGCGGCGGACGCGGAGATCCGCCCTCCATGGAAATCAACCGGCTTTCAGCTTTTCGGCCTGGGCGTCGCGGCCTGTAATGTGGCCGTTCCCGTCGCTGACGCCGTTGTAAGCCTTGATGCTCGGGCCTCGCGGGTCGGGCTTGGGCTTTGGCGAGAAGTTGAAGGAGAAATTCTTCCAGTTGTCGCCCGGTTTGGCCTGGAGGCCGAGGCTGGCGGAAGGCTCGTACCCGCAGTGGACCATGCAATTTTCACACCGGGGATCGCGCGCTTCGCCGTTGACGTAGCCGTAGCGGTCCCACTCCGTGTCGTTGAGCAGGTTCTGGTAGCTGCCGTGGTGGCCGTCGGTCATCAGGTAGCACGGGCCTTTCCAGCCTCGCACGTTGCGGGTCGGGATCGCCCAGGCCGAACAGGTCAGGTCGCGCTTGCCGGCGAGGAATTCGAGATAAATCGGCGTTCCGAAGAACGGATAACGCCGCCCCCATTCCTGGATGTCGACAAACTTCTTCTTGGTCGCCTCGCGGGTGAGGAAAAAGTTTTCGGGATTGATGTTGAGCCGCTTGGCCATGTCCTTCTTGGCGGCGTCGTAGTCGTAACCGGGGGAGATGGTGTGCCCGTCGACGTTCAAGGTTCCCAGGAAGGCGAACATATCCTCGACCTCCTCCATCTGCGTTTCCTTGTAGATGGTGGTGTTGGTCGCGACCTGGTAGCCGAGGATCTTCGCCATGCGGATCGCCAGGATGCACTCGCGGAAGACCCCTTCGCGTTCGACGATCAGGTCATGCGTCCGCTCCAGACCGTCGAGATGGACGTTCCAGTACATCCACATGGAGGGCTTGATGACCGGCCGGGCGGGGTCTTTGGGACCCTTGAGGATTTCCGTCGCCTCCTTTTCGGTGATCAGCTTCTCTTCGAGGAGCCGGTCGAGAGTTTCGTTGACGGCCTGCGGACGGTAAAGCGTCTCCCTGGCGAGGTAATCGCGCATTTTGCGGCGCATCAACATCGCGTTGGTGCAGATGTAGACGATCCGCTTCTGCTCGTGCAACCCTTCGACGAGTTCCTCGATCTTCGGGTAGATCAACGGTTCGCCGCCGCAGATGGAGATCATCGGCGCGTCGCTTTCCGCGGCGGCCCCGAGGCAATCCTCCAGCGACATCACGTCTTTGAGGGAGGTGGAGTATTCGCGGATGCGCCCGCACCCGGTGCAGGTGAGATTACACGTATGCAGCGGCTCCAACTGAAGCACGGTGGCAAACTTCGGCGTACCCCGCAGCTTGTGCTTGATGATGTACCCTGCAATTTTGAGCGTCAGCGGCAGTGGAAATCTCATGGATGGGCTAGATTAAAAGAGGTAGTAAAAGCAGCAACCTTTTTTATAGGCAGAATCGAAATAGTTTTTCACGCTTTTATTTCGGGGGCAAAAATTGCCGTTTCCGAGGTCAGGCCCCCGGCCAGACATTCCGGGCAGAGCCGGGCGTCCGGGTTCTCCGCCTCGGTCTCGGGTGCGAGCAGAAAAAGACGGTGGCACGGGTCGTGCAGGCAGTTGACAAAGCGGGAGGTGACCGCGCCGGTATGGGCACAGCGCCCGATGCGGACGAGCCCCTCCTCCTGCCGCACGGTCATCCGCTGGTCAAAGACGAAGCATTCGCCCAGCCAGTGTTCGTTGCCGAACTCGGCCTGGTAGGCGGCGATGCCGCCATGAAGCTGGTAGACCTCCCGGAATCCCTTCGCGCGGAAGAGCGCCGATGCCTTTTCGCACCGGATGCCGCCCGTGCAGTACATCAGCACCTTGCGCTCCTTGTACGCCTCCAGTTCGTCGAGGTAACCGGGGAGATCGCGGAAGTTTTCAATGTCGCAGGCGATCGCCTTTTCAAACCGGCCGACTTCCGACTCATACCGGTTGCGGACGTCGAGGACGACCACTTCCTCCTCCTTCTCCAGCGTCTCCTTCCATTGCCGGGGAGTGAGGTGGTTGTCGAGGTCGGGCTCCAGCGGGATGCCCGCCTTGAGGGTGACGATTTCCGGCCGGTGCTTGACGACGAGCTTTGGAAACGCCTCTTCATCCCCTTCGCTCCTCTTGACCTCCAGGTCGGCAAACCGCGGGTCGGCCCGCAGGGTGGCGACGTAAGCTTCAATCGCCCCGTCGGTTCCGACCAGCGTGCCGTTGATCCCCTCGCCCGCGATCAGGACGCGCCCTTTGAGCCCGAGCCGTTCGCAAAGCTGCCGGTGTTCCGCGGTAAACGACGCCGGGTCTTCGATCGGAACGTATTTGTAATAAAGAATGACCTGCATGGGAGTCCTTTCCCCCTTTACCTCCGGCGCGCCGCGAAGTGAAGGATAAAACCGTGGACAAAGGTTCATCGCATCACCGCCATCCAGAGAAAACTCAAAAGCGTCACCACCGCCGCCAGCCACCAGTACCAGGCGAGGCCGGTCCGTTTCCGGCCGATCCCGAACTCTTCCGCAAGGAAGGCTTCGCGGTCGAAGGTTGCCTCTTCGTCAAACCCGACCTCGCGCCAGCCGGAGCGGTCGTCCGCGCCGCATTGCGGGCAGGCATGCGCTCCGGCGTCGACCTCTTCACCGCAGACCGGGCATTCTCCGGGCGGGGTAAACATCACCCCTCGGCGAGGAGGTTTTCCGGGTTGAGCGCCTGAAGCTCCTTCGGTACGAACAGGCCGTCCTTGCGGATCAGTTCGCCGTCGAAGTAAATGGTGCCGCCCCCGTAATCCTCCCGTTGGATGGAGACCATGTCCCAGTGGACCTGCGACTGGTTGCCGTTTTCGGTTTGTTCATAGCATTGCCCGGGGGTGAAGTGAAATGAACCGGCGATCTTTTCATCAAAGAGGATATCGCGCATCGGGTGGAGAATGTGCGGGTTGAAGCCGATGGCGAACTCGCCGATGTAGCGCGCCCCTTCGTCGGAATCGAGGATTTCGTTCAACCGCCGGGTGTTGTTGGAGGTTGCCTCGACGATCTTCCCGTCCTTGAAGACGAGCCGGAGCTGGTCGAACGGCGTCCCCTGGTAGATGGTCGGCGCGTTGTAGGAGACGACGCCCTGCACCGAGTCGCGGACCGGCGCGGTGAAGACTTCGCCGTCGGGGATGTTGTGCCCGCCGCCGCAGGCGATGGAGGCGATCCCCTTGATGGAAAACCGCAGATCGGTCCCCGGCCCCTTGATTTCAACGAGGTCGGTGGCGTCCATCCGCTCCACCAGTGCCGCCATGCCGGGGGCCATCCGCGAGTAGTCGAGCGTGCAGACCTTGAAGTAAAAATCCTCGAACGCCTCGGTGCTCATTCCCGCCTGCTGCGCCATGGCGGAGGTCGGCCAGCGGAGCACGCACCAGCGGGTCTTTTTCACGCGGTAGTCGATGACCGGGCGCAGGGTCGAGCTGACCAGCTTCATCTGCTCGGCGGGAACGTCCGACATTTCCGCGATGTTGTCCGAACCGCGCACGGCGATGTAGGCGTCGACCTTCTGCATACGGGCCAGTTCGTGTTCGGCCATGAAGTCGTACTGTTCCTGGCTTGCTTCCAGCGCCAGTTCCCGGCTGATCCGCGCCTGGTGGAGCTGGACGAGCGGGATCGCCCCGAGCGCCCGCGCCGCGCGCACCAGGGCGATGGTCATCTGCGGAGGAATGTCAAAAGCCTCGATCAACACCTTGTCGCCCTTGCCCAAACGGGTGGAAAAGCTGGTCAGAAGGTGCGCGAGCTGGTCAAAGCGTGGGTCATACATGTTGTAATGTAATCGCATCTCCCCACCGGAGTACAAATGCTTTATTGTCGCCGCCGCCGAACCTTGCTTAAAAGAAGGGCGACATGCCCGACGCTCCCGCTTCTTTTCCGAAATACCTCGACGCCGACGCCCTCGCAGAAGTCCGCCAACAGCTCGACGGCCAAGGCAAAAAACTGGTCTTTACCAACGGCTGCTTTGATCTCCTGCACGTCGGCCACCTCCGTTACCTGCGGCAGGCGCGGGCGCTGGGGGATGCGCTGGTTGTCGCGGTCAACGGCGATGCTTCCGTGCGCGCCCTCAAGGGAACCGGCCGCCCGCTGACGCCGGAAAACGAACGCACCGAGCTTCTTGCCGCGCTGGAGTGTGTCGATTATGTGACGATTTTTCCCGAAAAACGGGTGACCCGGCTGGTGGAAACCGTCCGGCCCCACCTTTACGTCAAAGGGGGCGATTATACGCCCGGGACGCTCGACGCGGAAGAACGCGCGGCGCTGGAGAAAGTCGGCGCTGCGGTTTCCATCCTGCCGCTCGTCCCCGGCCGTTCGACGACGGCGATCCTTTCGGCGCGGAAGGCCGCCGGTCGCAAGCTCCGGCTCGGCGTGCTTGGCTCCGGAAAGGGATCGAACTTCAAGGCGATTGCCGACGCGATCGACCACGGGACGCTTGATGCGGAGATCGCGCTGGTGATCTCCGACGTTGCCACGGCCGGGATTCTCGAACTCGCACAGGCCCGCGGGCTGCCGACGCTGGTCCTTCCGCCGGGTCGTTTCCGGGCGAAACTCGAACCGGAGACCGAGGCACTGCTGGCCGCGTTGCTCCAGGCCGCCGGGGTCGACCTCGTCGTGCTGGCCGGGTACATGCGGCTGGTCAAAGCGCCGCTGCTCGACGCGTTCCCCAAGCGGATCATCAACATCCACCCTTCGCTCCTCCCGGCGTTCCCGGGGCTGGCGGCATGGGAACAGGCGCTCGGCGCGGGGATCAACACGACCGGTTGCACGGTCCATTATGTCGATGCCGGGATGGATACCGGCCCGGTCATCGCGCAGAGCGAAGTGCCGATCCTCCCCGACGATACGGTCGCCTCGCTCCATGCCCGCATTCAGGAGGCCGAACACCGGCTCTACCCGCAGGTGATTGCACAGATTGCGGCGGAGCGGGAGCGGGTTTAAACGGGTCCGAGCCGCCGCTCGTACTCCTCCAGGAGATAGCGGTCGGTCATACCGGAGAGATAATCGCAGACGACCCGGTGCAGGCCGTCTTCGGGGATGCGCCGGGCGGAGGTTTCGCCGAGCCATTCGGGGTGTTCCAGGTAGGCGTCGAACAGTTCGCGGAGCAGGGCCGAACAGCGGTCGTTGACTTCCCTGATGTCGGGGTGAAAGTAGATCTGCTGGTAGAGGAACCGACGGAGCCGTCGCTTGGAAGCGGCCATCGGCGCGCTGTAGGCGATCAGCCACTCCGGGTGGTAGCGGACATCGGTGGCGGTGCGGACTCCCGCAGCCCGCAACCGGCGGAGGCTTTCGCCGATGACATCCTCCACGGTCCGGTCGATCATGCTCCGGATGATGTAGGCGAAAAGTTCGCGCCCTTCGAGGTCGGGGTAACGGGAGAGGATCTCCTCCCGCGTGGCGACCCAGAGGTCGATCTCCTCCAACTGCGCGGGGGTGATCAGATGAAACTCCAGCCCGTCGTCGAGGTCGTGACTGTAATAAGCGATCTCGTCGGCGATGTCGGCGATCTGCGCTTCCAGCGATGGCGAGGGGTAGGGCTCCACCCGTTCCCGCCGCCCCTCGGCCTCGGGCAATGGCGCGCCGTCCCAGAAAGGAGGGTCAAAGAGTTTGCGGTGTTTCTGCAATCCCTCCAGAAGCTCGTAAGTGAGGTTAAGCCCGTCGACGTGGGGGTACTTTTTCTCGATCCGCTCGACGATCCTCAGGCTCTGCGCGTTGTGGTCGAAACCGCCGTGCCCGCGCATCCGTTCGTCGAGCGTCTTCTCCCCGGAATGGCCGAACGGCGGGTGTCCCAGGTCGTGGGCGAGCGTGATCGCTTCGGTCAGGTATTCGTTGAGGCCGAGCGAACGGGCGATGGAGCGGCCGATGGAGGCGACCTCCATCGTGTGGGTCAGGCGGGTCCGGAGGTGATCGCCGGTGCCGCTCAGGAAAACCTGCGTCTTGTACTCAAGGCGGCGGAACGCCTGCGAATGGATGATCCGCGCGCCGTCGCGCTGGTATTCCGTCCGGTACGGGTGGGGCGTTTCAGGATGGAGACGGCCCCGGGAATCGCGCGAGTGCTGGGCATAGGGGGCGAGCAGTTGCCGCTCGATCTCCTCCATCGCTTCGCGGCTGCGAAGCACGGTCGGCTCACTCACGCGGCTCCCCATCCTTTTCCGTGCCAAACACTTCCGCCTTGAGACGCCGTTCCTCCTCCAACGCGGCGCGGCGGAGAAGGAGCATGTCGAAGAGCGCCATCAAAATCGACAGGACGACCAGCCAGGCGCACGCCAGCCAGTAAAAGATAAAGAGGAGCGGGCGCTCCATCAACCATGCGTCGAAAAGGACCGCGCCCCCGAAGGCCATCAGCATCGCCGCAAGGATAACGAAAAAAAGGACGCTGCGGCGCATCCGCAGGTCGTAGGCGATCCCGCGGCTGATCGCGATGATCATCGCGAGCGTCTGGTGGTGGCCTTGCTTCATGGCGTCTCTTCAAAAAAACAACGGGGTTGCCCGGAAATCCGGTTCCCCGCCCGTCGCGGCAAAGCTCGCCCGGTTTGCGGTGACAAACAAGGGTGTTTCTTGAAATGGAAACACCCTTGTCAGTTGAAAAAAAGCGTGCGGGCGAAATCAGCCGTTGCGCCGGGAGATCGACTTGGTGCTCTCCGGGTCAAAGACATGAATCCGGTTGATGTCGATCTCGAACTGAAGGCGGTGCCCCGCTTCGGTCTGGTCGGCGGCGTTGCCGTCGCTGCGGCTGATGATGGTGTGGGCTCCGGTCTGCACGTAGAAGAAGGTTTCGGCCCCCATCGGCTCGATCACGTCGACCACCCCCTGGAAGCGGACCCCCTTCGGTTTGTCGACCCCCTGCACGAATGCGATATCCTCCGCGCGGATGCCGACGACCACTTCGCGCCCGACGTGGCCGTCGAGTTCCGGGCGGTCGGTAAAGAGGAGTTCCAGGGAGCCGCCGTCGTTTTCGCGGAAGCGGATGCCGTCGCGCTCCCCGCTGAGCTTCCCGTGGACGAAGTTCATGGGCGGGCTGCCGAGGAAGCTGGCGACAAAGAGGTTGGCCGGTTCGTTGTAGAGCTTCATCGGCGCGTCGATCTGCTGGATGACCCCGTCCTTCATGACGACGATCCGGTCGCCCATGGTCATCGCTTCGACCTGATCGTGGGTGACGTAGATCATCGTCGCCTGGAGGCGCTGGTGGAGCTTGATGATCTCCGTCCGCATCTGGACGCGCATCTTGGCGTCGAGGTTGGAGAGCGGTTCGTCAAAAAGGAAGACCTTCGGGTGACGCACGATGGCGCGCCCGACCGCGACGCGCTGGCGCTGGCCGCCGGAGAGCGCCTTGGGGCGGCGTTCCAGGTAGGAGTCGATGCCGAGGATCGCCGCGGCGTCCTGCACCCGCTTGTCGATCTCATCCTTCGGGTACTTTCGCAGCTTCAGGCCGAAGGCGAGGTTGTCGTAAACCGACATGTGCGGGTAGAGCGCGTAGTTCTGGAAGACCATTGCGATGTCGCGGTCCTTCGGCGGCACGTCGTTGACCACGCGACCGTCGATCGAGATTTCCCCGCGGGAAATTTCCTCCAGACCGGCCACCATCCGCAGCGTCGTCGACTTGCCGCATCCCGAGGGTCCAACGAAAACGACGAACTCGCGGTCGTTGATTTCCAGGTTGAAATCCTCCACGGCCATTACGTCCTTGCCCTTTTCTCCCTTATAAAATTTAAAAACGTTCGTCAGTTTTACTTTGGCCATGAGTATTAAGTAGGATGCTTTCCGGGTGGTAAGTCGGTCAATGCTAAAGGTTGTCAGAATCGGTCACGCAGGACCGATGCGGGGGTTTTCCCTGCCGCAGGGCTCGTTTCCACCCACCGTGCGAGGCAGGGAAAAACGGTCTCCAGCAGGAAAGGAAGGAAGGGAGAATAAAGAGGCATCGGCGGCGGGCGCAAGCGCAATCGGCGGCGGGGGTCGATCGAATTTTGCAAGGTGAAGCTGGCATAAAAAGAAGAGCGCGTGAAGCTTGATTCTCCCGGCGGTTTCAGGAGATGCTTCCCCCCGTGCTTGAGCTTCAAGACCTTTCCCTCCTGATTCCCGGCAAAGAGACCGAAACGGTGTTGCTGGGCGATATTACCTCGCGCATTCCCAATGGGCACTTCGTCGCCATTGTCGGGCCGTCGGGTTGCGGTAAAAGCACGTTGCTCAAACTGATCGCCGGGCTGGCGGAACCGACCTTTGGCTCCGTGCGCTGGGAAGGGCGCGACCTCGCCTCCGACGGCGATTTCGAGCCGTACGAGATCGGCTACACCCCGCAGTTTTCCATTGCGTATGAGTTGCTCACCGTAGAGGAGAACCTCGCCGGGGCGCTCCGGCTCCGGCTCGGCGGGTTGACACGCAGCGAACGCCGCGAACGGGTGGAGGCGACGCTTCAACAGGTCGGCCTGCATGAGATCGCCGACCGGCAGGTGCGCGTCCTCTCCGGGGGACAGCGGCGGCGGCTCGCGCTCGGGCTCGAGTTGCTCACCTCCCCTTCCCTCCTGCTTTGCGACGAGGTGACCAGCGGGCTTGATCCGCAGGCCGAGGACGAAATGGTGACCCTTTTGCGTTCGTTGACCGCCGGGGGAAAACGGACCGTACTGAGCGTCACCCATTCGCTCACCCACCTCGCCCTTTACGATACCGTCATGGTCCTGTGCGGGGGGCAGCTCGCCTACCACGGTCCGCCCGCGCTCCTGACCCATTACTTCCAGGTCTGCGAACCGGGGGAACTCTACCCGCAGCTCGCCAAACAAAAACCGGCGGCGTGGCACCGTTCCTGGGCCAAGCATTCCAAGGCGTACCTGGAAATGAGCGCCCCGCAGAGGGAAAAAAAGAAGCCGGAGCCGACCGACATGGCGCTCCTCTCCTTTCCGGACAAGAGCGAACTCGAGGCGAGCAGGATGCCCGAGGTGGAACCGCCGCCACCCTTTGAGGAAAAGAAACCGCCCGCCGACGCCCCTGAACCGGCTCCCGCCTCCAAGGCTGACAAGGAGGGGAAGGAGCCGCCGGAAGACCCCGCCGAACACGCCGCGCCCGCCGAACCGCCGCGCGAAGGGCGGTTCACACCCTCGCCGGTCTCCCAGTTCTTCACCCTCCTTTTCCGGCGGTGGACGCTCTTCTTTCGCGACACCTCCGGGCTTTGGCTCCAGTTGGCACTGATCGCCGGTTTTCCGTGCCTGGTCGTCCTCTTTGCGCTCGACGGGCTGCCGCAGATCCAGAATCTCTCGCTCCACCTCCCCGGCAACCTGGTTGAAACGATGAAGGAGAATGCCGAGTTTGCCATGCAGGCGAGCCGGGTCGGTTCCCTCGTCTCGGGGCTGGTGATGTTTCAGGTGATTCTGCTGACGCTGGTCGCCTCCAGCAACAGCGCGCGGGAGATCGCCTCCGAGCGGCTGATCTTCGAAAAGGAGAAATTCGGCGGGCTTCATCCCGGGGCGTATGTGGCGAGCAAGGTCGCCTTCCTGCTCGTGCTCGTGCTGGTCCAGTCGCTCTGGATGGGGATTTTTGTCAAGACCATCTGCGGTTTTCCCGGCGACCCGCTCCCGCAGTTTGCCGTCCTTTTCATGGTCAACGCCGCGATGACGGCGCTCTGCCTCGGGATCTCCAGCTTCGCGCGCACCGCCGAACAGGCTTCACTGATCTCGATCTATTTCGTCGGCTTCCAGCTCCCGTTATCGGGGGCCGTGCTGGCGCTGCCGACCGTGCTTGGCTGGATGACCCGCCCGTTCATCGCCGCCTATTGGGGCTGGAGCGGCTACCTGCAAACCTTGCGCGAAACCCGGTTTTATGACGTGGTTCAGTCGATCTCCCAGACCAGCCTGAGCCCCGGCGTCCTCTGCTTCTGGGTGCTCGCCTCGCATGTGGTGATCGGCATTTTCATCGCCGTGATCGGCTGCCGCAATTCGCGCTGGCCGCAGTAGTGTCGTGTTAGGTTAGTTCCTTGAAAAAGTTCGAGGTGATTTTTCGTATTCTCCAAGGCGCGAGTAAGGGCGGTATCCTAAGATACCGACCGCAACGAGCAACGCCGGAGAATCGGAAAAGCGCCCGA
>DATMFV010000075.1:0-41227 GCA_035555975.1 Chthoniobacteraceae bacterium
GAAATGCCATTTTGCGATACATTGATGCTCACAATCAAAATCCCGTGCCTTTTTGCTGGTCCGCTTCTCCTGAGCGAATCTTCGAGAAAATCGAGAAATTTTGCAATAAACTAGCCTAACACGACACTAGCTGACTTCAACCGGAGGGACGGCCCCGCGGCGGACGCAGAGGTCCGCCCTTCAACACGCTCCCGCGCCAGACGGCATGGATCACCTTCCGGTTCCTTTATGCTTTAGCTCGCGGCGTTTCTCCAGTACGGTCCCCCCTCATGGTTGCTTCCGGCGAAAACGCCCGCGGGCGGCCTTTGCCTCCATGAGCGACACCGAACCGCACCCTTCGTTATTCGCCCCTTTTAAACACAACATCTACCGCCGGGTCTGGATCGCCAACCTCGTCACCAGCTTCGGCGGCCTGATCCAGATGACCGGGGCCTCGTGGATGATGACGAGCATCTCCAGCTCGAGCCAGATGGTCGCGCTTGTCCAGGCTTCGACGACGCTCCCGATCATGCTCTTCGCGCTTCTCTCCGGGGCGCTTTCCGATAACCACAACCAGCGCACCATCATGCTGGTGGCCAACCTTTTCATGTTGAGCGTCTCGGCGCTGCTGGTCCTCTCCGCTTTTCTCGGGACCATCACCCCGTGGCAGCTCCTCGCCTTTACCTTTCTGGTCGGGTGCGGGCTGGCGCTCAACATCCCCGCGTGGCAGGCCTCGGTCGGGAACATGGTGCCGCGTACCGAACTCGCCTCCGCCGTCCTTCTCAACAACGTCAGCTTCAATCTCTGCCGCAGCGTCGCCCCGGCGCTCGGCGGGATGATCCTCGCCCTCGGCGGAGTCATCGCCGCCTTCAGCATCAACGCGGCGAGCTACCTCGGGATGATCGGCGTCCTCTGGCGCTGGCGACCCGAACAGCCGCGCCGCGAACTGCCGAGGGAACAGATCGGGCGGGCGATGTGGGCGGGCATCCGCTACGTCACGATGTCGCCCAACATCCTCAAGATCATGATGCGCGGCCTCCTCTTCGGGCTCGCCGCCGTCGCCAACCTCGCGCTGCTGCCGCTGGTCGCCCGCGATCTCCTTCACGGCGGCCCGATGACCTACGGCTTCCTGCTCGGCTTTTTCGGGATCGGCGGGATGATCGGGGCCTTCATCAGCGGGCGGTTGCGCTCGGCCTTTTCCAACGAGACGATCACCCGGGGAACGTTCGTCACCTTTGCCCTCTGCGCCACCGGGCTGGCTTTAAGCCGCGACCTCTGGCTGAGCAACCTGAGCCTCGTCCTCGGCGGGGCAAGCTGGGTCGCCGC
The DNA here is from genome assembly GCA_035555975.1 of Chthoniobacteraceae bacterium. Classification (GTDB taxonomy): domain Bacteria; phylum Verrucomicrobiota; class Verrucomicrobiia; order Chthoniobacterales; family Chthoniobacteraceae; genus DATMFV01. Next base: position 1,306 of record DATMFV010000075.1, read on the forward strand.
GCTCTCGCTTTTCAATGTCACCGTCCAGCTCTCGACGCCGCGCTGGGTCCTTGCCCGGGTTCTTTCGATCTACCTGACCGCCCTCTACGCCGGGCTGGCGCTCGGGAGCTGGCTCTGGGGAAATCTCGCCGACCGCTACGGCACCCAGAACGCGCTCCTGATCTCCGCCGCCCTCCTCATCGCGGGCGCGGCGATCGGTCTCCTCTACGACATCCCGGCCCGCTCTTCGCTCAATCTCGACCCGCTTCACACCAAGTGGGCCGCTCCGAAGATCGAACTCGACCTCAAACCTTCCAGCGGCCCGGTCGTCATCCATGTCGAATACCTCATCCGCCCCGAAGATGTGCCGGAGTTTCTCTCCGCGATGGACGAACGCCGCCGCATCCGCCTGCGCGACGGGGCGCAGAACTGGATTCTGATGCGCGACATGCAAAACCCGCAATCCTGGATGATGAGCTACCGCTTGCCGACCTGGGTCGAGTACCTGCGCCACTACCGGCGCACCACCCAGGCGGATGCCGAAGTCGAGGTGCGCATCCTGCGGCTCCACCAGGGAGCCGAAAAGCCGAAGATCCAGCGCCTGATCGAACGCCAGACCGACTGGGCGATCGTCTCCGCAAGCGATCTCCACCACCTCCCGCCCGACCGCAGCCGCGGGCCGGGGCTGCTGTAGCCGCCACGAACCCCCGCTACGAAACCTTGCCTTTTGCCCGGCATTGCCTTCATGCTCTCCCTGCTTTCCCAAATGACCACCCTCTCCTTCCCTTCCGCCACCCCGTGGCTCAACGTCGGCGCAAAACTGTGCGAATGCCCCCGCTGGGATGCCCGGACCGATACGCTCCACTGGGTCGACATCCCCGCCGGTCACCTTTACGCCCATTCGTGGGGGAGCACGCAAGCCCCCCGCCGCCTTCACGAAGGCCCGGGACCGATCGGCGGTTTTACCCTCCAGCGCGACGGCTCCTTCCTCCTCTTCCGCCAGAACGACATCGCCCGCCTGCAACCGGGCGGCGGCGAGCCGGAAGTCATCGTCCCGTTCGTCCACGACGGCTCCACCCGGTTCAACGACGTTTTGGCCGACCCGCACGGGCGCGTCTTCGCCGGGACCATCGGCGCAACACCGACCTCCGGCGGGCTCTTCCGGATCGACCTCGACGGGACCGTCACCCAAGTCGCCTCCGGCACCGGCATTGCCAACGGCATCACTTTTTCGCCCGACCTGAAGCTCCTCTACTGGGTCTGCTCCACGCGGCGCACCATTTTCGCCTTCCCGTACGACCAGGCCACCGGCCAACTTGGCGAACCGACCCCCTTCTTTCAGGGAAGCGAGGAAGACGGCTACCCGGACGGGCTCACCTCCGACCGGGAGGGGAATCTCTACTCCGTCCGCTGGGCTGCGAAGGAATACGGCCTCTACGTCTTCAATCCGGAGGGCAAAATTCTCCACCGCCAGAAGCTTCCCGCCGTCGCCACCTCCGCCGGGTGCTTTTTCGGCCCCGACCTGACCGACTTCGCCATCACCTCCGCCGAAGACCTCGCCAACGACCCCGACCGCCCCGCCGACCTCTTCCGGATGGAGCGCATGCCGATCGCCGGCAAGCCTGATTTCCATTCGGCAATCGGGTTGTAAAAGAGGCAACCTGAAAGGTTGCAAGCCGGGTAGCCGGGGGTCCAAGCGCAGCGACACCCCCGGGAAAAGGTTGCGGGAGAGGAGACCGACCCTGAAAGCGGTCGCAGAAATCAGGCGCGTTGCCCTCTGCGACCCCTCTCGGGGTCGATGTTTCTTTCCATCCATGTTTCCGGGGGTGGCGCGCTCTGCGCTTACCCCCGGCTACCCCGCTTGGATCCCTTCGGGATCCTTCGGTTCCCTCCCAAAAAAGACCAAACTCGAGGATAAGCCTTCGGCTGATTCTCCCGATGATCACTCGTTTTCATGATGCCCTGTTTTCATCAATAGCCCGTTGCCGCTTGCGGAAAGCTGGCGCCTCCCGAATCTGTTTCCTTGAAGCCTCGCCCAATCTTTTTGCCTCTCGTGGAGAGAAGCGGAGTTCTTCGAACAGATTGGCACCTGGTTTGGTGACATGCCGGATTTCAGTGTCGATTTTCATGCTTCAACCTCTCTCTTTTTAACGAAGGCCATTGAAGCTTGGAAGATTCTTCCGTAAGGGATCAGGGAAACCCTGAAAAAAAGCGTGTTTTCAGCAAGCCATTTCTTTACGGAAATCGCGTTTGCGCGTAGATTTCGCGTGACCCCGCTTTTCCCCTTTCCGGCACCCATGAACCGACGTTCGCTCCTTTCGCTTTTTCTCACCGCCCTGACCCTTCCCGCCGTCGCGCAGCAGGATGCGCCCCCTCCCGACACCGGGTCGATGCTCCGCTCGCTCCAGGAGTTTCGCGAGAAGAACACCGCGATGAGCCAGAGCTACTTCGTCAGCATCCTGCGCGATCTCCAGTCGGCGTCAGCCAGCGACAGCGCGGCGATTGATTTTTACGAGAAAGCGGTTCAGGCCACGGAATTCATCGGACGCAGCCAGCAGGGACACCTTTTCCAGGAATGGAAAAAGAAGGAAGCCGCCAAGCTCAAAAGCCCCGAACGCCAGAATGCCGTCCGGCTCCATCTCAAATACCTCACCATCACGCTCAAAAAAGCGCTCGGCACCCCGGTGGAACAACTCGTGCCGGAACTGATCGCGTATGGCGCGGAAGTCCAGAAGGTCGAAGCCGACCCCGAACTGCGCCTGCTCATCGCCCGCGAAGATCTGTGGCGCAAACCGGTGACCGACGGCATGTTCGCCAACTGGCTGCGGCTGGCTCCGCTGATCTCCGGCGACAAGGAGTGGGAACCGGTCCCTTCGAAGGTCGACGGCATCTACCAGAAGACCATCCTCCCGGTCCTGCGCAAAGCGAAGGACCCCGGCCTGCTCCGGTACTGGGATACCCGGATGGCGCTGGAGGAAAAGATCGCCGCCGACTCCCGCCTCACCTTTGAGATCGAAAAGTACCAGTACGTCACCAAGCCGTCGCTCCTCTGGGCGCGTGCGCAGGAGGTGATCGTCCTCGGCCAGCGCAACCACGCCATCAACGAAATGTTTGCGCTCATCAAGAAATACCCCGACCACCCCGACAACGCGGCGTGGATCGCCCATCTCGAAAGCGTCCTCAAGCCGCGCCCGAAAGAATAGCGTGGGGAGTCAACCGGTGGGTCAGTCAACAAATCTTGACAGTTTGTCAAGATTTGTTGACTGACCCCCTCCTCGTCGGCCTTGCGTTCCGGGCCGCTTCGCGCTAAAAAACAACCATGGAAACCTTGCAACTCCTGGGGACCGCTCTCGGGCTGGGGGCGCTGGCGGGGCTCAACCTTTACCTGACGGTTTTCGTCGCGGGGTTGGCGGTGCGGATGGAGTGGATCGCCCTCGCTCCGCAGTACAGCCAGCTCGCCATCCTGGCCGACCCGGCGATCATCGCCATTGCGGGTCTCCTCTACTTCCTGGAGTTTTTCGCCGACAAGGTGCCGTGGGTCGATTCGCTCTGGGACCTGGTTCACAGCATCATCCGCCCGGTCGGCGGCGCGTTTCTCGCCATTGCCGCGCTCGGCACCGCCGCGCCGGTTTTTGATGTCATCATGGGGCTGCTCGCGGGAAGCGTCGCCCTCTCCACCCACAGCCTCAAGGCCGGGGCGCGGCTGGTCGTCAACAGTTCGCCCGAACCGTTTTCCAACATCGCCCTGAGCGTCGTGGAAGATGTCGCCGTCGTCGGCGGGCTGGCGCTCGTTCACCTGCACCCGATCGCCGCCCTCGGGCTGGTGATCGTCTTTGTCGGTTTCATCCTCTATTTCGGGCCAAAAATCGCCCGCTCCGTCCGCACGAAAGCGTGGCTCGCGTGGCGCAAGCTCAAATCGCCCGCCGATGTCGCCAGCGAAGCCCCCCTGCCGACCGCGCTTCCCGCCGATGCCGACATGCTCCTCCATTCGCTCAAAAACAAGAGCGATCCGCACGAATTCGCCGTCGAATGGGCGCTGCCGTGCATCACTGCCGGGTCAAAAAAACTCCGCGCCAACCTCTCCGGCCACCTCGTTTCGCTTCGCGACGAACCCGACCGGCTCCACTTCGTCAGCAAGGGGTGGCTCGGCAGCACGGCGCAGACCCTCCTGCTCAACGGAAGCAAAACCGCCCATGAATCGCGTTTCCTAAGCGAAAACCTGGTCCTCTACACCGTCGGCGACCGGAAAAAGGAGGTCTTCTACTTCGAACGCCCGCTGCGCCAGCAGGTCAGCCGGATCGCCGCCCGGCTTCAGGAACGCCTCGCCGCTCCCCCCTCCGCCCCGCCGCTTGAAGGCACCGCCGAACCGATTCCGGGCGATTTGTAACAAAAAAGTGGGGCGAAACCCCGTTTTTGCGTTACGCTCCGCGCCTTCACAACCTCATGGCGATCCGCTTTTTCAATACCTATTCCCGCGAACTGGAGACCTTCCAGCCGCTTGACCGCGACGGCAGACAGGTGAAAATGTACACCTGCGGACCGACCGTCTACAATCACGCCCACATCGGCAACTTCCGCGCCTACCTCTTCGAAGACCTGCTGCAACGCCACCTCGAGCTGCGCGGCTACCGGGTCGAACGGGTCATGAACCTGACCGACGTGGACGACAAGACCATCCGCGGCTCGCGCGAGGCCGGGCTGCCGCTCGATACCTTCACCCGGCAGTACAAGGAGGCGTTTTTCGACGACCTCAAGGCGCTGCGGATCAAACCGGCGGGCGCTTTCCCCGCCGCGACCGACCCGGAAAACATCGCGCGGATGATCGAAATGATCGCCCACCTGATCGAACACGACCACGCCTACCAGGCGGAGGATGGCTCGGTCTACTTCCGGCTCAAAACCTTTCCCGCCTACGGTCGGCTCGCCCACCTCAACCTCGACGAACTCCGCCCGACCGGCCGCATCCGGAACGACGAGTACGAAAAGGAGCACATCGGCGATTTCGCGCTCTGGAAAGCGTGGAGCGAAGCCGACGGCGATGTCGCCTGGGAAAGCCCGTGGGGGAAGGGCCGCCCCGGCTGGCACATCGAATGCAGCGCCATGGCAACCGGCCTGCTCGGGCCGGAGATCGACCTCCATTGCGGCGGGGTCGACAACATTTTCCCGCACCACGAGGCGGAGATCGCCCAGTCCGAATGCTGCACCGGGCTGCAATTTGTCCGCTACTGGCTCCATTGCGCACACCTGATGGTCGAAGGGCAGAAGATGTCGAAATCCGCCGGGAACTTCTACACCCTGCGCGATCTGCTCGAAAAAGGGTGGACCGGGCGCGAAGTCCGCTACGCTCTATTGAGCGTCAACTACCGGCTGCCGCTCAACTTCACCTTTGAGGGGCTCGCCGCCGCAAGGAGCGCGCTCGGCCGCATTGACGCCTGGGTCGCCCGGCTCACCGAAAACGCCGCGCAGGCCGCCGTCGGCTCGCCCGATTTTCCGCTCGCCACGCAGACCCGCTTTGAGGAAGCGCTCGACGACGATCTCAACATCTCCGGCGCACTCGGCCACTTTTTTGACATCATACGCGAATCCAACCGCCTGCTCGACCAGGAGACGATGACCCCCGCCGACGCCCGCGCGCTCCTGGATTGGTGGCAGCGGGTCGACTCCGTGCTCGCCTTCGGGTCCGACGGGGCGGAAGCGATCCCCGAAGAGGTTGGCCGCCTGCTCGAAGCACGCGACGCCGCCCGGGCCGGTAAGAACTGGGCCGAAAGCGACCGGCTGCGCGACGCGATCGAAGCGCTCGGCTGGACCCTCAAGGATACCCGGCAGGGAACCAAACTCTCCCGCAAAGCTTTATGAACGCCTCCTTTGCCCCTGCCGACTACCTCGACCTCGACCGGACCGACCACCGCGCGCTCTTTGAGAACGCCGTCAACGTCTGGGACGCCTTGAGCCAGATCAGCAGCTACCTGCAATTCCGGCTCAAACCGGCGATCCACGCCCGGCTCATCGGCAAGCCGTTCGTCAGCAACGCCGTCTTTGTCGGGCGCGGGACCGTCATTGAGCAGGGCGCGATGATCAAGGGCCCCGCCTGGATCGGCGAAGGGTGCGAGATCCGTTCCGGCTGCTACATCCGCGAAAACGTCATCGTCGGCGACGGCTGCGTGCTCGGCAACTCGTGCGAATTCAAAAACTCGATCATCTTCGACGAAGCGCAGGTGCCCCATTTCAACTACGTCGGCGACAGCATTCTGGGGCACAAGGCGCACCTCGGCGCGGGGGTCATCCTCTCCAACGTCCGGCTCGACCGCCGCGAAGTCACCCTCCTGACCGAAAACGGCCCCCTGCCGACCGGCCTGCGGAAGTTTGGCGCGATCATCGGCGACCATGCCGAGATCGGTTGCAACTCCGTCCTTTCGCCCGGCTCCCTCATCGGCCGCTCCACCATCCTCTACCCCGGGAGCCAGTGGCGCGGGATCGCCCCGGAGAAAAGCATCGCCAAACTCCGCCAATCGTTCGAAATCGTCGCCCGCCGCGATTTGTAGGCGCCTGTTCATGTCGGTTGATTTGCGGCATGATGAAGTCCTTCTCTCGCCATGACCGATAGAGAGCACCATGCGCCAAAGGCGCAATATTCCTCAGCCCAGGGCAACGCCCTGGGTATTTCAACGAAGAAGAAAATCCAGCCCTGAAGGGGCGTAATACTGTCGGAAGATTTCACCACCAAGGGCCCCTGTCCCGCCCCTTCAGGGCGGTTTTTCCCTCTTCTTATCGGTTCCCAGGGCGTTGCCCTGGGCTGAGGGATGGCCGCCCCTTCGGGGCTTTTGACAGGGCGCTAACGACGGATAAAAAAGCGGCTCCAGAAGGATGCTTTTCCCGGCCCGTGGAGGCAGAAGATCCCCTTCCAGCGCTCCAGGGTGGCGCATTCCCACAAATTGAAGGTGGGGATGTTCATTTCCCGTGCAAAATGAACGGCGGTGGCGGTTCCGCCTTCCACCTTCCCGTTTTCCTCCCGCGCCCAGAAGAGGACAAAATCAACGGGAGTGTCCATGTTCCGGCCGTAGACCTGCTGAACGTTCCGGGCGTGCAACTTTCGTGACGATGGCCTGCAAGCCCTCCAATGGGGGTGGACCAGCGCGGCAACCTCTTCCGCCTCTTCCGTTGGTTCAAAAAGGGGGGAGGGGTTTCGGTTGAAGCCCTGCCACGGGAGGAAAACCTCCTTTCTGCCCCTGCTCCGGTCGCATCCTGCCTCAAAAGCCGTGTCCGCGCCGGGGGAGCCTCCGCTTCGAAGCACCAGACCGCGATCAGCCAGAACCGCGGCAACGGAACGGATCAGGAACAGGATGGCTTCAGGGGTATTCCGGGAGCCGATCCCGGCATAGCAGGTCGATCTTCTGAGAAGAGCTTCGAGAGGTTCGTGAGTAGTCATTCTTGCTCGGGAACGCGAGCAAAAAGAAAGGAGCGCGACCCCGCGCATCCTACCTGAGGCCCTGGCAGGCCCGTGCTAATAATGCGACAGAGCCGCGCCCGATCTGGGCGCGGTAGTGCGAATTAGCACAGGCTGGTTTTGGAACTGCCAGGTTTCAGGTAGCCTGTTTTTTCTACTGCGTATGTTCTGAAAAATTAGTTTGTCATATTCAAACTTTACGCCACTCGCGATTTTTCTTCAAGGATTTCAAAAACGATCCCACGAAGCGGCGATGTGATTAAAAGTGACCTCTGCAAAGGAATAACCCGAAGGGTTGGCAGCGGGGCAGCCGGGGGTCCAAGCGAAGCGACACCCCCGGACCACGAGATTCACCCGTCATCGACCCCGAATGGGGTCGCAGAAAAAGCACCGCACCCAAGACGATTCGCTACGACCCTTTCAGGGTCGAGTTCCCTCTCTCCGGTTTTCCCGGGGGTGGCGCGCTCCCGCGCTTACCCCCGGCTGCCCCGCTGGCAACCTTCCAGGTTGCTTTTTGCCTGCACCGCTTTTCATTACACCCTGCAAACTGCACACGGCCCCCCTGTTTTTTGAAGTTGAGTTTTTTTTGAGCCTCCAGCAACCTTGCGACCTTTATGGCGACTGAACCTGTCTATCACGATAACGTTGAACCCGACGAATTCTGGGAACAGCATAAATTCAAGATCCTCGCTTACAGCGCGGTGCTCGTGATCGCCATTCTCGGCTACGGCGCCTATGCCTGGCATGCCCAGTCCCAGGCCCACGCCTCGCAGGCGCTTTTCGCTGAAGCGACCACGGCGGAGCAGTTTCACTCCGTGATCGACCAATACCCCGGCTCCATCGCCGCCGGGGATGCCGCGTTGCGCCTCGCCGCCCTCCAGCGCGAAGCAGGCAAGTACGATGAAGCGATCGCGACCCTCAAGGCGCTCATCGAAAAACAGCCGAAATACCCGCTCCTGCCCGCCGCGTGGCTGAGCCTCGGCACCACGTACGAGGTCAAGGGCGACCTCGACGAAGCGCTCAATACCTACCGCGAAACCGCCGAGCGCTTTCCTTCCGAATACACCGCCCCGCTCTCCATGATGGCGCAGGGGCGCATCCTCGCCCAACAGGGCAAGACCGAAGAAGCGACCCGGATCTATCAGGATGTCGTCGCCCAGCACCAGGCCACCGCTTCCGCACGGGAAGCAATGCGCGAACTCCGCCTGCTCCAGCGCACCACCGCCAAGGATGAACCCGACGCGCCGGAAGCGACGGCGTCTCCCACCCCGGAAGCCGCCGCCACGCCAGCCGCTGAAAGCACCCCGGCTCCTGAAGCCACGCCCGAAGCCGAAGCCTCTCCGGAAACCAGCCCCGAAGCTGAAGCCGCACCTTCTCCCGCCGCTGCAGGTACACCGGAAATCCCGGACGCTCCCGAAACGGAGTGAGCCGGCCATGCCAACGACCCTGCCTCACTGAACCTTCGCCGTACTCTCGCGGATCACCAAGGTCGGCTCAAAGCGGTGCCTGAAGCGGGTCGTCGGTTGTCCTGCAATCAGATCGAGCAACAGATTCACGGCGAGCGTCCCAACCTCTCCGGTCGGGACACGCACGGTCGTCAACGCCGGGTCGGTGAACTTTACAAATGGGGCGTCTCCATAACCGATGATGGAAAGCTCCCCGGGAACACGCACCCCCCTGCGCTGAAAATAGGTCAATGCCAAAACGGCCAACAGGTCGTCTCCCGCCAACAGGGCCGTCGGCCGAAACGATTCCAATGAAGCGAGCGCTTCAAACGTCTTCTCCCGGTCATGGATATCCCCTTCCACCACGCGGAAGTTCTCCGGTGCCATGCCCTGCCGCGCGAACTGCTCCCTGACGCCATCAAGATGCGCCTCCACGGGCCACGGCCGTTTGTCCGCTTCAAAACTTTCCAGCTTCGAAGTGAGCACACCGATCTTCCGATGTCCCAGCGAAAGAAGATGCCCGGCAGCCAACCTGCCTCCAAGAACGTGATCCGTTGTCACACACGCCAGGTCCTTTAATTCAACCGGCTGAATACTCTCGACCATGACCATCGGGACCTGGTGACGATGGAGAAACTCCGCGCCGACGTTGAGAAAGTCAGGCTTGTACACCAGCAGACCATCGGCCCGGCCCGACCGGAATAACTCGAGCGCCTGCCGCCCGGCATCCGCTACGTTGCGTTGGCCGACTTCATGCGTCATGAAATAATACCCGGCTTTCTGGGTGGCCTCCCTGCATGCCGCCAGCAGCAGGGAAATCCGCTCCGCGTCGAGCGTCTCCGAAGGCCCCAGCACCAGCGCCAGGTGTTTGAGGGAGCGTTGGTCAAGCGCCGAGGCGATCACATGAGGGGAGTAGCCCGTATCGGCCACGATCCGGAGAATTTTCTCCCGGGTGGCCGGGCTGACTCCGGTTTTCGGGTTCCCCTGCAAGACATGCGTGACCGTCGTAGTGGATACACCGGCGAGCCGGGCCACTTCTTTGCGGGTAATACGACGCGGCTTGGGCGAAATCGGGGAGCGGGTTGACATCAGGAAAGGCGTTCCTGAAAGCCTACGTTTTTTCGGGGGGTGTTCCAACCTTCAAAAAAGAGTTGACACCTTTGCTGCATTTTCTAAACTACCCGGGTAGTTAATTCCTGCAACGCCTTCCCCGCCGATCTTAAAAACCACCCCTTTTTCTCCTTATGAACCGGAAAGTCCTTGCCCTTGTTGTGGCGCTATTCTCAATCATCCGGCCGCCTTTGCCGGGAACCGCGCATGCCGCCCTTCTTCTCGGATTCGACTTCCAGACCGGAGTCCCGATCCATCCTTCCGGCTCAGTCCTCCAGACTTACGCGGCCAACTTCGGCGATGGCATGCTCTTCATGGATGGCAGCCAAGGCTCCTCCGCCTGGGACCCGCAAAGCGACAGTGTCTACGCTCAACTCAGCAGCCTGCCCGGCACCACCATCAATACGGCGGGAACCCCGTTCTCAACCGTAACCACGGGCTACGGCGCCGTCACCTTCCGTATGCCCCAGGTTGAAAACGGCGGAGTCAACAGCAACGGCTTCCATGCCGTCTTCGCTTTTGACATGAGCGGTTATCAGGAGTTGGGCATCAGCTATGCCTTTAGGAGACAAAACAACAACGCCTATACTCAACTGCAATGGGACTATAGCGTCGATGGTATCAACTGGCAGCCGATTGACACCCATGCAGCGATGGCCACGGAATGGACCGCCTTCTCCCTACCCATTTTTGACGGGCTCGACGACCAGCCTGCGGCCTACGTTCGGGTGACGTTCTCAGGCGCCTCGATCAGCACCGCAGGAAAAGGCTTCTATATGGACAATTTTCAATTCAACGCCCAGCCCATCCCGGAACCGGCTTCGGTGGCCCTTCTTCTGTTGGGACCGGCTGTCTGGCTTCTGATCGGACGAAAGGGTTCATGATGCGGCGACCTTCCAGCATCGGTTGGAGCCTGGCAGAACTGCTGGTCGCCATTGCCGTTGTCGCCACGGTGGCCATCCTGCTCCTGCCGGTGGGTTCCCGCATCCTTGAGGCGGGCAGAAGCACCCGGTGCCTGTCAAACCTCCGACAACTGGGAGCCGGTTTCCTTGCCTATTTTGGTGAACATGGGGGAAAATTTCCGGTTTACCCCGCCAGCAATGAACCGGCCGCCGCCTGGCCGTGGTTGATCTCGCCCTATGTCGGTTACGACCGGGAAAAACTCACCCCCGCCGTTTTTGTCTGCCCGTCGGGGATCAAACACCCTGCGTTTCCGATGAGCGCCCTGCGGGGTTACTCCATGAACCTCTATGTCAGCGATCCGGCCTTTGCCAACAACACGCTTTCCAATGGACCGCAAGCCTTGCTGCTGGAGGAATGGGCGGCCCCGACGGGAACGGATCGCGATCACGTCATGTGGCCTGTCCTCGGCGGTCGCCGCAACAAGACCTATCTCTCCTACTCCGACGCTGGGAACAAAGAGCGCCTCGCCTGGCGCCATCGCGGAGAGATGAACATCCTCACCAAGGAAGGCGGCGTTACCCAGAGTGGCCCGGGCCGAAGCGGCTGGGGCGAGACCATCCTCTGGCGAGCCTGGGCCGACGGCCGCCAATGGCGGGATGGCCATCTGCAATAAACCTGTCACCTCCTTTGCGACAAACCTCATGATGAACCCCGTTCTGCGCCTCCTCCTGATCTGCCTCGCCTGGTCGCTCCTCTCCGCTTCCGGCCGCGCCGACCGACCCTCTCCCCTTCTGCCTCTTTTTGACTTTCGCACACAGGGTGCCACCGACCCCTGGAGCATCAATATCTATAAGGATCATTCCCAAGGAGGCAGGGGAGAGGCCCGCTTCCAATCAGAAGAAGACGCTGACCGCGGCCGGATCGGCAGGTTGACCTCTTCTTCAGCAGGGAAGTTCAACCTCATCTCTCCGGAGTTTGCGGTTTCTCCGGAGGAAAGTCCGATCGGCTTCAGGATTGAATACCGGACCGGAGAACATTCCAGCGATCTCGCCCTCATCCTTTGCGACGTCGATAACCATATCTACTCCACGCCCCTTCCCCCCACCGGTGGAAAATGGAAGATCCATACCTTCACCCGTTTCCCCAATTTCGCGAAGAATACCCCGCCGCTCAACCTTGGCAACGTCCGGAAACTCTATTTTCGCGGAAGCGACAGCGTCGATCTCTCCCTCGCCGCTCTCTTCCTGGTCAACGGAGAGAGGGAAATCCCGCTCACCTTCCATTCACGTCCGATCGTCGTGCCGACACCGGCGGCCGAAGCTCCGCAACTCGATGGCGTACCGGATGAAGCGGCCTGGCACAAAGCCACGCTTCTTCCAGCCCTCTCCGTCTCCACGGGTCCGCTCAAAAAGGAAGCCTTCCCGACGGAAGTCCGGGCACTACGTGTGGGCGGACGACTTTACCTCGGTGCAAAGCTGGGCGGAGAACCGGCCCCTGTTCGTCAACAGACCCTCCCCGACCACGACATCTGGAAAGATTCCAGCCTGGAAGTCTACCTTCAATCTGAAAATGGAGAACGATCCACCTGGCAGCTCATCGTGAATGCGGATAATGTCCGGCAGGACTATCGGAACAGCGACGTCACCTGGAACGGCCCGTGGAAAAGCGCCGTCAGGGTGAATCCGAAAGGGTGGACGGTGGAAATGGAGATCGACCTCGCCGGGTTCGATCCCGACTGGAACGACGCCTCTCTCTGGCGCTGGAACATCGTCCGCAACGTGGTCGTCCCCGATCTTCCGGTCAAACACCACATCGGTTTGCGGGCAGGGTTGTCGGGAACAAACAATCTTCTCAACAGCCAAAGCGCGCTCCTGGCCTTCAAACCGACTGTCGAAACGCCCGATCCCGACGATTTCAGCCTGATCAAAACAGCCGCCAACCATTATTCTCTCCTGGTCCCTGCCTCTGCGACCAGACACGAAGAAACAAAAAAGGGAGGTCATCTCTTTCGTGTGAGCGATGAGCGCAGCGACGTGCTTCTCGCTTCGCTTCATACCACGCCCGGTTCATCCGTGGTTCCGTTCCAGATCGGAGAAAACGGCGCCCTTCGCGTTGACTTCCGGGAAAGTAACACCAGGTGGAACCAGGTGGCCCTGCTGGAGTTTCTCGCCAGCAACCCGACACAAACCCGATGGGATGACATTATCCTCTGGCCGAAACCACAGAAACTGGAGATCGGCAGCGAAAGCCTTTCGCTTCTACAGATTACCGAAATCAAACAGCATGGAAAGGGCGACCGGTTTCCCGCTGATCACCTTCGGGAGGAAATCAGCCGACGTTACGGCTGGCCGGCAGCGGGAAACCTGCCCGGCGGTCTCCCGATCACCCTTTTCTATGATGCCGACGCGGGCATCCGGGAGGAGGGTTACCGCCTTACGGTCGATGCGGGCGGGGTGGCGATCCGTGCCTCAAGCGGCCGGGGCATGTACTATGGCGTGCGAACGTTGCTTGATCTCATTGAAGAATCCAGCCGCGACTTCGACGTTCCGCACATCCGCCATGTTCAGTGCGACGACTGGCCGCAAACCCCGAAGCGGATTCTCTACTACTATCTCAATGCCTCCCGTTACGACATTCCCACCAGCGTTGACGCGGTCAAACGCTATCTCTACAAAGAAGTGGCCGGAGGACGTTACAACCTTCTCTTCCTGATGATGGGCAATGGCTACCATTACGCTGCGGCTCCCCGTCTGCGTGCCCGACATGGCTGGAGCCGGGCGGAGTTGCAGGAGATTGTCGATTACGCCCGGCGACATTATGTGGAGCCGGCCCCGGCCAGCGAGTTCCCGGGGCACGCCGAATGGATGCTCAACTTCTACCCCGGGTTTGGCGAAAAAGGAGGTCGCGGAACGTTCGATCTCACCCAACCCGGCGTAATCCCTACCCTTCTCGCCTGTTATGATGAACTGCTCGAAATTTTTCGACCGCGCTATTTCCACATCGGCGGCGACGAATACCGGCCAAACTGGACACCCGAAGGCCCTTCCGCCGAAAAGCGCCGTGCGCTTCTGCTGGATCAATGGAAGCAACTTCATGCCCACCTTTCCTCAAGGAATGTCAGAATGGTCATGTTCGATGACATGCTCTCGCCGAAATGGAACGGCGGCCCGCCGCTGGAAGCAGCGAGGCTTCTCAAGGATCTCCCCCGCGACATCATCTTTCATACCTGGACCGACCGGGGCATCGAAAACCACCCGTCCGTCTACCGGAAACTCGGATTTGAAGAAGTCTGGAAAGTCACCACCAGCTTCGATCCCCAACGTGCCGACCGTTCCCTGGGCTGGTGGCAGGATTACGACGGCCTTGGTCTCGCCCTCTTCGTCCCGTGGCCCTGGAGCAGCTTTGCCCACTATAACTATCATACCCACGTCAAGTACACTTCCGCCGCGCTGCACCTCAATGCCCTGCTGCTCTGGCACCCTCGTGCCCTGGCCCAAGGCGCCAACCACGTGATTGAAAACGAAGGCCGACACTGGATGCGGGTGCAGTCACCTCCCCGCCTTGGGCGTACGGGTCTCCAGCCCAACCCGCTGACGCCCGACATCGGTTCGCCCGCACCTCCGCTGCTCAAAGCAGCCCTCGCCGGATTCACAGCGGACACCATCGGAGAACCACCGTACCGCTTTCGCACCAACCCCGATCGGGTGCCGATCGCCACATTTCCCAATGCCCCGGTCACCGTGCCGGTCAACAGGAGAGCCGACGGCATCTCGTTCCTTCATACCACTGCGGTGGAGGAAAAAAAGCTGCCGGAACTCTACCACGCCTTCCGCAGCACCAACCGGAACCCCCATGGACTGGAGATCGGCTCCTACCGCGTCCGGTTTGAAAATGGCACGGTTGAGTCGGTCCCGATCGTGCTTGGCTATAACATTCACTTCTTCAATGCCCCGATGGTGGCACGCATCATGGGAGGAAGCCCGACGTTTTTTACCGGTGTGCCGATGAAGGGGGCTCGCATTGCGCCGGCAGCCTGGGTATTGACCTGGAAAAACCCGCATCCCCGGGAACGGATCAGCGAGATCAGCCTCGTCTGCACCAGCGAACCAACGCCGATCGCCCTCCTAGGTATCAATACCATTGAACCCACTCCATGAATAGATCTGATCAACTGACCTTTGCCCTGGTCGGCGTCGGAGGCATCAGCCAAAGCCAACATCTGCCCAACCTGCAACGTGCTCCGCACATTCACCTCAAGACGATCTGCGATCTTCAGCCCGACCTGCTCAAGGCGGTCAGCGAGCGCTACGGCATCCGTTCGGCAACCTGCTCCTTCGAGGAAGTTCTCGCAGATCCCGGGATAGAAGCCGTTCTGGTCGCCACGCGCCCGGAATCCCATGCCCACCTTGTCATCGAAGCCCTAAACGCGGGAAAACATGTCTACGTCGAAAAGCCGCTGGCCGATACAGAAGAGGAATGCCGCAAAGTGCAGGCCGCCAAGGCCGCAACGGGTAGGGAACTCGCCGTCGCCTTCAACCGGCGGATGGCTCCCGCCTACCAGCTTGCCCGAAAGATCCTGCGCGCCAGCGGCGGCGCTTACAATCTCCACTACCGCATCGCCGATGCCTTTCACATTTGGGGAAAGGCCAGCGGGCTCTCCCCCGGTAGCCGTGTACTTCACGAAGTCTGCCACATTTTTGATCTACTCCGTTTCTTGACGGAATCCGAAATTGTCACTCTTCATTGCCTGACATCGAGACACGATGACGAGGCGATGCTGCTACAGTTTGCCAACGGCTGCGTCGCCACGATCCTCTCCAGCGGTTACGCCACCTATGACATGCCAAAAGAACATCTCGAAGTCATGACGGAACTCGGCTCCCTGACCGTAAGCGACTATGTTGAACTGCGAACCTTCGGCCTTGAAGGGTTCCAGCCGATCTATCGCTTCGCGGGGCACACTCATCCCGACCGCGACCATACCCATCGCTATCTTTTCGAAAAAGGCGGCGAAGAGATGATGCTGACCCTCCGGAAAGTTCACTACGAGGCTTGGAAAAGGGCGTCAACCTCTCCGGATCACCATCATTACCTGCAACACCATGCTCCATCCCTGAACTATATGATGAACAAGGGTTGGCTGGAGTCCGTCGATCATTTTGCCCATTCCATCCTTCAGGGCCAACCGTCCCAACTCGCCACGGTGGAAGATGGACTCAAAGCAACCCGCCTTTGTGAGGCCGCAGTCCGAAGCCGGGAGGAAAGACGGTGCATTCATCTCCAGCCCGCATAACGGATGAACGCCTGCGGCACAACAGCATCAATGGGCAAAGATGAAAGGCCCGCGCTACAAACTCATTCGCTCCCGGAAGAGCAGCGCCGCGCGGCGTGAAAATTCAACTTCGATCCCGCCGTTCAGCCGGGCTTTGAGCGATCCGCTGAACCACGGGGCGACCGATTCAATCGCGCGGAGGTTGATGATCTGCGCCCGGTTGACCCGAAAAAAGGCCGAAGCGGGCAGCCGCGCTTCGAGATCGGAGAGCGAACGGTAGAGGAGCGCCGTCCCGTCGGGAAAATGGACCTTGGTGTAGCTCCCTTCCGATTCCAGCAGGAAAAGATCGCTCACCGGGACGAACCAGCATTGATCACGCTCGCGCAGGAAGACGCGGTCGTGCTCGCCGAGCCGTTCCCGGCCCGCCCCCTCCTCTCCGTGGGCTGCACCGTGCCGCTCCAGCAGCCGCCCGACCGAAGCCGAAAGGCGGACCGGATCGACCGGTTTGACCAGAAAGTCGATCGCGTTGATCTCGAAGGCGTGGATCGCGTGTTCGTCGTACGCCGTCACGAAGACCACCGAGGGGACCGGCGGCTCCAGCGCGGCCACCACGTCGAGCCCGTTCGCCCCCGGCATGGCGATGTCGAGGAAAACGGCATCGGGCCGTGCGGTGCGGATCGTCGCGATCGCCTCCTCGCCGTGGGTCGCTTCGGCGACGATCTCGATTTCCGGAAATGCCCGCAGGAGCCTTTTGAGTTCCTCGCGCGCCAGCCGCTCGTCATCCACGACCAGAACTTTAAGGGAACCTGTCATCACGTTGTTTTAACAAAAAGGGGCCTCACGCCGGGCTGAAGATTTTCAACCCGATCACGCCGCAAAGGATCAGCGAGACGCAGACCAGACGCGCCGCCGAGGCCGATTCGCCCAGCAGCATGATGCCGATCAACACCGTCCCGACCGCGCCGATGCCGGTCCAGACCGCGTACGCCGTCCCGACGGGAAGGGTGCGGACCGAGAGCCCGAGCAGCCCCATGCTCACGACCATCGCCGTGATCGTGCCGACCGTCGGCCAGAGTTTCGAGAAACCGTCCGTATATTTAAGCCCAATGGCCCAGCCGATTTCGAACAGGGCCGCCAGAAGAAGAAGAGTCCAAGCCATGGCAGAGTTGGTTTTTCAGAGCAAAACCGGGGTCGTCCCCGCAATAATGGGTTGGAGCGGTGGGGTCGTCCCCACTTCCGTTGGATTCACTGCGAACCAACGCGCCAATCAAGACGATCGCCCGGCTTTTTGCCAATCAAAAAATAGCCAGGCGGGGGTCAGTCAACAAATCTTGACAAGCTTGTCAAGATTTGTTGACTGACCCCCCTATAAAAATCAAACCGTTTTCAAAGGGTGCAAAAGGCGGATGATCCTGCTAAAACGCTTCGCTTATGGAACGTGAATTGAAAGTTGGCGACCCGGCTCCCCCGTTTACCTCGACCGCCGTGGGCGGAAAATATGGCGTTGGCGCGCCGATTTCCCTGGAGGAATTCGGCGGCGAGACCGTCGTCCTCTATTTTTACCCGAAGGATGACACCCCCGGCTGCACCACGCAGGCATGCGCGGTGCGCGACGCGTGGAACGCCCTCTCGCAGATGGCGATCATTCTTGGCGTCAGCCCCGACCCGGCCGAGGCGCACCGGAAATTCATCGAAAAACACGGCCTCCCCTTCCCGCTCATCAGCGACGAGGAGAAGGCGCTCGCCCATGCCTACGGCGTCTGGGTCGAAAAGAGCATGTACGGCAAAAAGTACATGGGCGTGGAACGTTCCACCTTCGTCATCGGGGCCGACGGCAAGCTCAAGGCGATCTTCCGCAAGGTCAAACCGTCCGAACACGTCGAAAAACTGCTGACGGTCATTTAGAGGAAGCAAAGTCAGGTTTTCGACGTATGGTGGAAAGGACACCACCCGGACCGATGAACAAAACCTCCTCCGTCTTCGACCATTTCGACAAGTTCGCCGACCGCATTCCGTCGCCGATCCGCAAGCCGCTCGAAAAAGAGTGGCGACCCCTGCGCGATCTCTTCCTGAAGCGGCGCGCGGCGCGGCTGGTCGTCGTCGGGCGATCTGCCGAGCGGTTTGCCCGCGAGCATTTCTTCGGTCCCGCCCCGGAAGGCGAATCGGCTCCTCCCTTCCCGCCCTCCCACGGCACGCCGTGGACCACCTTTGACCACCAGGGAAAGCTCCAGCTCGTTTTCGCCACCGGAGGGGAGGCGGAGACCGCGCGCAACGCGATCGCCACCGCCGCTCCCGACCTGTTTGTTTTCCTCGCCGAAGGCCCCGAACCGTCACCGGAAGAAGAGGCGCTTCTGGAAAAACTCCACCGTTTTGACCGCGATCGCCATGCTTCCTCAGCGCCGCTGGTCGCCGTCTGCGAGGAAGACCGGGCGGCCCCGCTCTCCGACGCGCTCCATGCCGACCCGGCCCTGAGTGCGAGCCTCGTCACGATCCTCCCGATCACCCAGCGGGAAGCGATCCTGACGGCGATCGCCCGCGCCCTGCCCGACGAAGCGCGGATGGAGTTTGCCCGCGTCACGGGAGAAAAGGCGATCCAGCGCGAGATCGCCTCCGCCCTGACCCGCTCGACCACCGCCGTCTGTGCCGCCATCGGGGCGCAGCCGATCCCGTTTGCCGACCTCCCGGTCCTGACCGCGCTCCAGGTCGCCATGGT
The DNA here is from genome assembly GCA_035555975.1 of Chthoniobacteraceae bacterium. Classification (GTDB taxonomy): domain Bacteria; phylum Verrucomicrobiota; class Verrucomicrobiia; order Chthoniobacterales; family Chthoniobacteraceae; genus DATMFV01. Next base: position 20,172 of record DATMFV010000075.1, read on the forward strand.
GGCGGGGATCATCCAGGTTTCCGGCCGCCCGTGGAGCCTCGCGACCGCGCGCGATTTTGTCGCCGCCCTCGGGGTCAACATCGGCGCGGGGCTCGCCCTGCGGGAGGGGACCCGGGCCGCCATCAAGCTCCTCCCCGGCTGGGGCAACGCCATTTCGGGCACCATCGCCGGAGCGGGGACCTACGCCCTGGGCCGTGCGTCCGCCGCCTACTTCATCGAAGGGCTGCCGCTGGAGGAGGCGCGCCGCCGCCTGAAGCTCTACCGCTCCAGAAAAGCGAAGGAACTGGCGGATGCTCCTCCCGAACCACCGGCTGAAGCGCTTCCCGACACCTCCTCTTCCGAACCGCCGTTGACATAACGTCCGGAAAAAACTTCTCTTCCCACCGTAAAACACCCACGACGCGCGATTCTTTTTTCCCGTCTGATCCTATGAAACACCGTCTTCTTTACCTGGCCGCCACCGTTGCGGCGACGGCCAGCCTCTCCGCGGCGGAACCGACCCCGTCGCCCCAACCCACCACAACCCCTGTTGCAGAAAGCAGCATCGCCATGCCGGTCATCCACTTCGTCGAATACGATCTCCCCAACGGGCTCCATGTCATCCTTCACCAGAACAAGGCGACGCCGGTCGTGGCGACCTATGTTCTCTACCACGTCGGGAGCAAGAACGAACGCCCTGACCGCACCGGTTTCGCCCACTTCTTTGAACACCTGATGTTCGAGGGGTCCAAGAACATCCCGCGCGGGCAGATCGACAAGCTCATCTCCGCCGCCGGGGGGAACCTCAACGCCTCCACTTCGTTTGACCGGACCGACTACTACTTCAACCTCCCGAGCAACCAGCTCGGCCTCGGCCTCTGGGTCGAAAGCGAGCGGATGCTCCACGCGCAGATCAACGAGACCGGCGTCGAAACCCAGCGCAGCGTGGTGAAGGAGGAGCGCCGCCGCTCCGTTGACAATGCCCCGTACGGCACCGTCTTCGAAAACCTCGCCGCCCTCGTTTTCAAGGGCACCCCGTATGCCTGGACGCCGATCGGCTCCGTGCAATACATCGACCAGGCGACCATCGACGAATTCCGCGATTTTTACCGCCGCTACTACGTCCCGAACAATGCCACGCTGGTGATCGCGGGCGATTTCGAGATCGAGCCGACCAAAAAGATGATCGAGGAGTATTTCGGCCCGATCCCGCGCGGCAAGGAAATCGAACGGCCTGACTTCGTCCTCCAGCCGCAGGAGCAGCCGGAGAAAAAGGTCGTCTCCCTGCCGACCACGCCGCTCCCGGCCACCATCCACGCCTGGCGCGGGCCGCAGGAAACCTCCGACGACGCCCCGGCACTGGAGATGCTCGCCGGCATCCTCGCCACGGGCCGCAGTTCACGCCTGTACGACGAAATCGTCCGCAAGGCCGAAGCCGCGAACGATGTCAGCGTCTTCCCGTACCTTCTCGAGAACGGCGGGGTGATCGGCCTTTTCGTCGTCGGCAACCCTGACTCGTCGCTGGAGGAACTCGACAAGCTGGTGGAGGCCGAGATCGCCAAGGTCCGCGACGAAGGGGTCACCGCCGAAGAGTTGCAGAAGGCGAAAAACCAGAAGATCAGCCAGCTTGCCTCCGCCTACGGCACGATGGCCCGCCGGGCATCGGTGCTGGCGGACTTTCACGTCATGTTCGGCGACACCGGCAAGGTCAACCGCCAGTTGGAGCGGATCGAAGGGGTCACCCGGGAAGCCGTTCAGGAGGTCGCCCGCAAGTACCTCGACCCGCAGAAAGTCAACCTCCTTCACTACCCGGTGGCGCAACCTGCCGCGCCTTCGGAAAACGCCGCCAAGTAAATGAAACCGCTTCTACTCCTGCTTGCCCTTGGTATGACCACCGTCTCGACCTCTTTTGCCGACACCCCCGGCGACCAGCCGACCGCACCCCAACCTTCACCGACCGACGGGATCGACCGGACCCAGCCGCCCAAGGCCGGGCCGCTTCCGCCCGTGGTGCTGCCCGAGGTGATCACCAAAAACCTCGACAACGGGTTGCGCCTTTTCATCCTGCGCGACCAGCGCCAGCCGACCGTCACCTTCCGGATGCTGATCAAGGCCGGGGCGCTCTACGACGGCGACTCGCCCGGGCTCGCCTCCATGACCGCCAGCCTGCTCAACAAGGGGACCTCCGCCTTGAACGCCGAAGCGTTCGCGCAGAAGACCGATTTCCTCGGAGCCCAGGTCGAGGCTTCCGCCGGCGACGACTCGATCTCCGTCGTCGCCTCGGGCCTTTCCCGGGATGCGCACGAGTTGATCGGCTACTTCAGCGGCGCGATCCTCGACCCGGCCTTCTCTCCCGAGGAACTTGAAAAGGAACGGCGGACCACCATCTCCGATCTGATCGCCGAGAAGGCCAACCCCGGCGCGCAGGCCGCGCTGCTGCGCAACCAGCTCCTCTATGGCAGCGGCCACCCGTACGGAGCACATGCCACGCCGGAAACGGTCTCCGCGCTGACCCGGGAACAGATCGTCGCCTTTCACCGGAAGATTTTCATCCCCAACAATGCGACCCTCGTCATCGTCGGCGATATCGATCCCGACACCATCGGCCGCGAGATGGCGGATGCCTTCCAATCGTGGAAAAAGGGAGAGGTCAAGCCGCCGCAGCTTCCCGAATTTCCGGAAATCAAGGGGATCTCCTTCCATCTGGTTGAGCGCCCCGCTTCCGTTCAGAGCGAACTGATGGTGGCCGGGGTCGGCGTCGCCCGCAACAACCCCGACCTGCCGGAACTGCAGGTGGTCAACTCCGTTCTGGGAGGCGGTTTTTCGGGCCGCCTCTTTTCCAATCTCCGGGAGAAACATGGCTACACCTATGGCTCGTACTCCGGCTTCGGCTCCCGCAAGCTCGGCGGCGCGTTTTCGGCAATGGCGCAGGTCCGCAACGAAGTCACCGCTGCGGCCACCAGGGAGATCTTCCATGAACTCGAACGCCTCCGCGACGAACCGATCCCCGAAGAGGAACTCAAGCTCCAGCGCACCTACCTGGCGGGCAATTACCTGATGAGCCTCGAAAGCGACCGGCGCATCGCGGAACGGGTTCAGGAGATCGACCTCTACGGACTCCCGGAGGATTACTGGCAGGAATACGCCAACCGGCTCACCACCGTCACCCCGGAAGTCGCCTCCCGCCTCGCCAAAAAGTATATCGACCCGAAGGACCTCGTCGTCGTGGTCGTCGGCAAGGCCGAGGAAGTCCTCCCGCAGCTCCAGGCGCTGGGACCGGTCACCGTCTACGACGCCGATCTCAAGGCCGTCTCCTCATCCAAAGGAAAGGCCCAGCCGTAGGCGATGCGCCCGCCCCGCCTGCCCACAGAAAAGGAGGTCAACTCTTGAAACATGGCGGCCCGCGCGTCACGTTTCAAAAGTTGCCGCCCGGGCGGAGGGTCTGGCAACTCCTCTTCTGGCTGGCGCTCCTGATCACCTCCCTCCCCGTGCGGGCGGTCGATATCGACCCGCCCTTCGGTCTCGACTGGGGAGAGACCCGGGAGCGGATGGAACACCTCATCACCAACGCCAAGGGGAAGATCGTCGAACGGCGCGAGGTCAATTCCCGCGTCGTCTGGACGGTGGAAGGGCTGGTCCAGACCCATCTCAAACGGACCCTTTTCCACTTCCGCAACGGCGGGCTCGAAGAGGTCGAACTCCAGTACCAGAACGACCAGTGGAGCGATACGGAGTACAACACCTTTCTGGCGCAACTCCGCGGCCGCATTGAAAAACGGTTCGGCCCCGGCAAACTGATCGCCCGCAGCAAGGAGCCGGTCGATGGCGACGTCACCCAGACGCTGGTGAGCTACCAATGGGCCAAGGGGCAGAGCGCCATCGAGCTGATCTACTTCAGCGCGGTGAAGTCACCCGATGTTTACCGGACGGTGAGTCTTCACTACCGGGCGATTTATTGAAAATGCTCTACAACCCGATCCGGTGGAACTGGCTGGGAACCCCTTCGGTCTGCGCGCGGAGGTCGGTCACCATCGGGCGGATGTGGCGGTACTTGACCCGGGGGGTGAGGACTTCGAGGCTGCGCCGGGGGGAGCCCCACTTGATGATGTCGATGTTCACCCAACGCACCCCCCACGCGTTGACGCCGCTTTTTCCGGTTTTGGCGAGGTCGATCGTGTGCGTCCCGACCAGGGCGGAGCCGTAGTCATCAATCTCGTAAATGCGGCCCGTTTCGCGAATCCTGAAACGGGTTCCCAAGGGGAAACGCGACCAGTCGGAAGCGGCGCTGGTGACCGAACCGTGCGAAAGACGCCCGCCGATCGCGTTTTTCGTGCCGGTGTAGGCGGTCGTCCGGACGCGGAAGCTTTTTCCCACCATGACCTTCCCCTGCTCCGGCCTGGCGGCAGGTTCTTTTTCAACTTTGGCGGTTTTCGCCTTGGACGCAACGCCGCCGGCTGAAGCCGCCGGGCCCGCCACGGTCTTTCCCCGCGGGTGGGCACACCCGTTCATCATCAACACCGTTGCCGCCAATAAGAGGGTACTCAGGAAAGAAGGAGGTTTTTTCATAGCCTGGCAGGAGGAAGCCCCCACCGTGCCATTTGAAAACCGCCTTCGTCAATCCTCGCTTTCCCGGGACCGGCTACGGTTTCACCGCCGTGTACTCACTGAAAAACCCGGCCACGGGCCGACGCCCGACCGAAACAAACCCCGCCTCGCGCAAAGCCCCCATCAGCTCCGTCGGGCGGACGCAGCCGTCCATCGTTTCCCAGAAATAGACCATCATCTCCTCGGCTTTTTCACTCCGCGTCAAAAACCGGGTAAAAAAAGGGTAAATCCGGCCAAAATAGAGCCGGAACAGGAAGGAACCCCACCGGCTTTCGGGTCGCGTCGCTTCCAGAATCAGCACCTTGCCGCCCGATCTCAAGACGCGGTTAAACTCCCGGAAGGTGGTCTCGAGATCTTCAAAATGGCGGACGGCGTACCCGACGGTCAGAAAGTCGTAAGCCCCGTCATCGAGCGGCATCGTCTCCGCGCGGCTCTTGACGAAACGGGCGTTGAGCTTGCGGCGTGCGACAGCGATCATCCCATCGCTCGGCTCGACGCAGGTGATTGCCTCGTCGGACCCGAGCACCTCCTTTGCCGCGACGGCGACCAGGCCGGTCCCCGAAGCAACGTCGAGCAACGCCATCCCCGGTTCGAGCCCGTGGCGACGCAACGCTTCGCGACGGTAAAACTTTCCCGTACCGAAAAAACCCCAGCCGACCACCGGATCGTAATGCTCCGCCCCCTGGTCGAAAAGCTCCTTGACGTAAACCGGCCTCTCTTCAACGGAGGTGTACCGGTGGGAAAGCATCGGGTGTGGTTTCATGGCGAAAGATGTTCGGTGCGAGCGGGGATACGTTTCTGGAGGGTGGAGCGGTTTGGATAAAAAGTCAGAATAAAGATCCTGCCGGCTCGGGCTCCTCCGCCTTTTTGAACCGGTGCAGCGCCTCCTTCAACTGGTCGGGCCGGTAGCGGCGGCGCAGTTCCACGATCGCCTCGCGCGCCAGGGTGTCGCACCGTTCGTTGCCTGCGTTGCCTGCGTGCCCCTTTACCCAGCGCCATTGGAGCTGGTGCCCCCTTTGCGCCGCGTCGAGCGCGCGCCAGAGATCGCCGTTTTTGACCGGCTGCCGGGTGCGCGTCTTCCAGCCGTTGGCTTTCCACCCGCGAAGCCATTGCGTCATCCCGTTCCGGAGGTATTGTGAGTCGGTCCAGAACTCCACCTTGCACGGTTCCTTTAACGCTTCGAGACTCCGCACCGCCGCGAGCAACTCCATCCGGTTGTTGGTCGTGGCCGGTTCCGCGCCGCTGAGTTCCTTTTTCAACCCGCACCACAACAACACGGCGGCCCAGCCTCCCGGGCCGGGATTCCCCTCGCACGCGCCATCCGAATAGATTGTCACCTCTTTCAAGAGCGCCTAAACTACCGCGCGCCACCATCGCGTGTCGATTTTACTTTTTTTTCTCCTCATGCCACGCCTTCTCCTTTCGACGCTGATGCTGCTTTGCACCCTCCTGCCTGCGACGATGCACGCCCACGACCTCAACCCGCTCATCCTCTCCGAAATCGCCAACATGCCCCGGGGCGGCGGGTATGCCGTCACCAGTGAAGCCTCGCGCAACCTGCGCGCCGCCATCCGGCACGAAGAGGAGGCGGGGCATCTGCGGGTTCTGCCGCAAACGGCCATGCCGAGCTACTGCTCCGGGGCGACCTACCTTGTTTTTCTCAAAACCCTTCAGCGGCTGAAAGAGACCGGGGGGCTTCCCCTTTCCGAGCCGCTCCTCTCCGCCCTGCTCGTCCGGGGGCAACCCGACGGCACCGGCGTCTGGGGGCGCTGGAATGCCAACGGCCCCGGTACCGCCCGGCTCTTCCACGAACTGAAACTGGGGCGCAACTTCGACCGGTTCGAACTCGCCCGCCCCGGCGATTTCATGAAGATCTTCTGGACGCGCGAAGTCGGCCAGCGCGAACGGGGGCACTCGGTCATCTATCTCGGGAGCGAAACCCGGGGCGGGGTCGAGCAGGTCCGGTTCTGGTCGAGCAACCAGCCCGACGGTTACGGGGAAAAAAGCGTCCCGCGCAGTAAAATTGCCTACGCCATTTTCTCCCGGCTGGAATCGCCCGCCGCCATCCTCAACGCCCCGACGCTGCCGCGCACCGACCCGTACCTCGCCTCGCTGCTGAAAACCCGCTCCTCCATCGCCGAAGCCCGCAGCAAGAGCGGGATGCGTTAGGATTCACACCTTGCCTCCGCGTCGACCGCGCCGGGGTGAATTCAAGGCTTCCGATTGGACCCGGACGGCGGGCGGATGCAACTCCTCCCTTGACGTCCGGCCCTGCTTCCCGTTTGTTTGGCCCTCCGTTTATTTCGCTTCATGAAAATCATCGACCGCTACCTGGGCAAGGAGCTTTTGGTTACCTCGTTCTTCGCGGTCGCGGTCCTGAGCCTTGTCCTCGTGCTGGGCAACGTCTTTCAGCGCCTGCTCGACCTGCTGGTCAACCACGACGTTCCGGCGGAGTACATCCTGAGCTTCATCGGCTACATCCTGCCGTTTTCGCTCACCTTCACCATTCCATGGGGGTTTCTCACCGCCGTACTGCTGATCTTCGGAAAAATGTCGGCGGAAAACGAGTTGATCGCGCTCCGTTCCAACGGCGTCAGCATCACGCGGCTCTGCGTGCCGGTCGCCATGCTGGCGATCATCTTTACGGGACTCTGCCTCTGGATCAACGTCCAGGTCGCCCCGCGCGCGCAGGAAAAGATGAAGGCGACGCTCTTTGAGATCGCCACCAGCAACCCGATCGCCATGTTCGGGAGCGACCAGATCATCGAAGAATTTCCCGACAAGAAGATCTACGTCGAACGCAAGGAGGGGACCGAGCTTTTCAACATCCTCGTCTACGATCTCGGCTCCAAGAACATCCCGGTCAGCGTCATCCACGCCAAGCGGGGCCAGTTGACGACCGACCTGGAAAACAAGCAGGTGCTCATGCGCCTGATCGACGCCCGCTACGAACAGCGCGATGAAGACGCCCTGCGCGATCTCGGGCGCATCCGGCAGGGGATCACCATGAAGGAGGGGACCATCCCCATCTCGCTCCAGGAACTTTACGAAAAAAACCAGCGCCGCCGCAGCCTAGGCCAGCAGACCCTGGAGGAACTCCTCGCCATCGACGACCAGAAGGAGATCTCCGCCGCCCGCACCGAGGCGAGCAAGCGGTTCTCGTTTTCGCTCGCGTCGATCGCCTTCGCGCTGGTCGGCGTGCCGCTCGCCATTACCGCGCACCGCAAGGAGACCTCGATCGGGTTCATCTTTTCGCTGATCGTCGCCTTCGTCTATTTCTTCTTCATCATCCTCGCCAACACCGTCCGCAACAACCCTGCGTTTTATCCGGAGTACCTGATCTGGTCGCCCAACGTCATCTTCATCGCGCTGGGGAGCTGGCTCTTCTACCGGCTGACGAAGAAATAAAAGTCGGCTGGTGATCCGGGTCGATCCTCCTTAATGAAAAAAACATACCCCCCGGGAAAAACCGGAGGGTATGCGGAAGCCGTCCTTTCTGCGAAACCATCAAGGGTGCTTCAAACCGCGCCGCCGCATCCTTACCCCCATCCACCCGAGCAGCGGAAGAAGGAGCGCCGCCACCCCGGGCTCCGGTATGGCAAAGGCATGAACGCCGCCCGTGACAAAAACGTCATCAATGAACCCGTTGAAGTTGCTGTTGCCGGCCAAGGTCCTCTCACCCACGCTGAACGACCGCTGAAGGCCCGTTGTGGTCGTTTCAAACTTGAAGGTCGTCGAAATTGGGTCGCCGAATTTCTCTCCGTTCAGCCAGAACTGAAGCACACTTTCCGTTGAACCGATATCAAAGGTAAACCCGACGTGATTCCACGCCCCGAGGGATTCAAAAACATTGGTCGTTTCGGCCGACAAGAAGGAAACCGGCACTGAAGTGTTATTTCCAACCCGAAGCCGAAGCCTCCACGTACCGACGCTGCCCCGGAAAAGTTGTAAAGAGTAAAAATTTCCGACCGTCGGATCAAATACCGACATCCCGCGCTCAAAGATAATCACATCCTGGGTTCCTGTGGAAACGGAACTGAAATTAATCCAGGCTCCTCCGGTAAAGCCCGCCCCGGTATAGACAAGTTTGGTATTGTCATCGGTGCCTGTCCCGTTCCAGCGAATACTGGGGTCCGCCAGCGTTCCGGAGTTCCCGTTGAGATAGATCGCTGTTCCATATTTACCGCTTCCATAAGTCGGCATCGGCCGGTCGTCCCTCCCCTTTCCCAATATTCCATCATACCCGTTGCCGCTCTCGTCCTTCACCGGGTCGGGCGTCGATCCTCCAAGGGTTCCGCCGTCGAAGTTCCAGTAGATCCCATCGGGAGTCAGGCTTTCAGAAACAGGCTTTGAAAGATCAATGACCGCGCCCGTCGCCATCTGGCAGCATGCCGTCAGGAGAATACCGGCGGTGAGCACCAGGGAACGGGCGGGGCATCTGTTTTGCACGAGGAAGGGTGGAATGGCTGATTTTTTATTCATGGTTTTCAGGGGTTTAAGAAAAGATCACTCGTCATCTCCCAGTTGGATGATCCATTGGGCGACCTCGTGCCGGTAACGGTCGTAATCACCAAGCGACCAGCCGTTATCCAGATTAAAGGAACCTGATAGATAGGCCCCCTCTCCGTCCTCGCCCTTTGCGCTCCAGGCTCCCTGGTTGCGCAGGCGCAGCAGAGGCTTGAGCGACTCCATCAGCCCTTGCAGCTTTGCCTCGATCTCCGCCACTTTTTGCGGCTTCTTTTCGCGGGCCGCATCAAGAGCGTGTCGCAACGTCAAAAGATAGGCGTAATCATCAATTCCCTCTCTGAACCCACGGAGGGAAAGCGTCGGACCTCCGGGAGAGTCTCCGTAGGCCGGATAAACCAGGGCCATATAGCCAATACCGCCTTCGCTGATCTCGTCGTAAGCCCTTTGCGCAAAGTCGGCTCCGCGCTGGTTCTGAAACTCCCACTGCAAACAGCCGTCCAGATCGAATTTCCACTGAAAAAACCCGGCGCTGTACCGTGTGATCACCGGTCTCCATGTCTCGACATCGGTGTTATAGATCAACACCTTTTTGCCTTCCGCCCTGGCATTGCGGATCACCTCAGGAGGAGGTATCTCTCCGTTGACCACCCACATGTCGGCATACGGTCCCGCTTCGTGGATAAAGTAATGGTTCGGCGGGCCGTCCTGCTCGGTCTTGAACAACCCCTGTTCCTTCAGAAGCCGGAGCAGATGAACATTTTTCTTCTCTTCATCCTTGCTCCTCCATGCCGGTTCATCCACCGGCTGGAGATAAACCTCCGGCCATCCCTTGCGCGAAAGAAGCTCTTCGTGAAGCGCCTTCGCGCCGGCGAGATACGCTTCGTCGTAACCCGGTTTACCCCACCCCGCCTCGCGATTGGCAAAGGATTGGGGAAGGTCCTGCAAATGAATCACCGGCCGCGTAAAGCCGTAAGCCTCGTAATGGCTCATCACCTTTTCATAGGTCGGGATGAAGGTGGCCTTGATTTCGCCACCTCCGGCCTCCCGCCGGATTCGTCCCCACGGGCTTGCATAGCCAATGGTCGTAAATCCGTTTTCAGCCATCTCCCTGAGGTAAGACTCCACCGGAGCCTCGGGCGTTTCGGTCAACATCCCCGCATACGCTCCAAAGAACATCTCCGAGGGCCTGACCAGCCGGAAGGGATAGACTTCGACCTCCATCGGCCGGGAAACCGTTCCCTCCTGTGTCGTGAAGCTGACCGTCCCCTTATAGATCCCCGGCGCGGCCGATTCCGGCACATGAATGTCGAGAAACACCCCCTTGGAACGGTTTGCCTCCAGCGCAAAGGGGCGAAACGGCTCAAGAACCATCGGCAACGATGAATAATCAAGGCTCCACCTTGCATTATAGAGGTGCCGCTTCAGGATTTCGCGCACCACCTGCACGGAGACCGCCGAAGCCGGAATCACCGCACCGCCCGGCCCGGTCAGTTCGCCAACCTGCACCGAAACCTCGGGAACCGCCCCGGTCGCATAAACCCCCGCGAGGATCGGCTCGCGCTCGCCGGGAGTGGCGCGCGCCCTCAACACCGCTGCCAGCTCTTCTTTTCGCGGTACCGAATTCGAAAAGAGATGCTCCATGAACGGCCGTTGATAGATGATCAGCCCGTTTTGCGCCGCCGCCACCGCCTCAGCCGGAAGCTGGTTGGTCTCCCGATAGGCCACCTTGCGAAATTGCGGCATGGGCGGTTGAAACGCGGCGAGGTTGCCAAGATCCTCCGGCGTCATTGAAACCGCCACCGCCCCGATCACCACGCCGGCCCGGGGCGATTCGTTATAGACGGAGACCGGGACGGGGCCGAAGGTCATCCCCTCCAGCGACGCCCTGGCGATCTCCTTCCCGTCCATGCGGATGATCGCAGCGCCCTTCTCCCGCACAAATGTATAGTGATGCTCCTGATCATCGACCGGGACAGGATCAAAGCTCAAACGCCGCCCGACCTCATCCTCCACGATCGGGTACAACATCCCCGCCCTGCCTTCAAACGATAGCGAAATACGGGGCCGCCGCGCATACCCGGAGCGAAAGCCAAAGCCGATGCCGCCATCGGGATTCCCCTTGAAGGCCAGGCGAAACTCTGCCATCGCCTCCGGCAGATGCTGGCGCAAACGGAGCAATCCCTTCCCCCCGAGCGTCAGAAGAGCGCCGCCATCACCGTAAGCTTCCTTCTGCCGGTAGGTCCAGAGAGCGGGGTCGGGGGCTTTTTCCCTACCCGTCGTTCCGACAAGCGCCGTAAAGTCGGCCTCTCTCAGCGAGGGCGGCCGCACCACGCGCTCCTGCGCTGTCTTCTCGTCCTTCCCAAGCAGTTCGATGCCATCAAACCAGGCTGTGCCCCCTTTTTCCACCACGAGCCGCACTGCCGCGTCAGCCGCCCCGGCGGGCACCCTCCCTTCCAGCATCAGCGCAACCCACGTCTCCTCAAAGGTCGTCCCGCTGACCGCTTCGCCGCTTTGGATCGCCTCCAGCGGTCGCCCTTCACGATCCAGAAAGGTGATTTCAATCAAGGCACGTCCCGCATCGCGGGTCCTGACCTCCCCTTTCAGCTCGAAACGCTCGCCGGGCTTTAACGCCGCGCTCTTCTGCAAGGCGGATGCACGCGGGGTCTGCGCATCAGAGACAAGACGAAGGCTCGCCTTTCCCTCCTTGACGACATCGGCGTCACGCACGGTTTCAAGCGTTCCCTGCGACTGCCACGGCGTCACGCCCGGCTGTTCAAAGTCGCCATTCTCCAACAGGCTTGAAAAACCCGACTGCCCTGAAAACAGGACCAACAGAAACAGAAAAATGGAAGTGCGTTTCACTTCGTTTCCTCCTTTGCCGCAGTCTCTTTCGGAAGAAGGCGCAGATCGTCAATGACCACGGCGTCGCCCGGTGAAGGGACGACCCATTTCCAGTCGGTCACCGAAAAGCGGACCCGGCGAATGTCGCTCCAGGAAGGGGAGCGGGCGCCGCGAAAATCGTCCTTGCGGAGAAAAAAGTTCTTCCAGCCGCTCCAGTCGATCGAAATCTCGCGGTAGAAATAGACCCAGCCTTCCGAGTCCGGGTTGTGGGAGGTAAGCACCAGACCGATGACGGCATCGGTCGGAGCGGGGGAATACATCCAGAAGGAGAGCCCTCCCTGCGCCGACCAGTCGGTAAAGTCGATCACGCGTTCGGCATAGCTACCCTCATCCAGCGCAAAGCGGGCGGCCTGCATCCCTTCGTGCACCTTGTCGCTCTCCGCAAACAGACCGTTCTCTGAATGTTTCCATGGTGAGATGCCCTGCTCAAAATCCTCAATCGTCACCTGGGCCGTCGGCGAGGCCGGGGCCGTCGATCCGGAGAGGAACGCCGCTGCGGCGAGGCTGAATAAAACCGGTTTTAATCTGCATGTCATAAACTCAATCTCCCATCTCTCTGTTTTCAGGGGCGGACTCCCCGCTTCGATTTCACCCAGACCACCCGGCTGTCGAGAAAGAGCACATTCCTGCCTCCGTCGTGCACCGGGTCGTAGCTGCCGCCAATGGCAGCAGCGTTGGGGTAGTTCCAGAAATCGGCATCGTTCAAGAGCCATTGCTGCTCCAGCGAATAGTTCTGCCGGATCTCCTGAAGCGTCTTGGCGAAAACCTCATCCTCCGGTTTGGCGGCCGGCTTGTATCCGAACCAGGGGTAGTGGGAAAGGTAGCTGGCATTGTGCTGCGCCATGCTCCGGTTCCGGTCCGCCATCCACCGGTTGGCAGGGCAGGTCCAGGTCCTGGTGCGGTCGCTCCCTTCCATATAGGGCGCCAGCCGAAAGACCATGTGCCCTTTCTGGTTCATGTCGATGATCTCAAACTGCGGGCCGGGCAGCTTTCCCCGGTGGTCCTGCGCGTAGCCGGTGATCCCCAGGCCGATCGTCCGCAGGTTCTGCATGCATCCCGTGCGCAGCGCCCCCGCCCTCGCCTTTTGAATCGCCGGGAAGGCCAGAATCGCCAGGGCGGCAATGACCGCCAGGGAGATCAGCATCTCCAGCATGGTCATCCCGGTCCCGCGACGGCTCTTCCGGCAGCGGCTCCGATTTCGGCGGGGGGAAGGAAAAAAGCTCATATCAAAACACTTTCCGAACGTTGATGTTGCGGAATTATTATTTTTCAATCAGTCTACTGTCAATACTTTATCGTACTTTTTAACATAACTTTCGAATCCTTACCGTTTCCCCTCGCCTTTGAAATCCCGTTAAGCCCATGATCGACGCCATGAAAGTGCCCTCCAGTGCGATGAAACGAAGCCTCCGCCCTTCCGAGCGGGTGATGCGCTTTCTGGAATCAGGCGCCTTTCCCCAGGAGGGCTCCGGTCAGGAAGTCCGCCTTCCCTCCATGCGGGAGGTGGCGGCGCATCTTCAGGTCAGCGTATCGACCGTGGTCGCCGTCTATCGGGAATTGACGGCGGCAGGCCGGATCAGGACCGAAGTGGGCAACGGTTCGTTCCTCCTCGCCCACTCCGGCCGCAGGCAGGCGGTGCGTCACTTGCGGATTGCCATCAACCTGTCGAGCAGCATCACCCAGGCAAAGGCCAAAACCGAAGAGAGCTGGTACTACCGTGTCTTTGGAGGCATCATGATGGCGGGGCTCGAAACCGGAGAGCCGATCACCATCCACCCGATCGGGGAAACGCCCGTGGCGGAGCTGGAGGGCAGAATGTGCGATTTTGATATCCTGCTGGTCTGCCCGGGCGGCTTCTACTGGCCGGAGATGGTCGAACAACCTGAAAAGCTCCCGTTCTCAACCCTGTTTCTCAACCCGCCCCACCCCGGAGCCACCAGGAATTTTGTCTCCGCAGATTATCACTCGACAAGCAAGCTTCTCGGAAAGGCGTTGCGTGAAAACGGGCGCAGGAGAATCCTTTTCCTCGCCAACGGCCCCTCCCACAAGACGGTCTCTGAAAACCTTCGGATCGCCGGGTTGATGGCGGGTATCCATCATGGCGAAGACCGCTCGCGCACCTTCCATGTGGAGTTTGCCGAAGATGCCTTTGCGCCGACGGGAATGGCCGCCCTGGGGCGTTTCATCGAAGAGAAAAAATTCGTCCCGGACGCGATTTATACCGGGGGCGATTTCACGGCTCTCGGCTGCCTGGAGGAATTGGAGCGGCGCGGCATCGCCTGCCCGCAGGAGGTCTCGGTGGTCGGCGGCAGCGGGTTGAATCTCGACAGGAGCGGGCTGCCGCACCTTACCCGGACCCGGCAGCCGTTCGAACAGATCGGCCGCGAACTGATTGCCATGGCCAAGGAGCGGATCCTCGAACCGGAGCGCGATCTCCCCGGTCAGATCATCCCGATGGGCTGGCTCGGCGGGGCGACCACCACTCAAAAGGAAAACGGCGTGATCTTCGGCTGAGGCCGCCCCCGGCTCGCGATCAGAGCGTTCCCAGTCCCTCTTCAAGCAGTTCGACCACCCGGTCGAGTTCCGCCGTCGTGTTGTAAAAATGCGGGCTCAGGCGGATGAAAAACCGCCCTTGCCGGTTGCCGCGCAACGAAGCCACCACGTCGTGCTGCTCCAGATGGGCGAAGAGCGCCTTCATGTCGGCCTTTGGATGGCCGAAGGTGGTCGCGCCGGAAGCGTTGGGCCCCTCCACCGGGCCGTAAATTTCGAACCCGAGCGGGCGGAGCGCGTTGACCAGGTGCGCCTTCTGCGCGAGCAGCCGTGCGGAGACGTTCCCGATGCCGTAGGTTTCGAGCAGTTCGAGCCCGGCATGCATCCCGTAGATCCCGGCGACGTTGAGCACCCCCGGCTCGTACCGCATGGCGCTGTCGGGGAAGCGGATCTCCTCCTGCGTGATGAACTCGGGCGAGAGGACGTTCCATGCGCCGAGGAGCGTCGGCCGCAGCAGCCCGAAGTGCTTCTTTTTTACGTAGACGATCCCGATCGCCATCGGGCCGAGCATCCATTTGTGCGCGTCGGCGCTCAGGAAATCGACATGCTCGACCGAAAGCGAAAACGCGCCGATCGTCTGGATCGCATCGAGCGAAAAAAGGACGCCCCGCTCCCCGAGCATCCGCCCGATCGCGTCGACATCAATCCGGTAACCGGTCAAAAAATGGGCCGATGCGAGCGCCACCAGCCGGGTGCGCGGGGTCAGCGCCGCCTCGACCAGTTCGGGCGTGATCGCCCCCGGCTCCTTCGGTTCCAGGTAACGGATCACCACGCCGAGGCGTTGCAGGTCGAGCCACGGGTAGACGTTGGCCGGGTAGTCGTCGCGGTAACAGACCACCTCGTCCCCCTCCTTCCACGGCAGCCCGTTCGCGAAAAGGCTCAATCCGAGCGAAGTCGGCCCGAGCAGCGCGATTTCGTCCGCACGCGCCCCGATCCACCGCGCAGCCAGCGAGCGGGTCCGGTGGAGGTCGCGGGTCAGTTCCGCAAAGTCGAGGTCGCGCTCGCTCGCACGCCGGGAAAAATCAGCGACCGCCTGCGAGACCACCTGCGGCAACGCCGTCACCGCCGCGTGAGCCAGGAAAATCTTGTTCCGCGCCACCGGAAAGGCCGCCATCCGCGCTTCTTCGTCGTTGAGAGAGGGGAGGTTCATCGTTCTTCCTTTCGTTCCATCAGGACATCGGGCAAGGCCAGCCGGGTGCTGACGGTAAACTCCCGGTAAACCATCGGGTCGCCGGTCACTTCGTCAGTCCATTTCGCCTCCTTCGCTACGAAGGTCGGCCGGGGAATGGGGGTCACCTTCGGCAGCGAGTTGGTCCCGGCGACCAGCCAGAACAACCCGGCATGGGCCGCCACCACTCCCAGAACGATCCAGAACCACTGCCTGCGCGTCATGACGACTTCACCGCGCGCGAGCGCTCGCCCTCCTCGATCAGTTGCCAGAACCCGGGCCGCCCGGCCAGCGTGCGGTCTTCCTCCACCATCGGCAGCTTGGTGCGAAACAGGAAATCGCGGATCGTGTTCTTGTGGAGCACCCGGTGGATCGTCACCCCTTCCTCACCCTTTTCAAAATAGATGCGGTGATCCCCCGCCCGGTAACGGTAGAGGGTCGAGCCGTCGCGCACGATCTTCCCGAACCGTTCGGGGTCGAGCGCGTCGAGTTCCTCCGGGAGGATCTGGAACTGCTCCAGAAGGTCGAGTTGCAGTTCGATCGGCAAAGCCGCCATTTCCGCCGCGCTGATTTCGTTGAAGACGATCTGGAACATGAGAAGGGATGGTCTTTTCTGATATAGCCGATCCCGCCGCAAAATGCCAGCGGGTTGCGTCAGCCGTTGAGATAGACCCGGCGCACCCGGCCGGTGATCGCCGTGAACAGTTCCCACGCGATCGTCCCCGCCCAGGCGGCGACCTCCGTCGCCAGCAGCCGCTCCTCCCCCTGGCGGCCGATGAGGACCACTTCGTCGCCGACCGCGACCTCCGGCAAATGGCTCACGTCGACAACCGTCTGGTCCATCGTCACCCGCCCGAGCACCGGGCAGCGTTTCCCCCCGATCAACACAGCGGCCCCGACGTTGGAAAGGTGCCGGAAATAGCCGTCGCCATACCCGGCGGCAAGGGTCGCCACCTTCATCGGGCTCGGGGCGATGAACGTCCGCCCGTAGCTGATGGAGCGCCCTTGCGGGATCTTGCGCACGAGGCTCACCCGGGTCTTCCAGGTCAGGACCGGTTCGAGTTGCGGCTGGAACTCCGGCACCGGCGCGATTCCGTAAAGCATCAATCCGGTGCGGACGAGGTTTCCGTTCGACTCCTCCCCCTCCCCCAGCCCGTAGCGTATCACCCCGGCGCTGTTGAGGGCGTGAACCATCGGCGGCTTCACCCCGGCGGCTTCCATTTCGGCGATCAGGTGACGCCAGCGGGCGAGTTGCTCCTGCGTCCGCTCCGGGTCGTCGTCGGCCACCGGCAGGTGGGTCGAAACCCCGGCGAGACGGAGTTGCGGCATTGCGGCGATCGCTTCCGCCACGGCGACCGCGCCCGTTTTCCAGACGCCGATCCGCCCCATGCCGGTATCGACCGCCAGGTGGACATCCAGCGGTTCCTCCCCCTCCGGGACAAGCGCCGCAAACGCCGCCGCCTCCTCCTGAGAAGAGATCATCGGGTAAAAACCGTGGGCGACGACCCATTCCCGCTCCTCCGGCAGGACCGGCCCGAGAATCATCACCGGAGCCTCCGGCACCGCGCCGCGCAGGGTCAATGCCTCGGCCACGCTCGCCACGGCAAACGCTTCCACGCGGTCGTGCAACGCCTCCGCCACCGGCGCGAGGCCATGCCCGTAGGCGTTTGCCTTGAGGACCGCCGTCAGCCCGGTCCCCGGCGCCAGCGCCGCGCGAATCGCCGCGACATTGTGCCGCAACGCGTCGAGGTCGATCTCAGCCCAGCAACGTTCAAACATCGGCTCCATTGGAAAAAAAGTTGCCGCCATTCCATATCGCAAAACGACGCTGCGGGAAACCTTTATCGCGCCGTTGATCATTGACATTCCCGCCGATTTGCAGACCATGGAGGAAGTCTCCCTCCCAACGAACCTTCTCCCCCTCCTCCCTGATGGGCCATGCCTGATCGCTCCGACGAAATCCTCGCCACGCTCAAGAAGATTGAAGCGTGGACCGATCTTCAGAGGAAAATCATCCGGTGGAGCCTTTGGAGCACGCTTCCGTTCGTCCTGGTCATGATCGCCTTCCCGTTTCTGGCCAGCCGCTACCTGAACCAGACGCTCAAAAGCCACTCCGAAGCCGCCTCGAAGGAGTATGACTGGTACGACGTTTCCCATGCTTCAAGAAAAGGCGACCTGCACAAGGCGCTCTCCATGGCGGACGAACTGCTGTCGCGCCATCCGCGCGACTTCAACGGCCATTACCAGCGGGGAGAAATCCTCCTGATGCTCGACGAACGCCCCGAAGCGCTGAAGAGCTTCCGAAAGGCGGCGGAAATCTTTCCCCTGCCCAAGTATCAATCCGCCGTGAAAGCGCTGGAACCCGCCCCCCCTGACGGAGAATCATGATGAAATCTTTATGGATCGCACTCACGCTGACGACCGCCCTCCTCTTTACCGGTTGCGGCGACATGATCAAAGGCAAGGAAAAGGCGGAGGAGGCCATTCCCGGCTTCCACGCCCTTTTTGACCAGGAGAAGTACGAGGAAATTCACGCCACCGCCAGCAGCGATTTCACCGCCTCGACAACGCCGAAAAAGCTGGCTGAATTCCTGGGAGCGGTCCACCGGAAACTCGGCAAGGTACGGAGCACCAAGCAACAGAACTGGAAAATCAACAACTGGAACGGCAGGACCTTCGTGGTGATGGTGCAGGAAACCACCTTTGAAAAAGGAATCGGGACCGAGACGTTCACCTACCTCATGGACGAGGGAAAGGCGGTCCTGCAAGGGTATGACATCCGTTCCAATGACCTGATCGTCAACTGACTCCCCCCTTTATGAAAACCTCCCGCCGTCTCGTCGTCGCCCTCTTCCTTGCCGTGATGCTTTTGCCCGTCGGCGCTCATGCCGAAGAGGCGGGGCGAAAAGCAGGCCCGAGCCAGGGCGTTTTGTCCGATCTTGAAAGCGTCAGGGAACAGGTGCTTTACGAAATCCGCATCCTCGAAGCCGCCAAGGATCAATTCGCCCTCGACAAAAAGGCCGCCCCCGGCACCGCCATCCCGTGGGACCGGCTCAAACGCTACCTCAAACCGACCAGCCGCCTCGGGTTGCTGGAGACTCCGGTCGATCTCCTCGGCCATCCGATCGAGCTTGGCAATATTGGAGCCGCCCCCCTGCTTTCAAAGCAGACCGTTGCCGCCCTGAAGGTCGATTCCGGCGATCCGGTCTGGACCCGCTATTGCGCCAAAGCGGAGTAGGCGCGCTGGTTAACGAAATGTCGCGGGCCATTACATTTCTGGGCATTTTCCAGGTGGTCTGTCTGGTGATCGGCCATTTCGCACTCGGCATGATCCTGAAGCTCCACGGCTATCCCAATGCTTACCCAGGGGCGCAATGGTCGCCCCTGGCGCTTTTTCTACGGACCCACGGAGCCCTGCTGCTGGTGATTCCCGGGTTGTGGACCTTCTTTGCAGTCGTGCTTGCCCGGAGAAACCGGGGCCTCTTTTCAGAAAAATTTGCCATGCTGGCCGGGGTGGCCATCTCCATCGCTCTCATTCTTTCATTTCTCTATGCGGCGGCGTTTCCTTACGGTCGCGCCTTGCCGATTCTCCGATCCACGACGCCATGAAAACCGGGGCACCCCTTGAGTTCACCGCAATCCGCTCCATCGCCGCCACCCCGGCAGAAGTCTGGCAGGCGATTACCGATCCTGCCCAGGTTTCCCAGTACCATCTGGCTCCCTTGCGAACCATGGAACTTCACCCGGGCGGAAAAGTCCGCTATGGAACGGACGAACAGGAGATGATCTCCGGAAAAGTGCTGGAAGTGGTTCCCGAAAGAAAGCTGGTCCATACCTTCCGTTTTGCGCCCACACTGGAGGGAACACGGGATGATCCGGAGAGCACCGTCTCCTATCATCTCGAAGCGGGCGACGGCGAAACCCGTCTGCTTCTGGTTCATTCCGGCTTTCCGGAAGAGAACCAGACCTACGCCAACATCTCCGGAGGATGGCCGCACCTGCTGGATGCGCTCAAAGCCTTTGTGGAAAGGGGGCGTTGAACGATGATTCCGGCGGCAACGATCCGGAAGTTGAGGCAACTTCAAACCCCGACGCCATGGTGGCTCCTTGGGATCGCCGGGACGCTTCTCATCCTTGTGCAGCCGATTTTCAGCGTGTTGTACTATTACTGGAACCTGAGGATGGGCGCTTATCCGGCTCATGCCGATTCCATTGCGATCCCGATCTTTTATGCATTCGTCAGTTGGGTGATCCTGGCTCCCATTGCCTTGGGCGGCCTCTGGTGGGCCGTCTGGAAGCATCCCGAAGCAAGGCCGGTTTTCGGCTGGAACCGCCAACGCCCGATCTGGAGCGGCGTCTGGACGGCGGTGTTTGTGTTGCTCTACGCAGCTTGCGTCTTCAGCATTCCGGGGGCGCTGCGTTGGCTCAATCTTCCGGAGATGGTCAACATCACTCTCTGGATCGGCCTGCTTCTTTGCCTCAGAGCCGTCGTGATCTTCAAACGATCGGTGATCGCCTGACCGTGCGATGAAAACGCCGGAACGAAAGGCAGGCCCCCGTCTGATGATCGTGCCGAAGAGGCACAAAAATAACCCGGTTGGTCACTCAGACCCTTGAGTCAGAGCCGGTCATCGCCGCCGCCTCCCCCTGCGCCTGCTCGGCGAGCACGACGGAACGGACTTCCGCCTCGACATGTTCTTTGAGCCGTTCCATCCCGGTCCGGAAACGCCGCTGGAGCCGCCGGCGCAGCCAGAGGTCGCCATACCGTGCGAGCGGGTTGGGGCTGCCGGTCCACCAGCACGACCAGAGCATCCGCGTGCCGCTGCCGAGTTCGAAAAATGAGATCACCCCCTCCATCAACGGAGCGCCCGGCGACATCCGGAGGCGGAAGCCGACGTGCCGGTTTTCCACCCGCCCCAAAAGGCAGAGGCGGCCTTCGCGCCCCTCCCCTCCCCAGCAGAGGACCGGTTCGAGCCCCGCCCGCCGCGCCAACGCAGAGCGCAGCGTTCCGGCCAGCGCCAGCGGCAGGGCGGGTTCCACCGCCATCCTCCCCCCGCCGAGCCGGGCCCACTCCGTCCAGCCGTGGAGCCGGCTGACCTTCGGAAAAATCGCCGAACGCGGCGCTTCGATCCAGATCGAGCGGACGACGCGGAAACGGCGCGAAAGAAAAAACGGCAACGCCGCCAGAAAACCTGCCAGAATGAAAAAGCGCTTCATGTTACCACCTGCTTCATAACCATTTCCAAGAGGCTGTGAAAAAATGATTTTAATGGCCTCGGAGCCCCTATTTTTAGCCTATAACGAAATTCCGACGACCGCCTGTATTCAAGGAATACAGAAGGGAGAAGGAATGCAGTTAGAGGCAAAAAGAGGTGCTCCATGGCCT
>DATMFV010000076.1:0-22089 GCA_035555975.1 Chthoniobacteraceae bacterium
GTGCATCATCCCAACCGTAAATTTTGGGTCCTCGACCACCCTCCAACCGACGTTTGGCCCTTTATTTTAGGGGCTTTCAGCCTCTGAGCCTCTGTCAAATTTTGAACCGGCAAAAATTCCAGTTTTGAACCGTCGCCGACATGTAAAAACGGAAAGATTGCCAAATGCGCTGAACTAACGCACACTTCGGCCTTCATCCCCATGTTACCCATGATCCGCCTTTCCAATATGATGAGATCGTTTTTCGCCCTCGCCGCCACCCTCCTCCTCTTTGCCGGCTGCGCCTCCACGCGCCACCGGACGACGCAGGAACTTCTGACGCCGCCAAAGACCTTCCAGTTCCTCCCGGACAAGGCGATCCTCGCCGCTGAAGAGGCGGCGGTCTCCAACGCCGTCTACTGGCATACGGAAGTGGAAAAGGCGATCGCCTACCAGCTCGTCCTCAAAGGGTTCAGCGAACAGACTACCGGTTCGACCGACGTGCTCGTCGCCTTTCACGTGATCCTCCAGCGCGGCGAACAGACCACCTTCCTCGACAACTACTCCGGCTACAGCCTCTCTGCAAAAGAGCAGGCCGAACAGGCCGATATCGAGAAATACCTCACCGCCCCCGGCACCAAGAACCGGAGCATCCTGATCGTCGACGTGATCGACCCGGTCAAGCAGCAGGTGGTCTGGCGGGAATGGACCCAGGCGCCCACCCGCACCGGGGTTTCCACCGCCCAGCGCGAACGGGCGATCCAGAAGGCGGTCAGGAAAATCTTCTCCGATTTTCCGCCCCAGGCGTAACCCGTTTGAAACCGCTCCGGCAGTGGTGTAGACTCCGGGGTCTTGCCGTGATTTTCCCGGCCTGACGCGGCCGTGCTGCACCATGGACTCTTCCTACACCCCCTCCTCCGCCAGCGACAACGCCGGGCTGCGCAAGTGGTTTCTGCGGGCGTTGATCGCCTCCGTGGTGATCCACGTCGTCCTGCTCGTCACCTTTCACGTCAACAAGCTGGAGCGTTTCAACGTGGAGGAGCGAACCGCACGGCTTTCGCCCCGGCCTTTCACGGTCAAACAGGTTCACCTCGACCCGAAAATTTTTGAAACCGAGGTGGAACCGCAGGCGAGCGCCCACAAGCCGCAGACAGCCGCCCCGCAACAGGTGCTCCAGCCGGAGCGGCCCGACCTGGCCGAAATCCCCGACAAGGTGACGCTCACCCCCGGGCCGACCGATCCGATCCCGCCGCTGGTCGACGAAAAACCGGCGGCTATCTCCGGCGCTTTGCCGAAGGTCGACCAGCCGCAGATGAACGCCGAGATCGAACGGGAACTCAACACCCTGCGCGAACGGGCCGGCAGTGAAAATGCTCCAAAGATCGCCCCGAGCGCCGATCTCTCCCGCGAAGCCGCCGCACAGGGCGGGGAGCGCACCGACGACATTCCCGGCTTCAGCACGCTCGACGACCTCCTCGCGCGAAGCGGCCCGCTGAGCGGCCCGGTGGCTCCCGTCGCCATGCCGGGCGGCGCGCTCTTTGACTACGACAGTGCCGAACTTCATGCCGCTTCGGTCGCCACCTTGAGCAAGCTGGGTGAACTGATCCGCCGCAACCCACACGCCACCTTCAGCCTCGAAGGCCACAGCGACTCGTTTGGCGATCCCGCCTACAACCGCGAACTGAGCCTGCGCCGGGCCGATGCCGTCAAGGCGTGGCTCATCCAAAACATGCAGGTCGACCCGTCGCGGATTGCGACGCGCGGCTTCGGCAGCGAACGCCTGATCGCCCCCGCCACCGGCACCCCGGAAGAGCAGCAGGTCAACCGCCGGGTGGAGATCGTCATCAAGACCCCCAGCCCGTAACCGGCAGTTCGCCGATGGCCGGGCTCAGGCTTCCACCTTCTGCTCCGGAAGCGGCAGGGGAAGCCCCCCATCCTCCACCGCCAGCGGCACCCCCGGCTGCGCCAGCGCGCGCATGCAAAGGGCGGTGGCCAGGCTCGTCACGTAGAGGCGTTCGAGCGGGATCGGCGGTTTCCCGCTCAGGAAAAAGTCTTCGACCAATCGGCTGAGGCGGGCGAAATGGGGGTAAAACTCCTCCGCGCTTCCCGCGTCCACCACATTGGCGCGAACCGTTTCCCCGGCCCGCCAGCCAAAGGCCCACCCCCGCAGCGTTGCCTTCTGCATGACGTGGGTCACCTTGCTGCCGTCGCGGTAGCGAAGCTGGAAGGCGTGAAGCTCGGCCTCCGGTTGATCGCGCAGGGTGTAAAAACGTTCCACCCCGTCGGGTGCAAGCGCGAGGGCGGCCGCTTCGAGCAGCTTGACGCTGAAGACCCCTTCCTCGAGCGCCTTCCAGACCCCCGCCCCGCTCCAGGCGACGATCTCTTCCAGACCGGTCCGCCGGTTCAGGTAGCCGGTCGTCTGCTCTTCGAGCAGCTTTTCCACCACTTCCAGGCTGTGGAAAAGGTAGGCTTCCAGCGCGTCATGATAGATCGCCACCACTTCTTCCACCCTCTGCGGAGCGCCCCCCGCCCCGGGAAGCGTCTGCGGCGGCAGCAACCCCATGTGGGTCAGCGAGGTTCCCCCGAAAAAGGGAATTCCGAGTTCCGCGATGGTCGCGTACATCGCCCGGATGGAGGCGGGATTCCACGAAAAATGTTTGTCAAAAAAGAGCGGCACCACCCGCCCTTCCCTCCGGAAAACGGCGACGACTTCCTCAAAAAGCTCGTGCCGCGGGTAGAGCTTCTGGCGAAATTCGTTGTCGGGGTACTCCCCGTGTTCGGCGATGAGCAGCACCCCGTCGACCGCAAGCCGGTCGCCCCCGAGGGTCAGGGCCTCCTCCACCGTATCAAACCGGGGGATGCCATGTTTTTCGCAGACTTCGGCAGCCATGTCGTTGGGCGGGCATTGCACCGTGTGGATCGAGGCAATCGTGGTTCGCGGAGCGCCCCAGCCGTACTTGACATCGGTCGGGCGCGGTTCCAGCCAGCGCGAGACGATCACGTCGGCATGAGAGAGCGGGCGGTAGACCGTCGTGATCACGGCGATCCGAAAGGAAGGAGAAGTCATGGGTCAGAAAAACGGTCCCTGATAATGGAGCCGGAAAATGGTTAGGGTCGTCACGGTGGATTGTCAATGACGAGCTTACCCGAACCATGCCCGGAGAGAATCCGGGAGGAAAGAGGGTGGTGGCTAGACCCGGGATCGAACCGGGGACACATGGATTTTCAGTCCATTGCTCTACCTACTGAGCTATCTAGCCTTGATTTCCCTCGAAAAAATCGAGCGCTCATCTTGGCGGAGCGCTTTCAAAAAGCAAGGGCTTTTTTTCAAAAAAAACGACGAGGAAGATCTCTTGAATTCACCCTGGCGCGGAGGCCCTCCCTCCGGGGTCCGGACCAACCGGCCCGCCTTTACCGTTCCCGACCGAAAAGGGAACCCCAGAGCGAGGAGGAGGCGCCATCCTCCTTCTGCTGCTGCACTTTGAGCCGCCCGAGCAGCGATTGCATCGAGACGTAAACCTTGTGCCACTGCCCTTCGAGCCCGGCGATCGCCCGTTCGTTTTCCTTGAGGTAACGGAGCGAGGGAACCGCGCTCACGATCGCGGTGACTTCGTCCTTCTTCAAACCGCCGCGCTCGACGGTGGCGGCGATCACCTCCAGCCCTTGCGTGATCAGGCTCTTGACCTCCAGAAACTGCGTCTCGTCCTCCGGGGTCACCTCGCCCTGCCGCGCGACGTTCAGGTAATGGTTAA
Source organism: Chthoniobacteraceae bacterium (assembly GCA_035555975.1). GTDB lineage: Bacteria > Verrucomicrobiota > Verrucomicrobiia > Chthoniobacterales > Chthoniobacteraceae > DATMFV01. The sequence goes on from DATMFV010000076.1 coordinate 3,732, forward strand.
ACTGCTTCCAGCATTCGATGTAGGTTTCCACATAGAGGATGAAATCGTCGAGATTCGGGTTGCTCATAGGAGGCAGATGGATGGCGCACCGGGCGTTGCCGGTCGGGTTGAGAAAGACAAGAGCCCCGCCGCGCAACTCGACAGCGACCATCGTCATCCCTTCGTAGCGGGTGACGATCCGGTTGAGCGGAGCCTTGATCCGCCGCGCCGCCGCAAAGGCGTGCAGGGCGGTCCGGCCGATCTTGACGAGCGTTTCGGTCGGCAGGTCGCTCGAAAGCGTGGAGGCGACGATGCATCCCGCGCGGCTGATCGCAAGCGAGCCGGTCGGCGGCCCTTCGACGCCGGGACGCCCCGTGTCGGACATTCTGGAAAAAAGTTTCAGGAACCCCATCGACTCAAAACCTCTGTAAAGGTACTCCGGACCTGTTTTTCGCCCAGGGTCGGCTCAAATGCCGCCACCAGCGTGGCCCGTTCATCCGAAGCGACCGCGAGATGCCGGTGGGGCCCCAGTCCCTCGACCTGCTTCGGCGCTCCAAGCCCCAGAAGATCGCCCAGAGAGCGATACTCCTGTAGCAGGCGTTGTGCCCATGCGGCGATCGCCTCCGGGTCGTCGCACGACCACGCTTCGGGCTGCGGTTTGGCCGCCTCCTTCACCAGCAGAAACTCCACCCCGGAAGTGCGCCCCAGCTCCGCCAGCGGACTGCGCGGGGCCTTCGGCGTGGCGACCGGCGCGTCGGCGTCGGCTTCGTCGAGCGACTGCGCCATGTCGAGGATCAACCCTTCATACGAAGAGCGGATGGTCCGTTCCCGTTCGGGTTCGGCGGGCAGGAGGTCGAAATTCCCGACCTTCCACGAGACGATCTCCTTGAATGCCGCCTCGCCCTTTCGTGTCGCAGTTGCGGCGTCGATAATCTCACCTTTGAGAAACCAGATGTAGCCGATGCTCTTGTTGCTGACGATCTTGAGTACGGCGGAATTCTGCGTCAGGCACTCCATCTGAACGATGTCGGCCAGCGCCTTGTGCTCGACCACGCCCCGGAAGCCGCTCTGTTCGCGGCGCTCGAGCATCGACTCAATGCACTCGAAGAAAAGCTGGGTTTCCTGACGCGTCCTCGGCTTTTCCACAAAGAGGTCGATCCCCATGGCGTAAGCCCGCGTCCGGGAGGCTTCGTCGACCATGCCGGTCATGACGACGATCCGCTGCGCCGGGAGCCGACGACGTACGATGGCGAGCACCTGGAAACCGTCCATGTTCGGCATCCGCAGGTCGGTCAGAAGGAGCGCAAACGACTCGTTTTCCAGCAGCGCGAGCGCCCGGGTGCCCGAGGTGGCGGTCAGGATCTCCGGGTGGCTCGGAAGCGTCGCCAACATCTGCTGGCAGACATCGAGAAAATCGAGGTCGTCGTCGAGAATCAGGATTTTTGGGCGCGACTGCATTGGCATGGGCATTGTCGCCTTTGTCGCTTGCAGATTCAAGTTATTGCATGCAAAAAAGGGGACGATCAGGTTGAATGCAAAGAGCATGCCGGAGTTGGCGCGAAAGCTGCGTAACCAACGGCCCGAAGCTCTTTTTTCAACCGGCATTTCCCCGGGGATGGTTCCCGGGGCCCAATCTGGACAAGGAGCGATTACCCCCGATGTTTGGTTTCATCAAAAACTTCTTTGGCAAAAGTGACGAAGCTTCCGAAGCTCCTCTCACGAAAACGCCGACCCCTCCCCCTTCCCCGGCCGGCGCTCCCCCTGCTTCGCCGCCCGCCGCGACCAGGCCGCCCGCGGAAGCCGACGAGCCGTTGCCGCCGCCGGTACGGACCCGGGGAAGAATGGAACGGGTGCTCATCCCGCTCAAGGCGATCACCGATACGTTTCCGCGCGATCTTGCGCCGCTGATCGCCACGCCGCCCGGAGCTTCCGTCATGGTGGCGTTCCAGGTCGAAAAACTCCTCTCCCAGCTTGCGCAGGGGAAGGTGGAAGTCACGATCGGCGAACTCCGCAAGATTGCGCCGGTCTCGACCTTTACCCACGACGCTTCGTGCGACGGGGAGAAGGTCTCGATCCCCCTCAGGGAACTCGCCGCGCGGCTCGATCCCTCCATCCTCCAGCGGAGCGAACAGCGGCAGGTGGAACTCCCCGGCTCGATCGACAATGTTTTCGTCAAACGGGGGGAAACGCCTCCCCCGGCGGAGCCTGAACCGATGCCCCCGGCGGAACCGGCGGAATCAGCGGCTCCGCCTGCGCCTCCCGCATCGGCTCCGCTTTCCATGCCGCCGCCCGTACCGGAACCGGTCGCACCCGTGCCGGAGCCGGAGCCACCCGCTCCGCACGCGCCTTCCATCGCCCCCACCGGCGGCCTGAAGTTTGCACCGCCCGAGGAGGCCGCCCTCCGCGCCGAACCGGCTCCGGTTCCGCCGGAGGTGAAGTCCGAACGCGGGCTCGCCTTCAACCCCTCTCCCGAACCGGCAGTTCCGGCCCCTGCGGCGACTCCGGAAGCGCCCCTCGAGCCGAAGGGAACGACGCTCCCCGGGCCGACCCTCGACGCTCCGGAAGAGAAGCCGACGCCCGCGCTCAAGCTGCAAAGCGCGCCCGCCCCGGCTCCCGCTCCCGCCCCGATTTCGCCCCCGGCTCCCGCCCCGCGCCTGCCGGTGGCCGATGCCCCCCCTTCATCCCGCCCGTCCGCACCGGCAGCCGGAACGGCTTCCACCCTGAGCCTGCCGCTGGAGAAGATCAGCACCGGCTGGCCGGAGACGATCCGCGCGTCGCTCGCCGGATTGCCGCCCGATGCCACTCTCGAGCTTCCGCTCGCCACGGTCGGCGAAGCGCTCAAGCTCGGGAAAATCGCCCTGCCGTGGCCGATGCTCCGCGCTGCGATCCGCCCGGCATTGCCGCCTTCCCGCGAAACAGGCGAAGGCCCGCTCCTGACCCTGCCGCTTCCCGTCGTGGCCCCGCTTTTCATGGCCGCCGCCGCGCCATCGCCCGAAGGGCGCAGGGTGACCATCGATGAATCGATCCCCGGGCCGTTTGCCTCCGCCCGGCCCGCCGCGGAAACCGGCGGAGGAGCCTCCGCCCCGGCCATTTCCTCCACCTCGACGGCTGCCGGAAGCCCGCGCGTCCCGGTCTCGGCCCGGCGCACCAGCGGGGGCGGCACGCTCGGGTTCGAAGGCCGCCTGCCGTCCGAACTGGTGGAACGCGCCTGCTCGCTCGGCGGGGTCGCAGGGGCGGTCATCGCCTTGCAGGAAGGGTTGCTCGTCGCCGCGAAAATGCCGCCGGAGTTTACCGAAGAGACCCTCGGCGCCTTTCTGCCGCAACTCTTCGGCCGGGTCGAGGAGACCACGGAAAACATGAAAATCGGGCCGCTCCAGAACCTGATGTTCACGGCGGGCGATCGCCCGTGGCAGATCTGGAAGGTCGGCAACGCCTTTTTCGCCGCGATGGGCAAGCCGAACGAACTGCTGCCCGGCTCACAACTCAAAATCATCGCCGCCCAGCTCGCGCGGCACACCCGGGGATAGGAAGAAGTTTATGGCGCTCATCAACCAGGCCACCAAGGAACTCCACGTCAAGATCGTCTATTACGGCCCGGCCAAGTCGGGCAAGACGACCAACCTGGAGCAGGTCCATGCCCATGTCGAAACCGCCCGCCCGGAGGAGAAGGGAAAGCTCGTCTCGCTCTCGACCAGCAGCGATCGCACTCTCTTCTTTGACTTCTTCCCGCTGGAGGCGACCGTCATCAAGGGGTTTACCACCAAGTTTCAGCTTTTCACCGTCCCCGGGCAGGTGATCTACAACACCACGCGCCAACTGGTCCTGCGCGGGGTCGACGGGATCGTCTTTGTCGCCGACTCGCAGTACGACAAGATGGAGGAAAACGTCGAAAGCTTCCGCAACCTTCAGGAAAACCTCAAATCGCTCAATCTCAACCTCGACGAAATCCCGTACATCATTCAGTATAACAAGCGCGATCTCGGCCAGATCGCCGATGTTTCCTTCCTCGAATACCTCCTCAACAACCGCGAGGTCCACGTCCCCTTTTATGAAGCGGCAGCCACCAAGGTCGAAGGCGTGTTTGAAACCCTCAACGGCATCACCCGCCTCCTGCTCCAGAAATTCATCCAACAGGGGACGCGCAACGCCTGAGCCTCCTTTCCGGTTTTCATGATTCCCCGGATCAACGAAGAAGATATCGCGCGGTTTGACGCCGTCCTGCGCGACCTGGTGGAAAAAAGCGAGGCAAGCGTGGTCCTGATCGTCGAACGGGCCGGCTACCTCATCCACCAGCACGGGCAACTCGAAGGGTTTGAACCGACGCAGGTCGCCACCCTCGCCTCCAATGCCTTTGCCGCCACCGAGTTCATGGCGAACTTGATCCAGGAGCCCGATTTCTCCGGGATGTACCAGCAGGGGAGCACGATCAGCACCGTCACGCTCAACATCAACCCGTCGTGCCTCCTTTTTGTCGCCTTCGAGTCGCGCCTGAGCGTCGGTGCGATTAAGTTTTTCTGCGGCGAGGCGGTCAAACAGCTTGCCGCCCAGCTTGAAATCGCCGAACGCCGCGCGCCGGGCGATGGGATTGATCTCTCCGACCTCAACCCGGAGAGTTTTCAGACCCTCTTCCAGCGCGACCCGCCCCCGGCGACCGGGGCGTGACGGGTTTCAGCCTGCCAGCGCTTCCCGGATCGCCGCCACCCGGGCCGCATGCGCGGCGTCGTCGAGCACCGGCGCGCGCGTGATCCCTTGCGGAAATTCGGGGAGTTCCAGCCACGAGCGGCAACCGCCGTAACGCGGCAGCGCGGGAAAGATCCACGGCGTCGAAAGCCGCTCCACCCGCAGCACCGCGAGGTGAACCCCCGGCGGGGCGTCGTAATGGAAACGCTCCCCGATCACTTCGGGATGCCAGATGTGGAACGGGTCGAGCCGCGCCAGCACAGCCGGATCGGTGACCGTTTGCGTCCACTCCACCCGGGCAAAAAGGTCGATCCGGATCTCTCCCGGCACTTCTTCGCGCAAGGCCGTGCCGGGGGGCAGCTTGGTGCGCGCCGGTTGTTCGTGGAAAAAGGTCGGGAAAAGGAAAAAGGCGTCGTGTTTGAAACGGAAGCCGTCGCGCCCTTCGGCGATGCCTCCCTTGCGGATGATGATGCTTTGGCTCCCCCGCCCGAGCGCATCGCAGACCAGGGCCCATTCTTTGAACGCAGTACTCATGGAAGCGTTATCAAACCATGAAATGCGAAATTCGCACCTTTTTTGATCTTTTAAGACAGGTTGGTCTTTGCGAACCATCGGGAGGTGCCGCATACTCTTGTCATGCCTCTGCATATCGACCTGCATGTCCATACCTACTTTTCCGGCGACGGCGTCAGCAGCCCGGAAGAGATGGTCGCGACCGCACGTCGCAAGGGGCTTCATGGGATCGCCATCACGGATCACAACACCTGCGAGGCGGTCGACTACCTCACCGCGCTCGGGATGATCAACCCGGAGGGGACCCCGGTCGACGGGTTCCTCATCATCCCCGGGGTCGAAGTCAGCACGGCCGAGGGGCACCTCCTCTGCATCGGCACGACGCTGCCCGACTTCAAGGACCGGCCCGCGCTTGAGGTCTGCCACGAAATCCACGCGCGGGGAGGGCTCGCCATCCCGGCGCACCCGTACGATCTTTTCCGCGCGGGCATCCGCGAAGCCACCCTGGACACCCTGCCGATGGACGCGCTGGAGGTCTTCAACGCCGCCACCACCTTCAAGCGTTACAACGAACGGGCCGCCGCCTACGCCGCCCGGCGCGATCTCCCCGCCACGGCCGGGAGCGATGCCCACCATGAGTCGGCCGTCGGCACCGCCTACACCACGCTGGAGACCGACGACTTCACCGTCGCGGGCGTGCTCCAACAGATCACGGTAAGGAACAACCCGCTCAACCAGACCTATCTCACCACCCGCGACGCCTTCCGCAAAACGTGGAACAACTGGCTGCGTCTGCGCCGACGCCGCCCCGAACATTGGCCGGGGAAGTGACGCTTGCGTTGCGCCCCGGTGAAATCACGCAGAGGGCGGACCGCTCCGTCTCCGGCCATCGTGTAAAGAAAAAGGCGTTTGTTTTCCACATGGCCGCCGACATGTAAAGAAAATGGCGTTTTCTTTACACGTCAGGTTCCCTCTTCCATCTGCCCTTTCCCTTTACAGCGCCATGGACCTGGCGTAGAAGAACAACGTGCGTTTCCTCCTCGTCCCCCTCCTTGTGGCACTCTCTTTGAACGCCTTCGCGCAGGAGGATTCTCCGTTGCCTGAAGACGCCCCTGCCGCCGCCGAAACGCAGACGCCTGCCGACGACGCAGCCGATGAGTCCGCCGGGCCGGACCGGGAAGGCGCTTCCTCCGGCCGGGAGCGCTGGCGGCAGCGGTTCTCGCGCCCGCCCGGCGACGATGGCGAACGCCAGTGGCGCGAGCCGAGGCTGCGCCCGCAACCGGGGCAACCCCGCTCCCCCGAAGGGGCTTCCGGGGAGATGATCCCGAACATCCAGTTCCCCAATGCCGATGTCCGGGCCGTGCTTGATTTTTATGAGAAACTGACCGGCAAACGCCCGCTCTACGACGGCACCGTGCAGGGGCAGGTCAACATCGTCGTCACCCGCCCCGTCACGTACGAGGAAGCGGTCCGGATCATTGAAACCGCCCTGCTCATCAACGGTTTTACGCTCGTTCCCGGCCCCGGCGACATCGTGAAGGTGCTCGGTCCCGGCAAGAACGCCCGGCAGTTTGGCGTGCCGATCCTTTCCGATTTCAATGCCCTGCCGGAGAATGACCAGATCGTCTCGTTCCTTTTCCGGCTTGATTACGCCGACCCCGTGGAAGTGCAACAGGCGATTACCCCGTATGTCGCCCCCTCGCCGTATACCTGGTTTTTGCCGATGCCCAAGTCGCAGTCGATCCTCATCACCGAAAGCTCCGGCGTCATCCGGATGCTGGCAAAGGTGATCGAGGAACTCGACAAGCCGCCGGCGGAGGTGATCAGCGAGTTTTTCTCCCTCAAACGGGCTGACGCCGCCGACGTGGTGGAGAAACTGACGAAGATGTTTGAAACGCCCGCCGACCAGGCGACCCGGCAGCCGCCCCCCTCCAACCCGGGCCAACCGCCTCCCAACGCTGCGGGGAGTTCCGCCGGGGTCACGCTTTCGGAAAATTCGCTCATTGTCGGCAAGATCAACCTCACCGCCGATGTCCGCACGAACCGGATTCACGTCGTCACCCGCCCGGTCAACCTTCCGTTCATCCGGCGGCTCATCGCGGAGTATGACTCCGATGTCTCCTTCGGCGAACCGATGACCCGTCAGCTCCGGTTTGTCGCTGCGGGCGAAGTGCTTGATGTCATTGTCGATGCCATTCGGGAGCCGGGCGTCAAGGTCGAGGAAACCACCGCCACCCCCACCAGTCGCACCGGGACGACGACCAGCCAGACCTCCTCCTCGACCTCCGGGGGAGTCTCGCTCGGCACGGAGGAACTCGCCACGCCCGAAGCCGACACCGCCCCGGTCTCCAAAATCGTCGGGAGCACCCGGATCATCGCCGACAAGCGGGCCAACACCATCATCGTTCTCGGCAACGACGACGTGAAAAACAAGATCAGCCGGGTCATCGACGAGATCGACATCCGCGCCCCGCAGGTGATGCTCACGGCGGTGGTCGGCGAGTTGATCCTCAACGAAGACGAAGAATTCGGCGTCGATTACATCCAGAGCCTGGGACGCGAGAGTGTCACCACCACCGACGCCAACGGCAATGTCGTCACCGTCAACCGCGCGGCCCGGGGGTTTGCCGGGATCGCCCGCAACACCGCCGCGCCGATCATCGACATCCGCAACCTGACCGACGCCGCCAGCCTCGCTGCGGCAGGAGGCGGGGTCACGGCGTTTATCGGGATCACCAACTCGCTGGAAATGATCGTCCGCGCACTGGAAGGGACGGGGCGTTTCCGGATCACCTCCCGCCCGATGGTCTTCACCAGCAACAACAAGAAGGCGATCATCACCTCCGGCCAGCAGGTCGCCGTACCGCAGAATACGACGACCGGGTTCAACGCGGGCGACCTGGTCACCACCGCCTCGGTCAGCTACAAGGATGTCGTCCTGAAGCTGGAAGTTCTCCCGCTCATCAACTCGGAAAACGAGGTCACGCTCGACATCATCCAGGAGGTCAACAGCATCAACGGTTATACCGTGGTCGGCGAAAACTCGATCCCGACCATCAATGCGCGCAAGATCAAGACGACCGTCACCGTCGCCAATGAAGCGACGATCGTGCTGGGCGGGCTGGTTCAGGAGACGAAGGAGAAATCGCGCAGTATCGTCCCGGTCCTCGGCAACATTCCCCTGCTCGGCAAGCTCTTCAGCCATGAAAAAGAGGCGCTGCGGCGGACCGAACTGGTGGTCCTGCTCCGCCCGACCGTCACCCATACGCCGACCGACGCCGTTATCGCCGGGGAAAAGGCGCAGGAACGGCTGGCGCTGCCGCCCGATCTGGAAGCGACGCTTGACCCGCCCGGCGCGCGGGTTGACACCACCCGCCAACAGCCGAAGGTACAGATGCGAACCCGACAGGCCCCTCCCCGCTACAGCAAGTGAGCCCTTCCGACCTCCAGACTCCCCCGCCGCCGAACGCCGCGCCGCGCCTGACGCTGGTCGACCTCCTGCTCGCCAGCGGCGTCCAGGAACGGAGTGAAGCCGAAGCGCTCGCCGCCTTGCGAAGCAACGGGCAGTCGTGGGTCGCCACCGTGCTCAACACCGGCAAGGTCGATGAAACCTGTCTGGCCACCCGGCTGGGCGAGTTTTTCAACACCCCGGTCGAAACCCTTCAGGCGCATCGGCTCGACCGGAGCGTCCTTTCCGCGCTTCCGAGCCGGTTTGTCTTCAAGCACCACATCCTCCCGATCGCCGCCGACGGGGAGACGCTGCGGCTGGCGACCTACGATGTCTTCAACAGCGCCGCGCGACGGCTCGCGGGCCAGTTGGTCGAAGGGAAAAAGATCGAGTGGGTTCTCGCCCCGCGCACCCCGCTCCTGCGGGCGATCAAGACGGTCTACGGCGTCGGCGCGGAGACCTTCGAAGAGCTGCTGCAAAACACCCGCGCGCTCGATTCGCACGATCAGGAGATCGCCACCGACCTGAGCGCCGACGACCCGGAAGCCTCCGTCGTCAAGTTCGTCAACCAGATCATCCGGGAGGCGCTTTTTGAACGGGCAACCGACATCCACGTCGAGCCGCTGGAGGACGATCTGCGCATCCGTTACCGGATCGACGGGATGCTCCACGCCGTCGCGGTCCCGCCGCAGCTTCGCGTCCTCCAGTCGGCGATTATCTCGCGCCTCAAGGTGATGGCGCGGATGGACATTGCCGAAAAGCGGCTGCCGCAGGATGGCCGGATCAACCTCCAGCATGCCGGGAGCGCGATCGATGTCCGCGTCTCGACCATCCCGACCGTCACGGGCGAGAGCATCTCGCTGCGTCTGCTCAAACGGGGCGAGGCGGAGTCGTTCGGCTTTGAGCGGCTTGACTTGACCGAAGCGCAGGGGCGGCTCGTCCGGGCGCTGCTTGCCGAACCCAACGGCATCATCCTCGTCACCGGGCCGACCGGTTCGGGTAAATCGACCTCGCTCTACTCGTTTCTCACGTCGATCAACTCGGTCGAACGGCGGATCGTCACCATTGAGGAGCCTGTCGAGTACCGGCTGCCCGGGGTTTCGCAGATTGATGTGAAGCCGGAGATCGGCCTCACCTTTGCCAACGGCCTGCGGGCGATCCTGCGGCAGGACCCGAACGTCGTCATGGTCGGGGAAATCCGCGATGTGGAGACGGCGGAGATCGCCATCCGCGCCGCCATGACCGGGCACCTCGTTTTTTCCACGCTTCACACCAACGACGCGGTCGGCGGCATCACGCGGCTGCTCGATATGGGGATCGAACCGTTTCTGGTCGCCTCGGTCGTCCGGGTCTTCATCGCGCAGCGGCTCGTGCGGACGATCTGCCCCGATTGCGCCGACTGGGTCCACCACCCGGAAGCCTATCTGCGCGAGATCGGCTGCCCGATCCCGCCCGACCACCGTTTCCGGCAGGGCAAGGGGTGCGAGTCATGCCGCCAGACCGGCTACCAGGGCCGCACGGCGATCTACGAGTTCTGCGTCATCAACCAGCGGCTGCGCCAGTTGATCGTCCGCAAGGCAACCGGGAGCGAACTCAAAAACCAGGCAACCCACAACGGCATGCTCACTCTGCGCGAAGATGGCTGGCGGCGCGTACTGGCGGGACAGACGACCATCGAGGAGATCCTGCGCGTCACGCAGACCGACGAAGCCTTCTCCGAAAGCGACGGGTAGTGTCCGTCAACGTAACGCGGCTTCGTTCGGGTCGGCGGCGAGGTTCAGGAGGTTTTCGATCGCCCTGGCGGGTTGCATCTCGTCGGCAATCCCCCCCTGCCATACAAAGCCTTTGCGGGCCTGGCTTTCCCCGCGCCAGACACGCACCATCGCGCGGGCAAGCGCTTCGCGATCCCCGGCTGTGATCAGTTCACCCGTCACCCCCTCTTCGACGAGTTCATCAATGCTGGCCCCACGGGTTCCGATGACCGGAATCCCGAACATCAGGCTCTCGATCACGGTATTGGGCAGGTTATCCACCAAAGAGGGAAGCACGGCTGCGTCGGCGTGCGATAAAACGGAGTAAAGCTGCGGTTTGCGGAGGGCGCCGAGGATCAGGACTTTTGAACGATGCCCGCCGAGATAACTGAAAATGCGCTCCCGGACACCTTCTTCCGCTGTTCCTGCCATGACGAGCCGGAGATCAGGCTCCATTTCAAAGGCGATCGCAAGAGCTTCAGCCAACCAGAAGGTCCCCTTCCGCTCGATCAGTTGGCCAAAGTGCAGCAGAAAACGATCCGGCAGAGCGGCAGGAGGCTCCTCCTCTGCGTCGACCTCGAGGCTGATGGGAGGCCGGATGACGGAAACATCCATTCGATACTTCCGGCGAAAATGCTCCGCTACGAGCCGGCTCGGCGCATAGGCGACCTCGCCATTCCTGATCGCAGCCCGCTCCAGGCGCTCCTGCCAGCGTGCGAAACGGCTCATCTTTCCGTCGACGGCGTTGTAGAGATCCATGGCGCAACTGCACCGCACGACATGAACGCGCCCCGGCTTCCGTTGGACCGTCAACCCGACGGCCAGGTAATCGGCGCTCTGCACCAGATCGAAGGGGGCTGCACGGTGCCGCCGCTCCAAGGCCCGCGACAGGGACCGGGCCCTCCGGATAAAGGAAAGAGGAATATCAAGCCCCAAAGGTCGGAGCGCCCGGAACACGGCTCTTACGGGCAGACTCCGCGCATTCGGCACCCGTTCGACGCGAACCCCTCCATGCATGACCACCCGCGGCTCCAGTTGGCTGGAGACAATCATTTCCACCTCGTGTCCCGCCTCGACCAGCAGTCGGCTCATGCGGTTGAGGTAATTGCCCAACCCGCCTTCCTGCGGTTTGTCGGTTATGAATTCGGGCGTTAAAAAAGCAATCCTCATGAGCCTCCGGCTTCCGGGTGAACACATTGCAGGAAATCGTGAACCTGGGCTTCTTCAGGCCACATCTGCCCGGGGACCCACTGGAGTTCGCCGTTTTCGGGCGTGCCGCTCAGTCTCCAGTGCCCGGGACAATCGTGGATAAACGAACTTACAAAAGTATAGCTAACTTCTCCTATAACCGGCGTCCGGTCGCGATAAAAGCCATCGACGGCACAGCTCTGCATTCCCAGTTTTCCAGCCACCTTGAAAGCCAGTCTGATAAAATCCTCCTGGATCACCTCCGAATTAAAATCAATGATTCCACTGCCGCTGGCGCGAAAATCTCCCTCGCGGTTAAATCGCCGGTAAGCGAAGGCGCGATTTCCGATGATGGTAACCCTGGTGTCAAAATCGTTTCCGGCAAGAAACTCCTGAAAGTAGATATATCCCGCCTGGGGTTCGAAACCGCGGTCGCGAAGACCCGACATCCCCTTGCCGGCAAAAATATCCTTGGCCGCCCGGGCCAGTTGTCTCCATCGCGGTTCATCGCTGCCGAAAGCGGTGTGAAATCCCCGAAAGAGGCGATGAATCCATTCCTGTGCTTCTTCGCGGCTCTTCACCAAGGCAACATTTGAGGACGCGGCCCCGGTTGCCAGCTTCATGACCAGGGGGAAAGGAGCTTTTTCCACCCATGCCAGCGCCTCCCTGCGATCAAACCAGACCCAGGTCTTCGGTGATGAAATGCCCGCCGCTTCAAAAAGATAAGCCTGGGCGATCTTGTCGTCGTAGTGCCAACAAGTGTTCTGGTCAGGGTAAACGGGCAGTTTCAGCTCTTTTTCCACCACGGGAAGCAGCCTCCGGGCGATTCGCGCCATCCCGTCAAAATGCGCCCACCGCCACATGAAGCCATCGCAGCCCCGCAACTGATCCAGAATGTCGGCGCGGCGTACATTGACCCAGCGCACCTGATGGCCCGCCGCTTCAATCCATTGCGCCCATCGGGAAGAGGCCGAATCCGACTTCAATGGCCTTCCGGGCGCAGTATAATCATCGGGATGAATGGCAATTATCATGGCAGCATCGGCAGAGACCGCTCCTTTTCTTTTAGTCGAGTTTTTCTATTTCAGCCCAGTCGCATAACACCTGAAATTCTCCGGCGCGACGATTGGAAACCTTGTTGGCAAGCGAGGCGACCTCCTCCACTCGAAAACCAAAGGCGGGCATTCCCTTGTCAAAAATATGGTTGCCGCGGTAAAGGGTCATTCCCACGGAAAACTGCCTCGGCATCAGGATGGACTTGGGAAACATGACGCGAGCCCGGTAAAAGCCGGGACGCGAAGGAATACAGCGATCCGAATCAATGGGAGATGACACAAAGAGAATCTGTTCGCTCTCGCTCAAAAGGTCGACACTCAACAAAAGGCTGCCAACCTCTTCAGGTATCACGTATTCAATCTGAACTCCAAAAGTTCCGGCAGAGGTGGGCGTCGAGCAGGGGGAACCGTCTTCATTGCAAAGAAATGCCTTGATGAAGTGGGGCTCCTGCCGGGCCTTCCGGAACCCTGGGTCCCAGCCATACTCCGCAGTGGCCCCCAGATTCACGTATTGATCAATCGCGGTATTCGTCGGGCCGTCAAAAGCGATTTCTCCGGAACGCAGGAGCAGACAGCGGCTGGTCAATCGCTGCACCGCACCCATTTGATGGCTGACAAAAAGAACCGTTCTGCCCTGACTGGCCACGTCCTTCATCTTACCGAGGCATTTCTTTTGAAAACCGGCGTCGCCGACGGCAAGCACCTCATCCACCACCAGAATCTCCGGTTCCAGGTGGGCGGCGACTGCAAAAGCAAGGCGTACATACATTCCAGAGGAGTATCGTTTCACCGGGGTATCGAGAAATTTTCCAACCTCCGCAAACTCCACGATTTCATCGAACCTGGTTTTGATCTCCCTACGGCTCATTCCCAGAATCGCGCCATTGAGGAAAATATTCTCGCGACCGGTCAACTCGGGATGGAATCCTGTTCCCACCTCCAGCAAAGAGGCTACGCGACCTGAAATGCGGGCGCATCCTTCCGTCGGTTCGGTGATGCGGCTTAAAACCTTCAGCAACGTCGATTTTCCCGCACCGTTGCGGCCTATGATGCCGACGACTTCCCCCTTCCTGATCTGAAAGGAGACATTCCTGAGCGCCCAGAACTCCTCCGCACAGGCTCTTTGCGCCGGGGTGCGCCCTCTCCCAAGGGCGCTCCGGGCCAGTTCCTTTGCCTTGTTCATCACCACATCCCGCAGCGCGGTATAACGCTCTGTTGACGCGCCTCGTTGGCCGAGAAGATACGACTTGCCGAGGTTCTCAACGGTGATGACAGCGTCCGGGTTGCTCATGATGTCTGCAAAGTGCCTTGCGTGACCTTCGAAGAACCTGCCGTGAGCTCCCTTCGGTTTTCGATGTCAAACCGGGGGGTAAAGTTCACGAAACTCCTGACTGCGATGCTTCTTGTTTTCATACGCTGCCGTTGAAGGGTACTCAGATAATATCTGCAAAAACTTTTTCCATCTTGCGGAACTGCCGGATGCCGAACCAGAGGAAGAACAGGGCAATGCCGCCGCTCAAGAAAAATCCGGGCCAGTAAATGGGCGTACTGCCGCCCAGGATGCACCAGCGGAAGCCGTCAATGACGCCCACCATCGGGTTCAGGTTATAGAGCAACCGCCATTTTTCGGGAACCACGGAACTCGAAAAGCCGACCGGCGAGATGTAAAGCCCGAGCTGGACGATAAACGGGATGATATATCGGAAATCCCGATATTTGACGTTCAGCGACGTAATCCAGAGCCCCGGTCCAAGACTGACGAGAAACGCGATCAGACAGAAAACCGGAAGCATGACGATCTGCCACCCCGGGACGAACTGGTACCAGACCATCATCGCCAGCAGAAGGACAAAGCTGATCAGGAAATCAATTCCGGCGACCACGACGCTTGAGGCCGGGATGATCAGCCTCGGAAAGTAGATTTTACTGATCAGGTTGGCATTGGAAATCAGGCTGCCGGATGTTTCCGTAAGGGCGTTGGCAAAAAAGGTCCACGGGAGCATCGCCGAGAGCACCATCAAGGCGTAGGGAACATTATCCGGCGCGCCGAGCTTTGCGACTTTGTTAAAAACAATCGTAAAGATCAGCATCGTCAGGAACGGGCGGATCAGCGCCCACGCAATGCCGATGACCGTCTGCTTGTAGCGGACGGAAACATCCCGCCAGGCAAGCACTTGAAACAGTTCCCGGTAGTGCCAGAGATCGCGCCAGTAGTTTTTCTCCGCCCTGCCGGGAGCAAGGATGGTTTCGTACGTGGACATGGCGGCTATTTCCTCCAGAGGGAGGGAGCGGAAAAATGGGAAAGACGCACGTTCCCATCCTTTTCCAGCATCCGCTGGACACGCTGCGCAGAAGGCTTTGAAAAAGAGAGGGCGTACATCATCGGGTGAGGGTGACAGCTCCGGGGCTTTCCCGTTCGGGACCACGTAACACCTGCGCGAACCAAAGTTCAAGAAAAATTGAACTATTTGCAGCCCCCCCTTCGCAACGCCGGTTTTTCCCCTCCATGCCCCCCGGTGATTTCCCTTGGAGGCCGGACCCGGAGGCGTTTAAGCTCTTCCTCCATGAGCCAGACCTTGCCGCTTTCCGGGCTTTGCGCCCATCGGGGTTGCCACCCGAAGTTTCCCGAAAATACCGTACCCGCTTTCGAGGAAGCAGCGCGGCTCGGGGCGCAGATGGTGGAGTTTGACGTGCAAATGACCCGCGATGGCGCGCTGGTGATCCTGCACGACCCGACCCTCGACCGGACCACCGACGGGAGCGGCCTTCTGCGGGAGATGAGCCTGGCGTCCGTCCGCAACCTTTCGATCAAAGCCGCTGACGGCCAGCCGACCGGACTGCGGATTCCCACGCTGGAAGAAGCGCTCCAATGCCTCCCGCGCCACCTTTGGATCAACTGCCAGATCAAGGAAAACGACGCCGAAACCGGAGAGCGCGTCGCCCGGGTTCTGAAGGAAAAGGGGCGGCTCGACCAGACTTTCCTCGCGTGCCAGAACCTCGCCGCACAAGGGGCGCGGGCCGTTGTGCCCGAAGTGCTCATCTGCAACATGGACCGGAAGCCGACTTTGGCGGAGTATATCGAAACCACGCTCGAAAGCCGCTCTCCCTTCATCCAGATCACCCGGAAATATACCTTCGGGCGCGAAGACCTGCTCCCCCTGAAGGAGCGGGGGGTCAGGATCAACTACTTCCGCGCCCAGGCTCCCGAAGAACTGCCGGAGCTTTTTGCCAAGGGGGTCGATTTCGTGCTCGTCGACCGCCTTCCCGATTTTCTCCCGGCGGTGCGTTGATGCCGTCCTCCGCTTCGCGCCGCCCTCCAGCGCCCCGTCCACGGCGCTTTTGTGCTGGAGGGTCGGCCTCTGGCCCCGACCGGGGCGTTTGAAACTTCGCTTACGGCACCGGCCGCACCTGGATCGAGTCGAAGAGCTTTTCGCCCGCGAGCAGGTCGCTGACGATCACCAGCTTGTCGCCCGATTCGATCAGCTTCTGTTCCTTGAGGAGAGCTTCTGCGGCGGAGATCGTTTTTTCCGGGTTTTCGTCAAACGGCATCAGGATCGGCGCGACGGCCCAGTTGAGCGCGATGCGGCGGCAGACTTCCGGCGTCGACGCAAAGGCGTAGATCGTCGAATGGCGCGGACGCTGTGCGGAAACCTTGTCGGCCATCCCCCCGTAGCGGGTGAAAACGACGAGCTTCGATTTCTTGAGCGAGTTGGCGAGCACGGTGGCCGAATGGACGGTCCGCTGGCGGTCTTCGCGGAGCACCGCCTGGCTGGCGTACCCGGCCCCGCCGCTGTCCTCGATCCGGCGGGCCACCTTGTCGAGCACGCGCACGCATTCGCTCGGGTAACGCCCGACGGTCGTTTCACCGCTGAGCATGATGGCGTCGGCCTGTTCGAAAACGGCGTTGGCAACGTCGGTTACCTCGGCGCGGGTCGGCACCGGGTTGTTGATCATCGACTCCAGCATATGGGTCGCCACGATCACCGGGCGGCCGTAGCGCAGGCAGGTCTTGACGATTCGGCGCTGGATGATCGGGAGGTCTTCCATGGCGCATTCGATCCCGAGATCGCCCCGCGCGACCATGATCATGTCGGCTTCGCGGATGATGCCATGCAGGTTGCGCACCGCCACCTGATCTTCGATCTTGGCGACGATCCGCGCCTCGCTTCCATGGCCGGTGAGGACCTGGCGCAGCAGTTGGATGTCGCCCGGTTCGCGGCAGAAGCTTAAAGCCACGAGATCGACCCCGACGCTCGCCCCGACGGCGAGGTCGGCGTAGTCCTTCTCCGTCAGCGGAGGGAGGTTGACCTTCACGCCGGGGAGGTTGATGTGGCGGCGCGAGCCGAGCACCCCGGGGGTGATCACCTTGCATCGGATGCGGTTGCGCGTCTTTTCGAGCACTTCGAGGTGGATCACGCCGTTGTCCACCAGCACGGTGTCGCCGACGGAAATATCGTCGATCAGCCCGTCGTAGTTGACGTCCACCGAGTAGTGCTCCTCGCTCTTTTCGCCGCGTACGGTCAGTTCAATGATGTCGCCGGGTTTGAGTTGAAAGGTGGTCGGCAGGTCGCCGGTCCGGATGGCGGGCCCCTGGGTGTCGAGCAGGATGGCGATGATCTGCCCGAGTTCGTCGGCCACTTTGCGGATTCGCGGCACAATCATGCGCACCCAGTCGTGGGTGGCGTGGCTCATGTTGATCCGAAACGTATTGGCCCCGGCTTCGATCAACTTCCGCAGCATCTCCTCGCTCTCTGAGACCGGACCGAGGGTGCAAATGATTTTGGTCTTACGCATACGCCCTCCAAAGTGGCAATCTTGTGCCGAAACACAAGCTTTCACCTATTTCGAGGCCAAGATATTGAAAAAACCGGTCTTTTTCGGACTGGAACATCTGCAGGATTCCCGATAAAAAAGTCTTCACACCCCGCCCCCCCGAGAGAGAAGGTTCCCAACGGGAGAGACGATGAAGGTCCTGACGTGGGGTCTCATCCTACTTTCGACGATTTTGTCTTTCGCGTTGAGCATTGTAAACAGGCTGGAAACAGCAGAGGCACCGCTCTCTTCCAACTCTTCACCATGAAACGCTTCGGCAGGACCCTTCTTAAAGTCATCGGAATGGCTGCGGCGGTCGTTGTGCTGTTGATCGTTGCGGTGCTGCTGACCCTTTACTTTGCCTTCCTGCCCAGCCGTGATGTTGTCCGGCGCTTGCCGTCGCCGTCGGGAAAGTGGGTCGCCACGGTGGTCGAGATCAACGGCGGCGCAACGACTTCCTTCGGCTACGAGGTCCGCGTGGCAAGGGCGGGGTGGAATCTCGGAGGGAGCAGGAGGGCCTTGCTCTACGCGGCGGTGCGCAGCGAAAAAGCCTATGGCGTGAATCTGCGCTGGGCCGCAGAAAAAGAGCTGTTGGTCGAATATCTGGATGCGAGATGGACCGAAGTGCAACCTTCCGGCTGGTTCGGATCGGAAACCCGGGTCACTTTGCGCCCGGGTGTCTCTGATCCGTCTGCGCCTCCCGGAGGGATGCTATACAACCTTCAGAAAGGTGGGCAGGAGGGGGGCCTGCTCTGAAGCTTCACCAACATTTCCTTAGAGGCTGTGAAAAAATGATTTTAATGGCCTCGGAGTACCTATTTTTAGCCTATAACGAAATTCCGACGACCGCCTGTATTCAGGGAATACAGAAGGGAGGAAGAATGCAGTTAGAGGCAAAAAGAGGTGCTCCATGGCCTTTGAAGGACTTTTTT
>DATMFV010000077.1:0-33847 GCA_035555975.1 Chthoniobacteraceae bacterium
GTGCATCATCCCAACCGTAAATTTTGGGTCCTCGACCACCCTCCAACCGACGTTTGGCCCTTTATTTTAGGGGCTTTCAGCCTCTGAGCCTCTGTCAAATTTTGAACCGGCAAAAATTCCAGTTTTGAACCGTCGCCGACACAAAAGCGGAAACCACTTGATTCCAACATCACAAGATGCGATGACGACGGGTTTCCAGTGGATGTTGTCTTCACTTGTTTCGATATTTGGAAGAATGGTGGGAGGTCCGGTGTCAATCCATCCCGGGACAAAGACGATGTCGTCCCCTAGATTCGTGATGCTGATCGACAGGATTCGATCTGAATGGTTCTTGACGGAAACTGAAAGCTGCGCCGAAGCCGCCCGTATCAGGAGGAAAAAACTTATCAGAAAGGTCACGTATTTCATGGTCGGAACAAGACAGCGACTCACGGGCCGATATTGTCTGGCACGTCACCGTTGAAGTTGATGGCTCCCGGCCTTATTTCGCGCTCGGAAGTTCGACCATCAGGAAAAACGGTAACGTAGTAAATCCACCTTTTACCGTTTTTTTTGCCCGTGGTTTCGAAACCGATAACCCATTTTGGACCGCCGGCGGAATGAGGGCCTGCGGGTACGAACCACTTGCCGGGAATGGGCGCTTGAATTTCCAGATCGGGCCGGGCGCTTACCAGTTGCTTGCGTGCCACCTGGAGAGCTTCCTGTTCGGTAAGGTTCCCGGAGGGAGCCACCTCAGCGAAAACTAAAGCAGCCATTGTCAGAAAAATAGCTGCGGACAAGGCTTTCATGGCTCCTGTTTTCGGTGGATGCCCGACGGATTCCCCGGGGAGCGCCATCAGCGGATCAACTCTTCGAGGTTCGGGTCCGGGTGGACGCCGAGTTCCACGGCTTTGTGATAATGACGGCGCGCCGACTCCTTGTCGACCGGTTTGGCGGTGGCGAGGACGACGGCGAGGTTGAAGTGCGCGTCGGCGTAGGTCGGGTCGATGTCGATGGCGGTCTGGATCTCCTTGCGTGCGGCTTCGATCCACCCCTTTTTCGCGGCGGTGACCCCCAGGAAATTGTGCGCGGTCGGGTTCCGGGGGTTGACGGCGATGGAACGGGTCAGGGCGTTGATCGCATCGTCGTATTTGCTCTGGTCATGATAAACAATGCCGAGCGAAGCGTAGGAATAGGCGTCGTCAGGTGAAAGGGCGAGCACCTTTTTGAAGGTATCTTCCGCCAGCTTGAGTTTTCCCGAGCGGTAGCGGGCCATCCCGAGATTGGAAAGGGCGTAGACGTTGCCCGGCAATTTTTTGACCAGTGCCTCGTACCCTTTCTCGGCTTCCAGGAAACGGCCCCGGTCAAAGTTTTCGCGGGCCTCACGGGCGAGATCGCGGAAGGCTTCCGGGACGTTCGGAGTGGGGCTTCCGGTCTCTACGACCGGGCGGGTATCCCAGAGGGCGGCGCTGGGAGAGAGGGCGGCCTCCTGCTCAACGGCTTTTTTTTTTACGTCAGACGCCTTTCCCGGGGCGGGCGGCACCTTCGGCAGCGGGGTTTCACCCCCGATTTTCAAGCCGTTTTCACCTTCCCCCTTCGCTTCGTCGATCTGCGGCGCGGCAATGGAAAAGATCATCGTATCGGCCTCGCTGTCGATGATCTCGAGCTGCGGCGTCTTGAAGAGCGCCCGTTCGCGTTCGCTCAGTTGGGAAGGGACCTGGGTCAACTGCTCAACCTGATCGTTGATCGCCCGGGAGCGAACCTGGAGACGGGCCAGTTCGTCGTAGATCTTCTTCTTGGCCGCTTCACGCTGGGTCTGTTCGTTGAGACGGCGCAGGACGATGCCGCGCAGCAACTCGTTCTCTTCGGCGAGCCGGGCGGTTTCGCCATCGGCGGCTCCTTCCTTCGAGGCTTCCGCGGCGGTCGCCTCGGTTGCCGCAAGCTGCGCCTTGAGGTCGTCGACGAGCCCCTTCCGGGCCTCGCTCTCTTTCTGGGCTGCGGTCAGTTTCTCTTCGAGGCTGGCGAGGGAATCCTTGAGGCTGGCGATCTCCTTCTTCTGTTCCGGCGTGGCCGCTTCGGCCTTGCCAAGGGCGGCCTCCGAGGCTTCCAGTTTTTCGACCAGGCCGCGATTTTCGGAGAGAAGACGGGCGACTTCTTTCGTGTCGACGTTGGCGGCTTCCAGCGCGGTAACGGCGCGATCGCGCTCTTCGGCGAGTTTCTGCGCCTCCTTGGTCCTGGCTTCGAGGTCGGCGGTCAGTTTCGCGTTCTTTTCGGCGGCGGCGTCGCGCTCCTGCGTCATCGCGATCAACTCTTTCTCAGCCGCTTCGAGCTTGGCGATCTTTTCGTCGGCCTGGGTGAGCCTGGTGTCGAGATCGGTTTTCTCCTGCTGCGTCTGGTCAAGCTGCTTCATGAGACCGGCGAGCTTTTCATCGGCTTCCCGGGCGGCGCGGGTCAGCTTTTCGTTCTCGGCGGCGATCGCATTGGCCTTCCGCTCGGTCTCCGCAAGCTGGTCGGCGAGGTCGGGGCGGTTGGCGAGCCGGGTCATGCGCCGGGCGATGATCGCGCCCTGTTCCTCGGCGATTTCACGGTCGGCCCGCGCGTCGTCCAGCGCGTCCTGAATCTTGGCAATCTGGTTGCGGATGACCTGTTCCGCATGCTGGTTGGCTTTCTTGAGTTGTTCCTCCGCATCGGCGAGGCGCAGCATCAGGTCGGCTTCGCTCGCCTGGGCCCGTTCGGCCTGGGTGCGGTTCTGGGCGGCTTCGGCGCGCGCTTTTTCGAGTTCGGCCCAGAGCCGTTCATTTCCGGCGTTGCGCTCGGGCATTTGGGCGAGGGATTCGGTGGAGGCGCGCAGACGTTCCACTTCCGTTTTGAGCCGGGCTTCGTTGGTCTGGGCGGCGGCGAGTTGGGCCGCCAGTTCGCTGTGATCTTCGCCGGAACCGCCGCCCTGCCGGATGCGCTGTGTGGCGGATTCCAACTGGCGGGCCATTTCGAGCCGGTCGCGCTCGGTCTGCGCGAGGCGTTCCTGCGTCTGCTGCAACTGTTGCTGGAGCAGCGACATCTGGCTGCGGATGCGCTGGGCCCATTGCTCGATCATATCGCCCGGGCTGGCGTCGGCAGTGAGGGGAGGAGCATCCAACTGGCCGGGATCGTCAAGCTGAGGGATCGGCGCGACCGGTTGGGGCGGCGCTTCCAGGGCGAGCTTGCCCTCGATGTTCTGGATGGCGGCCATCGTCTTCTTCTTCCGGTAATCGACGATGGCGGGCTGCCACTCCGGATGGCGGAGGTGGATCTGGTCAAAAAGACTCCCGGCAAACCGGTACTTGGAAAGGGCGGCCTTGTAACTCCCTTCGCGCTCCAGCTTTTCGGCCTGCTGGACGCTCAGGTAACCTTTCAGATAATCGGCGGAAGGGTCCGATCCGCCGCTCTGGGCGGATGCCAACGGCGCCAGGGAAGCGAAACAGCCGATTGAGGCGACCAGGAGAACATACAAGGGGCGTCGCATAGGGAGGAGGAACAGTAGAGGAAAACCTGACCCCGCGCAACCTTCCTTTTTGAGCCTCCAAAACGGGCTTCCAAGGCGTCGGGGGAATGGAGAAATGGGGAAGTAGAAGGAGGGAAGGAGATTCCGGCAGCGTCGAAAACCGGCGGCAGACGCCAAAGGAAAACCCCTTGCTCCTCTCTTTTTTCAGTTGCCTGAAAGCAAAGGGAGCAAGGGGTGAAAAGGGGAAAGGCAGGCGTGCCGCCCTTGAGAAGCTTAACGCTTGGAGAACTGGAAGCGCTTGCGGGCGCCGGGCTGCCCCGACTTCTTGCGTTCCTTCATCCGCGGGTCGCGGGTCAGGAACCCTTCGGCCTTGAGCGAGCCACGCAGTTCGGGGTCGAGTTCGATCAACGCACGGGCGATTCCCAGGCGGACCGCGCCGGCCTGCCCGTTCGGGCCGCCACCGGTGACGGTCGCGACAACATCGTGCGTGGTGTTGGCCTTGGCGACTGCCAGCGGCGCCACGACGGCGTTCTGAAGCGAGATGGTCGGAAAATAATCCTCAAACGCGCGGCGGTTGACTTCGATTTTTCCGGTGCCCGGAGAAAGACGAACGCGGGCCACAGCGGTTTTGCGGCGGCCGGTGGCGTTGTGCTGGG
The DNA here is from genome assembly GCA_035555975.1 of Chthoniobacteraceae bacterium. GTDB lineage: Bacteria > Verrucomicrobiota > Verrucomicrobiia > Chthoniobacterales > Chthoniobacteraceae > DATMFV01. The sequence goes on from DATMFV010000077.1 coordinate 4,117, forward strand.
AATTGCTGGTAGACATAGAGAACTTGGTTGAACTTTAAGCGAGGGTGACGGGCGTCGGGTTCTGCGCGGCGTGCGGGTGCTGGTCGCCGGCATAGACCTTCACCTTGGTGAAGGTGCGCCGTCCCAGGCGGTTGTGAGGCAGCATGCCGCGGACGGCCTGCTCGACCAGAAGTTCCGGGCGGCGGGCGCGACGGGCCTTGAGGCTTTCGGTGTGGTGACCGCCGACATAGCCCGAGAAGCTCATGTAGGTCTTGTTTTCTTCCTTCTTGCCTGTGACGCGAACCTTGTCGGCATTGATGACGACGACGAAATCACCGGTATCCACGTGAGGGGTGTAGATCGCCTTTTCCTTGCCGCGAAGCAGGTTGGCGGCTTTTACGGCTACTTTGCCCAAAATCTGGTCTTTGGCGTCGATCACCCACCAACGGTGTTCCACATCGTTCGCTTTGGCTGAGAATGTCTTCATAAAACGGCTTGTCGAAAAGGCGTGCACACTAGGGTGCAAAGCCTGTTCCTGTCAAAATCTTTTGTTGGAAAAAACGCAGGTGACCGAAAGTATTCCATTTTGCGGTCCTGCGAACCGGAGATAAAATCACACCGGGCCGCCGGGTGGCAAGCGGCAACTTGTGGGAGATGGCGGTTTTCTTTGACCCGGGAAGGGCAAGCCTCCGCCGCATTGGACTTTGGCAGCACCCTGTTCCCCCCCCTCGACCTTAAACGCCACGCTTTGCTCCTTGGCTCTAACCTTTGAGCGCCGCCCGCATTTTCTGGAGATGCGCCAGCCGCTGGTTCCAGTCGACCTCCCGTTGCCGGTGTTCGGCGACCACGGCGGCGGGAGCGTGGTTGACAAATTTTTCGCTGGAGAGCTTTCGGCGGACGGTGGCGAGTTCCCCCTCGACCTTGCCGATCTCCTTCTCCAGCCGGGCGCTTTCGGCGGCGATGTCGACCACCCCTTCGAGCGGCATGTAGAGTTCGCCGACCGGCGTCAGGATGCGGGGCACCCCGGCGGCGGGCTGGTAGGCGTTGTCAACGGTGATCGCCTCGGCGTGAACCAGGCGGGCGAGGGTCTCCAGTTCGGCGTCGATCCACTCCGGCGCGGCTTTCAGGAAAAAACGGACCTTCTTGCCGGAGGGCACGCGGTATTCGGCCTTGATATTGCGGGCGAGCCGGACGCTCTGGTAAACATCGGCCACGCGCTGGCGGGCGCATTCCACCTTCTCGCGGAGGCGCTCCTCAATGCCGGTCGGCTCCGGCCAGGCGGCGTACATCAGGTGATCGCTTCCATGGCCGGGCGCACGGTAGCCGAGGGTCTCCCAGAGTTCCGCCGTCAGGTGGGGCATGAGCGGCTGGAGCAGGCGCAACAGGCGCGAGAGGATCACGTCGATCACCTTCAGGGTCGATGCCTTGGCGGCGGGGTCGTCGCTGAAAATCTCGCTCTTGGAGGCTTCGACATACCAGTCGCAATATTCGCTCCAGAAAAAATCGTAAAGAAGCTGGGCGACCTCGTTGAACCGGTACTCCCCATAGGCGGCGTTGACCTGGGCGATCAGCCGGTCGAGCTTGGCGAGAATGTCGAGGCCGTAGCTGGAGAGCTGCGCTTCGTCGGGTTGCGGATCGGCTTCGCCCGGGCCGTGCATCAGGCGGAAACGGGCGGCGTTCCAGAGCTTGTTGGCAAAGTTGCGCCCTTCCTCGACCTGTTTTTCGTCAAAGCGGATATCCTGCCCCTGCGGTGCAATCCGCAGCAGGCCGAACCGGATGCCGTCCGCGCCGTAACGGCCGATCAGTTCCAGCGGATCGGGCGAATTGCCGAGAGACTTCGACATCTTGCGCCCCTGGAGGTCGCGGATCAGGCCGGTGTAGAAGACGTTGGAGAACGGCTTGGAGTCGGTGAACTCATACCCCGCCATGATCATCCGGGCGACCCAGAAGAAGATGATGTCCGGGCCGGTAACGAGGTCGGAGGTCGGGTAAAACTTGGCGAGCGTCGGTTCGTCCATCGTGGCGAACGGCCAGAGCCACGAGGAGAACCAGGTGTCGAGGACATCCTCCTCCTGCACCCAGTTTTGCGGGTCGGCGGGCGGCTCGAGGCCGACGTAGACTTCCCGTTCGTCGTCCCGGCGGTACCAGACGGGAATCCGGTGGCCCCACCAGAGCTGGCGGCTGATGCACCAGTCCTGGATGTTTTCCATCCAGTGTTCGTAAACGTTGGTCCACCGTTCGGGGCGGAAGCGGATTTCGCCCGACGCGACCGCCTCGCGCGCGGCTTCGACGGCGGGGTATTTCAGGAACCACTGGAGGCTCAGGCGCGGCTCGATCGGCACGTCGGCCCGCTCGGAAAAGCCGACGTTGTTCTGGTAAGGCTCTTCCTTGACCAAAAGACCCATCTGCCCGAGCTTCTCCGCCGCGAGCTTGCGGACGGCAAAGCGGTCCTTCCCGGCAAATTCCTCCCCGGCCAGTTCATTGAGCGTCCCGTCAGGGTTGAGGACATCGATCGCTTCGAGCCCGTGGCGCTGGCCGATCTCAAAGTCGGCCTTGTCGTGGGCGGGGGTGACTTTCAGGACGCCGGTGCCGAACTGCGGGTCAATATGCTCGTCGCCGACGATCGGGATCGCCGCCTTCGGGAAGGGACGCCAGACCCGCTTGCCGATCAGTTCCTTGTAACGTTCGTCGTCCGGGTGAACGGCCACTGCCGTGTCGCCCATCAGCGTTTCGGGCCGGGTGGTGGCGATTTCGAGGTAACGCCCCGGCTCCTCGACGACCTCGTAGCGCATATGGTAGAGGACGCCGTTCTGCTGTTTCATGATGACCTCCTCGTCCGAGAGGGCGGTCAGCGAAACCGGGCACCAGTTGACCATCCGCTTGCCGCGGTAGATCAACCCTTTTTCGTAAAGATCGACGAAAACCTTCTGGACCGCGCGGGAGTACGCCTCGTCCATGGTGAAGCGTTCCCGGCTCCAGTCGCACGACGCGCCGAGCCGCTTGAGCTGCTTGATGATCAGCCCGCCGTGCTCCTCCTTCCATTCCCAGACCCGCTCCAGAAAGGCTTTGCGCCCGAGATCGTGCCGCGTCTTTTTTTCCTCCTTGCGCAACCGGCGTTCCACCACCGTCTGCGTGGCGATCCCGGCATGGTCGGTCCCGGGGAGCCAGAGGACTTCGTGCCCCTGCATCCGTGCCCGGCGGGCGAGAACGTCCTGGAGCGTGTTGTTTAAAACATGGCCCAGTGTCAGGACGCCGGTGACGTTGGGGGGCGGGATGGCGATGGAGTACGCCGGTTTGGAAGAAGCAGGGTCCGCCGTAAAACAGCCGTCCGCCAGCCAGCGCGCGTACCACTTCTCTTCAACCGCCTGGGGCTCGTAGGTTTTGGAAATCTCTGACATGGGAAAAGACGTTGATATTCGGTGAAAACGCCACTTTGTAAAGCGGAGAGCGCGGCGAAATCGGGTCGCGCCGGGGTGTTTTTGATAGCGTTCCCTCGCGATCCCATCGATTGGCGGCTTGACAAAAGGGGCATTTCGGAACCCATTGCTATTGGTTTTGAAGCGGGTGTTGTAGAAGAGAGATGGCAGAAAAACTTTCCAAACGCGAATTTTCAGAGGGCGAAGCCTGGGCCGATGTCGGCGAGGGGTGGAAGCACCTCCACGGCAGTTTTCGGGGGCTTGGCTACAGTATGGAATGGCACGATTTTGAAACCATCGGGGCCTTTGACTGGGCGCCGACGTTTCACCCCGGCGGGCTGGAAATCTGCCTCAACCTTGCGGGGACCGGCAATGTCGGCGCCGGTCGCAAGAAGGTCGAATTCGCCCCGTTGACCGCAGGGTTCTATTTCCAGAAGGAGGCGACGCTCCACGGCGTGCGGACGGCGGGGGAGCGTCACCAGTTTATCACGATCGAGCTTTCATCCGCCTTTCTCAAGGCGCACCTTCCTGCCGATGAAGAGGGCCAGCACCCGTTGCTGCGGAAATTTCTCTGCAACGAGCTGACCCACGGCGTTTCCCAGCCGATCCGGCTGACCGGCGCTCACCAGCAGATGATCATGAGCCTGCGCAAGCCGCCGGTCTACGCGGGGGCGCACCGCATCTGGTACCACGCCAAGGCGCTGGAGGTCGCGGCGGCCCTTTTCTACCATCCCGGCCCGGACGAAGACCTCTTCTGCCAGCGGCAGAAAAACCAGAACACCGAGCGGGTGGAGAAGGTGATCGCGCTCCTGAAAGAGAACCTTTCCGAGCCGCTCTCGCTGGAGGAGATCGGCAAACGGGTCGGTTGCAGCCACTACTACCTGAGCCGGATCTTTACGCAGGAAATGGGCAAGCCGATCTTCCAGTACCTGCGCAACCTCCGCATGGACCGCGCCGCAGAGCTGCTGCTCGAAGGCAGGCTCAACGTCACGCAGGTCGCCCTGGAGGTCGGCTACTCCAGCCCGAGCCATTTCAGCACCGCCTTTCACGACGCGTTCGGGTGCTGCCCCGGTCTCTATCCGCTGACCACCGCACCGCAGTTGCTCACCGGCCATTCCCGGCAGGGTTGACTCTACGGGGAAAGAGGTTTCCTTCATGGGGGTTTCCCCTAATGTCGCGGCGCGTTTACCCCGACAAGAGAGCAAGCACGCGGCAGTTTATGGCAATTTTTCGAAAGCGCGTCGGGCGGCCACTCCTTATCTTGCGCCTCGTTATTCCGCTTTTTGCGTTTGAAAATGACTTGTCGTCGATCTTCGCATCCTAACGGGTGCTCATGTCAAAATGATGACGGTTGATTAACATTCCTGTCATTTTTATCCGGTAAAAAGGCACAACACACACAACCCAACCACCTTTTCATTCCGTTTTAATGAACCGTTCTGACTTATCGTCCCCCCGTTCCGACACTCCCTCGGGCTTCGGCTCTCTCCGCGCTGATCCGAGTTCCCTTTTCTCCCGCGCTTCGGTGGCCACGGTGGCCCTCGTCAACGCGGTGGTGATGGCAGGTACGGCTCACGCCCAGGCGCAGCAGACGCAGCCCCCTGCGAAAAAATCGCAAGGCTCCACCGGCGATGCGACCGTGGAAACCATCGACGAAGTCCAGCTTGAAGAAGTCGTCGTCACCGGCCAGACCAACTCCTACAAGCCGGAACTCCTCCAGTCGCCCAACTACACCTCGCCGCTCCTCGACGTCCCGCAGACGATCAACGTCATCCCGGAAGCGGTGATCAAGGAACAGGGTGCGACCACGATGCGCGAGATCCTGCGCAACGTTCCCGGCGTCAGCATGCAGGCCGGTGAAGGCGGCTTCCCGACCGGCGACGCCCTCTCCATCCGCGGTTTCAGCGCCCGTACCGACTTCTTCGTCGACGGCATCCGCGACATCGGCGGCTACCACCGCGACGCGTTCAACCTTGAGCAGGTCGAAGTCGCCAAGGGGCCGTCGTCCTCGCAGGCCGGTCGCGGCGCGACGGGCGGCTCGGTCAACCTCGTCAGCAAGACGCCCAAGCTCGACCGTTTCTACTCCGGCGAACTCGGCATCGGGACCGACCAGTACAAGCGCTTCACGCTCGACCTCAACCAGCCGATCAAGTTCGGCATTCCGGGCACGGCCCTCCGCTTCAACGCCCTCTGGACCGACCTCGAAGTCCCCCGCCGCGACGGCGTGGAACAGAACCGCTGGGGGGTCGCACCGTCGCTGGCGTTCGGGCTGGGCACCGACACCCGCCTGACCCTGAGCTACTTCCACTTTGAAGAGAACAGCGTGCCCGACTACGGGATTCCCTACGTTCCCTTTGAAGGCTCCACGCCGCTCTACCCCGGCTTCCAGGGCCACGAAGGGAAGGTCCCGCCCAATACCCGTTACAGCGCCTGGTACGGCTTCAACAAGCGCGACTACTACAGCACCGACACCGACATCATCACCGTCGAGTTCGAACACGACTTCAACGACGCGTTCGCGCTGCGCAACATCTTCCGCTACGGCCGGAGCAACGTCGACTTCATCGTCACCGCGCCCCGTTTCGCCACGCCGACGATCAACGACGACGTTTCGCGCGGGCCGAAGTTCCGCGACCAGACCGATACCATCCTCGCGAACAAGCTCGACTTCATGGCGCAGTTCGAGACGTTCAACATCGGCCATTCGGTCAACTTCGGGCTCGACTTCGCCCATGAAGAGTCGAAGTGGGAGAACCGGACCGCATCGGGCACCCCGCCGACGACCCAGTTCAACAACCCCAACCCGGAAGACGACCCGATCTACAAGATCGTACCCAACGGGCACAACGCCGGGAAGACCACTTCGGCCGGGCTCTACTTTGCCGAAACCCTCAAGCTCCACGAAAAGTTTGAACTCAACGGCGGTGTGCGGTGGGATCACGCCAGCACCGACTACATGACCCATTCGGGAGCCGGTGTGACGACCTTCTACGACCGGTATGACAGCACGATCAGTTGGCGCGCCGGGGCGGTCTTCAAGCCGCTTCCCAACGGTGCCATCTACTTCGGCTTCAGCAACGCGTTCAACCCTTCCGGGGAAACACACACGCTGAGCGCAAGCACCGTCGACATCGATCCGGAACAGACGCAGACCTACGAACTCGGGACCAAGTGGGACCTTCTCCAGAACCGACTCTCGGTCAACGCCTCGATCTTCCGGATCGAAAAGACCAACGCCCGTACGCCGGACCCGATCGACAACACCGTCACCGTCCTCGACGGGTTGCAGCGGGTCGACGGGTTTGAAATCAGCCTGGCCGGTGCGATCACCGACAAGTGGCAGATCCTGACCGGGTACAGCTACCTGCACAGCGAAGTGGTGGAGTCGAACAACCCGGCTGAAGTCGGTCAGCGCCTGGCCAACACGCCGCAGCAGACCTTCACCCTCTGGACCACCTACCAGTTGCCATGGAACATCACCATCGGCGGCGGTGCGCAGTACATGGGAACCCGTTACAGCAGCGCCAACAAGGACAGCGCCCGGGAAGCTCCGGAATACTGGCTCTTTGACGCGATGGCCTCGTACAAGATCAGCGACAACGCGACCTTCCGCGTGAACGTCTACAACCTGACCGATGAAGAATACGTCGACCGCTCCAGCGGCGGGCACTTCATCCCGGGCGCCGGACGCTCCGCGACCTTTACGCTGGCGTTCACCTTCTAGCAGCGCATCTTCAACATCGGGGGTTGTGTCGCCAAGAACGCGACACGACCCCCTTTTCCACGTTTTCAACACCCAACTTAAAACACCGCCTACCATGATCCTACGGATTCCCGACGTTCTCACACCACAGCAGGTCACCCATGCCCGCAAAATTCTCGACGAAGCCGAGTGGGTCGATGGCAAAGTCACCGCCGGGCACCAGTCCGCGCAGGCCAAGGACAACATGCAGCTTCCCGAGGGGAGCCCCGCCGCGCGTGAACTCGGCGACCTGATCCTGGCGGCGCTCGGGCAGAACCAGCTTTTCCTTTCCGCGGCGCTCCCCTTGAGCGTTTTCCCGCCGCTTTTCAACCGCTATTCGGGCGGCCAGTCGTTCGGCACGCATGTCGACAACGCCATCCGCCAGGTCCGGGGGAGTTCCCACCGGATTCGGACCGACCTTTCCTGCACCCTCTTTTTCGCCGGGCCCGAAGAGTACGACGGCGGCGAACTTTCCATTGAGGATACCTACGGCGTCCAGCAGGTGAAGCTTCCGCCGGGGCACATGGTCCTCTACCCGTCGACCAGCCTGCACCACGTCACCCCGGTGACGCGCGGGGCGCGCATCTGTTCCTTTTTCTGGTTGCAGAGCATGATCCGCGACGACGGGCAGCGGAGCATCCTCTTTGATCTCGACCTCTCGATCCAGCGGTTGAGCCGCGATTTGGCGGACGACCCGATCGCTTCACAGACTTCCGTTCAACTCACCGGCGTCTACCACAATCTGTTGCGCCAGTGGGCCGAGGTCTGATTTTCCTTTTTTGTTCTTTTCCCTGAAAGGCCCGTGCCGCTGCTTCCTTAAAAAAAACGGGGCGTATCCGGCGGGGCCGATCACCACGGTGCGCCTTTACGGTTTACAGGCAGGTTTGAAAGGAACCGGCAACGGTTCTTCGCGGCAGCGCAGAGTCGCGGAGAGTCGCTTTCAACCGGCTTGAGTGTTTTTTCCGTCTGGGCGCACCTTTTTTATCGGCAACCACGTTTCTTTTTTCGTTTTTCTTCTTTATGCGGCGCATTCTTTTCTGGATTCACCTCCTCGCGGGTGTCGTGGCCGGTCTGGTCATCCTGGTCATGTCGGCGACAGGGGTCGCTCTCGCCTACGAACGCCAGATCATCGCTTTTTCGGAGCGGCACTACCGCGCCACGCCCGAACAGGTCGCCTCCGCGCCCCGTTTGAGCCTCAACACCCTGGCGGAGAGCGTGCTCGCGCAGAATGAAGGGGAGGCCCCCGGCAGCGTGAACGTCTCGGTCGATCCCGCCGCCCCGGTCGCCTTTTCCTATGGCCGGCAGAAGACGCTCTATTACAACCCGTACAGCGGGGAGTACATGGGGAGCGGTTCGGCCATGCGCGGGGTGATGCGCGAACTGATGGGGTGGCACCGCTGGCTCGGGTCGCGCGAGGTCGGGAGGGTGGTTACCGGCGCGTGCAATTTCGCCTTTGTCGTCCTGATCGTGACCGGCATGGTCTTGTGGTTTCCGCGCCGCTGGCCGTGGAACTGGAACTGGCGTCTGCTGCGCCCGAGCGTCGTCTTCAACCGCAAGCTCAAAGGGAAGGCGCGCGACTGGAACTGGCATAACGTCATCGGCCTCTGGTCGGCCCCGGTGTTGCTGATCCTGGCGGCGACCGGCACCGTCTGGTCGTACACCTGGTCCAACAACCTGGTTTACCGGCTCGTCGGCAGTACGCCTCCTCCGCCCCGTGAAGGGGGTGGCGGGCCGGGCGGACCGGGCAGACCGGGCGGTCGGGAACGCGGCGCGGGAGAGCGCGGCGGCAGGGGGGCGACCCCGGCGATTCATGTCGATCTCGACGCCATGGTGGCCGCCGCCAGGACGCAGACCGCCGGCTGGCAGACGATTTCCGTTCAGCTCCCCAAAGGGAAGGCCAAGACCGTGAGCGTTGGCGTGAGTGAAAAACTCCAGTGGAACCCGAACGCGCGCGGTTCCCTGACGCTCGACGCCAAGACCGCCGCCGTGGTCGAATGGGTGCCGTTCATGGAGCAGGAGATCGGGCGACGCGCCCGCGCCATGGTGCGCCCGATCCATACCGGCGAAGCGGGCGGCTTGATCGGCCAGACCATCGCGGGTCTCGCCTCCGCGGGAGGGGTTGTCCTGGTCTGGACCGGCCTCGCCCTGACCTGGCGGCGTTTCTGGAGCTGGAAACGGAGAGGCTCCTCCGCCAAGCCCGGGACGCCGAAACCGCTGGCAAAGGTTTAGCCTGCTTTATTCATGAATCATGCAGGCTAGTGATCAATCGTTCGCGATTGAGCCGTGATACAGAGGATTTCAAAAAGGATCTGCGCCCCGGCCAGCGCGGTCATGCCGGTTGGGTCAAAGGGTGGCGAAACCTCCACGACATCGCCGCCAGCCAGTTTCAAGCCGCTGAGACCCTGAATCATCCGCATCGCCTCCCGCATATTCAAGCCCCCCATGACGGGAGTCCCCGTTCCCGGGGCTGCGGTCGGGTCGAGCGCGTCGATGTCGAAGCTGAGGTACGCCGGGGTGTCGCCTACCGTTTTGCGAATCAGGGCAACCACTCCCGCCACACCCAGTTCCTCCACCTCCGGCATATTGACAAATCGCATTCCGTGTTCCCGCACAAACGGCTCGGTGAGTTCCGCATAGGGATCGCGGATCGCAATTTGAATACTCCGGCTGGGATCAATAACCCCGGCTTCAATGGCGTTTCGGAAAGGGGCTCCATGATGGAACTTGCTTCCTTTCATCGCCGGGGCGGTATCGTGGTGGGAGTCGAAATGAATCAGCGCGAGTGGTCGCTCCTTGCCCAGAGCCCGAAGGATCGGGAACGAGATCGAATGATCCCCGCCTGCTGAAAGAGGGATGACGCCGGCGGCATGCACTTTTTCATAATAGGCAAAAATCTCTTCATTGATCCGCTCAAGATCCAGCGTGTTGTAGATGGGCACATCTCCCAAGTCCGCCACCCGGGCATGATCGTAGGGAATCACCTTCGTGATCGGATTGATGTAGCGGATGAGGCCCGATTGCGTACGAATCGCCTGTGGACCGTAACGCGCGCCGGGCCGATGGCTCAACCCGGCGTCTGTGGCGACTCCCACCAGCCCGATGTCAATGCCTTCCAGAGTTTTGACCACGTTCGTGCGGAAGAAAGAGGGGATGCCGATGAATGGCATTTCTGCCATCTGCTCCCCATAGCCGTGAATGCGAGAGATAAGCTGTTCCATGTTTCAGAACGATGGAGGATGATCGAAAAAAACGGGCTTGTCGACGCTTGGTCTGAAAGCTGAGGAGGCCCGGTCTTTGTTACGGTCGATATCGACGTGATGACGCTGAGCGATGGTGCGCCCTCCAGGCGCTCCCGCGCTTGCTCACGCGGTCGATATCTTTGGATATCGCCCTTATTCGCGCCTTGAATATTTAAAAAATCACCCCGGACTTATTTAAGGAACTTGCCAATCACCACACTAAAGCTGCCGGATGATCTCTTCCGCCGCTGCCGCGAGGTCGTCGACCACGACGGCTTCCCCACCGGTGAGGTGTTCGGCCTCCCGGGCTCCGTAGCCGGTGCGGACGAGGATCTGGCGGATGCCGGTGTCTGCCCCCGCCTTGAGATCCGTCCTCCGATCGCCGACGATCCACGCTTTCCCAAGGTCGAGCGGGAGTTCACCCGCCGCTTTTCGGATCAGTTCCGCCTTGTCGGTCGGGCAGGTTTCCCCGCCGGGCAGGACGGAGCGGCCTCCCGCCCCCCGACTGTAGTAAACCGCGTCGAGAAAGGCCCCTTCGCGGGCGAGAAGCTGGTGCATCCGGTCGTGAACCATGGTGACGACGGCATCAGTGACATACCCCGCGCCGATCGCCGACTGCGAGGTGACCACGACCGTCCGCAGACCGCTCTCATTGAAGCGGCGGATGGCGGCGGCCGCGCCCGGGATCAGGCGCATCTCATCCGGGCCGGTGGTGTAGCTGGGGAGATCGTTGATCACCCCGTCCCGATCGAGGAAAACCACCGGGGCCGGGGCCGCGGGCGGCAGGGAATGGGTTTCCATGGAGATGTTGCCGGGAGTGATCTCATAAACCCGCCACGAGTGGGGCGCTTCACCCAGGGCGGGAGCGACCGTGCAGAAGGTATTGCCGCTGCCGAGCGGGGTGAGCGGCGTCCCCGGGTGGTAGTGACCGCTGAGGCAGAGGGTGACCCGCCCCGAACGTTCGATCTGCTGCTGAAGAAAAAGGTGTTCGGGGTAGTGGTACGGGTAGCTGCCGGTTGGCGCGGGCGCGAGCAGGTAGTGTTGCAGGTGGATCTGCGGGGTCGGGTCGTCGTCGTGCAGCACGGCATGAAACCGGTCGCGCGAGGGGGTCAACCGGCGCGGGGCATGGCCTTCCTGTTCAAAGTCAATGAACGAAACGACGCGGAAACCGCCATGGAACTGCTCCGGTTCGAGGTCGCCGAAGACTTCCGCAAAAAGGGCGGGGTGGTCGTGGTTGCCGGGCAGGACGATGAACGGGATGCCGGTCGCTTCGAGCTGTTGGCGCAGTTGCCGGTAATCGGCGCGGATCGCTTCGAGCCACGGCCCGGGCCCTTCGGGCAGAGTGAAAGGATGGGGGATGCCATCGACCACGCAGAGCGGGGCGTCGAGCAGATCGCCCGTCACGGCGATCAGGTCGATGCCGTTGCGATCGAGCCGCGAAAGTGCTTCGGCAAAGGCGTTGCTGCGGGAGCGCCGCCGACCGACGGCGGAGGTTCCGGGGAGGGCCTGCCGGAAGTGAAGATCGCTCAGATGGGCGAGACGGAGCAAGGGAGTCATCGGAGAGGTACTCCATAAGATCGCGCCGGGGCGTTCAATCTTAAAAGAGACCAAAAAACGGTCGGCGCCAGATTTCGAAATCTGACGCCGACCGCCCAACCAAGGAACAACAATTTTGGAAAACCTGTTACCCGAACAGAAAACCGCTGATTACACCTTCAATACAGCATACGTCTTTTGCCCCTTTCTTTCAAGAAAGAGAAGTAACGCTTTTTTGGAATCATGTTTTTCAAGCTCCTGCCGCATGGAGGCCGCATCCTTGACGGGCTGGGAGTCGATCTCCCGGATCACGTCGTCAACCTCGATCTTGGCAACCTCCGCCGGGCTTTCGGGGGCGACGGCGGTCACGACCACCCCGGCCCCGGGGGCGACGCCGAGGCGCTTGGCGGTGGCGTCGTCGAGGTTGGCATACTCCAGCCCGTAAAGCCGGTCGACATCGGCGGCGGCAGCGTCCGGCTGCCCCTTCGCGGCGGGCGGCGCGGCTGGTGTGGAGGAGGAGGAGGCGACGCGGTCCTGTGCCGGCAACTCGCCGGTGGTGATCGGGATTTCCAGGCTCTTGCCGTTGCGCCAGATGGTGAGCGCGATCTCCTGCCCGACTTTCTTGTGGAGGATCGCCTTTTGCAGCTCCAGCGCGGTCTTCACCGGCCTGCCGTCAACGGCGGTGATCACGTCGGCCGGGCGCAGGTCGCTCTTGTACGCGGGGGCTTCGGGTTCGATGGTGTTGATGAGCACCCCGTGGTCGATCCCCTTGATCTGTTCGCGCAGGGTGCTGTCGGGTTCCAGCGTCTCGATCCGGATGCCGAGCCATGGGCGGCGGACCTTGCCGGTGGCGATCAGTTCGTCGCTGACCTGTTTGAGCATGTTGGAAGGGATCGCGAACGCCAGGCCGCGCCCGATGCCGTTGATGAGCGTGTTCATGCCGACGACCCGCCCCTCGACATCAAAGAGCGGCCCGCCGGAGTTGCCGGGGTTGATGAAGGCGTCGGTCTGGATGTAATCCTCGTAGGTGACATGCTGGGAGAGGTTCGCCCGCCCCTTTCCGCTGACGCAGCCGATGGTGAACGAGTAGTCGAGCGCGAACGGGACGCCGATGGCGCAGACGATCTGACCGATTTCGAGCGCTTCGCTGTCGCCGAACGCGGCGGTCGGCAGCCCCGTTTCCTTGATCCGGATGATCGCGATGTCGGTCCGGCTGTCGACGCCGACGATCGAGCCGGGAAACCGGCGGCCATCCTTGAGCTTGACGGTGATCGTGTCCGCCCCGTCGATGACGTGGTTGTTGGTCAGGATGTAGCCGTCTTCGCGGATGATGAAGCCCGAGCCTTCGCTCCGGTTGTCGCGTTCGGGCATCTTGAAGGGGCCTTGGGAGTCTTCATCGGGAAGGCGGAAAAAGAAGTCGAACGTCTCCGCATCGTCGCCGGAGTTTTTTTTGGTCGTCGAGATGACCACCACCGAGGGGGCCACCTTTTTGAAGACCTCCACAAAGCCGCGATCCAACTGCCGCAGCAGGCCGAGCGGCGTGGAGAGATCGGCCGGGGGCGCGGGGGCTTCGCTGGTCTGGGCCGAGACCGGGATGGCGAGCAGCGCGCACGCCACGAGGGAGAGAAAAGTTTTCAGGGCCATCATGTTGCAACGTATGACAGGGATCGGGTTCACTCCGTTCAACCTTCGGCGGTTTTTGACCAGGCCGCCCCGGGCGTCGGGAGAAAGCGGCAGGCGGGCAGGCGGTGCCGATCTCTGAAAAGATCGGTTTTGGGCGAGCTTTTGCGCTCGCTTCCTGAACAAGAACCGCGTACCCCCCTTGGAGGTATGGCAGGTCTTATTGTTCGTCCGCGTTCCCGTATGTTTCATGGTCACGATTGGGTTTATTTCAGTGAAGTGCAGAAGAGCTTCGGCGGCCCGGTCGATGGAGAGGTGGTCTCGCTCAAGGATGGCAAGGACCGCCTGCTCGGCAGCGCGATCTACAACAGCCGTTCGCAGATCGTGGCCCGCCGTTTTTCCCGCCAGAAGCAGGCGCTCGACGCCGACTTTTTTCATCGCCGGATCGCGCAGGCGATCGAATATCGCCAGCGGCGCGGTGTCGAGATGAAACGGTGCCGGCTCGTCTGGAGCGAAAGCGACGGGCTGCCGGGGGTGATCGTCGATCGCTACGGCGAGGTGCTCGTCCTCCAGACCTTGACGCTCGCCATGGACCGGCGCAAGGGGTTGATCGTCGAAGCGCTCCGCGCCCTGCTTGAACCCGGTGCGATCGTGGAACGCAACGACGCGCCGATCCGCAAGGCCGAGGGGCTCGAGCCGGTGGTCGGCATGCTCTACGGGGAGGCGCCCGCGCAGGTGGCGGTGGAGATCGAAGGATTGCAGTTTTCAATCGACCCCCTCCACGGGCAGAAGACCGGGTTTTATCTCGACCAGGTCGGCAGTTATGGGGCGGTGGCGAAGTGGGCGGGCGGGCGGCGGGTGCTCGACGCCTTTTCCAACCAGGGGGCGTTTGCGCTGGCATGCGCGAAAGCCGGGGCCGCTTCGGTCGATGCGGTCGAAATCAGCGAAGAGGCATGCGCCCGGATCGAACGCGGCGCGGCCCGCAACGCGCTGGAGGTGAAGGTTCACGCCGCCAACGTCTTCGATTTCCTCAAGGAAGCCGAAAGCCGCGAGGCGCAATACGATCTCGTGATCCTCGACCCCCCTTCCTTCACCCGTTCCAAGGAGAAGCTGCGCGACGCGGCGCGGGGGTACAAGGAGATCCATCTCCGCGCGCTCAAGCTGCTCTCTCCCGGCGGGTTGCTGGCGACTTTTTCGTGTTCACACCATGTGGACGACGCTCTTTTCCGGGAGATCATCAGCCAGGCGGCGGTCGATGCGCGGCGCACCCTCCGGCTGCTGGAGCGGTTCGGGCAGGCGATCGACCATCCGGTGATGTTGAACCTGCCGGAGACCGAGTACCTGCGCGGTTTTCTCTTTGAACTCGCCCCCGGGCGCTGAAAATTCAAAACGGGCATTGACGCGCGCGGGGCGGTAGGCGACCCTTTGGGGCAGTGTTTTCCCCCCGGTTTTCTCTCCTGTTTTTCGGCCCGGCGGTCCGTTCGCCGGTAAAAGCGGAGCCCTGTCCCCTTTTCCGGGGGCAGGCCGACCCGGTTTCCGGCAAACAGCGGGCATTGTTGGTCTTCTTTGTTGTAAAACACCATGTCTGAGCCGTCCTCCATCCAGGCCGGGGCGGCGGTCGCCGAGCCTCCCGGGGTTTTTCCCGTGCCGGTCCCGTACACCGGCGAACGGCTCAAGCCGCTGCCCGGCCCGTCGGCGTGGAAACTCTTCCGGCTGATGCTCTGGGTCCATTGGCGGACGTTCCTCGCCCAGATGCGCGGGGTGAAAAAGCGCTCGCCGTTTTTGATCGCGATCCTCGTCGCCTTCATCCTCGGGTATCTGTTGATCGGGTACTGGCTTTTCCAGGCGGGGTTGAGCTACCTCTACACCTTTCCGCTCGTCGGGGCGCTCCTGTCGCAACGGATCGTCTTCCTGGTGTTCAGTTGCTTTTTCGTGATGCTGATCTTCTCGAACCTGATCATCGGCTACTCCGCGCTGTTCAAGAACCGGGAGACGGCGTGGCTCCTGACGCTGCCGATCCGGCATCGCGACGTCTACCGCTGGAAGTTTGTCGAGGGGCTGGTGGTCTCGAGCTGGGCGCTCATTTTTTTAAGCGCGCCGATGATGCTCGCCTTCGGCCGGGTCCATAGCGTCACCCCGTCGTTTTACGTGCAGATCGCCGCGGCCTACCTCCCGTTCATCATCATCCCGGGGCTGCTCGGGTCGTGGATGATCCTCGCCTTTGTCCATATGATCACCCGCCCCTGGATCAAGCGGGTGCTCGTGATCGTGGGGCTCCTCTCGCTCGCCTGGATCATGGTCGGCATCAAGCCGGTGCAGCAGGAGGACGCGATGAGCGTGCACGATGTTTTGAGCTTCGACAAGCTCCTCCAGCACACGCGGGTCAGCCAGCACCTGCTCCTGCCCAGTTCGTGGCTCGCGCAGATGGTCCTCTCGTGCAGCGACCAGTTGACCCGGCAGGGGACCTTCTTTTTCGGCGTCCTCCTGAGCAACGCGCTCATGGGGGTGCTCATCTCGTTCGGGGTGGCCGACCGGGTGTTTTACGCCAGTTGGTCGCGCGCGCTCAGTTCGCGGGCGGAGCGCTTCCACCGGCGCGCGGAACTCAAAAGGCAGAAGATCAAGCGGCGCAGCCCGCTGGAGTGGGTGATCGACCACCTGCCGGGATTGACGCAGCCGATCAAGGCGCTCGTGCTCAAGGATGCGCGGCTTTTCTGGCGCGACCCGGCGCAATGGACGCAGTTTCTGATCTTTTTCGGCCTGCTCTGCATCTATGTCATCAACCTGCGCAACGTGGCGTTCAACTTTCAGAACGTCTACTGGGAGACGCTGATCTCCTACCTCAACCTCGCCGCCTCGGCCTTGACCCTCTCGACGCTGACGACCCGGTTTGTCTTCCCGCAGTTCAGCCTGGAGGGGCGGCGGCTCTGGATCGTCGGGCTCGCCCCGGTCGGCCTGCGCAAGGTGATCCTGCAAAAATTCTGGAGCAGCTTCGCGATCTCGAGCCTGATGACCGTCACCCTGATGGTCGCCAGCAGCCTGATGCTCAACCTCGCCTGGTCGCGGGTGCTTTTCTTTGCGGTGGCGATTTCGGTCTTAAGCGCGTCGCTCTCCGGCCTCGCCGTCGGGCTCGGGGCGCTCTTCCCTAATATGAAGGAGGATAACCCGAGCAAGATCGTTAGCGGTTTCGGTGGAACGCTTTGCCTGGCGGTCAGCTTTATCTATATCACCTCCTTTGTCGCCCTGGCCGCGATCCCCGCTCTGGAAGAGGCGACCGACATCCCGCTCCTGTTGCCGGGAGGGGTGGCGCTCTTCCTCGCTTTTGCCTTGAGCGGGTTGACGATGGGGCTGCCGATGGGGCTCGCCTTGAAAAGATTGAAAAATCTTGAGTTTTAGACTCGTCTTTCCAGAAGGAAAAGTTAAGCTGTCGGATCGCACTCCCTTGCTTACTTTTTTCCCTTTTCTGTGAACCCGAACGAGCCGTACTTAGACCTTTCCGAAGAGGATGAACTTTCCTCCGAGCAACTGGACCTGAAGGTCCAGAAGGCCCAGGAGCAGCTCCTTTCGCTCAAGCGTCAGCAGGATTTCATCGAAAAGCAGAAGAGGGAACTGGAGGAACTCAGCCGTCGGCAGGAGGAGTTTCAGTCCGGCCGCAGCGAGATGCTCGACAAACTGAGCCGCGCCGTCGCCGTGCTGGAGCGCGAGATCCTCGAAGCCCAGCGCCGGGTGGAGTTGCTCAACGCCATTCTGGAAACCTTCAGCGGGCATCTCCAGCTTCTGGAGGAGGTCAACCCGAAGGCGTGGGAACCGGGTGATTTCAACCGGGAACTGAGCAAGGCCCTGAGTGCGCTCGACGACGCCAAGTCGGAATACAACCGTTGTTTGCCGCGCATCCAGCCCGATGCCATGTCGGAACCGTATGAACAGGAGGCGCACCCGTACCCGGGCCTCGAAGCGGAGCACGACTTCGGCTACTGGGCGCGGAGCGGCTTCGCGTTCACCTTACCCCTTTTTATTTTAGGTATCATCTTTCTTTTGATTTCGCTCCTTCGCTGACCCCATGTTTACTCCTCGTTCCAACCATTCTTCGAAACCCTCCAAAGCTTCCTCTTCGCTTGACCGCAAACAGCAGGCCTTGCGAGAGAAGGAGTTGCAACTCCAGAAGAAGAAGGAGCAGCTCAACCAGTTGATCAACGAAGCGCCGCAGCGCCGCGAGGAGTACGCGGAGCGCCGCCGCCGCCGGCTGGCGTCGGACTCCAGCCTCGCCCCCAAGCCGCTCGGCGACAAACGGTACGAAGCAACGATCGCGGGCGAGATGCCGATGGGGCGACGGATGCTCCGGACCGAGAAGCGCGACGGCAAGCTGGTCTTTCTGGTGCTCTGCGCCGTATTGGTCATGGTCCTGATCTGGGTCACCCGGCTGGTGATGAGCCACCTCGGGTAAGAGGAACCCCCCCTGCAACGCTGGCGGACTTCCGCGTCCGCCGCCGGGTGCGGGATCAACCTGCGAACGACTCCAGCGCCGCAGTCGGCGCAGAGGCCGTTCCTCCAGTTTCGGGTGCGAGAATGCACCGGGCGATGTCCACCCGAGGGGCGGATTTCAGGTGTTTCCTTTTGGCGTGGCGTGGGGTAAGCTCCCCGTGAGCCTTATTTTTTTCTTATTCATGTCCGCCATTGCACCTCCGATTGACCATACCGACCCGATCAACGCCCGCATCCTCGCCGTTTCCGAGGACAAGATTCAGGGCTTCGTCCGTGAACCGTTCGCCCGGATTGCGGAGCAGTGCGGCTTGCCGGAGGAGACGGTGCGGGAGCGCATCCGGCAGATGCTCGCCGCGGGGACGATCCGGCGCGTGCGCCAGACGCTGATCGCCACCAACCTCGCCAAGGGGGCGCTCGTCGCCTGGCAGGTTCCGGAGGAAAAGCTCCAGTCGGCGTTTGATTTCATGTCCCAGCGCGACCCGTTCTCGGGTCACGTGGTGGTCCGTTCCACCGACCAGAAGACCGCCGGGTCGGAATACCGCCTCTGGACCACCCTGAAAGTGCCCGAGGGGATCTCCATGGATCGGCACGCGGAACTGCTGATGCGCTACACCGGCTGCGAAAAATACCTGCTCATGCCGGCCAAGGGGATCTTCACGCTCGGCGTCGGCCACGTCCGGCGCAAGACGATCGAGCCCGGCGAAAAGGCCGACCACCCCGCCGATATGATCGAGACGGCCGTCGTTTCGCTCAACGAAGAGGAATGGCGGGTGCTCGTCGCGCTGAAGCGGGAGTTCCGCGAAGAGGAGATCACCGCCGAACCATGGAAGGCGCGGGCGCAGGAGGCGGGGGTTGATCTGGAGAGATTTTACGCCGTGGCGGAGTCGCTTCAGGAACGCCGGGTCATCGGCCGTTTTTCGACCTTCCTCGAACATGTCAAACCGTTGCAGACCGGCGCGCGCGTGACCCGTTTCAACGGCCTTTTCCACTGGGCCGTCCCGGCGGGGCGCGAAGTGGAAGCCGGGGCGGAGGTCGGCCGACACGAGATCCTGACCCACTGTTACTGGCGCGAAGGCGGGCCCGCCTTCGGAAATGTCAACATCATGGCCGTCGCCCACGGAACGGAAAAACCGCGCCTGCTGGAGCACAAGGCGGCGATCGACGCCCACCTCGCGGCGTGCGGCATCCCGGTCTCCTACACGAATGTCTTCTGGGGCGGGCGCAGCGAGATCAAGCCCTCCGAGATCGCGCCGCA
This sequence comes from Chthoniobacteraceae bacterium, assembly GCA_035555975.1. Taxonomy (GTDB): domain Bacteria; phylum Verrucomicrobiota; class Verrucomicrobiia; order Chthoniobacterales; family Chthoniobacteraceae; genus DATMFV01. Next base: position 23,383 of record DATMFV010000077.1, read on the forward strand.
GGCGTACCGCGACTGGTTTGCCAAGGCGAGCGCGGAAGTCGGATAGAGAAGAGGGGGGCGCCCTTCAGATCTCCAACGTCGTCGGGGCGTTCCGCGTCGCTTTTCTCCGGCACGGGACGCCGAGATAAATCCCGTGCGGCTCGGTGTCGCAAGTCACGACCGCACCCGCGCCGATGATGCAGCCGGTGGCGATCCGGACGCCCGGCAGAACCGTCGCGTTCGCGCCAATCCAGACATCCTTCTCAAGGACGATCGCCCGCCCCGCGCTGCTCCTCGCCAGCAACCCGGCCGTCCGTGGATCATGCCCGATGGTGGCGAGCACCACATGGGCGGCGATCGCGCAATATTCGCCCACCTCCAGCCTGCTGGCACCGTAAAGGGCGCAGCCGGGGGCGAAATGACTATGGGAGCCGATGGTGATCAACCCCTCTTCCCCCCCGACCGAAAGGTAGTTGTTGGGATAAAGGGTGACATGGTTGCCGATCCGCAGCGTCCCGGTCCCCTGGATAAAAAGGTTCGGGTAGAGGGAGACGTTTGAGCCGATGGTCACTTCGCGCAGTCTGCCCTGAACCGTCATCCCCCTGCGAAGGCGGACGCGATCGCCCACCACCCATGTCTCCGGGTGCTCGATCCAGACACCCGGCTCGATCTCCACATCAACGCCGCAGGCCCTGAACTGGCGACGGTAGTCGGAAGAATCTGGTGGCGGGTTCATCTTTTATGGCGGCTTGAGGGGAAATCGTTCCTGCCGAAGCTATCGGCTGCCAGCCCGCCAATCGAGTTCAATCATCCGAAAATCGCGCGGCAGGAGGTCGATCGCCAGGTCGTTCAGGCCGGTATCAAGCTTTTCCCCGGTGAGGGCATCCCTGACCCCGCCTTCACCGATCTCCACCCCCAGTTTCCCGGGATCGAGCTTCACCCGCGCCAGCAGCGTCTCGTCGCTCCAGTTAAAAAGGATCAGCAGACCCTGGTCGCGATCATAGTGAAAGATCGGCTTGACCGCCTCCTGTTCCACCTTGATGCCGCGCCCCTTTTCCCAGTAGTAGATGGTCTCCATTTTTTCCAGCGGGTAGGCCGCCCGCCGGTTGAGGATTCTCGAGACCAGCGCGCCGTGGTAGGTCAGGGCCTGGTAGGCGTCGACATGCGAATCGTGAACGAGCAGCAGGCCCATCATGTCGCGGGCGGTCGCCAGAGTGGGGGAAGTCACCTTCAGGCGGTTGAGTTCCGAGCGGGTGATCTGCGGCAGGAAATCAGGGGTAAACCCGAACTGTTTTCCCGTGTGCTGGACCTGCATGATCTCTTCGGTAAGAAATTCGCTATAGAACTCGCGACCGATCAGGCTCCGTTCGCGACCCGGCAAAACGTACTTCTCCCCATCCCAATAGATGTCCATGAACGACATGGCGGGGATGACCATCTGCGCCGAGCAATGGAACATGATCTCGGGCGCGACGCCGTTGATCCGGTGAAAGACAAAGTAGATCCGCTTCATCATCTCGCGCATGGCGAAGACATTCCCCTGGGCGGCCCACTCGCCGTTCCGGTCGAGGTAGCCGCAACCATGTTCGGGGTTGGAGCATTGATAAAGCTGCTGGTCGAGGTAAAGCGCCCGAAGCCCCGTATGCCGGACCAGTTCCGCCAGCTTCCAGACATAATAGTCCTGAAAGGTGGAGTGGTAGCAATACCGTTCGGGGTAGGAGGTGGGACGCCATTCCACGCCGTCCCAGTTGTCGCCTTCGGCGGTATGCCTCGGGATGGCCAGCACTTCCTCCATGGTATGCCCCTGAAGCTCCCGCTTCTTCCGCAGCGCCCGGGCAAGATCGCGCTGGCGTGCGGCTTCCTGCGCGTCGCCTGAATAACGCCGGACCTGGTTCCAGTGGTCTCCCCAGAAGAGAACCTCCCGATGTTTCAACCCGGGATGATCGACCAGGCCAAACTTGCCGCGCGAAAACCGGTACGCGCCGATATATTCGACCGAGGAACACGGCATCAGCTCCATCCCCCTGGCGCGTTGTTCCTCGACATCCTTGCGGGCTTCCTGCGGGTAGGTATCCTGAAAGGGGTAGTAATAGCCATCGCCCCAGCGCCAGCGGAAATCAAAGCGCCGGTTTTCCTGCTGCGGCGACCAGCCGACTCTGGAGCGGAAGTCCGCCGGACGCGGACGCATCGGGGTGGCCTGAATGCCGAAAACCAGTTCCATCGGCTCGTCCAACGGGCCGGGCCGGTCGGCCAGCTTGATCCGGAAAAGCCGTTTTCCACCCCTGGCCGGGGAGACGACCTGAATATCGTGTTCATCCTTGATCCGCCACCCTTCCATGCCGTCGGCAAACCACGAAAACCCGACATCCTGGTCTCCCAGCCAGATGACTTCCCGGAAAACGTCGAGAAACATTCCTTCCCCGGGCACGCGGCCGGAATCGGTCAGCGGGGGAAACGCAGCGCCCGGGGAGGGGATTCCCTTGACCACGACCCCGCTCCGGGCTCCGGCATGGTGAAAGAGCGCGGAGCGGGAGGGCTCCAGCGGAAACTCGAGGTGAAGCGCTTCGAGCCTCGCGGCCCGGTCGGAGGTCAGCCGCAACGTGACCTTCCCCATGCCGTCAAACTCATAGACGGTATCGAGTTCCAGGGTGAAGCCATCCTGTCGGGAGACGGTTTTGACGCTGACCGCCCCGTCGTGCAGCTTTTCGATCGCTACCTCTGCCTCGCTAAACTCCAGTTTCCTGCCATCGGCCTGAAGGAGAAAGCGCGGTTTTCCCTTGAGCAGCGCAACCCCCTGGGTCGTCATCTGTACGGGCAGGATAGAGCCGTCGTAACGGTACTCCTTGCCCCAGCAGCGAATCGTCTCTCCCTCGACCGACATCGGCGTCCAGGGGGGAGGGGCATAGTCCATTCGGACCGGGTTTTTGCCTACCCATTTTTCGCTTTCGTCCAACGTCGTCTGAAGCTCCTGCTTCGTCCATTTGCGATGGTAGACAGAGGGTTCCCCCTTTGCCGGGTTTCCAGGGGCCATTGGCGCCGCCGACGCCAGCAGGAGCAGGGCCAGACAAGAGGATCTTACTTTGCCATTACGGGGATTCATCAAAAACTTCATTGTGGAACCTCCTGGTTTGAGGGACGACCGACGACCTCGGGGAAGCGGACATTGTGCTGATAGAGGTCTTCCCCGCCATGTTTGAGAGAGACCGCCACCCAACCCTCCTCCAGCGCCTCAAGAGGGATGGAGAGATGGACCGTCGTCGAAGCGCCCGCCCGGATGCGGACGGTCTTTTCCTTCTCCCCGAGCGGCAGGATATCCTTTTCGCTAAACAATCTGATCCCCGCCTGCAAATCGCCTTGAAAGGAACCGGAGACGATGGTGATCGGCACGGCAAGCGTTCCGCCGGTGATCTTCCATTGCCCCACCCTGATGGCGGGCGCTTCCCGCTCAAAGCGGATGGTAGCTACATCCTCCAGTGTTTCGTAACGTTCCACCTTGGGGGAGAGCCACGCGGCGTTGGCTTTTCGGTTGATCAGATTAAGGTACCACCGTTCCCCGGGCAGCGGCCGGGGCAGGCCGAGGTCGGCAAAGCGGATGCTTGCCTCGGCCACCCATTGGCTGCTACGTCGGGAGGTTTTCCAGAGCCATTTTCCGGGCAGGTTTTCGATCCGGGAGGGGAGCACCTGAAGAAGTTGTTGGCCGCCCGAAATGTCGCCGATAAACTGCAAAAGACGGCGCGGATCTTCGCCGCTCACAAACGGCGGGCCGAGCAGCAGGTCGTACGCTTCATCGTCAGCCGGTACACCATCCTGGGTCGGTGCAGGAGTGACCACGGCCACGTAGACCGCCTGATCATCATACCCGATGTAGCCGGTGACAGCTTCCTTGACCAGTTGGTTTTTCCGGATGGTGCCAAACCCGGTCATCCGGGCGGCGAGGCTCCATTCCGCTTCATGAAAGAGGCCGTCGATTTCCGGTTTCGCGGCGAGGTAGGGAACCGCCAGCACGCTGGTTTTAAGCTCGGGCTGGCTCAGGAACAGGGTAAGAAAACGCGAGCGGACATCGGTCGCCGCCGCAGCGGAGACGACCGGCACGGCGAACCGTGTCCCGGGGCTTCCTTCCAGGGCAAGCTTGCAAATGCCTCCCTTGGGCGAACGGTCGGAAACGGTGCGCGCGGGAAAACCATCCACAAAGAGGCGCAGCTTTTCCGGCGTTAACTGGAAATGGATGTGGTGCCACCCGATGCTTCGTTGCAGGATTCGTTTCTTCGGGATCGCCTTGACCCACTCCTCTTCATCCCAGCCGTAAATCGGGTAGACTTGCAACACGCCTTCCGCATCGGAGAGGACCAGTTCGCTTCTGGCGGCCGCCTTGGAGAGGGTATACTCCGTGGTTCCGATGGTGAAACGGCTGATGACGCTCTCCCCCTGCGACCAGGCGTCCCAGTTCTCCGGTTTGATCCAGAATTCCGCAAAGCCGTTTTCCGGCGGAAGGGCGATCTCCCATTCCAGGGCCCCCTCGCGGATCAGGAGCGCGTCCGGGTCGCCGAGTCTGCCGGAGATCGGTCTGGCTTCTTCCGGTTCCCGGATGACTTTTCCGCCGTTGAGGGGAAGGGCGGCGGTTTCTCCCGTCGCGGCAAGGCAGAGCAGGAGGGAGGCAGCAAGGATGGAAGGGCGGATCATATTCACGGAAGCATGGTGGGGAGCGGCGCGAGGACGGGCGGGTTGCCGCCGTGGAGCCGCAGTAGTTGCCGGATGGCGACGAGGACCATCTCCTCTCCGCTGCCCGGCACGGCAAAGGTGGAGGCATTGAGCCAGGTTTCATAACCCCCGAGTTCATACGAATAGCGGGTCGCTATATAGCCGGAATGGCCGTTGGCCAGCTCGATCGGAGCGGTGACGGGAAAGGGCGAAGCATACTTGAGATCCAGTCCGAACTGGCAGAACATCTCCGCCGGGAAGGTGCTGGCGGCCCAGTCGCCGACCCGGAGGCTGGAAATGACCCTGGGGAGTTGAGCCGGGTAGTTGCGGGCGACCTCAAGCCGCGAGCGGGCATAGCTTCGCAGCGCAGGCGTCAGCCCTTCATCTGCGGCCTCGCGTTCGGAACGGGCGATTTCTTCTTCGTCAGGCTTTCTGATCCGCAGCGTGTAAAGATCCTGTGTGGCCGCCAGAACGGCGCTTTCATGCCACGCAACCTGCTCCAAAACCGCTTCCATCTGGTCCAGTAACCATCCGGCGATCAGGTCGCTCTTCTCCCCGGGAGCCGGTTTCTCCGGATACCACGGGGTCGGTTTTCCGGTGTGATTCAGGTTGTTGATGTCGCCGCTGGTTCCGTGGGTCAGCAGGGCCGTCATTCCCTCGCCAAAGCGTTCCCGGGCGAGTTGTGAAAAACGCCCGAAGTAGTCGGCGGAAATCTTTCGACCCGGTCCGTCGCCAATATAGTGAAGGGAGTAGTTGGCGATGGCGGCCAGCAACTCCCCGGACCCGCGACGGCGCACCAGCAGAAAGGGAATGTCGGGATCGGTCGGCCCCGCCGGGTGGGAGGGGACTTCCGGTGCGCGGGGATTGGTCCGCACCGGGCCGCCTTGCAGGTGCCAGCGCCGGTTTGACTGCGGGCGCGCCTCATGACCCCGGCCCCAGGCGACTTCCGCAGGGACCAGGCTGGCGGCTGCGGTTTCGACGGCCTCCACGACGCGCCCGAGCATCCACGCCATCCATTCCTCGTTGCGTTGTGTGAAAAAGTGACTGGTGCGCCGGGTGGAAGGGCCGCGATGGGTATGGGTGCAACTGATGCAGACATTGGCCTCCGCCACGCCGAGGCGCTGGCTGATCTCACGCCGCAGGGGCAGGCAATCTTCATCATTGAAGCAGATCAGATCGAGGAGGATGAAGGCGAGCCGTTCGCTGGCATTCTCGAGGACGACCACCCGTACGAAGAGCGGGTCGGTAACGCCCTCGGAGGGGCGGCGGATCATGCTTCCGGCAAGGTCGACCGGCATCCTGGGGGTGATTTCAACCGCGGCGGTTCCGGCGTGTAAGGGCGAGGGTGTCATGGGATCGGTCATAGCCTATTTTTCAGTCCCAAGCGCTACTTTTTCCCAATCCTGCGGGGAGGCCTGGAAGCCGACGATGCGGCAGACATAAGGGGAGGTCCGCGCCAGCGCCTGGTCGATCGAGACCTGAAAGTAATGCTTGCTGTCGCGCTGCCGGTTCCAGAGGAAGTTATGCAGCTTGGGGCGGCCTTCGTACGCCTCATCGTAGGTCATCACCGCGCCAGTTCCGGTGGTTTCAGACCAGACGACCAGGGAACGAAGATCTTTCTTCAACGTATTGGTTCCATCAAAGCGGAAGGCGCCCTCCTCCCGGCTGCCATCGGGCAGGACCGCAATCCACCGGCTCATCTCCGGAGCCCAGCAGTGCATGAAGGCATAGATCCATTCCGCACCGGCGGGGTCGCTCTCAAGCTGAAACGACGCGCTCTCCTCGATGCCCTGCGGCGAGATTTTGACGCTGGAACGGTAGCGAATCGGCCCCATCAGCGATTCCTTGATCACGACATACTCGTTGGCGGCGGGTGCGCTCATCCCCTCTGCGACAGGGTGGGGCCGGCCATCGGCGACCAGCGTGAACGACTCGACCTGCTCGCCCCCGTGGACGTTGCCGATAAAGAGCGGGTCCTTGCGTTCGGGATCGGGCAGCCGCAGGACCGCCTGGTTTCCGCCGCTGGGCGAAATCAGCACGACTCCCCTGTATCTGATGGAACGGATCGTCCAGGCGCTCTGTTTCTTGAAATCGACCTGATAATCACCGGCTTCCACCGTCAGGATGCCGTCTGCGAGCGTCGGCGGCGCGGCGGCTGCCGGGTTGCCGCCAGGCGAAGTGGCGAAGGCAATGACTAGCAATGACATCAAAAGGTTCCGGGAGCGGGGCATCGGCTTTGGAGCGGCGGCGGCGTGGCGCGGGTTTATGGCTGCGGGAGCGCGATCGGCTCGATTTTTTCGTTATAGGCGGAGAGGATGCCGACCTGCCCAAGCCCTTTGGCATCGAGCGATTCGACGTGACCGTCGGCAAACCAGACATTTGCCCGGCCATTATGCCGGAGATGGATTCCGCCGCCGTTGGTCGCGGCGGGGTTGATGCTGAAGCGGTGCCATTGCTTGCCCGCCCGGGTGGCGACCGAATAATCGAGCGACTGAACGCTGTCGGCATAGAACGGGTAGGTGGAAGGCCTGGAAATCCGCGAAAAATGGACGTAGGTGGTGACCAGTTCACCCTTGTTGATGTTTTTGTTGTCATACCCTTCCGGGTTGTCCGCCTTCGGGTTGTAGAGACGCATCCCGTACGACTGGACGGTCTGCGGGTTGGGGGCGACCAGCGACGGGCAGTAGGCGATCTTTTCGTCTTTAAGATAACCTTTGGAGGTCAGCTCCGTGCGCCACCACCGCTCATACTTTGCGTCCCTGTCATAATGGTAATAGAGCATCCTGCCGCCGTGGTCGTTGGCGTAGATGAAGGTGAGGTTGCCGAGCTGGCTTAGATTATAGATACAGCGCACCTTGGCCGCCGACTCCCGCGTCGCCCTGGTCCATGTCACCAGCAGCACTGAAACGACGGCGATGATGGAGACGGCGATCATGACCTCCATCAACGTGAAGGCCCGGCGGGTGGGAGGGACCCGCCCGGCGGAATGGCTTCGCTTCGCCAATTTCAGGTTGTAGGGGGGAGAGTCCACGGCCATATTGGCTTTGAGAATACCGGTTCCCGTCTCCGGGTCAATTCATTTTTGTTAAAAAATTAAATTTTCATCAAAAATAGACGTGGCGGCATGCCGATGCGAAGGTTCTGCCGGTCCGGAAAATGAGGCTCGCCTTCACGGGACCGGGAAAGCTAATCTGGCAATGCGATGTTAAAAGACGCGAACAAGAAAATCGACGAACAGAGCCTCTGGCAACTGGCGGAGGAGATTTCGCTGCCCGCTAGCTACTGGAACGGGCAGACGATTCATGCCGGGTTTGCTCCCGATAACATCCTGATCTTTCCCTACGACCGCAAACCGTTCCGCTCCAACCTGGGGAGCTACCATCCGCGCTTTGTGCTGGATGTGATCCTGGGCCACCCGGGCACCCTGCGGATCGGCGAAGCCAACTACCGGATGGAGGTGGGGGATTGCGCGCTGATCATGCCGCACCAGTTTAACTATGCTCCCAACGACGACATGATCGGCGGGCACGATGCGAGCCGGCCCGGCTGGGTGGTGGTGACCTTCGACCTGCGGGAACCGCAGGCGATCGAGGCGCTTCGGAACTCCCCCCGCAGGATGCGACCGGCCGACAGGAGCCTCCTGCGCCGCCTGATGGAAGCCTACCGGCACGGAGAACCGGCGCTCCACATCGCCTACCACCTCTCCCAACTGTTGCACTCCCTCTGCGGCGCACCGGCGATTCCCGGAAGGCGGCAGAACATCGAATCGACCCATCCGGAGCGGGATGAGCTTCTCGAAAAGATCAACCATTACCTTTATCAGAACCAGTCGCGGGCCCTGAAGGCGTCCGACCTGGCCAAGGGGATCGGTTATAGCGAAAGCCAGCTCAAGCGGCTCTTCCGCTGTTATACCGGCAAGAACATTGTTCACCACATCCGGCACCGGCGGCTGGCGGAGGCCGCCCGGCGCCTGCAATCGCCCGGCAGCAACGTCAGCGACGTGGCAAGGCAACTCGGATTTTCTTCGGTCAATGCGTTTTCGCGCATGTTCAAGATGGCCTATGGCCTCCCGCCCAAGCAGTACGAAAAGGTGATCCAGGAAAACGGGAAGCTCGCTGCTTCGCGGTAGGAGTTTTTTTTGGGGGAACGTCGGCAAGGCGCACGCCCCCTATTGCTCCCGAAATGGTGAAAAATGGTTAAAAAAATAATTTTTATCATTTTTTAATTGACGGTGAAGCGTCCATACGGGATGATCGGCCCCGTCAGAGAAGTTTTACCTTTATCCCTCAAAAAGCCTTGCGATTGCGGAGAACGCTGTATCTGAGCTTCAGCGTCCGCCCGACCTCGGAGGCAACCTGTTGATCAAAGACGTTGGTCGAAGCGGAGACCGGAGCCGATCATATGGCCCGGCTGGTTCCGCGCCACGTCCGGCACCTTTAAGATTCCGGGGCGGCTCCCCGTACGACCGGGGATTGCGTTGGTCAACGACGATTTTAAGCTAATGAACAAAAACAAGGTACGCGTGGGTATCATCGGCTGCGGAGGCATGGCCAAAGCCCATGTCCGCCGTTTTGAAAAGACAGCCGGGGAGATGTCGATCTCCGCCGTGGTCGATATTGAACCGGAGCGGGCGGCTGCCGTTGCCGCGCTTTTGCCGCAGCCGGTCAGGGTAACGCACGATTACCGCGAGATCCTCGCCGACGTGGATGCCGTTTTGATCGTGCTTCCCCACCACCTTCACCATCCGGTGACGATCGACTGCCTCAATGCCGGAAAACATGTGCTGGTGGAAAAGCCGCTGGCCAATAGCGAACAGGAATGCCTTGAGATGATCGAAGCCGCCGGGCGCAACGACCGCGTCCTGATGGTAGCCTACAGCATGCGGTTTCACCCGCTGCTGCGGAAGTTCAAGCAGTTGCTGGATGAAAAGACGTACGGCGAAGTCTTTCAGCTTTCGATCTGGACCGAACAATATACCCATTACCCGGAAGGGCACTGGATTCGCGACCGGCACCTCCTCGGCGGCGGCCAGCTTTTCAGCCACGGTTGCCACTATATTGACCTGATGCTCTGGATGCTGGGCCGCCCGCTCAAAGGGGCCCATTTCGGGACGAACAAGGGAACCCCCTGGATGGAACGCGAGGGGACCAGCAGCGTCATCCTGGAGTTTGAAAGCGGGGCGATCGGCTACCACGGTGCCACCTGGGGCGCGCGCGGCACCCGGCTTCGCTATGCTTTTCACGCCCACTGTACCGGCGCAATGATCGAAGCCGATATCTTCGGCGGCAAACTGATGATCCATCACGGGGCCGACGTGCATGAACCCGGGCAGGCGGCTTCCCAGCAGACCGAAGTGATCCTGGAAGTCCCCCATGCCAAGCCTACCGCCGAGGAAATGGCGGAGTTCATCCATTGCATCCGGACCGGCAAACGCCCCTTGACGGACGCGGTCTCCAGCCTGGAGGGGCTGCGGGTGATCTGGGAACTCTATCGCGCCGAAGAAGGCCACCGACTGGCGGATTTGAGTCACCTCGGGCTCGGCACCCACCTGGAGCGGGAAACGAACGGCCTGTCCCCAGAACCGCTGGCCGCGCCTTCCGATGCCGACACGCTTCTGGTCTCCCAGCTTTAACCCGCTTCGTTTCTGAGAGGCTGTGAAAAAAGTCCTTCAAAGGCCATGGAGCACCTCTTTTTGCCTCTAACTGCATTCTTCCTCCCTTCTGTATTCCCTGAATACAGGCGGTCGTCGGAATTTCGTTATAGGCTAAAAATAGGTACTCCGAGGCCA
>DATMFV010000078.1:0-15942 GCA_035555975.1 Chthoniobacteraceae bacterium
TTTTCAAATTTCGGGCGCTTTTCCGATTCTCCGGCGTTGCTCGCTGCGGTCGGTATCTTAGGATACCGCCCTTACTCGCGCCTTGGAGAATACGAAAAATCACCTCGAACTTTTTCAAGGAACTAACCTAACACGACACTAAGGCTTCCCTCCAGATAGTTTTTAACAAATGTCGTGCGCTCTTCGACTGCTGAGGTGGTTTTCCAGGGCATGTTTTGCCCAGTAGTGTCACCCATGCGCCCGGTCCGGACAATCCCTCAGCCCAGCCCAACGGGCTGGGTAACCGGTTGAGCAGATGATGCGGCCTGAAAGGTCGCGACAACCCGCCCCTAATTCAACGAAGGATCATCCGGCGCTTCCGCAAGCAGGCGGAACCACGGCCCAAATTCGCGGATGATGGAGGTCCAGAGGTTCTGGCACTGTTCGGGGTCGAGGATTTCCTGCCCCGGTTTCTGGACCACCCACGCCTTGGCCTGGAGTTCGTGTTCCAGTTGCCCCGCGCTCCAGCCGGCGTAACCGGCAAAGGCCCGGACGACGGTCCCCGGTTCCCGGGTCAGGTCGCGCGCCTCGTCGAGTTCCAGGTTGGCGCGGCACTCCAGCGATTCGGACCCGGCATCCCACCGGAAGGCGGCAAAGGTGAGGCGATCGGTGCCGACCGGCCCGCCGTGAAACACCGGGATTTCCCCCAGCGGGCCGGGATCGGTGAGCTGGATCACCTCTCCGACGCTTTTTCCCGAACGGCGGTTGAGGATCAACCCGTACGAGCCTTCCCCAGGCTCGTTGGCGACCATGAACAGGATCGTCCGCCGGAAGTTCGGGTCGAGCAGGTTGGGGTGTGCGATGAGCAGCGAGCCTGAAAGCCCCAGAGATGATGGTTGAAACTTTCGCACAGCGTTTCGTACATTAAAAGCAAGGCGTGACACCATGCAAGTTCTATCCGCACGTCAGGGTGGAAACGGTCTCATGCTTCTGGTAATCTTTGCGATTCCATGTCATCGGATTCATCCACTCCACTCGTCATCGCCGGTCGCGCCTTTTCCTCACGCCTGCTGCTCGGAACGGGCAAGTTTGCCTCCAATCCGCTCATGAGCGCCGCGCTGGAGGCGAGCGGCACGGAACTGGTCACCGTCGCCCTGCGCCGCGCCGACCTGACCGGAAAGCATGATCCGTTTGCAAACATTCTCGATTTCATCGACCCGGAGCGCTACCTCCTGCTCCCGAACACGAGCGGCGCGATGAATGCGGAGGAGGCGGTCCGGCTCGCCCGGCTCGCAGCCTCGGCAGGGTTGCCCAAATGGATCAAGCTCGAAATCCACCCCGACCCGCGCTACCTCCTGCCCGACCCGATCGAAACCCTCGCGGCGGCGGAGACCCTTGTCGGGGAAGGGTTCACCGTCCTGCCGTACATCAATGCCGACCCGGTGCTCGCCAAGCGGTTGCAGGAGGTCGGGACCGCGGCGGTCATGCCGCTCGGCTCGCCGATCGGGAGCAACCGGGGGATCGAAACCCGCGCGCAGGTGGAGATCATCATCGAACAGGCGACCGTGCCGGTGATCGTCGATGCCGGTCTGGGCGCGCCGAGCCAGGCAGCCGAAGCGCTCGAAATGGGGGCCGATGCCGTACTGGTCAACACCGCCATTGCCGTCGCTTCCGACCCGGTGCGGATGGGGCGCGCCTTTCGCGACGCCGTCAAGGCGGGTCGGACCGCCTTTGAAGTCGGGCTCGCCTCGCCGCAACAGACCGCCTGCGCCACCAGCCCGCTCACCGGTTTTCTCCGGAAAGATGGGGCGGGCGCGTAAAAAAGGTGGCGGTGGCGCGATTCAACCTTAAGCTCCCTTGATCAAACCTGTTGCCTTCCGCCATGCCGTTGCTTGAAGTCCAATCGCTGAAAACCTGGTTCCCCGTTCATGCCGGGCTGCTCCGGCGTCATGTCGATGATGTCAAGGCGGTGGACGATGTGAGTTTTTCCATTCCCGAAGGCTCGACCGTCGGCCTGGTTGGCGAGAGCGGTTCGGGGAAGACGACCATCGGGCGGACGATCCTGAAACTCGCCCCGGCCACCTCGGGAAAAGTCCTTTTTGAAGGGAGCGACATCCTGCCGTTGAGCGAACGCGCCTTTCGCCCCTACCGGCGGCAGATGCAGATGATCTTTCAGGACCCGTTCGGCTCGCTCGATCCCCGGATGTCGATTTTCTCCATCATCTCCGAAGCGCTGGAGATCCATTTTCCCGAAATGAGCCGGGCCGACCGGCGCGAACGGGTCGCCGAACTGCTGCGACAGGTCGGCCTTGCAGCGGAGATGATGAACCGCTACCCGCACGAGTTCAGCGGCGGCCAGCGGCAACGGATCGGGATCGCCCGGGCGCTGGCGGTCAAGCCGAAGTTCATCGTCTGCGACGAACCGGTCAGCGCGCTTGATGTCAGCGTGCAGGCGCAGATCGTCAACCTGCTCCAGGATCTTCAGGAGGAACTCGGGCTAACCTACCTCTTCATCGCCCACGATCTCGCCGTGGTCGAACATATCAGCGACCATGTGCTGGTGATGTACCGGGGGAAGATCGTCGAATCCGCCCCGGCCGAGGCGATCTACGAAAACCCGCAGCACGAATACACCAAAAAACTCCTCGCCGCCGTGCCGAAGCTGGCCTGATCCCTGCTCGCCGAGAGAACCCGTCATGACGCCGCTGCTCCGAAAGCTTTTTGGGATGAACTGGCTCCTGATCGCCCTGATGCTGGCGCTCGCCATTTTTGGGGTGATCGCCATCTACAGTTGCACCCACATGCGGGAGACCGCGGCCTACCACACGATGTGGCGCAAGCAGTCGGTCTGGGTGGCGATCAGCACCGTCGGGTTTTTCGTCGTCAGCCTGATCAACTACCGCTGGGTCCGCTGGGGGGCGCTGCCGATGTACCTGCTGGGGATCACGTTTTTGATCCTGACGCTGGTGATGGGGATCACGCTCGAAGGGGCGAAAAGCTGGCTCGCGCTCGGGCCGGTCCAGTTCCAACCCGCACAGTTCGCCGTCCTGTCGGGGGTGATCGTCCTCGCCCTGTTTTTAAGCCAGTTCCGAACCTTGCACCCGATCCTGAAGGTGCTCGCGGCGGGGGTGATGGCCGGAGCCCCGGCGCTGCTCATCCTGTTGCAGCCCGACTTCGGGGAGACCATGGTCTGGGCCCCGGTCGTCTTCATCATGCTTTTTATCAGCCGGGTCCCCCTCCGTTACCTGATCGTCATCGTCCTGCTCGGGACGATCGCCCTGCCGCTCGGTTACCATTTCAAGATGAAAGGCTACCAGCAACGCCGGATCATCTCGTTCATCGACCCGGAGATCGACCCGCAGGGGGCCAGTTGGGCGGTCAACCGGACCTTGATCGCCATCGGCTCGGGCGGTTTTTCCGGCAAGGGGTTCGACGCGCCCAACTCCGAAGTGGCGCTCGGCTACGTCCCGCGCACCACCGTGCCCAACGACTATATCTTCGCCGCCGTCGGCGAACAGTGGGGTTTTATTGGAGGACTGGCGCTGATTTCCGCCTTCGCGCTGCTCCTGATGACCTGCGTCTTCGTCGGGTTTAATGCCACCGATGAACTGGGGCTGCTGTTATGTACGGGGATCGCGGGGTTGATCTTTACCCACACCTTCCAGAATATCGCGATGACGGTCTCGCTCATGCCGGTCACCGGCGTCCCTCTGCCGCTGATCAGTTACAGCGGTTCGTTCGTCGCGGTCATCATGTTCGGGCTCGGGGTCGTCAACAGCGTCTGGATTCACCGCAAGGACCGCTCCGGTGCTCCGGCGAAGGAACGCGCCCTCTAAAACGATGAAATACGCACCTGCCAGGACGCCGATCGAGTCGGTCACGCTCGAGGAACTCAAAGCCCTTTTTTCGCAGTGGGGACAACCGGCCTACCGTGCAGGGCAGGTGCTCGACTGGATTTTCAGGAAACGGGTCGCCTCCTTCGCGCAGATGAGCAACCTTCCCGCCCCCTTGCGGGAAAGGCTTGATGCGGAGTTCGGCTTCCGCTCGCTGGAGCCGGTCCGCAAACAAGGCTCGCGCGATACGACGCAGAAGTTCCTCTTCCGCCTGGGCGACGGTTCGTTGATCGAGACGGTTCTCATTCCCGCCTCGCCCGCGCTTTACGGCGAACGCTCCGACCGCCGCACGCTCTGCGTTTCCTCGCAGGTCGGGTGCGCCTACGGCTGCAAATTCTGCGCCAGCGGGCTCGACGGCTTTTCGCGTAACCTGCACGCGGGGGAGATCGTCGGGCAACTCCTGCAGGTGGAGGCGCTCAGCGGCGAAAAGGTCAACAACATTGTCTTCATGGGGATGGGCGAACCGCTGGCGAACTACGATTCGCTCCTGCGCGCCATCACCATCCTCAACGCGCCGTGGGGCGTCGGCCTCGGCGCACGGCAGATGACCGTTTCGACCAGCGGCCTCGCCCCGCAGATCCGCAAACTGGCCGAGCAGCCGCTCCAGATCCGGCTCGCGATTTCGCTCCACGGGGCGACCAACGAAGTGCGCGACCAGATCATGCCCGTGAACCGGAAATACCCGGTCGAGGTGCTGCTGGAAGCGTGCCGCCACTACCGCGAACACAAGAAACAGCGGATCACCTTCGAGTTCATCCTGATCGAAGGGATCAACGACTCGCTCGAACAGGCCGCCGCCCTCGCCCAGGCCGCGCGACGACTCGAGGCGAAGGTCAACTGCATCCCGTACAACCGGGTGGAGGGCCTGCCGTGGAACCGCCCCTCCCTGCGGCGGCAGGATGCCTTTATGGAAGTCCTCGAGCGGGCCGGGGTCTCTGCGACCATCCGTCGCGAAAAGGGGCACGACATCGAAGCCGCCTGCGGCCAGTTGCGCCTTCAGGTCAAGCGCGAACCGGGGTTGGCGGCACCGGTGGATGCTGCGTAAGCGTCTGGCAAAGGGCGGTCCATGGATCATCGAACGCCGCCTTCACCCTCGCCTCCAGCGTGGGACCATCGGCGGCGTCGCGCAGCACGGCGAAGCAGGTGGAGCCCGAGCCGGACATCAGCGCGCCGAGCGTTTCCGGCTGGCGCAGGAGCCACCGCTTGAGGACCGCGAGGAAGAGGTGTTTTTCAAAGACCGGGCGTTCCAGATCGTTGACCAGTTCGCCGAAGGGGAGTTTTTGCACCCCGTAAGGAATGTCAGGGAGTTCGCTTGAGCCTTGCCATTGTTGGTAAGCCCACGGCGTCGGAATGGAAAAGCCGGGTTTGACCAGCAACAGCGGCAGTTTTTCGGTGAAAGCGTACGGCTCAACCTGCTCCCCCCGGCCCCGGCAGAGCGCCGCGCCTCCCTTAAGGAAGAACGGGACATCCGAGCCGAGGGCGGCGGCGATCGCATGAAGCGTTTCGGCGGAAAGCGGGCGGCCCAGCGCGGTGTTAAGCCCCGAAAGGGTGCTCGCGGCATCGCTGCTTCCGCCGCCGAGACCCGCCCCGTGGGGGATCGACTTGTGCAGATGAAGCGTGGCGGCGGGAGCCTGCCCGGCATGTTCAAAAAAGAGGCGTGCGGCGCGGTAGACGAGGTTGGAGTCGTCGGTCGGCAGGGAAGGGTCGCTACAGGTGAGTTGCAGCCCGCTTTCCGGGGAGGTGAGCGTGAGGGTCAGCTCATCGCAGAGCGAGATCGGGAGCATCACGCTCTCGATTTCGTGAAACTGGTCGGGCCGCTTGCGCAGGATGCGGAGCGAGAGGTTGATTTTTGCCGGTGCGAGGAGATTCACGCCGCCAACATGAGGCAAAAAAGGGTCTTTCCGGAAGCGAAAAGCACCACCGGGGAAAACCGGCGTTGCCGCATACCTCCAAAGCCAAACGGGTTTCCGAAACGGGGGAGTGTTCAGGAGCTTTGTCAACAGGAGTGGGGCGTGGAGTGTCACCTGGGGCGTGGCGGCGGTGATCCTGGCGCTGGTGGTCGCTTCGCATGCCTTTCGCGGGCGCAGAAGCGGGGAGGCGACCTTCACGCCGACGGTTTCGGGGCCGATCGCGATGCTCGAAAAGCCGAGCCTGCCGTTTCTGCCGAAGCCGACGCCCCCTTCGCCAAAGGAACTGGCAGTCCGCCAACTGCGGAAGATGGGGCTGGAACCGACCCGCGGCGCGCTGGCGCAGGTGGTGCGCCGCGGGGGGATCGAAGCGATGGAGCTTTTCTTTCAGGCCGGGTTTTCACCCGATACCGGGACGCCCCAGGGCGAACCGATCCTGCTCCTCGCCTGCGAAACGGGGCAGGTCGCTTCGGTCAACCTCCTGCTCGCGGCGGGGGCCGACCCGAATGCGACCGCCGGACGGACCGGGGTGACGCCGGTGCTCGCCACGGCGGCGCGGGGCGACCGGTTGATGCTCGAACAGCTCGCCCGGGCCGGGGCCGACCTCCAGCACCGCGACCGCCGGGGGCACAACGCGCTTCATTACGCGATGGCGGCGGTACAGCGAAAAACCGTCGATTGGCTGCTGGAACGGCAGGTGGCGATCGAAGGCCCCTGCTGCGACGGCACCGAAACCCTCCTTTCCCATACGCTCAAGGGGCACGATCTTTTCTTCATCCGCCAGCTTCTCGGCGCGCTCAAACCGCACGACTGGAGCGATGCCGCGCGCGAGGCGCTTCTCGACGGCGTCCGGCACCGGGACGAACCGCTGGTGCGTCTCCTGCTCGAAAACCATGGCGCTCCGCCGACGCCGCACGGTGCGCGCCAGCCGCTGCTCGGCTACGCGATCGGCTGGGGCCAGACCGACGTGCTCCGCCTTTTGCTCGAGTGCGGGGCCGACCCCAACACGCCGCTGGAGAGCCCCGTGGAAAAGAAGTTCGCGGAGCTGATCCCGAGCGAAACAGTCCGCTACTACCTTCAGAAGGAGGAGGGGATGACGCCGCTGATGCTCGCCGCAGGGCTCGGCCGGCGGGAGGCGGTGGAACTGCTGCTCGAACATGGGGCAAAACGCGGCACGGTCACGAAAAAATGGCGCATGGCGGCGTTGAGCCTCGCCGCCCGGGGCAAACATACGCCGGTGATCCAGCTTCTCCTCGGCAAACGGCCCGAACAGCAGCAGACGAGGATCGACATCTCCCTCGACTCCCAGCGGGCGACCCTCTGGAGGGAGGGGGAGCCGGTCCTCTCGACCCGCATCTCCACCGGTCGCAAGGGGTATGCAACGCCCCGGGGCGAATTTGTGATCACCGACAAACACCGCAGCCGCGTTTCCACCATCTACAAGGTGAAGATGCCGTACTTCATGCGCCTGAATTGCAGCGACATCGGGATGCACGCCGGGGCCGTGCCGGGGTATCCCGCCTCGCACGGTTGCATCCGCCTGCCGCGCGAGGTGGCGATCCGCTTTTTCAAGGAGGTCGAGGCGGGAACGGTGGTGACGATCCGGTAACGAAAGAAACCGTCGACTTTTCATGGCCCCAAGGAGCATAAAGAGGGGGTGACTTCAGACGATCGACCCGAACGAGGCAAAGGCTGCTCCGACCCCGAGGCCTATGAACGGGCGCGTGCGGCGATCGACGCCCTCCATCGGCTCGACCCGCAGAAGGATGCCGGGGGGCAACCGGCGGAACTGCTCTACGCCGACCACGTGGAGGCGTGGACAAAGCGTCTCTTTGCGCAGGCCTCGCCGCTGCTGCTCCTGGCGGCGCGCTGCCAGCACCTGGAACGGTGGAGCGTACCGCGCGCGACCTTTCCCGAGGGGCGGGCCGGTTATCTCGCGTGGCGGCAACGGCTTTATGTCACCCAGGCGCAACGGGCGGAGGCGCTGCTCCTTGAAGCCGGGGTAAACGAAGAGGAGGCACAGGCGGCTTCCCTCTGGGTTTCCAAGACCGGCCTTCGGAGGATCGAAGGAACGCAGGTGTTGCAGGACGCCGCCGTACTGGTCTTTCTGGAGCGGGAGATCGGGGCTTTTGTGGCGCAGCGGGGCGATTATCCCCGGGAAAAATTCCTCAACATCCTGAAAAAAACATGGCGCAAACTGAGCCCGGCGGGGCAGGCGGCGACGGAGCAGGTGGCCCTGCCCGAAGCGCTCGCGCAGCTTTTTGAGGAGGCGAAGAGCGGTGGCGTTCACGGCCCGGATGTGGCATGATGGCGGGATGGAGAAACGCAGCGGGGCGGGGAAGTCCGTTCTCTTCCCGTAGAGATGCCTCGCTTCCCCCTTTTAGAAGAAAATGATCCGCAACCTTCTCACCCAGTTACGGCGTCGCCGGGCGATCCAGCTCTTTCTGGATACCTGGGCGAAGGCTGCCGTGGCGGCGGTGTTGCTGGCGGGGTTGGGGGTCTGGCTCTCTTCGGGATCTGCTGCGTGGTGGCTGGCCGGTGCCGTGGCAGGGAGCGCGGCTGCGGCGGCGCTCTGGAGTCTTTATCGCCGCCCGACCCTGGCCGAAGTGGCGGCCATGATCGACCGGAAGGCCGCAACGCGCGATCGCCTCTCGACTGCCCTCGCTTTTGAAGCACTGGGGCAGCGCACCCCCCTTCACGACGCCGCGCTGGCCGAGTGCGAGGCGGCCCTGCGTGATTTCGAGCCGCAACGCTGGACCCCGTGGCGTCTTCCGCGTGAAACGCCGTGGCTCGCCGTGGCGCTCGGCGGGGTGTTGCTCGCCGTCTGGCTGCCGCGCCACTTCGCCCCGCCCGTCCTGCCGCCGGATGCCGCCGCCGTGGCGACCGCCGAGCGGCTGGAGCAACTCGCCAATACGCTGGAAAAGGAAAAGACGGAGGAGGACCAGCTCGCCGAAGTGGTGGAGGCGATCCGCCAGAGCGCCAGCCGTCTCCGCGCGGAAGCAACCACCGTCGATGCGCAGAAGGCGGCGCTGCGGGAGCTTTCCGGCCTGGAAGCGATGCTTGAGGCGGCGCAACAGGCTTCGCAGGAGGAAGCGCTCGCGCAATTGGGCGAGGCGCTCGCGGAGAGCGAAGCGACGCGGGAGGCGGGCAAGGCACTGGAAAAGGGCGATGCCGAGGGAGCCGCCGAAAAGCTCGACCAAGCCGCCCGGGAATGGGACGAAAAAAAGCAGCAGGAAGAGGCGCTGGCAAAGGCGATGCAGCAACTGGCGCAACAGCTCGGGGGCTCGCAACTCGGTTCCGCCGCGCAGGAGATGGCCTCCGCCCTCCGGCAGCAACCGCAGGGCCAGCGCGGTTCCGCCGGCGAAGCGCTCCAGAAACTGGCCGAAGCCGTCCGGCAGGCGGAAGCGGCTTCCCGGTCGGGACAGGCCGGTAATGAAAAGCTTCAGAAAATGGCGCGCGCCATGCAGGAGATGAAAACCGGGCAGGGCCAGGGGCAGCCGGGCCGGAACTCCGCAGAGGGCGAAGGCGAAGCGGGCGTGATGATGGTGGAAGCCCCCGGCGGCGGTGCGCCCAAGGCGGCGGCCCCGGGCAGCGGCGACGGCTCGACCGGCAGCCCGGGGAGCGAACTCGACCAGGGGACCAAGCCCAACGCCCTCGGCGCGACTGCGGTGCCCGATCCGGTGGAGCCGGAGCTTTCCGCGCAGTTGCAAGGTTTGCTCGGGGAAGGGGAGACGCTCCAGTCGCTCATCGCCACCGCTTCGGGCGAGGCCGCCGCGAAACGGGGTTACCAGGCGATCTATGAAGCCGCCCTCCCCGCCGCGCAGGAGGCGGTCAACCAGGAAAAGATCCCGCTCGGCTCCCGCCTTCTGGTAAAACGCTATTTCGAATCCATCCGACCCAAACCTTAGATTTCCCTCATGATGAACCAGAACCAGAACCAGACCGAAGCCGACGCCGAAGCGTTCCGCACCCTTTTCCTCAACCTCTCCAGCGAACTGGAAAAGCGGATCGTCGGGCAAAGGGAAATCATCGAAGGCGTTCTCGTTGCGCTGCTGGTCGGCGGGCACGTCCTGCTCGAAGGGGTGCCGGGGCTCGGGAAGACGATGCTGGTTCGGACGCTGGCCGAAGTGGCCGACCTCGAGTTTTCGCGGATTCAGTTCACCCCCGACCTGATGCCCTCGGACATCGTCGGCACCAACCTGATCGCCGGGGAGGAGGGGACGCGGATGTTCGAGTTCCAGCCGGGGCCGATCTTTGCGAATCTCGTGCTGGCGGATGAAATCAACCGCGCGACCCCCAAGACGCAGAGCGCCCTGCTCGAAGCGATGCAGGAGCACCACGTCACCGTCGGCGGCAGGCAACACCCCCTTTCCGAGCCGTTCCTGGTCCTGGCGACGCAAAACCCCCTGGAGATGGAAGGGACCTACCCGCTTCCCGAGGCGCAGCTCGACCGTTTTCTCTTCAAGCTGAAGGTCGCCTATCCGAGCGCGGACGAGTTGCACACCATCCTCGACCGGACCACGGGCGGGGAGCATGCTCCGTTGAAAAAGGTGAGCGGCGACGCCGCCGGGCTTCTCCGCTGGCGGGCGTTTGTGCGGGAAGTGCCGATGGCCCGGGAAGTGCAGGAACGCGCGGTGCAGATCGTCCTCGCAACCCACCCCGATCGCCCCGAAGCAAGCGAAAAGGCAAAGCGTTATGTCCGCTACGGGGCGAGCCCCCGTGGTGCGCAGGCGTTGATCCTCGCCGGGAAAATCTATGCGCTGCTCGACGGCCGTTTCCACGTCTCCCGCGCCGATCTGGAGCGGGCGGTGCTGCCGGCGCTGCGGCACCGGGTGCTCCTCAACTTCGAAGGGGAAGCCGAGGGAATCTCGACTGACGAGATCTTGTGCGACATCGTCAGCCGAGTTTGATTGATCAGAGATTTCCTGCTCGCAGGACTTGGTTTCGAGGCCCAACGGGCCGTCAATTCCTCAGCCCAGCCCAACGGGCTGGGTAGCCTTCCCGGCGAATCTGCGGTCTGAAGGACCGCGATCTCTTACGAAACGATTTCGAGGATCGCTTCCACCTCCACGGCAAAGCCGAAGGGAAGCGTGGCGAAACCGAGCGCCGAACGGGCGTGGTGGCCGGCTTCTTCGGTTCCGAAAATTTCGTGGACCACGTGGCTCGCGCCGTTGATCACGCCGGAGCAATCCTGGAAGTCCTGCGTGGCGTTGACGCAGCCGAGCAGCTTGACGACGCGCAGGTTGTTGAGCGTACCGTTTTCCGCGGCGACCGAGCTAAGAACGTCGATCATCGCTTCCCGGGCAGCCTGGTAGCCTTGTTCGGTGGTGAGATCCGCGCCGAGCTTGCCGACCTGTTTGCTGACGTGGCCGGAGGTGTGGTAAACGTTGCCCAGGCGTGCGCTTTTGTTCAGGAAAGGACGCTTTTCAGGTTTGGTAAAGGTGACGCCAAGAGCCTTGGCTTTTTCATCGGGTGTACTCATGTGGCCCCGAGTTTTGGAGGGCGAGCCGCGCGATGTCGACTGTTTTTTTAGGGAGCGGGGATCGCCGCCGTGAGGTCGACCTCCACCAGCATCCCCGGCCATGCGAGCCCGTGGACGATGATGAGCGTATGTGCCGGAAGATCCGCAATCCCTTCAAACGCCTCGCGCCGGGCGCGGTGGTAGTTCGGGCATTCCCGGGTGTCGAGCAGGTAGGTGGTGATCTTCACCACATCCTTCAGGCAGGCGCCGTGCCGCGCGAGGAGCTCCGCCGCCTTGCGGTAGGCGGTCCGGGTCTGTTCGTAGACATTGCCGGGGTGCCGGATCGCCCCCGGTTGGCTGCCGCCCTCTTCCGCCCCGATTCCGGAGAGGTAAAGCAGCTTCCCCGGGCCCTTGACCGTCACGAGTTCGGAAAAAAGCTCCTGCGACCAACCGGCGTATTGATGGTGTTTCTTTTCAAAGGGTTCAGTCATCACCGTGAAAGGGTACGGCCATCGGGTGCGATGCGTCAGTCCATTTTTCCGAAATGGGCAAACAGGATGGCGATACAAACGCATTTTGCGATCACGGAGCCCGGGTGCCAGTAGCCAAACAGGAGAAGCATGACTGGAAAATAGATGACGTAAAAGCCGGTAAAGGCGTAGACGGCCCATCGGCGCATCCGCCAGAAACCGAAAACGCAAACCGCCATAAAGAAGGTGCTCAACACCAGAAACGGCGGATACCAGTCGGCGACATCGTCGAAGCCCTCCGACATGTCCCGGGCGAAACTGCTGAGCAGGCCGGTCCAGCCTATCAGGCAGAGTGCGGTGATGATGAAAGGTCTTTCCTGGTCTTCCATGGGAAAAAAGTGGGGGTGGGGAGAATGAGCCATCACGGGCATGGAAGGCTCGCGGGAGAGTCGTATCGCTTTTCGTCACCACCTGCAAGCCAAGGGATACGACCTGATGCCGGTTGGATTCGTTGTATCAACAGGTTCCCGCTTTGGTGCATCCTGCAACGCGGCGCACCCGCCTGCCTGAGAGCGCCGCGCCGGGTTCAAAAAACTTGTCATCAGGAAGGAGGGGGATAGAGTGGCGCTCTCGCAAAAAAAGAGAAATCATTCGATGAAGTACCTCCGCCATTTGCTGACGGGCACCTGTTTATTGATCGTAAGCCATTGTGTCGCGGCGGCTGCCTCCGGCACGGAGGCGGGCGTGTATATCGGTCTTTTCGGAGGGGTGGGCTCTTCCTCCTCGACGGGCTTGCAGCAGCGGGGGGAGGTTTACCTGAATCCGCCCCACAGTTTTCCCACCCTTCCCATTGATGCCGAGGGTCCGATGAACAGCAACCAGGGCATCCCGGTAGTCGGCGCTCATATCGGCTACGAATGGAACCAGTGGGATATCGCTCCCGGCTGGGGTCTAAGGCCAGCGATCGAAGTTGAGGGGCTTTATATCGGAGAACATTCGCCGTTCGGTGTCATGCCGGTTGATCCCGAGTTCCTCGGCACACAGTATGTGAGCGTTCCCATGACGACCGGCGTTGTCCTCTCAAATGCGGTCCTTATCCTCAAAACTCCTTACACCGACAAGCTGTTTCCCTACCTCGGTTTTGGAGCCGGAGCGGCCTTTGTCTCCATCGACGGATCAAACTCCACGAACCCGTCGGAACCCGGTATCAACCATTTCAATTCGGCCCCGGACGCTTCCGACCGCGCCTTCGCGTTACAGCTCAAAGCCGGTATCAAGGCTGAAGTCTACCGGCATACCTACCTGTTTCTGGAATACCGGTATCTGTCTGTCGATCCCACCAGCTATTGCTTTGGTTCGACGGACTACCCGGGCGTCCACCTTCCGACGACCACCTGGGATGTCAATCTCGGCCGCCTGGAGTACAATCTGTTTACCGTCGGCCTGCAATACAAGTTCTGAGACCCGGGTCGCAGGAAGAAGCGGCTTTGATGCCGGTCGGATTCGTTGTATCTAACAGACCTGCATCGACCGCCAAAGCCTTATGACCGCCAAAGCACAATTCGCCAGGGAACAGACCGCCACCGGAGAGTTTGAACGTCAGGAGGACGCCTTTCGGGACCTTGTTTCCCGCGATGGCTCGACCCCCTTCGCCGCTGCCGCCGGGCGTTACCACCTCTACATCTCGCTCGCCTGCCCGTGGGCCTGCCGGACGTTGATCGTGCGCCATCTCAAGGGGCTGGAGGAGGCGATCGGCGTGACCGTGGTCGATCCCGTGCGGGATGACCGCGGGTGGGCGTTCCGCGACGGAGCCGGTTTCAGCCACGATCCCATCAACGGCTTTTCCTTCCTGAGCGAAGCCTACGCGGCGAGCGATCCCGCTTTTAACGACGCCGACCGGGTGACCGTCCCCGTCCTGTGGGACCGCGAGACCGGGCGCATCGTCAACAATTCGGAGGACGACATCTGCCGGATGTTCAACGACGGGTTCAACGAATTTGCCCGCCACCCGGAGGTCGATCTCTTTCCGCCCGACCTGCGCGAGGAGATGGATTATTGGAGTACGCTGATCTACGAGCAGGTCAACAACGGGGTCTACCGCGCCGGGTTCGCCACTTCGCAGGCGGCTTATGAAAAGGCGTGCCGCCTCCTTTTCTCCACGCTCGATGAACTCGACGCGCGCCTTTCCACCCGGCGCTACCTGATGGGGAGCCGCATCGTGGAGACCGACTGGCGGCTCTTCTGCACGCTGGTCCGCTTCGACGTGGTCTATTTCGGGCACTTCAAGTGCAACGTGCGGCGGATAACCGATTACCCGCACCTGCAAGGCTACCTGCTCGATCTCTACCAGCAGCCGGGGATCGCGGCAACGGTCGATTTTGACCACATCAAGCGGCATTACTACATGACGCACGACGAAATCAACCCGACCCGCATCGTCCCGATCGGCCCGTTGCTCGACTGGACCCGGCCCCACGGACGGGACCGGTGGTGAGCGGGATCGACAGCGCCGGGTCCGCCGGTTTACGATGGTCGTCACGATGAACCACCCGAAAGACCCCGAACCGAGGTTGCGGATTTTCGCCGGAACCGCCCTTGATGAAACCGCCCTGGAACGGCTGCGCCGGAGCGTTGCGCCGCACGAGGTGATCGTGCCCGAACAGGGAGGCTCCACCGTGCTCGGCGTTTCTCAGGAACCGCTGGAGGGGTTTGACATCGCCTTCGGCCAGCCCGACGTTGCGAGGGTGCTCGCGGCAAAGCGGCTCCAATGGGTTCACCTGACCTCTGCGGGATATGCCCGCTACGACACGCCCGAATTTCGCGAGGCGGCAAAGGCGAGGGGATTGATCGTGACCAACAGTTCCAGCGTCTACGACGAACCGTGCGCGGAACAGCTTCTCGCCTATATCCTTGCAGGAGCGCGGCAATTGCCGCAGACGCTCGGGGTCCGTTGCGAACACCGTTCGGCGCAGTGGCGCCAACTGCGCGCGGGTTGCGAGTCGCTGCGCGGACAGTCGGTCGTCCTGCTCGGGTATGGCGCGATCGCGCGGCGGCTGGCGGAGATGCTCGCCCCGCTTGGCATGAAGCTGGCGGCGCTCCGCCGACACCCGCGCGGCGATGAGACGGTCCCGATGCTTTCGCCCGACGAACTTCCCGCAGCGTTCGCCGGGGCGGATCACCTGGTTAACATCCTGCCCGAAAACGCGGCCACCCGGCATTTTCTCGACGCACAACGGCTCGGCTGGCTCAAACCCGGGGCGTCGCTCTACAACATCGGTCGCGGGACGACGGTCGACCAGGAAGCGCTGGCGGAAGCGTTGCGCTCCGGCCGCCTCGGCGCGGCGTGGCTCGACGTGACCGAGCCCGAGCCGCTGCCGGAAGGGCACCCGCTGCTCGCGCTGGAGAACTGTTTCATCACGCCGCACATCGGCGGCGGCCACCGGCGCGAGTTCGAGTCGCTGGTCGCGCATTTTGTACGCAACTTCGGGCATTTTCTCAAAACCGGCGCGTCGGATCTGGCCGACCGCATTCTGTAGGGCATTTACGCCGGTTGCGGGGCGGCTTCGAGGAACGGGTAGTCGGTATAACCGACCGGTCCTTCGCTGTAAAACGTCTCCGGATTGGGCGCGTTGAGCGGCGCACCGAGGGCGAACCGTCGTGGCAGGTCGGGGTTGGCGATGAAGGAGACGCCAAAGGCGACCGCATCGGCTTCCCCGGCGGCGAGCACCTGGTTGGCGCTCTCCCGCGTAAACCCTTCGTTGGCGATGAAGTTCAGGCCCGAGGCGGCCTTGATCTTCGGCCCGAGGCGGTTCTCCTGAAGCGATTCGCGGGCGCAGATGAAGGCGAGCCGGCGTTTGCCCAGTTCGCGCGCGACGTAGAGGAAGGTCTGCTCCGGGTTGGAATCGCCCATGTCGTGGGCGTCGCGCCGGGGCGCGAGGTGCATGCCGACCCGGTCGGCCCCCCAGACGGAGACCACGGCGTCGGTCACTTCCAGCATCAGCCGGGCGCGATTTTCGACCGGGCCGCCATAGGCGTCGGTGCGGCGGTTGGTCCTGTCCTGAAGAAACTGGTCGAGCAGGTAGCCGTTGGCTCCATGGATCTCCACGCCGTCAAAACCGGCGGCGACCGCATTTTCCGCCCCCTTGCGGTAGGCTTCGATGACGCCGGGGATCTCCTCCAGCTCCAGCGCCCGCGGGGTGGGGTACGGCCTCTGGGGCCGGAGCAGGCTGACA
>DATMFV010000079.1:0-70596 GCA_035555975.1 Chthoniobacteraceae bacterium
GGTCGCACCCTTTTTGTTCCAGTTTCTTGCGCGCATGGGCGGCGACCTCCCGGGTCTCCGCCGCAAACCCGCCCAGAAAAAACGGCCGGGGATGGATCGCGCCGAGCGAAGCGAGAATATCGCGCGTCGGCATCCACTCGATCTGCGGCAGGCCATCCTGTTTCTTGAGCTTCTGGGATGCCACCGTCGCCGGCTTGAAATCGCAGACCGCCGCGGCAAGAAGGGCGATGTCGACGTGATGGAGGTGGCCGTGGACCGCCTCGAACATCTCGTCGCTGGTGACAACTGGCACTGTTTTGACCCCTTCGGGCGGGTCGAGCCGGGTCGGGCCGGTGATCAGGACCACCTCGCCCCCGGCGGCGGCCGCCGCTTCGGCGAGGGCATACCCCATCTTGCCGGAGGAACGGTTGCTCAAAAAACGGACCGGGTCGATCGGCTCGCGCGTCGGCCCTGCGGTGATCAGCCACTTCATGGTTTTGGCGCGGCGGGTTCCTCCAGCATCGCTTCCATCCGTTCGACGATCGCCTCGACCGGCCAGAGCCGCCCGACCCCTTCGTAGCCGCACGCCAGCAACCCTTCTTCGGGCCCGATGAAGGCGACGCCGCGCGAGCGGAGCGTCTCGACGTTGGCTTGTGTTGCCGGGTGGAGCCACATCTTTCCGTTCATGGCGGGGGCGATCAGGATCGGGGCGAGGGTCGCCAGCGCGATTTCGGTGAGCGGGTTGGAAGCGCGCCCATGGGCGAGATCGGCAATGGTGTTCGCCGTGGCGGGGGCGATCACCAGCAGGTCGGCCCGGTCGGCAAGGTCGATATGCCCGGGTCGCCAGTCGCTCCGGGCAAAAACGTCGGTCAGGACCGGGTGGCGCGAAAGCGTCTGGAAGGTCAGCGGGGTGACAAACTGTATCCCCCCCGGCGTCATCGCGACATGGACTTCATACCCTTTTTTGGTGAGTCGGCTCACCAGATCGGCCGCCTTGTAGGCTGCGATGGAACCGGTCACACCGATGACAATCGTTTTCATGGCGGAGAAAGACGCCGGGTGGCGAGGCGTTCGCATCGCATGATGGCGCGGACACTGGAAAGCACCTCTTCAACCGTACCGGCGGGAACAGCATAACGGTAAAGCGGCCATTCCGCGATCTCTTTTTCCGCATTGCGGAGCCGAAGCTCAACCTCCGCGTCGGTTTCGGTGCCGCGACCGGTCAACCTCCGGCGGAGTTCCTCCATGTCGGGCGGCAGGAGGAAAAGATCGACGAATGCGCGCGCAATATCGGGGTCGGTGCTGGCGCGAATCCTGGCTGCCCCCTGCGTGTCGATATCGACGAGCACATCAACCCCTTGGCGAAGCTGTTCCACGATGGAGCGGCGCAGCGTGCCGTAGTAGTTGCCGTGGACCTCCGCGTATTCCAGAAATCCGCCGTTGCGCACCTGCTCCTCAAACGCCTGCCGGGTGAGAAAGTGGTAATCGACCCCGTCGGTCTCCCCGGCGCGCGGCGTCCGGGTGGTGCATGAGACCGAGTAGGCGAAATCGGGCGTTTTCTGCAACCCCACCCGCAGGGTCGACTTCCCTGCGCCCGAAGGTGCGGAAAGGACGAAAAGAACCCCGGTGCGCCGCTGCGGCAGGAGGGGGGTGGAAGGTGCGGCGTCGCTCATTCGATGTTTTGCAGTTGTTCGCGGATTTTTTCCATCTCGGCCTTGCACAGCACGACGAACTGCGAAATGACCACATCGTTCGCCTTGGCCCCGAGCGTGTTGAACTCGCGCGAGATCTCCTGCGTCATGAAGTCGAGCGTCCGCCCGACCGGTTCATTGCGCCGCAGGTGCTGGGCGAACTGGGAGAAATGACTCTCCAGCCGCGTGATCTCCTCGGTAATGTCGGATTTGTCGGCAAAAAAGATGACTTCCTTGAGGATGCGCTCGTCGTCGATCGGAATCATGACCCCCGCCTTGGCGATCCGTTCCACCAGGTTCTGCCGGTACTTCGCGGCGACGGTCGGCTGGTGGTCGCGGATCTCGTGAACCCACCCGCGCACCGACTTGAGCCGCCGGATCAGGTCCTTGGCGAGGTTTTTCCCCTCCCGCTCGCGCATGTTGATCAGATCGGCGAGCGCTTCCTTGAGCGCCTTCTGGATCGACGGCCATGCCTCTTCGGCAACGATCTGCTCCTGCGGCATCCGGATGACGCCGGGAGCCCGCAACACGGTGTCGATGCTGACTTCGCCGCTTGCGCCAAGCTCCGCCTGGAGCGAACGCATCGCGGCGTAGTAGGTCCGCGCGAGGTGGGTGTCGATCGCCGATTCGGTCCCTCCCGAGAGTGAGTGGCTGTGGTAGGCGATGACGACGTTGAGCCTGCCGCGCGAGATTTCGGAGTTGATCAGATCGCGCACCCGCGGTTCCAGTTCCGCCAGTTCGCGAGGGAGGGCGACGGTGACATCGCTCTGCTTTCGGTTGACGGAGTTAAGCTCCACGCTGAACTGTGCGCCGTTGACGCCGCACTGGCCGCGCCCGTAACCGGTCATGCTTCTCATAAAACGAGGAAAATCCTACAGGAGACGTTCGGCGACCTGGGCGACATCCTTGTCCCCGCGACCGGAAAGGTTGGCGATGATGATCTCGTCGGGCGACATTTTGCCCGCGATCTTGATGACGTGCGCGATGGCGTGGGCCGACTCGAGCGCGGGGATGATCCCCTCCTTCTCCGCGAGGAGCTGGAAGGCGGCGAGCGCCTCGTCGTCGGTGGCGTAGTCGTAACTGACCCGGTTCTGATCACGCAAAAAGGCGTGTTCCGGGCCGATCGCGGCGTAGTCGAGACCGGCGGAGATGGAATGGGTCAGTTCAATCTGCCCGTTTTCGTCGGCGAGCAGGTAGGTTTTGGTCCCCTGAAGGATGCCGAGTTTGCCACCCTGAAAACGGGCGGCGTGGCGTCCCGGAGCGATCTTTTCGCCCCCGGCTTCGACCCCGACCATCCGGACACCGGCATCGTCGAGAAACGGGTGAAAGAGGCCGATCGCGTTGCTGCCGCCGCCGACGCAGGCGACCAGCAGGTCCGGCAGCCGCCCTTCGCGTTCGAGGATCTGGCGGCGCGCTTCCAGGCCGATGACCCGGTGAAAATCGCGCACCATCATCGGGTAGGGGTGCGAACCGAGCGCGGAACCGAGGATGTAATGGGTCGAGCGGACGTTGGTCACCCAGTCGCGCATCGCTTCATTGATCGCCTCCTTGAGCGTCGCCTGTCCCGCGGTAACCGGGACAACCGTCGCTCCAAGAAATTTCATCCGGGCGACATTGAGCGCCTGCCGTTCCATATCGACCGCGCCCATGTAGATGACACACTCAAAGCCGAACCGGGCTGCCGCCGTGGCGGTGGCAACCCCGTGCTGGCCCGCGCCGGTCTCCGCGATGATCCGTTTTTTCCCCATGCGACGGGCGAGGAGGATCTGCCCCAGCGCGTTGTTGATCTTGTGCGCCCCGGTATGGAGGAGGTCTTCGCGCTTGAGGTAGATTTTCGCGCCGCCCAGGTGTTCGCTCAGGCGTTCCGCGTGGTAGAGCGGGGTCGGCCTTCCGGCGAAATCGCCCAGGAGCGCGTCGAGTTCCTTTTTGAAGGCGGCATCCTCCCGGGCCGTCGCATATTCGCGGGTCAGTTCGTTGAGCGCCGTCATCAAGGTCTCCGGCACGAACATACCGCCAAACGGGCCAAAATGGCCGCCGGCATCGGGAAGCAGATCAGGTTTCATGGGACTACGAGGTATAGGCAGACCGGCCGGTTTCGGCAAGCGCGTTTCCCTGAAGTGTCGGCGGCGGTTAAAAATTGGAATTTTTGCCATTCTTCAAATGGCATCCGGCCAGTGCCGCGCCCTACGGTATCCAGTTCAGGTATGGGTGGTCACGCTGCTCTCTTTCGGTAGAGATACTTTTGAAAACCCGTGAAGATTTCCCTGATCTGTTCCGCTTTTCCCAGATCGGCAACGGCGTCGGCAATGGAGTTCTGGTATTTCAGGCGTAAAAGCGGTGTCAGTTTCTCCTGATCAAGCTCTTCCACGCCCACCGTTACGTAGTGTGAGAGCACAAAATCAAGGAACACCTGCTGTTTGCTGTTGAAGTGCGTGCTGATTTCCACTTTCGCCTTCCCTGCACGTTCCTCGCGGCTCAAAGGTGGCAATGCGTAGGCAACGTGCGCCAGGACATCAAAAAGATCGCTCTTTTGCGCATCAATGATTCTTTGCATTTCGGCCATCTGCTCTTTACCGAAACCTTTTTCAGCCAGCCCTTGGAGGAGCCTGGCGCGGGTATCCGGTGCGCTCCACAAGGCCCGCAGTTCCTCCTCGTTTTTGAAAAACTCGGGCAGTCTGCCAAAGAGTGTTTCCATGAACTGCTGCGCGGACATGGGCGTGCCGTCGGGGTGCCAGAAGCTCGTAACCGTCATATGCTGGATCGTTCGGGCCTTGCCATCGGCAAGCTTAACCTTGATCCTCTGGCGCGGTGCAGGTGGCTCAGGCTCTCCCCCGTGGGGAGTGCAACCACACGGGCTTTGCCCACATGCCGGGCATAGTGGCGAGGGCTTCTTGACACACTGGCAGGGATGACAGCCACATTTCGAGCATGCCTCAGGCTCAAGCGGCTCGCCATCCCATTCCGGGTCACTGAAATGATGATGGGCCTTTACGAAGTCGTAGATCGTGAAGTAGTCTTTGCCATCGTAAAGCCGGGTGCCGCGGCCGATGATCTGCTTGAACTCGATCATGGAATTCACCTGGCGCATCAGCACGATATTGCGAACATTGCGGGCATCGACCCCGGTCGAGAGCTTCTGCGAGGTGGTCAGAATCGTCGGGAGCGTCTTCTCGTTGTCCTGAAAATCGCGCAAATGCTGCTCGCCCAGTGAGCCGTCATTCGCGGTCACTCTTTGGCAATAGTTCGGATCTTTGCGGCTCGTGATCTGGTTGATCAAATCCCGCACGGCAAGTGCGTGCTCCTGCGTAGCGCAAAAGACCAGGGTTTTCTCCCTCTGGTCGATCTGCCCCATGAAGATTTCCACGCGTTTGCGCTCGCGTTCCATGATCTCGATGATCCGGTTGAAATCCTTCTCTTCATACCGTTTACCCGTCTCCACCTCGCCTTCGATCAACTGGTCGTCGGGCGTGTAAACATACTCGTCGAGCGTGGTGGAAATCTGCTTTACCTTGAAAGGCGTCAGGAACCCGTCGTTGATCCCATCCTTGAGGGAATAGATATAGACGGGCTCGCCAAAGTAGGCGTAGGTATCCGCATTATCCTTACGCCTGGGGGTGGCTGTGAGCCCGAGTTGCACAGCGGGCGCGAAATACTCCAGAATGCCGCGCCAGTTGCTTTCGTCATTGGCCCCGCCCCGATGGCACTCGTCGATGATAATGAAGTCGAAAAAATCCGGCGGATACTCGCCGAAGTAGGGGGAAGGCTTCCCATCCTTGGGGGGGCCGCTCATAAACGTCTGGAAGATCGTAAAAAAGAGGCTGCCATTGGTCGGCACCCGCCCCTTTTTACGAATGTCATCCGGGGCAATCCGCACCAGCGCATCTTCGGGGAATGCCGAGAAAGCGTTAAAAGCCTGGTTTGCAAGAATATTGCGGTCGGCCAGAAAAAGAATACGAGGGCGACGCGACGGCTCCCGGCCCAGATTCCAGCGGCTATGGAAGAGCTTCCATGCGATCTGGAACGCGATGAAGGTCTTGCCCGTGCCTGTGGCAAGCGTAAGCAGAATGCGCTGCGCGTTCCCAGCCACGGCCTGCATCACCCGTTCCACGGCAATATCCTGATAATACCGGCTGGGGTGCGAGCCTCCCTTGTCCTCAAAGGGCACCTCTGCAAACCGGTCGCACCACGCATTTTCTTCGGAAAACGTTCGGCTCCAAAGCTCCTCCGGCGAGGGATAGCCCACCGCCTCGCCTTCCTGCCCGGTCTGCCTGTCGATCCCGTAAACCCCCTGCCCATTGGTGGCGTAGGTGAAGCGGATCGCCAGCTTGGCCGCGTAATCCTTCGCTTGCGCCACGCCTTCCGTGAGCGGTTGATCCCAAGCCTTGGCTTCTACCACCGCCAGCTTGCGGTTGCGATAGACGAGTACGTAATCGGCGGTAAGCGCCTTGCCGCGCCGCCCTTGTCCCTCAATGCGCCCGAGAGTAATGGGGTGCTCGCGCAGGACGCGGCTCCCTTCCACCACGCCCCAGCCAGCGGCCTTCAACGCGGGATCAATATGCTCGGCTCTCGTTTCGGCTTCATTCATGGGTCAACGCTTCGTTTCAATCGTCGCTTTTTCGTATAAGGTGATTCCTACCCGCTTGATGTGCGCCGCCATTTCGGGGTCGGTGTTTTTGGATAATTCGACCAGGCTGAAGCCATACGGGAGCAGCAGATCATCCAGTGCGTCGTCGATCTGCCCCAGCTTTCGCCAGTCGAGGTTGCCCCCTGCCAGCGCAAGGTCGATATCTGAACCGCGGCGATGGGTGCCCTTCGCTCGCGACCCGAACAGGATCGCGATCTCCACTTCCGGGAAACGCTCCAGCACTCCGACGATCCGGGCGATCGTCTTCCCGGTCAGACCGTGATTTGGGCTCATGGCTCGTCTTTCTCCAGTTCGGTAAATCGTGAGAGGAATCGTTTGAACTCGGCCACATAGCTCGAAGTAATCGCCTTGGCGATCTTGTCCGCCGTTTGCTCATGATAGGTGTGGCTTGTTTGGTTGCGACTCGTGATCATCTCCATCCAGGCTTCGCCATTCTCGATCAGTCCTTTGGCAAAGGCTTCCCGGGTGGCATCCTTGGAGCCGTAGAGAGCGGCTGAGCCGCGGGATTGCAGAAAGTCCTTGAACGTATTCCATGCGAGTTCGTGAGTGAACTCAAAGGTCTGAATCAGCCCCTGCTTCTCCAATTCCGATAGCGGGCGCTCTTCGGCCAACGTAGCCGCCCTGGATAACTGCTTGAAAGCCTTGCGAAAGCTCTGCAAACGTTGACGCCAACGGACATCAGGATTCTGAGACATTATGAGAGGTTACCAGAAAAGGCTTGGTGAAGCAGCGATTTTTTCAGTTCGTCCAGGGCTTCGAGTTTGCGTTCGTAGAGGAAGGTGAGTTTTTGGGTTTCCTCGCGGAGGGCGTCGAGCTTGGCAACAATCTTGCGCTGCTCTTCGAACCTTGGCGGTAACGCCACAGTTAGGGTGCTCCACTTCGACTTATTGATGATTGGCAGCGTCGCTTGTCCAGAACTTAAGGAGATACGACGTTGAAAATTTTCGGTGAGCATCTGATAATAAACAAACTTGTGGGAAACTCCGTCGATTGGAGTTAGTGCATTAGTTTGCTGATTAGTGGTTACGTCTCGGTCGCAATAGCCACACTTACCAATAGTTGCGCCAATGCAAACCATTAGCACCGATCCGGCTTCAACTTTGCGTGCTTCAGCTAAACCTTTTTCGCTAAGTCCTTCATTTTCATAGTTCAGCGAACCATCTTGATTGAAATCTGATGGTTTTATGAAAGGGATGAAATCACCATAGTTCGTTTTGTCGGAAGTCTTCGGTGTCGAGCCCGTCTGCGTCATTCCAATCTGTTTAAGTCGCCTCTCTACCCATCCCTCACCTCGCTGGGAGAAGACGGAATGCAGGTGGCTTTCAAAAAGGGCGCGGGCGTTCTGAAGGTTCTTTTCGGCGTTGGCTTTGGCCGTGGCGATGGCCTCAAACGCTTCGTCGAGGATGCCGACGATTCGTTGTTGCTCGGGGAGAGGGGGAACGGAAACTCTTACGCTTTGAAGCTTTTGTATTGTAAGTGTATCTACCGTTGCTCCATTTCCTCGATCGAGCTGGTCGAAAAATAGAGGCGACTTCAACCATGCATTGATAAATCGGGTCCCAACGTTGGCGGTTCGCTTCATCCATAGAACGCTGGCGTCCTTAAAGTAAAACCTATCAGCTTCACGAACGACATGCGAGTTACCAATAGTTCCTATTGCGGTAATGACGATATCGCCAGCGGTTGGAGTGCCAAACTTCCCAGCCAATTCCGCATAGTGCTCTTCAGAAATAAAAAGTTTATTGTCCACAAAACCATCAATTGCCAAACGTGTGATTTCCCTCCCTCGATAGAAGGGCACTCCTTCAGTTGTCCACTGCGTTTTTAACACGCGTTTGCTTGATCCAATCTGAAACAATTCGCCTAACCTTCTGGTCTCCCACCCGTCTTTCATAGCAGCCTCCGAATCGTCCCCAACACCTCCGCGCTCTCCGCATCCAGCGCGGCGATCTCTTCCATGATCTCCTGCGGGGTACGATGCGCGATCTCCTCCCCGCCGCTGGGGTTCTTGGTGGAAAGGTCGAAAGTCTTCTGGTCAAGATTTCCCACGTCCACGCTCCAGCTCTTCTCCGAGTCGGCAAAGCTCTTTTGCAGTTCAATGAACTCGGCGAGATCGGCGTCGTTGAGGGCATTGGTTTTCCCCAAGCTGCGGCCGGGGTCGAGTTGGTAGAACCATACCTTTCGGGTTGGCGCGCCTTTCTCGAAGAAGAGCACCACGGTTTTCACCCCCGCCCCCTGGAAGGTGCCGCCGGGGCAGTCGAGCACGGTATGGAGGTTGCAACTTTCCAGCAGGAGCTTGCGCAGGCTCACTGCCGCGTTGTCCGTATTGGAAAGGAAGGTGTTCTTGATAACGATGCCGGCGCGACCCCCGGCTTTGAGGCTTTTGATGAAGTGCTGGAGGAAGAGAAACGCCGTTTCGCCGGTGCGGATGGGGAAGTTCTGCTGCACCTCCTTGCGCTCCTTGCCACCAAAGGGAGGATTCGCCAGCACCACGTCATACTGATCCTTCGGCTGAATATCCGCGAGATTTTCCGCAAGGGTGTTGGTGTGGATGATGTTGGGCGCGTCGATACCGTGCAGGATCATGTTCATGATCGCAATCACGTAGGCGAGCGACTTCTTTTCCTTGCCGTAAAAGGTGCTGGTCTGGAGGGTGCGGAGATCTTTGGTGGTGAGCTTGCCACGAGCCTTCAGGTAATCGAACGCCTCGCACAGGAAGCCTGCCGAGCCGACGGCCCCGTCGTAAATGCGCTCGCCGATTTTCGGTTGCACTACCTGTACGATGGCGCGAATGAGCGGACGCGGGGTGTAATACTCGCCCCCGTTACGCCCGGCGTTCCCCATGTTCTTGATCTTGGCCTCGTAGAGATGGCTTAGTTCGTGCTTCTCCGTCTGGGAGCGAAAGCGCAGCGTGTCAATGACTTCCACGACTTCCCGAAGATTGTAGCCGCTTTGGATGCGATTCTTGATCTCTCCGAAGATTTCCCCGATTTTATATTCGAGGGTATTGGGTCCGCTCGCCTTTTGCCTGAACCCCTCCAGATAGGGAAAGAGCCGCTGGTTCACGAAATCCCGAAGATCATCACCGGTGAGGGCACAATGGTGGTCGAGATGCCCCTTGGCGTCTTTCGGAGCCGCCCAGCTTTCCCAGCGGTAAGGCTCCTCAAGGATAAAACTGTATTTCCGCCCCTCAAGCTCGGCTTCCGTCGCTTTGTCCCGCTCCAGATCGTCGAGGTATTTCAGGAAGAGAATCCAGGACGACTGCTCGGTGTAGTCCAGTTCACTGGTGCATCCGGCATCCTTCCAGAGGACATCGTCGATGTTTTTAAAGGCCTGTTCAAACATGGGATAAAGACAACCTGCGGCCGGAAACCACGAACTTCGATCACCTGAAAAAACGTTGAACCGACCTTGATGGCGGGAGTGTATTGAAACCATCCGGCTGGAGGCAATCCCGATTAAACCGCCGTTCGGTGATCGCAAGGGCTCGCACAAAATCTGCTGGTTCCCGTGTCGCATTTCCCCTAAAGATTCAGAGTATCCCATTATGGCCCGTATCGACCCGTTTTTCCGGTTCATGATCGAGCAGAAAGCTTCCGATCTTCATCTCTCCACAGGAAATCAACCGATCCTGCGCATCAACGGCGACCTGGTGAGGGTCGATTCCCCCCAGCTTGAAAACGACGACCTCAAGGCGCTCGTTTACGAGATCGCTCCGGAGATCAAGATCAAGCAGTTTGAGGAGACCGGCGATGTCGACTTCGGTTACGAATACCCGGGCGTCGCCCGGTTTCGCGCCAACTTTTTCAACCAGAAATACGGCATCGCGGCGGTCTTCCGGTTGATCCCGAGCAAGGTCTTCACCATGGAGCAGCTCGGCCTGCCGCCGGTGATCAAGAAGTTTTCGATGCTCAAGAAGGGGATGGTGCTCGTCACCGGGCCGACCGGCTCGGGCAAATCGACCACGCTGGCGGCGATGATCGACTACTGCAACCTCCACCGCAAGGATCACATCCTGACGGTCGAAGACCCGATCGAGTTTGTCCACCGTTCGCAGAACTCGCTCGTCAACCACCGCGAGGTCGGCGTCCATACGGAGTCGTTCGCCGCCGCATTGCGCGGGGCGTTGCGTGAAGATCCCGACGTGATCCTCGTCGGGGAAATGCGCGATCTCGAGACGATCGAACTCGCCCTGACCGCCGCCGCCACCGGGCACCTCGTCTTCGGAACGCTCCACACCTCCAGCGCGCCGAAGACAATCGACCGTATCATCGACATTTTCCCTTCCAACCAGCAGAACCAGGTCCGCGCCACGCTGGCGGAATCGCTCAAGGGGGTGATCGCGCAGAATCTTTTCAAGCGGATCGACCGGCCGGGGCGGGTCGCCGGGCTGGAAATCCTCGTCGTCGACAGCCCGATTTCCAACCTGATCCGCGAAGCCAAGACCCACCAGATCCCCGGGATGATGCAGGTCGGCAAAAAGAAGGGGAACATGCCGCTCGACGACTCGATCCTCGACCACCTCAAAGCCGGGCGGATCACTCCGGAGGAGGCGTACGAAAAGGCGCTCGACAAAAAGAAGTTCCGCTCCCTGCTGGCCAACCCTCCCGACGACTTTGAAGAGTAGCCCTCCCTCCTTCTTGCCATGAGAAAAATCGAACTCGACACCATTCTGGGCAGGATCATCGACTCCTGTGACGGGATTTCAGACCTGATTTTTTCGGTCGGCCGACCGTTTCAGGTGGAAGCGCAGGGGGTCCTGCGACCGGTGCGGATTGTGCCGGAGATCGCCGCATTGAGCGCCTACCAGATCGAGAAAATGGTGATCTGCCTGATCGGCGAAGACCGCCGCCTGCTCCATGAGTTGGTCACGACCGGTTCGTGCGACTCCGGCTATGGGTTGAGCGATCATATCCGCTTCCGCGTCAACATCTTCCGCCAGCGGGGAAACTGGGCGATCGTCATGCGCCGCCTGCAAACCGAGATGCCGACGCTCGCTTCCTTAAGCCTCCCTTCGATCTTTGAAGATGTCGTCGAGCAGCGCAACGGGCTGGTGCTGGTGACCGGGGCGACCGGGAGCGGGAAGACCACCACGCTCGCCGCCGTGCTCAACGAACTCAACCTGACGCAGGCGGTCCATGTCGTCACCCTGGAGGACCCGATCGAGTTTGTCCACCGGCACAAGAAGGCGACCTTCAACCAGCGGGAACTCGGGAACGACTTCGACACCTATCCCAACGGCCTCCGCGCGGCGCTGCGGCAGGCGCCCAAGGTGATCTTCGTCGGGGAAATGCGCGACCGCGAAACGGTGGAGATCGCCCTGAGCGCCGCCGAAACAGGGCACCTGGTCCTGAGCACGATCCATACGATTGACGCCGGGCAGGCGATCGGCCGTATCCTCGGGATGTTCCCGCGCAACGCGGAGCCGCAGCTTCGCGTCCGCCTGGCTGAAACGTTGCGTTACGTCATCAGCCAGCGCCTTGCCCCGCGGGTGGGCGGGGGGCGTGCGCTGGTGATGGAGATCATGGGAAGCAACCTCCGCACCCGCGAGGCGATCGCACTCGGCGAGGAGGAGCACCGGACGTTTTACGACATCATCGCCGACAGCGCGTCGTTTGGCTGGCAGACGTTTGACCAGTCGATCACCCGCGCCTATGAGAGCGGGGTGATCGCCGAAGAGACGGCGCTCCTCTACGCCACGCGGACCGGCGTGGTGCAGCGCAATATCGACCAGCTCAAGAAACAGCGCGGCCTTGATGTCGAGATGAGCACCGGCCTGCGGCTCGACGATCCCGGGGCGGCTCCTGCTTCCTCCTCACCGACTCCCAGCCTGGCACCCAAGAAGCGCGGCTTCTTCGGGCGATGATCCTTCCCCTTTTTGCTTATGTTGATTTCCCGCTACGACCCCCTGGAACATGGCGACCTCGCCGCGCTGATCTGTGTCGACCGGCCCGATATCCAGGCGGTCATCATCGAACAGCTTTCGCTCCTGAGCTTCAACATCCATACGGCGCACGACCGGGAGGAGGCGGAACTCCGCCTTCACGAGCGCGTTTACGAGATCGTCGTGGTCCAGAGCACCTTTGCCGGGGGCGACGTGGAGAGCAACCCCGCGCTCGATGCGCTGGCGCACCTGCCGCTCGACCAGCGCCGGCATTCATACGTCGTCCTGGTCGGCCGGGAGCTGGAGGGGCGCTCCGAAATGGAGGCGTTCCGCCACGGCGTCGACCTGACGCTGCGGGAGGAGGGTCTGGACGAACTGAAAATTACCGCCGGGCGCGGGATCGTCCGGCAGGAGTCGCTCTACGCCGCCTTTCACGCCGTGCGCAAGATGGCGCTGGGGGCCTGACATTCCATTTTTCGCGGACGCCGCCGGGGAAGAAAATTTTCTTTTTTCCAGTGGTTGCAAACCGTGGGGCTCTTCATAGTATGACCCGGCTCATGACGCACGACTGGAATATTGACTCCGCCATCTCGCTCTACAACGTCGACCGTTGGGGGACGGGCTACTTTTCGGTGAACCCTAAGGGAAACGTGGCGATCCTGCCGACGCAGGACCCGGACGTCTCGGTTGATATGATGGAGGTGATCGAGGACGCGCGCGACCGCGGAT
Source organism: Chthoniobacteraceae bacterium (assembly GCA_035555975.1). Lineage (GTDB taxonomy): Bacteria > Verrucomicrobiota > Verrucomicrobiia > Chthoniobacterales > Chthoniobacteraceae > DATMFV01. The sequence continues at coordinate 12,929 of DATMFV010000079.1, forward strand.
TGACCTTCCCGCTCGTCCTCCGTTTCCAGGACCTGCTGCGGCACCGGGTCGAGACGATCAACCTCGCCTTTCAGGCCGCGATCTCGGAATTTTCGTACGGAGGCGTCTACCGCGGCGTTTTCCCGATCAAGGTCAACCAGTTGCGCGAAGTGGTCGAAGAGATCGTTGACGCCGGGCTGCCGTTTCACCTCGGGATCGAAGCGGGCAGCAAGCCCGAACTGGTCGCGGCGCTCGCGATCACCAACGACCCGGAGAGCATCATCGTCTGCAACGGCTACAAGGACGGCCAGTACATCGAAAGCGCGCTGCTGGGCAACAAGCTCGGCAAGCAGGTGATCATGGTGGTTGAAAAGCTGGAGGAACTTTACCAGATCCTCGAAATCTCGGCGCGCATCAAGGTCGAGCCGATGATCGGCCTGCGCGTCCGCCTCCAGTCCAAGGGAGCCGGGAAATGGGCGACCAGCGGCGGGGAAAACGCCAAGTTCGGCCTTTCGACGGCGGACCTGGTCTGCGCCAGCCGCAAGCTCAAGGAAGCGGGGCTCGGGCATACGCTCAAGCTGGTTCACTTTCACGTCGGCTCGCAGGTGCCTGATATCGGGACGATCAAGCGCGCCGTACGCGAAGCCGCCCGGTACTACGCCAAGCTCGTCAAGGAAGGGCACGAGATCGGCTACCTCGACGTTGGCGGCGGGCTGGGGGTCGATTACGACGGCTCCAAGACGGCGTTTGACAGTTCGATGAACTACACCCTCCAGGAATACGCGCGCGACGTGGTCTACAACATCATGGAAGTGTGCGACTCGGAGTCGGTGGCCCACCCGATCATCGTCAGCGAAAGCGGGCGGGCGCTGGTGGCGCACCACTCGGTCTTGATCGTCGAAGCATTCGGGTCGATCAAGAAGAGCCACCCCTCCATCGAAACCGACGCAGGGCCTGATGTCCACAAGCTGGTCCACGACATCCTTGATGTCGAACGGAACCTGAAAATCGGCAACCGGACGGAGACCCTTCACGACGCGCAGCAGATCAAGGAACAGTCGCTCTCGCTTTTCGAATTCGGGTTGATGGACCTTGAGAGCAAGGCGAAGATCGAAACGATCTTCTGGCGGGTCGCGGTCAAGATCGTCGAATTTTTCAAGGATACCGAGTATATCCCCGACGAAGTGAAGGAACTCGAGATCGCGCTGGGCGACCAGTACGTCTGCAATTTCTCGGTCTTCCAGTCGCTGCTTGACCATTGGGCGCTTGGGCAGCTCTTCCCGATCATGCCGGTTCACCGGCTCGACGACCGCCCCGAGCGCAATGCCACGCTGGTCGACATCACGTGCGATTCGGACGGGAAGGTGAGCAAGTTCATCGACCTGATCGATGTCAAGGAGACCCTGCCGCTCCACCGGATCGAACCCGACCGCCCCTACTACATCGGCTTTTTCCTGCTGGGAGCCTACCAGGACATCATGGGCGACCTGCACAACCTCTTCGGGCGCGTCAACGAAGCGCACGTCTTTCTGGATGAAGACGAGGAGGATGGCTTCTACATCGAGGAGACGATCAACGGCAGCACCATCGGCGAAGTCCTTTCGCTGACCCAATGGAACCAGAGCGACCTGATCCGCCGCTTCAAGGCGCAGGTCGATGTCGCGATCAAGAGCGACCGGCTCAAACCGAACGAAGGGATGAAGCTGCTGACAGCGTACGAACGCGGATTGCGCAACTACACTTACCTGCACATCCCGCACAAGGAGGGGTAGCGGGGGCTTTTTCGCGTTGGCTCGGCAGCGGGTGTTGCCTGGGGGTGGTTGGTTGTTTTTTAAGACCAGATAATCCGCCTATGGCAATGGGGAAGACGGCGCTAAAAGTACCTCTGTGAAAGTTTTCCCCACGCCTTGGTCGCCACCTTCCGCCGAACCTTTTTTGCGCCGTTGGATCAGCCGGTTCCGGCTGGCCTGTTTCTCTCTACTGATCGCCATCGCGCCGCGTTGCGGGATTGCGGCGGACGATCACCGGGTGTTTGAACTCCCTTTTACGGGAGGCAGCCTCGATGCCTCGCTGCACAATGGCCCCGGGAAGCCGATTCACCAGGCAAGGGTCACCCCTGCGGAGGGTCCCGGCGGGCGGCCTGCGGTGAGCATTCCGGTGGAAGGGCAGCTCATTTACGAGGGAAGCGGCAACTTCTTCATTCCTGCGGGAACGCTCAGTTTCTGGTGGCGCGCCGATGCCCCGCCGCTGCGGGTCGAGACCGACCTCCTCTCCCTGAGCAGCCTTCAGCGCTTCTATTTCTCCCGCTGGCTGCGGCTGGTCACGCGCGGGGGCCGGATCGCCGTGACCCTCTACCACGGCAACAGCGCCGAGGTCTTTGACGACGAAGGAGCCGTTCCCTCCACCGCCAGGCCGCGCAAGCGCATCCGCCACGAACTGGCCGCGAAGGAAAAGATCGTCGCCGGGCAATGGTACCATGTCGCGGTCACCTGGGACATGGCCCGCGGCGTCGCCCTCTACATCGACGGCGAACTGGCCCGGGAGGTCAACATCCCATGGTATTACGCGGGCAATGCCAACCATATCAGCCTCGGCTGCCGCTCCAGCAGCTATTCGAAAGCCGCCACGGCGCGTTTTCCCCAATCTTTCGCCGCGTTGACCACCTTTGACTGCTGGCTGGAACCCGACGAGATCGCCCGGCTCGCCCAGGGCCAGCCGGTGACGCCGAAGGCCGATCTTGCGCCAATGCTCGAAGAACGGGCTCTCCGGATGGGGCTCACCGCCGAAACCCCGCTCCCTGAAGCCCCTCTTTCGGCTGCGGAAGGAGACGCCCTCTACCTGACGCAGATCGGCGTACCGGTCGCCCACGATGTCCTGCGCCGCTCCTACGCCGCGCTGGATGGCGACCCGGGTCGCGCCTGGCCGATGTATCAGGGGTACAGCAACTCCGGGCAGACCTTGCGGATCACCCCGGTCGCCAACCCGCCGCTCACTACGGTGCAGGCGCTCGGCTCGGGCCGGATGCGGTTTGAAGCGCTCACCGCGGAAGGAAAACGCGAGCCGCTGCTCGACCTCGAAGCCTCCGCCGCCACGCTGGTCGGCGCCACCCGCGCCGCGCCTCTGCCGGTCAAGCAGGTCGAGGTCCACCGCGAGGATGGGGTGCTCTTTCATGTCGCCCTCCTCAACGCCGCCCGGCATCCTTTCCCGGTGGATGGCAAAGAAGGGTGGAACTTCCATCCGCTCGCACCCGGCAAGCCGGAGCAGCAACCGCTCGTCGGTCTGGAATTCGCCCCGGAGGATCGCACGTTGCTTGCCGCCGCGCCCGCGCCGGTCTCCGGCTCCGGCCTGGCCCTTCCCGCCCGCCGGGCGATTCATCTCCTCGGCCCGGCAGCCCCGCGCCAGCAGGGCATCGGCGCGGTGGCGCTCGATCTGGCGGTCCGCAATGCCCCGGAGAAAACCGAAGTCGCCGTGATGGTCATCGATCCGACCAACTACGAACGGCGCACCTTTTACGCCAATGCCCGTTTTGTCCGCGAGGGGAAAACCGCCGACGGGAAGGCGCGTCTGGTCGTCGATCTGCGCAACCTGGTCTACCCGCAGGGAGGCTCCCCGTGGATCGTGCTTTACTTGAGCGAAGCGTTGCAGATCGACCTCGCCGCGAGTCGCCTCGGTCTTCAGAACGTCTCGCTCATGGCGGCCAAGCGGGAGTTTGTCCCCGACCAGCTCGCCCTCGTGCAGGATGATTTTCAGGAACGGAGCGAAGGCCGTCCCTGGGGTCATGACCCGGGCAAGATCAAGCTCCTCGGCACGCTCCTGCGCCGCATCGACCTGCTGCGCGAACTTTCGCCGGGCGATCCGCTCATCGAAGGGTACTGGCACTGGACCCATCCCAAGGAAGCCCCTCCGCTGGTCTCCCTGCCAAAGGTTCCCGCCGCCATCCCCCCGTGGGCTTTTTATACCCATCAGTCGATCGGCCTCTTCCGGGACGCCGCCCATTGGTGGATCGACAACCGGCAGAGCGAAACCGGGGAATTCGGCGCTCCCGACGGCATCAACGACGATACCGATCTCATTCAGGACTGGCTGGCGATCGACCTGATGCACGGGCCGGACGAAAAAATCCGCCACGCCGTCGACAAAGTGGCCGACATTTCATGGCGGCTCAAGACCATCGACGGGATCTCCAAACAGATCACCGATACGCTGCACATCTACGAATGGGGGATCAACGCCCAGACGCTCGCCTTTGTCCTGCGGTACGGCGACCCGGTTTACTATACGCGGCTGCTCCGTTTCGCGAGCCATTACCCGGAGTTGATGAGCGAAGCGTGCGAGGGCAGACACCTTCACTTCAAGTCGTGGTATTTCGGCGCGAGCCGCATCGTCACCGAAGGGGTCTACGCCCGGGACATCCAGCTTAACGCCCTTCTCCTCCAGCCCGCCATGCTGCTCGCGTGGTACAACGGCGATGAGGAAGCAACGCGGGTCCTCACCCGATGGAGCGCGTCGATGCGCGACCACGTGGAAGCGCAGGCCGGGAAAACCAGGCGGGTGCCGGGCGCGTCGGTCGAGATGCCATCGGGCAAGACGCGCGCGGAAGACCACTTCGGCACCGCCTACACCAGCGCGCTTTGGGCTTCGTATGAACTGACCGGGGATAAAAGCTACCTCGATTTCATCGGTTCGATGATCAACTACGAAATCACCCGCCCGCCGCTCTTCCACACCCTTCGCACTTCGTCGGTGGCCCCGAGCTACCTGGCCGCCACGGGCGACGACCGCTGGGATGCCTATTGGGAGGAAAAAGCGGGTGATCCGGAACTCTGGAGGCGTTCCATCCACAACAGCAACTACCGCGAACTGAACGCCTTTTTCGCGACCTGGATTCGCAGCGGCGACGACGACTGGCTCAATCTCGGCAGCCGCCTCTCGCTCTATCACATGATCTGGTCGCTGCCGATGCTTACCGAGGCTGAGGCGACGACCGATCGCGTCTGGCTGCCGCAATCGCTGGCCAACCAGATCACGCTCGGCGATCACACGATCCTGCGCAACCGCGTCTATCCGCGCCATGTCGTCAGTTGGGAAAATGCCACGGGGGCGTTCACGCCGCTGGTGCGTTCCCACGCGCCGGATCACCTGAAAGTCGAAATCTGGAACCTGGAGGAGAAGCCGGTCAGCGTGCAGGCACGCCTCTGGCGGCTCAACGCCGGGGAATACGAACTGACGCTCACCCCCCGTTTGTGGAAGGCGGACCAGCCGGGCGCTCCGGTGCGGAGCAAGGCTTCACTGGAGCGTTACAGCGCCGTTCCGGTCGACCTCCCTGCGGGCTCCGTGGTGACTCTGGAAGCCCGGCTCATCGGGGCTGCGGACGACATCCGCCAGCGAAGCGACCTTGCCATCAGTCCTCTCGATGCCCGTTACCTGCCGGAGAAAAAAGTCGTGCAGGGCAATGTCTACAACATCGGCTCACGGGAGAGCGGCGAATTTGAAGTGGTCGCCACCGGTCCCGACGGCAAGCCGGTCTATCAGAAAACCTTCCGCTCTCTGCCTCCGCCGAAAAATTTCGAAACCGCACGCCATCCCGTGGAGATTCCCGTCGCCGACCCGGACCAGCCGTTGACGATCACGCTCCGGGGAAACGGAAAGGAGATCACGCTCTTTAACAACCGCGTGACGCTGACCCCCGCCCGACAGCAGGGGCCTATCGAATAGGTCAACCCTGTCTGCGGAGGTAATGGCGCGAGAGATCGACGTACTTGGTCGCCCAGTGCGCGATGTCGGCCTGTTCGGCGAGGTCGAGCTGGCGCACCACCTTGGCCGGGGAGCCGAGGACGAGCGAGCCGGGCGGGATTTTTTTCCCTCCGGTCACGAGCGCTCCTGCGCCGATGATGGAGCGCGCGCCGATTTCCGCTCCATCGAGGATCGTCGCCCCCATGCCGACGAGCACTTCGTCCGCAATCGTGCAGGCGTGGAGGATCGCCTTGTGCCCGACGGTGACCAGTTCGCCGATCAGCGTCGGGTAGTCGTCCGCCAGGTGAACCACGCAGCCGTCCTGAATATTGGAGCGGGGCCCGAGGTGGATGCGGTTGATGTCGCCCCGCAGCACGGAGTGAAACCAGACGCTCGACTCCTCCTCCAGCGTGACATGGCCGATCAGCGTCGCGTTGGGCGCGACAAACGCGCTCGGGTCAATGGCGGGGGTCTGTTCAAAAAACCGCTTCAGTCGCTCTTCAAAGGTGATTTCCATTTGGCCCGCCACTCTCTCATGAACAGGAGCGCCTTGGCAAGGAGGCGTGCGGAGCCGCAGTCCGAGCGGAAACTGCCACCTTTGGCAAGTTTCTCCTTGCGGTTCGGGAGTGGCGGGGCAATAGTGCCCCCGCTTTACGCAGCGGAAACGTTGCGTTGTTTTTGTCGGGGCGTAGCTTAGCTTGGTAGAGCGCCTGGTTTGGGACCAGGAGGTCGAAGGTTCGAATCCTTTCGCCCCGATTTTCTTTATTTGACCCCGATCTCCAGCGGGAACAGGAGCGGGATGATCCAGATGGCGATCGCCATCACGATCGCGGTGAAGGGGACGCCGATCTTGACGAAATCAAAGAACCGGTAGCGACCGGGTCCGAGCACCAGCGTGTTGACGGGGGAGGAGACCGGCGTCATGAACGCGCACGAGGCGGCGATCGCCACGGTCATGGCAAACGGGAGCGGTGACGCCTTGAGGTAATGTGCCACGCTGAGCGCGATCGGCGCCATCAGGACCGCTGTGGCGGTGTTCGAGATGAAAAGACCGGTGGCCGCCGTCATGGCGAAGAGCGCGGCAAGGACGAGGTGGGTATGGGTTCCGTGCAACAGCCCCATGAGGTGGTCGACGGCGAGCGAAATACCGCCGGTGGTTTCCAGTGCCCGGGCGAACGGCATCATCCCGACGATCAGGATGAGGCTCTGCCAATGGATCGACTTGTAGGCGCTGTTCATGTCGATACAGCGGAAGAGCCCCATGACGAGGCACGCGATCAGCGCGGCGATAACATTGGGGACGATGCCGGCGACCATCAGCGCCACCATCAGGAGAAGCGCCCCGAGGGCGTACGGGCGCTGGCTTGCCGCAGGGGCCGCGTCGTCGATCTCGGCGGGGAGGCTCAAGACCAGAAAATCGTGCGTCTGCGCCTGCAACCGGCGGATCGCCTTCCACGAACCGGCCACCAGCACGGTGTCACCCATTTGCAGCTTCTCCTCCAGAAGCGTCCCCTCCACCGGTTTGCCTTTCCGGCGCAGGCCGACGACGCTCAGGCCGTACCGGGTGCGGAAGGCGTGGTGAATCAAGGTCTTGCCGACCAGGAGCGATTCCGGAGGGATCGCCACCTCGGCCATGCCGACCTCGTTGGCGCGGTCCATGAAGTAGAGCCCCTGAAGCGGGAGCGGCACCACGCCGAGGCTTTCCGCGAGCCGGTCCGGGTCGTGCGCCGGATTGCCGGGATCGAAGCGATCGACGAGGAGGATGTCGTTGCGCTCGATCCTCGTGCGCGCCGTCGGCTGGATCAGTTCGTGGCTCAACTGGGTCGGCCGCTCAATGGCGATGATGTTGATGCCGTGGTTCTGGCGGAGGTTGAGCGTGTCGAGCCGTTTGCCGACGAGCGGCGAGCCGGTCGCGACCCGCAGGCGGCAACCCCGCTTTTCCAGCCGGTAGTCGTGAATCAGATGCGTGAGCCCCCGGCGGCCCCGTTCCGAATCGGTGCCGTCGCTCCTTTCCACCAGCCAGCGCCGGGCGACCAGCATGTAGCCGACGCCGACTGTCAGGACGATCAGGCCGATCGGCGTAAAGCTGAAAAAGGAGAACCCGGGATGGCCCGCCTGTTTGAGCGCGCCGTCGAGCACCATATTGGGCGGGGTGCCGACGAGCGTCATCATCCCGCTGGTCAACCCGGCGAAGCTGAGCGGCATCATCAGGCGGCCCGGGTGAATCCCAAGCTGGCGGGCGATGCTGATCACAACCGGGATGAAGACCGCGACCACGCCGGTGGAACTCATCACCGAGCCGAGCCCCGCCACGGCGATCATCAGGAGCACGAGCAGGCGCGTCTCGCTGTTGTGCGCCTTGCCGACGAGCCACGCGCCGACCTCGTGGGTCACTCCGGTGCGCACCATTCCTTCGCCGACGACAAAGAGCGCGGCGATGAGGATCACGTTGGGATCGCTGAACCCGGCCAGCGCCTCCGGTACGGTGACGACCCCCGCCAGCGGCAGGAGGACGATCATCAGGAGGGCGACGACATCCATGCGCGGCCGGTTGGCGACGAAAAGCGCCATGCAGACGGCAAGAAGGCCGAGAACTTTAAGGAGGTCGGGATTCATCGCTCGGCAGGCGTTTCATACCCTCCGCCCCGGCGCTCGCCGGATCAGGCCGCCCCGGCTTCGGGAGGGACCGGCAGCTCCAGCCTCGGCGCGTCGTTCCAGAGGTCTTCGAGACCGTAAAAACTCCGTTTCGACTCGTGGAAGAGGTGGACCACCACGCCGCTGAAGTCGATGACGATCCATTGGCTGGAGGCGTTGCCGTCGACCGAAATCGGGCGTACCCCGTGGTGCTCGCGAAGCTGCTTTTCGAGGTCGTCGGAGAGCGCGCGAAGGTGCGGCTCCGAAGTGGCGGTGCAGATCACAAAAAAGTCGGTGAAGGTAAAGACCTCCCGCAGGTCGAGGACGACCAGGTCGACGCCATGTTTTTCGTTCAGGATGGTCGAGCAGAGTTTCGCCAGGCTTTCAGATGTCATGATTGATAAAGGGAGTGCAGAGCAATGAGTTCGCGCACCCCCTCGGGTACTAGATAGCGGATCGACTGCCGGTTGGCAACCCGGTTGCGTACTTCCGTCGCGGAAAGGTCGATCCTCCGCTCCAGCGTGACGTACGGGAGCGGGGCGAACGCCTCCTGCTCCCCGCCCCGGTTGAAGACGACAAACTCGACCATCCGGTGGAGTTCGTCGATGCGCCGCCAAGTGTGGAGCAGCGGCACGTTGTCGCGGCCGATCAGGTAAAAAAAACGGGCGTCCGCGCCGAAACGTTCGCGCATGGCGAGGATTGTGTCGACGGCGTACGACGGAGCGCCGGGGCGCTCCACCTCGTAGGTTTCGAGGTCGAAACGGGGCTCGTCGCCGATGGCCGCCTCGACCATCTGCGCGCGAAGCTCCGGCGAAGGGAGGGGAGTCTCGAGCTTGTGGGGCGAAACCGCAGCCGGCACGAAGTAGAGCCGGTCGAGCCCCAGGTGCTCCACCGCATCGCGCGCCACGATCAGGTGGCCGTGGTGGATCGGGTTGAAGGTGCCGCCGAAAAAACCGATTTTCATGATCTGAGGGACTTCGTTCCTGTTGCGTTTGCGTCGGTAAAATAACGTCGCCCGGGAGGCTTTCCGGCCTGCCGATGGGACCTTTTTACCGCAACACGGCTCTCCCGGCGACCGTAAAAAGCGGATGCCTGGAAATGACGCGGGAGAGATCGCCCCTTCCGGGGGCCGTCAGAATGCGGCCCCGGAAGAGGCGTCACGAAGCACTCTGCGGGAAAACGACTTGGGACAGCCAGCGGTATTGCGGCGGTCCGTTTTCCCGCAGGAAAACGAGAAAAGAAAACGGGTGGGGTGGAACCTTTCGGTTACGCGGCGAGCGCGACCGCCCCGAAATCGCACTCCAGGTCTGCTCGCGCAGCCTGACGGGCGATCGGCTCGGGGAGGCCGGCCTGCTGGTAAACCGTGGCCAACGCCGAGAGCATCATCCGGTAATCCGGGGCGGGCGTCAGCGGGTGGGTGGCGTTCGGGAGGGAAGCGCGGGTCGTCTGTCCTTCGGCAGACGGGCTGGTACTTCGTTCGTGGCTGTTTTGGATCGGTTGGTTCATGGTAAAGCTAAAGGCACTCATTGGTTTAATGCGGATGAATGGTGAAGTTTGGGCCTAAAAAAAACCCGCTACCTCTTTGGCAGCGGGTTTTTGGAAAATTTCTTGGTCGTTCTTTTCGACTTTATTTTTTCTCCATCCCACTGCCGGGTTCGTCTTTCCAGACGTGGCAAAGGCAGGCATACGTGGCGAGACGACGCCCAGGTACCATGCCGCCCATGACGACTGCAGGAATCGCTGCAAACGTGATGTCGGTGTGGTGGACGTGCGTCATGGCCGGATGAGAGAAGCTGTCAACGGGTTGAAATGAGATTGAAACGGGTCAGCGCGGACCGGGATGGTCCCTACAAATGTTCCAATCTGACGACGCTAATGAAGCAAACGGAGCGTCGGTCGTCAATGCTGTTTTTTCGTTTTTTCCAAAAAAATCAGCCGCTGTTCCTTTTCGTTTTCCTCCACTCCGTCGATGCGGACCACCTTCAACCGGGCGGTTTCGCCCCGAAGCAGCGTGACGGCGCTTGCGCGAACCTCGAAAAGTTCCCCCAAAAAACGGAGCAGTTCCGCATTCGCCTTCCCTTCGACGGCGGGGGACTTGATCTTGACTTTCAGGCGGTCGCCCATCCATCCGACGACCTCGCTGCGGCGGGCGTTGGGGGTGATCTGGAGCGTCAGCGTCAGCGAACTCATGGGGCCGGATTTTGGTTCACCCGTTCTCCCGCGGCAACCTCAAACGCCAACGGCACTTGTTTGTTGGCTGGCGCTTCTCCTTTTCGTTCGCAAGAGACTTGCCCTCGGGCCGGTTTCGACGCATTGGTTGATGGATCGCCGATGTCCCGAACCCGCCTTTTCACCCTCGTTATTTCGCTCCTTCTGCTGGGGGGAGCCGTCTGGGGGCTTTCCCGCTTTTTCCGGGCGCGACCGGCGTTTGAGAGCGAGGAGTTGACCACGCCGAAGCTGGTCCTCGAAAAACTCCCGCCGCTCAAGAGCCTCTATTTTACCCCGTCGGCGGTTGTGGCGCTGCGCGATGCGTGGGCTTCGCTTGAGCTTCCCGGCGCGGGGCCGCAGGACGATTACGCCGCCTTTGCCCGGTGTACCCACGACCCCGGGGCGTGGCGTCGGCTCGATCGGGAGCGCCGGTTTGACACCGTCTGGCTGATGGGCGACCCGGCGGAGTACCGCCCGTTGCTCGACCACCTGCACGAATCGCCCGACTGGCAGCTTGCCTACCTCGACGCAACGAGCTTCCTTTTCCGGAGGGGGAGCGAGCCGCTCTGGAAACCGGCGGACCTCGACGCGCTCAAGCAACGCTTTGCCGATCATTCGAAGCGCGAACAGGCGGTGATGCGGGTCCACGTCGCCCAGCGCCTTGCGGCGATCCATGCGATGAACGAGGCCAGAACGCTTCTCGACGAAGCGCTCGCGCTTGACCCGGCTTCCGCTCCGGCCCTGACCCAACTCGCCTGCCACGAGGCGCTGCTCGGTCGGTGGGAGGCCGCCCTGGACGCCAGCACCCGGGCGCTCGAAGCCGACCCGGGATACCCGCCCGCCATGGCGGCCCATGCCGAGGCGCTTTTTGCATTCGGCAAGTTCGCTCAGGCGTTGAGCGTCACGCGCAAGCTGGTCAAGCTCGCCCCCCGCGACGGCCCGACCCTCTACCTCCACGCCAAGGTGACCCACGCCGCCAAGGCGCATGCGGAGGAGATCGAGGTGCTCAAGACGATCATCGAAATCAACACCGGGCGCCACCTCCCGGTCTCCACCTGGCAGGTCTTTCTCGGCCAGGCTTACGCCGCGACCGGAGAGGCCGGGTCGGCGCTGGAAGCCTTTGAGAGCGCGCTCCAAAGCGGCCGGCTTTCCGACGCCGAACGGGAGTTTGCCGAAAAAGGGGTCGAACGGCTCCGGGGCCGCCGCGCCCTCCGGTAAGCGTTCCCAAAATCGCTGAAAAATCTGGTTTCCTTCCGCTTCCGTTGCATGGATCATGCGAAGGAAAGGGACGGGAACGGCTGCCCTCCGGTTCCGCCCGTCCCATCGTTATCCCGTGAAAACCCCGTTCAGCCTTTTCCTCGCCCTCCGCTACCTGAAGCCGAAGCGCACCTTTGTCAGCGTCATCACGCTGATTTCGATCATCGGCGTCATGCTCGGGATCACGGTGCTGATCCTGGTCATCTCGGTGATGACCGGTTTTGAGCGCGAACTGCGGCAGAAGGTACTCGGGTTTGACCCGCACATCCTCGTCGGCAACCCGGAGGGCGGGGGGCTGCCTGACTGGCAGGAGGTGATGAAGGAAATCGCCGCCGCCCCCCGGATCGAGGCCGCCGCCCCGTTCGTTCAGGGGCCGGTGATTGTGGAATCGAAGCGGGGGGACGGCTTCCAGCGGCTCGCCCCGAACATTCGCGGCATTGATGTCGAACTCGAAAGCAAGGTGACGCGGATTGGCGACTTCATCCGCGAAGGGAAGCTCGACCTCTCGGGAAACACGACCGTCATCGGGATCGACCTCGCCCGTTCGCTCGGCGTCGGTGTGGGCGACAAGGTGACGATCTACTCCCCCGGCAACGTCGGCGAAGTCCTCTCCGCGCTCCAGAAGGCGGAGGACGACCCGAAGGAACTGGAAAACGTCAAGACGCTCCTGCTCCCTGCGGAGATGACCGTCACCGGGATTTTCGAAAGCGGCCGTTTCGTCTACGACTCGCAGTTTCTCCTCGTCCCCCTCTACATCGGGCAGGAGCTTTACGGGCTCCAGGAACAGGATACCGTCCACGGCATCTCCGTGCGGACGGTCGATCCGAAACAGGCGGGGCCGATCCGCGACGTGATGCTGGCGCACGTGAACGCCCGCGTCACCGCGCAGACGTGGGAGGAGATGAACCACAGCTTTTTTGAGGCGATCGCGATGGAGCGCAACGTCATGTTCTTTCTTTTGATGTTCATCATCATCGTCGCGGCGTTCGGGATCATGAACACGCTGATCACCGTCACGGTGCAGAAAACGCGGGAGATCGGGATCATGAAGGCGCTCGGGGCGACAACGGGGCAGATCGTCCTCGTCTTCCTGGGGCAGGGGATGATCGTCGGCTTTTTCGGCAACCTTGCCGGGCTGGGCTTGGGGATGACGCTCATCACCTACCGCAACGAGTTCAAGGATTGGCTCGCGGAACGCCTTGGCATCGAGGTTTTCCCCGCCAGCGTCTACCAGTTTTCGCGGATTCCGGCGGAAGTCGTCCCGTACGATGTGGCGACGATCTGCATCAGCGCATTTGTCATCTGTTCGCTGGCGGCGCTGATCCCGGCTTATTTCGCGGCGCGGCTCGATCCGGTGACGGCGTTGCGGCAGGAGTAGCTCTACCGTCGTTCGGCTGCTGGGTGCAGATGGACACCTTGGGCCAACGGCCCAAAATTCCTCAGCCCAGGCCAACGGCCTGGGAAATCGGTCACGACAAAAAACCCTACGCCCCAACGGGGCGTGATACGATCACGTCATGGCTTGCCGGGAGGATATCGGTCCTTCAGACCGCCTCCCGTGACCGGACGCCTACCCGGCCCGTTGGGCCGGGCTGAGGAATTGCCGGCCCGTTGGGCCTTGAGTCGGACTTCGTCAACCGCGAGCTTTTGCCATCATCGCCACTCTTGACATGGCGCACCCTTTTGCCTTTGGTGAGCCGTAGTCGCTTTTTTACCTTTTCTTATGTCCGATTCCACCACTTCCAACCCGGCATCCGGGCCGATTTCCGCTTTTATCGACACGCACTACCGCCATTTCAATGCGGCCACCCTGAAGGATGCGAGCATCGCCTACCGTAAACATCTCGACGACGGCGGGGTGATGTTCCTGAGCATGGCCGGGGCGATGAGCACGGCGGAGATCGGCGTTTCGCTCGCCGAAATGATCCGGCAGGGGAAGGTCCACGCCATCTGCTGTACCGGGGCGAACCTGGAAGAGGATGTCTTCAACCTCGTCGCGCACGACCATTACGTCCGCATCCCCCATTACCGCGACCTGACCAAGCAGGACGAAAAGGATCTGCTTGATCGCAACCTGAACCGCGTGACCGATACCTGCATCCCCGAACACGAGGCGATGCGCCGGATCGAAACCGCCGTGCTGGAGGAGTGGATCGCCGCCGACTCGAAGGGCGAACGCTACTTTCCCCACGAGTTCATGTACCGCATCTTCCTCGGCGGGAAACTGGGCGAATACCAGATTGATCCCAAGAACAGTTGGCTGCTCGCCGCCGCTGAAGCCAACCTGCCGATGTTCGTTCCCGGCTGGGAAGACTCGACCCTCGGCAACATGTACACGAGCCACGTCGTCACCGGCGAGGTCAAGAACGTCCACACCGTCCGGACCGGGATCGAGTACATGCTGCTTTTGACCGAGTGGTACCAGAAGACTTCGGCCTCGCAGAGCATCGGCTTTTTCCAGATTGGCGGCGGGATCGCGGGCGATTTCCCGATCTGCGTCGTCCCGATGCTTCACCAGGACCTCCAGCGGACCGACATCCCGCTCTGGGGGTATTTCTGCCAGATCAGCGATTCGACCACCAGCTACGGCTCGTACTCCGGGGCCATTCCCAACGAAAAGATCACCTGGGGCAAGCTCGGCGTGGAAACCCCGTCGTTTGTCATCGAGTCGGACGCTTCCATCGTCGCCCCGCTCGTTTTCTCGTACATCCTCGGCTGGTAACGCTTTATGCCGAACCGCCCCTTTTTCGATCCCGCTGCGCGCTTTCTGGTCACCGGAGGCGCGGGAATGATCGGGAGCGCCGTCGTCTGGGCGCTCAACCGGCGCGGGTGTGAAGAGATCGTCGTCTGCGATGAACTGGGCACTTCGGAAAAATGGCGCAATCTGGTCCCTCTCCGCTACGCCGATTATCTCGAAGCGGGCGACCTCCTCCCCCGGCTGGAAAGCGGGGCGCTGGGCGATTTCGACGCGGTTTTTCACCTCGGAGCCTGTTCCGCCACCACCGAGCGCGACGCGACCTACCTGATCCGCAACAACTTCGAGTACACCAAGAATCTCGCCCGCTGGTCGCTCGCCAACGACGCCCGGTTCCTCTACGCCTCCTCCGCCGCGACCTACGGCGATGGCAGCCACGGGATGGCGGACGCCGAGCCGGACCTTCACCGGTTTCGGCCGCTCAACATGTACGGCTATTCGAAGCATCTCTTCGACCTCCACGCCCGGCGCGAAGGGTGGCTCTCGAAGATCGTCGGCCTCAAGTACTTCAACGTCTTCGGGCCGAACGAGGACCACAAGGGCGACATGCGGAGCGTCGTCCACAAAAGCTTCGCCCAGGTGCGGGACGAGGGGGTGATCCGCCTCTTCCGCAGCTACCGGGATGAGTACGCGGACGGTGAACAGAAGCGCGATTTTCTTTACGTCAAAGATGCGGTGGAGATGACCCTTCACCTCGCGCAAGCGGAAAGCGCCGCCGGGCTCTACAACATCGGTTCGGGCCAGGCCCAAAGCTGGAACGACCTCGCCCGCGCCCTCTTTGCGGCGCTGGAGCGTCCCGTCAACATCGAGTACATTGCCATGCCTGAAACGCTCCGGGGCAAGTACCAGTATTTCACGCAGGCTGATATCACCCGTTTGAGAGAGACCGGTTACCAAGCGCCGGTCACCCCGCTCGCCGAAGCCGTCCGCGATTACACCACTCATTATCTGATCCCCGACCATCGCCTCGGCGATGAGGAGTAGATTGCCAACGTCCGTGATTTCCGTTTAACTTCTTCTTTTTTACGCTCTATGCCCTGGTTCAAACACGAAGCCGCCCACATCACCCCGCAGGAAATCGAAGCCCTTTCGCTCCGTCTCATCGAAGAGTCGCGCCAGCGGATCAAAAAGGATCTCAAGCGCGTCCTGCTGCTTCCCCCTGACCTGACCCGCGCCCACAGCGGCGTCGGGAAGATCACCGAAATCATCTACAATGCCCTGACCGAAGCGGGCGCGGAAGTCCACGTCATCCCGACGCTCGGCCAGCACATCCCCCATACCGAGGAGGAAAACCGCTGGATGTTCGGCACCATCCCGCATGCCCGCATCCATCCGCACGACTGGCGCGACGGCGTGACGCGGATCGGCAACATCCCCGGCAAGCTCGTCGCCGAAACGACCGGCGGCGTGGCGGACTGGGACATCCCGGTCGACCTCAACAACATGCTCGTCAAGGAGCAGTGGGACCTGATCGTCAACCTCGGCCACGTCGTTCCGCACGAAGTGCTCGGCTTCGCCAACCACAACAAGAACTACTTCATCGGCCTGGGCGGCAAGGAGACGATCTGCACCGCCCACATGGCGGCGGCCGTCTACGGGATTGAAAACAACCTCGGCAACCTGATCACCCCGCTTCGCGCCTGCTTTAACTGGGCGGAAGACGAGATGCTCGGCAGCTACCCGGATGTCTACCTCCAGATCGTCATGAACCGCGACGCGGACAACAACCTCGTCACCAGCGGCATCTACGTCGGCGACGATCTCGACACCTACCTCGAAGCCGCCCGCGCCAGCCGCGCGCAGAACATCACGGTTTTCGACAAGCCGATCAAAAAGATCGTCGCGGTCATGCAGGCCGACGAATTCCGCTCCACCTGGGTCGCCAACAAGGCGGTCTACCGGACGCGCATGGCGCTCGAAGACAACGGGGAACTCCTCATCATCGCCCCCGGCCTCGAACGTTTCGGCGAACAGCCGGAGGTTGAGGCGATCATCCGCAAGTACGGCTACTGCGGCACGCCCAAGGCGCTCGAAGCCTACAAGGTCAATGCCGACCTCCAGAACTTCGCCCACGCCACCGCCCACCTGCTGCACGGCTCCTCCGAAGACCGCTTCACGATCCGCTACGCCCCGGGCCACCTGAGCCGCGAGGAGATCGAAAGCGTCAATTTCGCCTACGCCGACATCAACGAAGTCCAGGCCCGCTACTCCAACATGAAGGAAGGGTGGAACACGATGCCCGACGGCGAGGAAGTCTTCTACATCAGCACGCCCTCCGCCGGTCTCTGGGCCGCCCGGGAACGTCTCGGCGACCGTCTCAACCAGTAAAAAAAGGGGCAACCCAAAGGGTTCCGGGCTCCGGTTGGAACATGGCCCGGATGTTGCTTTGACAACGACTCCTTAAACTAAGTGCGTGGAAGCTTCGCAGTGCTTCAGGAAGGAGCAATCGGAAAAAAACGGTTGCTCCTTCTTTGTTTCTCTGGCTTCGTAAACAGCCCCGTTTCCCCCATGACCGCGCCCCCCGGCCAACCACCCGTTTTTTAAGTCCTACCGCCACCTGATGAAAACCGTCATGGAAGTGGTCACCGCCATGACCGACTACCTTGCCCAACGCTCCGTGGAAAGCCCCCGGCTCAACGCGGAACTGCTGGTGGCGCATGTGCTCAAGAAGAAGCGGCTCGACCTTTACCTCGAGTTTGACCGCCCTTTGAGCGAGGCCGAACTCGAACCGCTGCGCGGGCTCCTCCGCAAGCGGGGTAGCGGCATCCCGCTCCAGCACCTGCTCGGCACCGTCGAGTTTCACGGGCGGGTTTTCCGCACCGATGCGCGCGCGCTGATCCCCCGGCCCGAAACCGAAGCGTTGATGGAACTCATCTTAAAGGAACCGCTCCCGGAAAATCCCCGGTTTCTCGATGTCGGGACCGGCAGCGGGATCATTGCGCTCACTCTCGCGGGGGAACTCCCCGGCGCGCGGGGCGTCGCGCTCGACCTCTCGCCCGACGCGCTGGCGCTCGCCCGGGAAAACGGGGCGCAACTCGATCTCGCCGACCGGGTCACCTGGATTCAGAGCGATCTTTTGAACGGACTCGACGCGGGGGAGCGATTTGACCTCGTTGTCGCCAACCTTCCGTACATCGCGAGCGACGAAATCGCCGCGCTTTCACGCGAAGTCCAACATGATCCCCGGCTCGCCCTTGACGGAGGGCCGCGCGGCACGGAGATCATTGAACGGCTGATCGACGAAATCCGCCCTTTTCTCAACCCGGGCGCCCTGCTGGCGCTCGAAATCGGACACGACCAGGCGGAGCACCTCGGTGGCGTCCTTCAACAGCAGCATTACCACGACGTTCGGGCGAAGGCCGACTATCAGGAGATCCTGCGCTTCCTATTGGCTCAACATGGATAAAATTCTCGTACACGGCGGGCACCGCCTCGAAGGCAAGGTCCGGATCAGCGGTTCCAAAAACTCGGCGCTCCCGATTCTCGCGGCCTGCCTGCTGACGCGGGAGACCTGCGTCATCCGCAACGTCCCCGACCTGAGCGACATCAACTACATGCTGCAAATCCTGAGCCACCTCGGCGCGGAGGTGGAGCGGGCGAGCGGCAAGGTGATCATCCGCGCGGAAAAGATCAAGACCGTTGCGCCGTACGAGATCGTCCGCAAGATGCGCGCTTCGGTCTGTTTCCTCGGGCCGATGCTCGGTCGTGAAAAAGAGGCGACCGTCTCGCTTCCCGGCGGGTGTGTCATCGGCGACCGCCCGATCGACCTCCACCTTCGCGGCTTTGAGGCGCTCGGCGCGGTGGTCCGGGTCGAGGGAGGCAACGTCAAGCTCTTTGCCTCCGCGCTCAGGGGGAGCGAGATCAACCTGCTCGGCAAGTACGGCTCCACCGTGCTCGGCACCGACAACATCATGATGGCCGCCGTCCTGGCCGAAGGGACGACCATCATCGAAGGGGCCGCAGCGGAACCCGAAGTGGTCGACCTCGCCAACTTTCTCAACGCCATGGGGGCCAGAATCGAGGGGGCCGGGACGCGCACCATCGTCATCGAAGGGGTGAAGGAACTCCACGGCGCGGAACACGATGTGATTCCCGACCGGATCGAAGCCGGGACGTTTCTGGTCGCCGGAGCGATCGCCGGGACGCGGGTGACGCTGGAACGGGTGATTCCCGATCATCTGCAATCGGTCACCGCACAACTTGAAGCGGCCGGGTTTGGCATCGAAGCCAACGGTTCGACCATGACCCTGATCGGCAACGGTGCGCCGAAACCGCTGGAACTCGTCACCGAGTCATACCCCGGCTTCCCGACCGACATGCAGGCACAGATGTGCGCGCTTTTAAGCAGCCGCGCAACCGGGATCAGCGTCGTCACCGAGACCATTTTCCCGCAGCGCTTCATGCATATTGCCGAACTCAAGCGGATGGGAGCGCAGATCACGCTCGAAGGGGCAACGGCGATCATTCAGGGGGTGCCGCGCCTGAGCGGAGCGCCCGTCATGGCGAGCGACCTGCGCGCTTCCGCCGCCCTGGTGCTCGCGGGGCTCGATGGCGAGGGGGTGACGGAGGTCAACCGCGTCTACCATATCGATCGGGGTTATGAGTTGATCGACGAAAAGCTCAACGCCCTTGGCGCACATATCGAGCGGATCAAGGAATAGCTGCTGGCGCAGTCGGCCACGGCGGACCTCTGTACCGTTAAGTCCGAGGTTCGGGAGGAGCACCGGGTTGCAAAGCGGAGTCCAACGCCGCGGTCGACGGAGGCCGACCCTCCAGGCGCTTCCGCGTAACGCCGTTACAACAGCCCTAGCTGCCCCTTGTAGATCCACGACATCGCCTTGACGCCGAGTTCGAGCAGGTTGAACGGCTTGGCGATGAAGTCGTTGCCTCCGCTCAGGCTCGACTGCACGCGGTTCTGCACGGTCACCGCTCCGGTCAGGAAGACGACCGGCGTTTTCTTGTGTTCGGGGAGTTTGCGCAGGCGGGTGCAAAGTTCAAACCCGTTCATCTCCGGAAGGCCGACGTCGATGAAGATCAGGTCGAACTTCTGTTCGTTGAGGACGGCCAGCGTGGTCTTGGGATCTTCGGCGCAGGTGACCTTCAGGTCGACCAGTTCCATGGCGGAACGGATGATCTTGCGCGCGTCGTGGTCGTCGTCGACGGCGAAAATGCTGGCGAGGTGCGGGTCCTTGGTCCCGGCGAGGTTCTTTTCGTCGAGCAGGGTTGCCAGGAAGTCGAGCGACTGGCTGATGGTGCGCAGGGTGGAGGGGTTGATCTGACCGGGGATCTTCATCAGGTCGTCGATCAATGCCTCCAGCGCGAACCCCATCGTGTGCACGGCGATCAGGTTGGCCTTGGCCGTCTGTTCGGTCAGTTGATGGAGACTGGCCAGAAGCTGGGCCAGCAGGCTCGTTTCGCTCTGGTTCTTGATGAAGGAGTGAAGGTAACGGCGCATCCCGTTGAGCGCTTCGGGAGCGGTGTCGATGATCTTGCGCAGCAGGGCCGGGTCGACGTTGAGCTTGATGGTCGTCGAGCTTTCCTGTCGGCGTGCGGCAATGCTGGTACGCGGCGCGACGGGAGCGGAAGCCGGTACCGGCAGCGGGGTGACAGGTTTTACCGGCTGGGCCACCGGGATCGGCGCGACAGGCCGGGCCGGGGCCGGTTGGTGGACCGTCTCCGGCGAGGCGCTGATTGCGCCGGAGTCGGAACTGAGGCGAAGGTTGGAGGGAGCGCCTGCCGGTTCGGCGGGCGCGGCCGGTTGGATCGGCGGAACCGGCGGCGCATCGGGGCGTTGTGCCGGAGCGGCGTGGCCGCCATTGATCGGCGCGGCGGCCGGGCGTGCCTCGGCGGTGCGGCTTTTCTCCGAAAGGCTGGCTTCCAGCCGGGCGATCCTTTCCCGGGCTTCGTCGCGCTCGCGGGTGATCTGGTCGACGATCTCCTGTGAAATGCCGCCGCGTGATTTGGTAAGCGCGAGGAGTTGACGACGTTGTTCGTCGAGCTTGGTGGCGAGTTCCTGGCTTTGCTGCTTGGCTTCCGCGAGTTCCTTGGAAAGATCCTCGCAGAGTTGTGCAGTGGCGTCGCGTTCGGTCTGGGCGGCTTCCACGCGCTCGTTGAGTTCTGCAAACTGAGCGGCCCGGTCGTCGCTCTTCGCGGCGAGTTCGGCGTGGGCTGCGGCGAGTTCTTCCGAGCGGGCCAGCTCGCTGTCGAGCTTGGCGGCAATGGCGGCGCTCTCCTGGTCGGACGCGGCCCGTTCGCTCAAGAGTTGTTCGATCTCGGCTTTCCGTTTTCCAAGCTCGGCCTCCGCCGTCTCCGCCCGGCGCGCCGAGGCTTCCACCTTTTCGATCATCGAAAGAAGACCGGTTTCGGCTTCGTCGGCCCGGGTATTGAGGAGCTGGTTCTGTTCGTTCAGGGCGGCCTGTTCGCCGGAAAGCTGTTCGAGCCGGGCGGTGAGGGCGGTCACTTCCTCCCGGGCAGCGGTGAGGCCCCGCGCGGTTTCGTCCTTCTCCTGGCGCACGGCGTCGCGCTCCGTGCGAAGCGTTTCCAGTTCGGAGCGCAGCGTGGCACTCTCTTCGCCGAGCTGTTTCTCCGTTTGGCTTGCCTGCGCTTCGGCTTCCGAAAGGCGGGCGGCGGTCTGCCCGATCTCGTCGCGCAACTGCTCAAGCTGCGCTGCGGCGGCGTCGCGTTCGTGGGTCAGCTTGTCGATCGTCTCCAGCGCCGTCTTGCGGGCCTGGTCGGCTTCGCCAAACGCCTTGGCCCGTACCTCCAACTGCTGCTGCATCGCGCCCCGTTCCTTTTCCGAAGCAGCGAGGGAAGCGCGTGCGGTTTCGAGTTCCTTGGCTAGCGAGGAACCGTGCGTACTCGCCTTTTCGTGCTCGGTCTTGAGAGCATCAATCGCTTCTTGAGCCTCGCTGCGGGCTTTTTCGGCTTCGGCGAGAGCGTGGTTCTTTTCGGAAAGCTGCTGTTGGGTCGCTTCGCGCTCCTTCTCCGCTGAGGCGAGGGAAGCGCGTGCGGTTTCGAGTTCCTTGGCTAGTGAAGAACCATGGGTGCTTGCCTTCTCGTGCTCGGCTTTGAGAGCGTCGATCGCTTCTTGAGCCTCGCTGCGGGCTTTTTCAGCTTCGGCGAGAGCGTGGTTCTTCTCGGAAAGCTGTTGCTGGGTCGCTTCGTGCTCCTTCTGGGCGGACGCGAGGGAGGCGCGTGCGGTTTCCAATTCCTTGGCTAGCGAGGAACCATGGGTGCTTGCCTTCTCGTGTTCGGCCTTGAGAGCGTCGATCGCTTTTTGAGCCTCGCTGCGGGCCTTTTCGGCTTCGGCGAGAGCGTGGTTCTTCTCGGAAAGCTGCTGTTGGGTCGCCTCGCGCTCCTTCTGGGCGGACGCGAGGGAAGCGCGTGCGGTTTCGAGTTCCTTGGCTAGCGAGGAACCGTGCGTGCTCGCCTTCTCGTGTTCGGCTTTGAGAGCGTCGATCGCCTTCTGGGCCTCGCCGCGGGCCTTTTCAGCTTCGGCGAGAGCGTGGTTCTTTTCGGAAAGCTGCTGTTGGGTCGCTTCGCGCTCCTTCTCCGCTGAGGCGAGGGAAGCGCGTGCGGTTTCGAGTTCCTTGGCTAGCGAAGAACCGTGCGTGCTCGCCTTCTCGTGCTCGGCCTTGAGAGCGTCGATCGCCTTCTGGGCCTCGCTGCGGGCCTTTTCAGCTTCGGCGAGAGCGTGGTTCTTTTCGGAAAGCTGTTGTTGGGTCGCTTCGCGCTCCTTCTGCGCTGAGGCGAGGGAAGCGCGTGCGGTTTCGAGTTCCTTGGCTAGTGAAGAACCGTGCGTGCTTGCCTTTTCGTGCTCGGTCTTGAGAGCGTCGATCGCCTTCTGGGCCTCGCTGCGGGCTTTTTCGGCTTCGGCGAAAGCTTTGTTCTTCTCGGAAAGCTGTTGCTGGGTCGCCTCGTGCTCCTTCTGCGCGGACGCGAGGGAAGCGCGTGCGGTTTCGAGTTCCTTGGCTAGCGAGGAACCGTGCGTGCTCGCCTTCTCATGCTCGGTCTTGAGAGCGTCGATCGCCTTCTGGGCCTCGCTGCGGGCCTTTTCAGCTTCGGCGAGAGCATGGTTCTTTTCGGAAAGCTGTCGCTGGGTCGCTTCGCGCTCCTTCTGCGCTGAGGCGAGGGAAGCGCGTGCGGTTTCGAGTTCCTTGGCTAGCGAGGAACCGTGCGTGCTTGCCTTCTCGTGCTCGGTCTTGAGAGCGTCGATCGCCTTCTGGGCCTCGCTGCGGGCCTTTTCAGCTTCGGCGAGAGCGTTGGTCTTCTCGGAAAGCTGCTGTTGGGTCGCTTCGCGCTCCTTCTGGGCGGACGCGAGGGAGGCGCGTGCGGCTTCCAATTCCTTGGCCAGTGAAGAACCATGCGTGCTCGCCTTTTCGTGCTCGGCCTTGACGGTTTCGATCGCCTTTCGTACTTCTTCGTGCCGGGCCTCGGCCTGGTCGCGGGCGGCGGCGAGCGCTTCTGCTTCGCTTCGGGCATTGGCGAGTTCCTGTGAGAGCCGCTGATTGACGCCGGTGGCGTCGTCGTGGTTTTGCAGCAGTTCGTCGGCCTGTTTGCGTGTGTCGGCGAGTTCGGCGCTTAAAGTCTTGCTCTGCTGGCGGAGCGTTTCGTGCTCCTGGTGGAGGCGTGCCACCTCTTTTTCCAGTTCGCCCCGCTTTTCGGCGGCATCGGTTTCAAGCTCTTCGACCGCCTTGGCGCGGGCTTCCTTTTCGGCCTGAAGTTCGGCCCGGAGCGCTTCGAGCCTCTGTCGTTCATCGTCCCGTTCGCGGGTGAGGGTGGCGATCTTCTGTTCATCTTCCTCCAGTTGCGAGGAGAGCTGCTTGTTGTGGAAGTGGGCTCCTTCTCCCATCTTGGCGAGGGAGGAGATTTCGGCCTCAGCCTTTTCGGAGCGCTCGACCAACGCATCGCGCTCCTTGGAAAGAGCCAGCAGGCGCGCTTCGGCGTCGGCAAGGCTCTTGGCGAGCGTCTGTCCCGACGACCTGGTGGCCACCTGCTCCTGAAGCAGCGTTTCGATCCGGCCCTGAGCCTGGACCAGTTCGGCGGAAAGCGATTCGATCTTCGACTGCGAACGAAGTTGATGACTGGAAAGCCGGGTTAGCTCCGCCTGGGCGGTTTCGATCTGGGAACCGGACGCCTTTTCCCGGCGTTTGCCTTCATCCCGTTCCTTGGTGACGGCGGCGAGTTCAGCCTGAACCTGCGCGAGTTGCGAGGCAATGGTTTCACTTTCGCCCGCGGTGGCTTCCTTGAGCTTGTGGAGGGAGGCGATCGTCTTGCGGGCCTCGGCAAGTTCCCCGGAGAGGGTTTCGACCTGGGTTCGCTCCTGTTCCCGTTGTTGGGAGGCGGCTTCGAGTTCTCCGGTCAGCTTTTCGACCTGTTCCTGAAGCGCTGATTGCGACTCGTTCCTTTCGGTGACGAGGGCGTTGAGCTGCTGCTTTTCGTTTTGCTGGGCGGCGAGCAGCGCCTGGTGTTTCCGCTCGGCTTCTTCGAGTTGTGCCGTTCGGGTCTCCAGTTCCTTTTCGGTGCTGCTCAGTTTTCCGGCGAGCGCCTCCTTTTCGTGGAGCCGTGCGGTGCGTTCTTCGTCCAGTTGGCTGTTCTTTTCGCTAAGAGCCGTCTGTTCCCGGACGAACTTCGCCTTCTGCTCTTCGGCTACTTTCAGCGCGTCGGCGAGCCGTTTGCGGTCGAGTTCCAGCCGCTTGAGTTCCTCCTGGCGGGTCGCCTCGGCTTCGCGGATCGAGCGGAGTTCCTCCGTGCTTTTTTTCTGTTCGCCGCGGGCGGTGTCGAGTTCCTTTACGGCGGCTTCGAGCTTGCGGGTCAATCCCGCGATCTGCTCCGAAAGGGTGTCGCGTTCCTTGCCAAGCCTGGCGAGTGCTTCGACATTGGGATCGGGCTTGCTTTCGGCGAGTTGCCGTTCACCGACGGCCTTCTCCAGCCGCTTTTCGGCTTCGGTGACTTTGGCGGCCGCCTGCTCCAGCGCCTGTCGCAGGGCATCCCGCTCCGCCTGGAAGGCGTCGGTCTTGCGTTGAAACTGCTGCCGCTTTTCGGCTTCGCTTTCGGCCTGTTTGGCGGCGGCTTTACGGGCTTCCTCCTCGCTTTTGTGTTGTGCGGCGCTCAGGCGGGCGATCTCCGCGCGGGCGGCTTCGAGATCGCGGGCCGTTTTGTCGGCATCTTTCGAAGAAGGCTGTGCCGGGGCGGCGTCGGTCTTGGCGCGCAGGGTGGTGATCTCTTCCCTTGCCCGTTTCAATTCGGTTTCGAGCCGTTGAAACTCGGCGCTCGGCTCCGCGGCGGGGGGCGCAGCCTTGGCTTTTTCCGCACTGCCGGCGGCCTGTCGCGTCGGAATGCGCATCTCGGCCTTGAAGTGACCGGTGACCGAGCCGAAGCGGATGGTGTCGCCGTCGTTGAGTTCGGCTTCGATCACCGCGCGGCCGTTGAGGAACGACTTGTTGGTGGAGTTGAGATCGCGCAGCCGGTAGCGCCCGTCGATGCGGATGAACTGGGCGTGGTGGCCGGAGATGGAGGGATCGCCGATGGTGATCAGGTTGTCGGCTTTCCACCCGACGGGGACGACATCCTCCTCCAACCGATGAACGGCCGGCGGCTGGCCGGGGATTTCCAGGGTCAGGTGCCCGATCATGGTCGGCTCCGAAGCGAGCTTCTGTTTCTCTTCGGAGGCGCCGCGGGTGCGGTAGACGCATTCAACCGACCCAAAGCGGAGATTGTCGGCCTCGTGGATGGTGGCGGTGGTGATCGCGGCCCCATTGAGCCAGGTTTTGTTCGTGGAACCGAGATCTTCGAGCCGATAGCCATTGCCTTCCCTGGTCAGTCTGGCGTGATAACGGGAGATCGAAGGGTCTTCGATGCGGATGTCGTTGTCAGAGGCCCACCCGACGGTGATCACGTCCTTCCCTGAAAGCTCATGGGTTACGGGACCGGAAGTCGGGAGATGAATTTGCAGTGTCGGCATAAGGGAGGGGGTCGATCCTTTGGGTTTTTCAAGGCCGGGCATGGCGCGGGGGGCCGGGGCGTCGTCCTGAAAATGCTGGTCTGGAGCCTGTTATACGGAATGAACGTGGTGACGAACAAGGTCTATTCGCTTTTTTGAAGCAGTTATCCTGCCGCGGAGAGCGCGGAAGCGCTGATTTCTTCAGCCGGGCCGGACGCCGGGGGAGGGGTACTCTCCCGCATCGACAAGAAGGGGGTGTTGGGGTAGAGTGGCGGCCAGGTTGGTTGCCTGTTTTCCGTTGGCCCCGCGAGGCCGGTGGCGAATCGGGAAACGATGATTTTCCTCCCCTTTTTTCCAAGAAATTTTATGCCCGATTTCGCCTACGTCGCCCGGAGTTCGAGCGGTTCACTCGCCAAAGGCACCCTGACGGCTCACGACCGGGCAGCGGCCATTCGCCAGATCGAAGCGCTCGGTTCGGTGCCGATCCGGATCGAAGTGGCCGGCCCGGCGACTCCCCGGGCGGGGCAGGGGGAAGAGAGGGCAAAAGCGGATGGCGGGGCGGGAACGGGAAAGGCCGGAGTTGCGGCGGCGGCAGCGCCGGGAGCGGAGACAACCCTGCCGCTCGGGCAGCTTTTTCTCTTTACCGAACAGTTGGCGCACCTGCTTTCGGCGGGAATGACGCTCGACCAGGCGCTCGGCATTCTGGTCAACCGGCTCCAGCAGCCGAAACTTCAGGGCATCGTGAAGGCGCTGCACAAGGGATTGATCGACGGGCGAAGCCTCTCCCAGGTGATGCGCGATTTTCCGGCGGTCTTTTCGTCGCTTTACGTCAACATGGTCTCGGCGGGCGAGGCGTCGGGATCGCTGGCGGAGATCCTGCGGCGTCTGGTCACTCACATCGCGGGGGTGAAGCTATTGCGGGACAAGGTGCAGCAGGCGCTGGTCTACCCGGCGGTGCTGGTCCTGGCGGGGGTGGTTCTCATCATCGTTTTCATGACGGTGATGGTGCCGCAACTGACCGGGTTCTTTACTTCGACGGGGCAGAAGCTGCCATTGCCGACGCAGATCCTTCTCCAGGCCAACGCCTTCCTGACCGGTTACTGGTGGCTGCTCCTCCTGATCGGCGGCGGCATCGTTTTCGGGTGGAAGGCGGTGACGCGGACCCCCGCCGGGCGGCTCCGGTGGGACCGGTTCATCTGGCATTTCCCGGGGTTTAGCCGCATCACGCGTTACCGGTTTTATGCCCAGTTCGCCCGGACGCTCGGCACCTTGATGGAGAACGGGGTGCCGCTCCTGAAATCGCTGGAACTGCTCGAAGCGATCTCGGGCAACCAGTGGGTGCGCGAACGGATGGTGCGGGTGCGGGCCGCGGTGACCGACGGGGTCAGCCTTTCGAAGGCACTGGCGGATGAAAAGCTCTTTCCCCCCCTCTTTCTCGACATGATGGCGGTGGGTGAACAGACGGGGCGTTTTTCGGAGACGATGGAGATGATCGCCGACGTTCACGGGCGCGAACTCGACAAACAGGTGCAGTTTGTCACCGCGCTGGTGCCGCCGCTGGTGATCATTGCCATTGCGGTGATCGTCGGGCTGGTGGTCTTCGGGATTCTCTCGGCGGTCTTCAACCTGACTTCCGGGTTGCACCATCCCGGCGCACGCTGATCGGCAGGCGGGTGGCTCTCGCAGGGAATCCAATGCCGTCCACTTGGCGGCACTGGACGACCTCCGTCGTCCGCATCGTTGGATTTGGGTAGCACCTTGTTCGTGCTGCCACCTCAAACTCCACGGCGCACGCGGAGGTGCGCCCTCCAGGCGCTCCCGCGCCAAGGTGGTTTTAAGTCAACAGCATTGAGCAATGCGGCCCAACGGGCAGCGATCCCTCAGCCCCGGGCAACGCCCGGGGTACGCGTCCGGCAAAAGGTTGCGGCCTGAAGGGCCGCGACAGGCCCGCGGAGGGGGGCCAAAACGCAACCTGCCGGGAGCGGCGTCGAAAGCCACCCCCGGCAGGTTGGAAAATCCGGCTTGTTGGTCTTACTTGTCGGAAGGGACCACGATCCCGCGCAGAATGATGTTCTGGCAGAAGATGAAGACCAGCAGGGTCGGGATGGCCGTCAGGATCAGCGACGCGTAGACGACCGGCGTGTCGACCGACATCCGCAACTGGTAGATGTTGACCATGATGGTCCACATGTTCGGGTCGGGAGCGAGGATCAGCGCGTAGAAGAAGGCGCTGTAGGCGCTCACGAACGCGCCGAGGGCGATGACGGCGAGGATCGGCTTGGAGAGGTTCATGGTGATCTGCCAGAACATCATCCATTCACTCGCCCCGTCGAGTTCCGCCGCTTCGTAAAGCTCCTTGGGCAGACTGTCGAAGAACCCTTTGAGCAGGAAGATGGAGAACCCGTTGGCAAGCCCCGGCAAGACCAGTGCGCCGAAGGTGTTGAGCAGGTTGAACTCGCGCATCTGAAGGAAGACGGGGATCATCGTCACCTCAGCGGGAAAGGCGATGGTCGCCAGGCAGAAGAGGAGGATGAAATAGGTCTGCTTGAGCTTGTAACGCGAGAGGGCATAGGCGGCCAGCGGGTTGACGAAGAGCGCCCCTGCAACGCAAAGGACCACGAGGATCGTGGTGTTCCGGATGGAACGCCCGTGGAGCAGGACGGTGTCGATGACCTCATTGTAGTTGATCGTCAGGAACTCCTTGCGCCAGAAGCCCTTCTCTTCTTCAAACGTGGCGCGGTCGATCTCCCGTTGCGGGATGCGGGCGTTTTCGATACCCCGCTTGGCGGCCCAGTCGGCGAAGCGGACATCGAGGCTGGAGACCTTGAGATCCTCCGGCTTGGCCCGGGTGCGGATAAACTCTTCCTTGGTCATCCCGGCGGCGGCCTGCCCGGCGAGACCGGAGGGGGTGAGCAGTACGAAGTCGGGCCGCAACACCTTGGTCACAAAGTAGACCCAATCCTCCCGGCCGACTTCCGGCACGGTGGCGGGGAAGGGGACTTCCGTGTACGACGGGTAGTTGGTCTGGTACTTCTGGTTGTAAATGGCGATATCGCGGCCGAGCTTCTGCGGAAGGAGCATCGCCCGGTAGTAACCGCCGATGTCCCACGCGATCCGGTACTGCTTCGCCTCGGTGCGGCTGAACTCCTGAAACTTGGTGAGGATCTTGCTCTGCCCGATGGCCGGGCCGATCACGTTGACGTTGGGGGCCTGAATGGTGGTTTCGGTGACGAACTGCGTGCCAAGCTCGCGGTTGAGCCGGTCGAGATCGTTTCCATACTGCGGCAGGAGCCACTTGCGGAAGAGCCGGGTCGTGTACGAAGGCATCCGCGCGGTGGCCCGCTGGAAACCGAGGTAGAACCAGTCGTCGATGAGTTTGGTTTCAGAGAGAAACTCCTCCCACAGCTTGATCTGCTCCTGCCCTTCCAGCGGCGGCAGCTTGTTTTCGCGAAGCTGGGCGTCGGGATCGCTCCAGTTCATGCGGACCAGGTTGTTGTTGGCCTGGTACTTGGCGCTCAGGTAACGGTTCCACATCTGGTCGTTGTCAACGAGCCAGATGGGAAAGACACTGTTCTGAACATCACTGCGCGACTCGATGGAGCCGGTGATCATGATCAGGAACGGGTAGACCATCGTGATCCCGCCCAGGATCAACCCGAGATAAAGCGAGATGTAGAGAAGGCGTACCTTGATGGAACGTGCGGTAATCGGAGAAAACATCTTTTATTTGGCGGTTTTGAATTCCATCTGGCTCAGGCGCTTGAGCTGGAGAACGGTGAAGCCGACCAGCATGCTGCCGAGCATCCATGCCATCGCCGTGGCGGGCCCGAAGCGGAGGCGGGCAAACGATTCGAAGAAGATTTTGAGTGAAACCACTTCGGTGATGCCGTTGGGACCACCGCCGGTCATGATCAGGATGTTGGTGGCGCCGTGGAAGGAGGCGGCGACTGCACCGACAAAGTTGATGAAGATCAAGGCGCGCAGCCCGGGATAGACGATCTTCGACGTCTTCTGGAGAAAACCGGCCCCGTCGATTTCGGAAGCCTCGAACTGTTCCTCGGGAATGGTTTTCAGGGCGGCGAGATAGATCAGGCAGCCGGGACCGGCACCGGCCCAGACGCCGGGAATAACGCACGAAAGCATGGCCAGGTAGGGATCGTCCGTCCAGGCGCGGCGCGCTTCGAAACCGAAGAGGCGCAGCATTTCGTTGAGCGGGCCGTCGGTGCCGAAAAGTTCCCGCCAGAGAAAGAAGATGGCGGTGGCGCTCATGACGGCGGGGAGGTAGTAGACCGTCCGGTAGAGGATTTTGTATCTCGGGATGACATGCAGCGCGTAGGCGAGTACAATCGGGGTGATAAACCCGAAGGTGAGCGTGTACGCGGCAAAGTGGAACGATGCGAGCATCGAGTTCCAGAAGGTGGCGTCAAAGAGGGCGCTGGCGAAGTTGTCGAGGCCGATGAAGGCCGACTCCAGCACCAGCTTGTAGTCCTGGAACGCCATGACGGTCCCCCGTATCAGCGGGATGTAGCTCCAGACGAGGATCAGCGCGACCGCCGGGAGCAGGCAGAACCACGGGATCATGCTTTTGCTGCTGACCGGGCGCGACATCATCGAACCGCTTCGCAGGAAGATCCGCGAGACGTACCAGCCGACAAAGGCGAACCCGGCGAAGATGACGACCACGACCGCGACGGCGACGGTTCGCCGGAATTTCATCGCTTCGGGCGAGACGTAGCCGATCATCCGTTCGTCGGTCCGCTTTACAGCGCGATCGAGGATTTCCTTCATCTCCGCGCGCGCTTCTTCGTTGCGGCCGTTGAGCATGGCGTCGCGGATCGGGTTGCTCAGGAGGATCTGGTCAAGCGGATAGGTCATTTCCTGGTAGACCAGGTTGCAGTTCTTTCCGTACGGCTCCGGTTTGCCGGTCTTGACCGCTTCGCGGAATTCCTCTTCAAACCCTTCCGGAGAGAGGGTCAGGAACTGTTCGTAGCCGAACTTGCGGAGCTGGATCGGGTTGAGCTGGCTTGCCTGGCCGAGTTCGACCAGGGTGTCGACGCGGATTTTTTCCGCCTCTTCACCGCAGGTAAAGACGATGTAGCGCCAGGCGGCGTCGCGTACCTTCGGGTCCTGGATCTGGGAGTAGATCCCGAGAACGCGGGAGTTGACTTCACCGCCGCGCACGCCGGTCGGCCCTGTCGGCATCGCGCCGAAGCCCCACCGTTCCGGCTCCCACTGGGTGTTGTCGCCGACGTAACCGAAGAACATGGCGAAACGTTCCCGTTCCTGCGGCGTAATGGTGCCCGAGGTGCGGACCGCCAGACGGTCGACCTCCACCAGCCGGTAGTAGAATTCATAGGCCGTGACGGCATTGGGGGTGTTGAAGTCGGCCCGCCAGTCGTTGGGGGCGATTTCCTTGACGGCCTCGCCGCCTGCCGACCAGATGAAGTTGATCAAATCCCAGCTTGCGGTGGCCCCGCCCGCCAGCATCAGGCCCCGGTTGTCAGGGTCGTATTCCTTGATTTTACGGATAAATGCCACCATTTCGTCCCAACTGCGCGGGGCGCGGGGCGGCAGGCCGGCGAGTTGGAAGACATCGCGGTTGAAATAGAGCCCCCGGACGAGCAACTGGTCGGGCAGGCCGAAGAGGCGGCGCTGGCCTTTCTGGTCAGGGCGGAAGACGACATCCTGCACCTGCGGCAACACCTGGCTCACCACGTCGATCCCTTTTTCCTGTTTGAGCTGGGCCGCCAGATCGTCGAGCGGCGCCACCAGCCCGTTGGAGACAAAGGTGTCCATGCTCCGGAAATTCATCTGGATCACGTCCGGGGCGATGTCCCCGGCGATCATCATGATGGTGCTGACTTCCGAAACCATGCCTTCGACCCTGATCCCCTCCGCCTTCTCGAGGTCGATCTCCGGGTTGCGTTCCAGGAACTGGGCGACGATCCGCTGGGAGGCGATCGCGTTGGGGCTCGTATCCGAAGGGTTGGGAAGACCCGAGACGCGCAGGGTGATCCGTTTCTCCGACCCATCCCCGGTCGACGGCTTCCGGGCGAACCCATCCGGAGTGAGCAGGACGCCGAAGGTCAGGAGGACGAACGCGCGAAAAAGCCATCCGGCGGCGTTGAGCTTTGCGAAGAATCTTTTCTGGGGGCTTGAAATCCTGTTCCCGTGGACGGGGGCGACCGCTGGAGGTGTTGAAGTTTCGGGTTTCTTGATCATTAAAAAGGCATCTGTCAGTTGATGGGACAAAAACGGGGGGCGCCCGGGTCAAACGGTTCCCGCCGGGAAACAAGGGAGGCGGAACTATGAACGGTTTGTTGCGGCGGAGGGAAGCACATTTTTAACCTCCTTTTAAAGAGTTTTTCGCAATTCGTTGCGTTCCCCACGAAATGAAGGCCTTTGCGGCGCTGGAGCAGAATCGTGTCCGATGCCAGGTGAGCCCGATCTGTCGTCTTGGCCCCTCGGGTGAAAGCTTCCGGTAGACGAGGCCGGGGTCGCTGCGGATCGCCATTTGCGGCACGAGCGAAACCCCCATCCCGGCGCGGATCAGTGCGAGGAGGGTCTCGAGCTGGGCGCTGCGGCAACGGATCTTTGGCGTAAAGCCGGCCTCGGTATGGCAGAAGTCGAGCGCCTGTTCGCTCAGGCAATGCCCTTCGTGGAGCAGGATGAATGATTCCCGGGCGAGATCGCCCATCGCGACGGTCCGCGCCGTGGCAAGCGGGTGGCCGACGGGGACCACCAGTTCAAACGCCTCGGAGAAAAGGGGGCGGCTTTCCAGGAACGGTGCCGCGAGCGGGAGGCTCAAAAGCGCGAGGTCGATCTCCCCTTCGCCGATCGCCTCCAGCAGGCGCGGGGTGATCTCCTCCTGCACGGTCAGTTCCACCTTCGGGTAGGTGTGACTGAACTCCTCCAGCCACTGCGGGAGCAGGTAGGGCGCGATCGTCGGCAGGACGCCGATGGCGAGGCGTCCGCTGACATCGTTGCCGAGATCGCCGACGCGGCGGGTCGCTTCGCTGATTTCATTGAGAATCCGCCGCGCATACGGCAGGAGGAGCCAGCCGGCGGGGGTCAGGGTGGTCCCGCGCGTCTGCCGTTCAAAAAGCGGTTGGCCGACGGTCTCTTCGAGCTTTTTGATCTGCTGGCTCAACGAAGGCTGGGCGACGTGGCAGTTTTTCGCCGCCCGGCTGAAATTCCCGGTCTCGGAAACGGCGACAAAGTAGCGAAGCTGGTGGATCTCCATAGGGTTTGGCTATTAAAGGTATTGTAAATCAATATTTCACACCTATTGACAAGCACGATAAGAAGGAGAGGTTGTCATGAACGACCGGCGACGCGGCTGGTCTTTTTTTAACCTTATTTCCCCTTCCTTGTTATGTCTGAAAAAGAAAACATTCTCCGGACCGGTTCCGGCGTTCCCGTGGTCGACAATCAGAACTCCCTCACGGCAGGGCCGCGCGGCCCCGTGCTGATGCAGGATTTCTGGTTGCAGGAAAAGCTCGCACACTTCAACCGCGAACGCATCCCGGAGCGGATCGTCCACGCCAAGGGTTCGGCCGCTTACGGAAAGCTGACGATCACCCACGATCTCTCCCGCTATTCGAAGGCCGCCCTTTTTGCCAAAGCCGGGCTGGAGACGCCGGTTTTCCTCCGATTTTCGACCGTGGCCGGGGAACGGGGAGCCGCCGACGCCGAGCGCGACGTGCGCGGTTTCTCCATCAAGTTTTACACCGGGGAAGGGAACTGGGACCTGGTCGGCAACAACACGCCGGTCTTTTTTGTCCGCGACCCCCTGAAATTCCCCGATTTCATCCACACCCAGAAGCGCGACCCGAAGACGAATCTGCGCAACGGCACAGCGGCATGGGATTTCTGGAGCCTTTCGCCGGAGACGCTTCACCAGGTGACGATTCTGATGAGCGACCGCGGCCTGCCGCGCAACTACCGCCAGCAGCACGGCTTCGGCTCGCACACCTACAGCCTCTACAACGACGCCGGGGAACGCTTCTGGGTGAAGTTTCACTTCAAGTCGCAGCAGGGGATCACCTGGTACACCGACGAAGAGGCGGCAAACGTGGTCGGGACCGACCGCGAAAGCCACCAGCGCGATCTTTTCGAAGCGATCGAACGGGGCGACTACCCGCGCTGGAAGTTCTTTGTCCAGATCATGCCCGAAGCCGAGGCCGAAACCTACCGGTGGAACCCGTTTGACCTGACGAAGGTCTGGTCGCACAAGGATTACCCGCTGATCGAAGTCGGGATGCTCGAACTCAACCGTAATCCGGAAAACTACTTCGCGGAGGTCGAGCAGAGCACGTTTGCGCCGTCAAACATCGTCCCCGGCATCGGCCATTCGCCCGACAAGATGCTCCAGGCCCGTATCTTTTCATACGCCGACGCGCAGCGTTACCGCGTCGGGGTCAACAGCCACCAGCTTCCGGTCAATGCTCCCAAATGCCCCTACGCCAACTACCTGCGCGACGGGGCGATGACCACCGGGGCGTATGGTGGGGCGGTCAATTACGAGCCGAACAGTTTTGGCGGGCCGAAGGAGTGCCCGGCGTTCAGCGAACCGCCGCTCAAGATCAACGGCGACGCCGCCCGTTACAATCACCGCGACGGGAACGACGACTTCACGCAGGCGGGCGATCTTTTCCGCCTCCTGAAAACCGACGAGCGGCAGCGGCTTTTCGCCAATATCGCGCGTTCCATGGCGGGGGTGCCCCGGGAGATCGTCTTCCGCCAGCTCTGCCACTTCTTCCGTGCCGATTGCGACTACGGCATGGGCGTGGCAAAAGCGCTCGGGATCGATCCGTCGGAACTCCCGCAGCCGCCGCAGGGGTAGAGGAGTGTCTTGGCGGTGTGGTTCGTCATTCCCGCGAGCGAACTTTGGACCGTTGGGCCTTAAAACAAGGAGGTCATTCGCTGCCGAGGCGGATGGCCTCCAACTCTTCCCAGCGGGCGTAGAGCGTTTCGACCTTCCGGCGGGTGGCTTCCACCTCGTCGTGCAGGGCACTCGCCTGCGCCCCGTGTTTTTCATGGAAATCGGGAGCGGCGAAGAATCCTTCGATCTCGGCAATGCGTCCCTCGGCAGTAAGGATCGCCTCCTCCATCCCTTCCAGTTCCCGGTTTTCGTTGTAACTGAGCTTGCGCGGTTTCTTCGCCGGCGGCTGGGCCGGTTTGGCGGGAGCCGCCGCCGGGCCGGGATCGGGCGGGATCGCCGCCAGTTCCCGCTGCCGTTTTTCCCAGTAGTAGTCGTAGTTGCCGACGCTGTAGGTCAACCGGCCATCCCCCTCAAACGCGAGGATGCCGGTACAGATCCGGTTGAGAAAGGTCCGGTCGTGGCTGACGACGAGGACCACCCCGTCGAAGGCGAGAAGCGCCTCCTCCAGCACCCGCAGCGTGGCGAGGTCGAGGTCGTTGGTCGGTTCGTCGAGGATCAGGAAATTCCCGCCGTTTTTCAGGATGCGGGCGAGCAGAAGACGGCTCCGTTCGCCGCCGCTCAGGTAGCGGACCTGGGTGATCAGCCGGTCGTCGGTAAAGAGAAAGCGCTTGAGGTAGGCGCGGACGGAAAGCTGCTGGTCGCCGAAGGTGACGCGGTCGCTCCCGTCAGCCACGGCGTCGAGCACCCGGGCCTCTTCGTCAAGTTGCAGGCGGCCCTGATCAACGTAGTTGAACCGGGTGAGCTGGCCGATCCGCACCTCCCCCTGCGTCGGTTCAAGCTGACCAAGAATGATTTTCAAAAGCGTCGTCTTGCCGAGCCCGTTGCGCCCGGTGATGCCGATCCGCTGCCCCGCTTCAAACCGGAAGTCGAAACCGGAAAAAAGCTGCCGCCCGCCGAGGTTCATGCCGATGCCGGTCAGCTCCACCACCCGGTTGCCCAACTGCGGCGCGGGCGGGATGACGAGATCGACATTGCGGTCGATCTCCGGCGCTTCCTGTGCGGCGACGGCGAAGTATTGGTCGATGCGGCTGCGCGATTTGGTGCGGCGCGCCTCCGGTTTGCGGCGGACCCACTCCAGTTCGCGCTTGAGGAACATCTGCCGCTTGTGTTCGGCCGTCTCGGCGGCGGCCATCCGTTCGGCGCGCTGGATGAGGTAGTCGGTATAGTTCCCTTCGTAGGAGACAAAGATGCCGCCGGAAATCTCCGTGATCTGGTGGGTCACCCGGTCGAGAAAATAGCGGTCGTGCGTCACCACGATGAACGCGCCGGGGTAGCTGTCGAGATAGGTGGCGAGCCATTCGATCGAGTCGGCGTCGAGGTGGTTGGTCGGTTCGTCGAGGATCAGCAGGTCGGGCTGCGCGATAACGGCGCGGCAGAGGGCGACACGCCGTTTTTCACCCCCGGAAAGCGGGGCGATGGCGGCGTCGCCCGGCGGGACGGCGAGCTTCGACATGGCGGTGGCGATCCGATGGTCCAGCCCCCAGCCATCCAGCGCGTTGATCCGCGCTTCCAGTTCGTCGTGCCGCCCGGTATGGCCGGGGAGGGTTTCAAACTCTTCGATCAGCGCGGTGACATGGGCTGCCCCGGCGCGGATGTTTTCCTCCACGGTCAGCGCCGGGTCGAGCGCGAACTCCTGCGGCAGGTAACCGACCACCAGCCCCCGCCGCCGGGCAATGTTCCCGGAGTCGGGCTCCATCGCCCCGGCAATGATCCGGAGAAAGGTCGACTTGCCCGAGCCGTTGCGACCGACGAGGCCGATCCGGTCGCCCTCGTGGATTGAGAGCGAGGCGTTTTTCAGGACGCTCTGTTCATTGTAACGAACAACGAGATCCTGGGCGGTGAGGAGACTTGCGGAACCGGGTCGGGCCATGGATGAAAACAGGAAAAGATAAACGAAAACGGCATTTCAGACGGGAAGCGCACCGCTTGAAAGCAAAAACCATTGCCGCCCCGCATGGTTTAGTGTTTTCCTTCCCGCTCGACTTGCCCTTGATGAACGGCAAAGTCGCTCCCTTTGTTTTCAACCATGAAGAAGTATCTCGTCACGATCGGCCTCGAAGTCCACGTCCAGCTCAAGACCCAAAGCAAGATGTTCTGCGGGTGCACGGTGGCTTTTGGAGCGGAGCACAACACCCACACCTGCCCGGTCTGCCTCGGGCTGCCGGGAGCGCTGCCGGTGGCCAACCTCGAAGCGATCAAGATGACGATTTTGACCGGGCTGATGCTCGGGTGCGAGGTGCCGCCGGTCTCCAAGTTTGACCGCAAGCAGTACTTCTACCCGGACATGTCGAAGAACTACCAGATTTCGCAGTATGACCAGCCGCTCTGCCTCGGCGGCGGGGTGTTGCTGCACGATCTCGCCTACCCGAAGGATGCGCAGAAAACGATCGCCCACCCGGGCAAGACGGTCCGGCTCGTCCGCATCCACCTCGAAGAGGATGTGGCGCGCAGCTTCCACCCCGACGGCCATACGGGGATCGACTTCAACCGCGCCGGGACGCCGCTCATGGAGATCGTGAGCGAGCCCGATATCGAAAGCCCCGAAGAGGCGTTTGCCTACCTGACGGCGCTCAAGCAGATCCTGATCTACGGCGGCGTGAGCGACGCCGACATGGAAAAAGGGCAGCTCCGGTGCGACTGCAACGTCTCCGTCCGCCCCGAGGGGCAGGAGAAACTCGGCACGAAGATTGAGATCAAGAATATGAATACGATCTCCGGGGTGCGCCGCGCGCTCGTCTACGAAATTGAACGACAGATCGGGCTGGTGAGCAAGGGCGAAGTCCTTTTGCAGGAGACCCGCCGCTGGGATGACACCACGGGCCAGACCGAGCTGATGCGGATCAAGGAAGACGCCCACGACTACCGCTATTTCCCGGAGCCGGATATGCCGCCGGTCAAGACCGAAGCGCTGTTGGAGGAGGTCCGCGCGCGCGTTCCCGAACTCCCGGCGCAGAAACGCGCCCGTTTCGTGGAAGCGTACGGCGTGAGCGAGTACGACGCCGGGGTGCTGGCCGACGATCTCCCCCTTGCGGCTTACTTCGAGGCCGCCGCCGCCAAGGCGCGTAAGCCGAAGCAGGTGGCCAACTGGATTTTGAACGACCTCGCCAGCGCCTTGAGCACGGGAGGATTCACGATCGAAGCCTGCCCGATCCCGCCCTCCAACCTCGACGAACTGGTCAACCTGATCGACGACGGGAAGATCAGCGGGAAGCAGGGCAAGGAGGTCTTTGCCGAGATGTTTGCGACCGGCAAGGGGGCCGCCGTCGTCGTCGAGGAGAAGGGGCTCAAGCAGGAGAGCGACCTCGGCGCGATCGAAGCGCTCTGCGACCAGGCGATCGCCGCCAACCCGAAGGCGGTCGAGGAGTACCGGGGGGGCAAGCTCGCCTCGATCAACTTCCTGAAGGGGCAGGTAATGAAACTTTCCCGCGGGAAGGCGAACCCGGCGCTGGTCGGGCAGGTGCTCGAAGCCCGGCTTCAAGGATAAGCCTTCTTGCGATGAACCCGCTGATGAGCCGCCGCTGGACCTGGGCCGCCGCTGCGGGGCTCGTTCTTTTTTTCGCGGCGTTCCTCGGCTGGCCGATCTACCAGACCATCCGGGGCGCGCTGCTTGATGCTGACGGGAGGCTGACCCTCTCCTACCTCGCGGAGGTGTTTCGCAACCCGATCTACATGGAGGGTTTGCTCAACGCCTTTCTGCTGGCGGTGGCGAGCACGCTTCTGACCGCGGCGGTGGCGATTCCGCTGGCGTGGATCTCCGACCGGTTCGAATTTCCCTTCAAGCGGACGCTCTTGGCGCTCCTGCTGGTGCCGATGATCCTCCCGCCATTTGTCGGGGCGATCGGGATGAAGCAGATCCTCGGGCAGTACGGGGCGCTCAACACGCTGCTGGTTCACCTCGGCCTGCTCGACCCGGGCGGCGCGATCGACTGGCTTGGCGGGTGGGATCAAGGCCGCTTCTGGGGCGTGGTGCTCCTCAACGCGCTCCATCTCTACCCGATCCTTTTCCTCAACGTCGCCGCCGCGCTCGCCAACATCGACCCCGCCATGGAGGAAGCGGCGCAGAACCTCGGGTGCAGCGGCTGGCGGCGGTTCCGGCGGATCACCCTGCCGCTGATGACGCCGGGCGTTTTCGCCGGGGGGACGATCGTTTTCATCTGGGCGTTCACCGAACTCGGCGTCCCGTTGATGTTTGACTACACGCGGGTGACTTCGGTCCAGATTTTCCGTGGCTTGAAGGAGCTTTCCGGCAACCCCTTTCCGTACGCGCTGGTGGTGGTGACGCTCTTTTTCTCCACCCTGTTCTACCTTCTGGGAAAGTGGGGCTTCGGCGGAAAGGCGTTTGCGATGTTGCCCAAGGCGACGACCGTCCTTTCCACACGGCGGCTCGGGCTCATCGGCGGCCTGCTTTGCAGCGCGGCGTTTGCGGGGGTGATCGCGCTCGCGCTCCTGCCGCACGCGGGGGTCATCCTCGTTTCGTTCGCGAGCGACTGGTACCAGAGCGTGCTCCCCAACGGCTGGACGCTCCGGCATTACTCGGACGCGCTCGGGCATGACCTGAGCGTCCCGGCGATCATCAACAGCGTGAAGTACGCGAGCCTTGCAACGGTGATCGACCTGTTGCTCGGGGTGATGATCGCCTATCTCGTGGTGCGGACCGCCCTGCCGGGGCGGTGGCTGCTCGATGCTGCGGCCATGCTGCCGCTGGCCGTACCGGGGCTGGTGCTGGCGTTCGGCTACCTTGCCATGACGCAGGAAGGGCGGCTCTTTTCGTTCCTCAACCCGGTGGAGAATCCGCTGCCGATCCTGGTGATCGCCTACGCGGTGCGGCGGCTCCCGTATGTCGTCCGTTCGGTGGCGGCGGGGCTGGCGCAGACGAGCGTCACGCTGGAGGAGGCCGCCTGCAACCTCGGCTCCACCCCCTTACGCGCGTTGCGGAAGATCACCCTGCCGCTGATCACGGCCAATCTCGTCGCGGGCGGCCTGCTCGCCTTTGCCTTTGCGATGCTGGAGGTTTCCGATTCGCTGATCCTCGCCATTCGCCGCGCGGATTTCCCGATCACCAAGGCAATCTATGAGCTTTTCCAGCTTCTCGGCGAAGGGCGCTACATTGCTTCGGCGCTGGCGGTCTGGGCGATGGTCTTCCTCGGCATCACCCTTTTCGGAGCGAGCCGCATCCTCGGAAAAAAGCTCGGTTCCCTCTTCAGGATTTGATGTGAGCCTCCATCGCGGAGCTTGCATTTCCGGAACGATTTCGGCTTACATCGCCGATCATGTCAAAACCCCGTCTCTCCGGAATCGCCGCGTTCTGCTGCGCCCTTCCCCTTCTTATGGTTGCCACCCCGACCATGCAGGCGCGTGAAGCCGCGCTGATGGATGGCAATGCCGCCCTGAACCGGTTGATGAGCGGAAACCAGGCTTATACGCAAGCCGAGGTCTCCGCCTCCCGCAAGATCGCCAAACGCCGCGCAAAAGTGGCCGAGGGCCAGAGGCCGTTTGCGGTGGTGGTGGCGTGTTCGGACTCCCGGGTCAGCCCCGAAATCGTCTTTGACCAGAGCCTGGGCGATCTCTTCGTCGTACGGCTGGCCGGTAACGTCGTGGACGATTATGCGCTCGGCAGCATCGAGTACGCCGTGGAACACCTCGGCGCGCGCCTGGTGGTCGTCATGGGTCATGCCCGGTGCGGCGCGGTCGATGCGGCCCTTCAGGGCGTCGAAGCCGAAGGGCACGTGCGCGAGATCATCCGGGCCATCGCCCCCGCCGTGAAGGAGGCGAAGCATCAGCCGGGCGACCCGCTGGTCAACGCCACGCGAAACAATGCCGCGAGGGTGGCCCGCGGGATCGCCCGTTCCAAACCGTCACTCGCCAGTTACGCGGGCGGCGAACCGGTCTCGGTGGTGGCGGCCTACTATCATCTCGACAGCGGAAAGATCGAGCTGATCGACCCCAAGGGCCGATGAACGGACCGCGTTGCCGCCCGGGGAGGCCCGGCTAGGAATCGCTCGGGATGGCTTCGGGGAAGATCCAGATTTCAGCCCACCGGCGGCTGGCGTTCGGGGAAGCGGAGGACCGCCTCCTGCGGGTCTGCGCCGGGATGGTGGAACTCTTCCTGGTCTGGGAGACCGAGGCGATGGGAGCGCGGCGACATCACTTCGCCACGCTGACGGCCGGGAGCACGCTGTTCGATGTCGGGTTCGGTTTTCGTGACCACGGCATTTCCATCCTCGCCGTCGGTTATGCCGATACCGAGGTAGAGTGGGTCGCCACCCCGTCGGTCGAAGCACCGGAGGAACGGCGGAAACTCGCCCGCGAACTCGACCGCTGGCTGGAGGCGTTGTTCAAGGGGATCGCGACCTTCTTTGGCGAGCCGAAACGGTTTTCCGAACTCCTGACGCCCGGGCCGACGGTGGCGTGGAAGCCGGGCGCGATTGCGGGCAGCGCCGGCCCGCCGCTCTGGTGGCACAGCGAGGGGGCGACCTTGTTCTGGGGCGTGAAGGAGGTCGATGTGGAGTGGGTGCCGCTCGCCTTCGGCGGGTGGATCGATGCGCCCGGAGGGGTCGCCGCTTCCCATGCGATTGCCACGGAGGCGCTGGTCGCGTTTCCCGGGTGGCTCGATGAAGTTGCCCGGGCGCACGATCTTTTTCTGCGGAGCATTCAGGAAGCCTTGCTGGCGCGCACGCAGCGGGAGTGGACCGACCGCGAACAGCGGGCGCTCCTGCGCGAGGAGGCGGGGGGCGAGGCGTGGCAGACGATCGCTTCGGTCTTTGCGACCGGCAGGGAGCGTCGGCAGGGGGCTCCCGGGCAGGCTTCGGTGGTTTTCGCGTTTGAATGTGTTGCCGGAGCCATGGGGATCGCGCTCCCCGGGCGAATGCCCCGGCCCCGGCAAGAGGGGGAGGGGATCGAACTGGCGGAACTGGTCCGGGCGGCGTCGATCCGCAAACGGCGCGTGGTGCTGGAACCGGGTTGGTGGCAGCGCGACAACGGCCCGCTCATCGGTTTTCTGACGCAGGAAGGCGAAGCCGTCGCCCTGCTGCCGCGCCGGGGACGCTACCTGATGCTCCGGCAGACGGGGGAGGAAATCCCGGTGACGGCGGAGGTCGCCGCGCGGCTCGGTTTTCATGCGGAGGCGCTTTACCGCACCCTTCCCGACCGGCGGCTGACGTTGCGCGATCTGCTCGCCTTCGGTTTTCGCGGGAACCGGGGGGACGTGGTGATGCTGGTGGCGATGGTGCTGGCGACCGGTCTGCTCGGCATCGTCCTCCCGGCGCTGACCGGGCGGACGTTTGACCTGATCATCCCGCAGGGAGACCGGGCGCTGATGTGGCAGGTTGGCGCGGCGCTGGTGAGCGCGGCGGTGGTCCGGGCGCTTCTGGAACTGGTGCGCGGCGTGGCGCTGATCCGGATCGGGAGCCGCACCGATGCGGGGTTGCAGGCGGCGGTCTGGGATCGCCTGCTGAAACTTCCCGCCCGTTTCTTCCGCCGCTTTACGGCGGGGGACCTGGTCAACCGGGCGCAGGGGATCTCCGAGATCCATCACGCTCTCCTCGCCGTCGGCACGACCGCCCTTTTCGCCCTGCCGACCGGGTTGTTCCAGTTGCTGGTGATGTTTTACTTTGCGACGACGCTGGCGCTCTGGGGCCTTGGGATGGCGCTGCTGGCGGTCGTCGTTTCGCTCGGACTCCAGTTGCGGCGGGTCGGCATCCTGCGGCGGCATCACGAGATCGAAGGGCGGTTGGCGGGGCTGGTTTTTGAGCTGATTTCCGGCGTGGCGAAATTCCGGATCGCGGGAGCCGAACAGCTCGCCTTTGCCACCTGGGCGAAGGATTACGCGCGCCAGCAACGCCTCGCGATGGAGGCGGGCCGCCGGGAGGTGGTGATCCGGACCTTTTTCTCCGGGTTCGCGCTGGCGTCGCAACTGGTGATTTTTGCCGTGACCGCATGGTACCTCCGGCGGGAAGGGGGACCGGGGTTGACCACGGGGACGTTTCTCGCTTTCAGCATCGCCTTTGGGGCTTTGGTGGCGAGCCTGACCATGGTGGCCGACGCTTCGCTGCAACTCCTGCGCCTTTTTCCGCTGATGGAGCGGGTGCGCCCGATCCTGGAGGCCGAGCCGGAGAACGCCGCCGGGCGGGTGGAACCGGGGGTGCTCCTGGGGGGGATCGAGATGAACCAGATCACCTTCCGTTACCACGAAAGCCTGCCGCCGGTGCTGGAGCGCTTTTCGCTCCGCGTGGAGCCGGGGGAGTTTGTGGCGATCGTCGGGCCGTCGGGTTCGGGAAAATCGACCGTTTTGCGGCTCCTGCTCGGTTTCGAGACGGCACAAAGCGGGACGGTCCTGTACGACGGGAAGGATTTGCAGACGCTCGACCCCCGGGCGTTGCGGCGGCAGATCGGCGTGGTCCTGCAAGGCTCCCGGCTGGTGGCGGGCAACCTTTACCGGAACATTGTCGGCGAGTCGTCGCTCACTTTGGAAGACGCATGGCAGGCGGCGGAGATGGCCGGGCTGGCGGACGACATCCGCGCGATGCCGATGGGGATGCAGACGGTGGTGAGCGAAGGGGCGACCAGTTTCTCCGGCGGGCAGCGCCAGCGGCTCGCGCTTGCCCGGGCGCTGGTTCACCGGCCCCGGCTCCTCTTTTTTGATGAAGCGACCAGCGCGCTCGACAACCGGACGCAGGGGATCGTAAGCGCCTCGCTCGCTTCCATGCAGGCGACCCGGATCGTCGTCGCCCATCGCCTGAGCACCATTGCCGGGGCGGACCGCATCGTGGTTCTTTCCGAAGGGAAAATCGCCGAGGAGGGCAACTACGCCGGCCTGATGGCGCGCAAGGGGAGGTTTTACGAACTCGCCACCCGGCAACTGCTCGGGGAATGAGCCCGGTTTATCGGACGCTGGAACCGCGCAGGAGGATTTCGCACGGAAAAAGGGTGGTTTCCGGCAGCGGAGCGCAATTACCCTGTTCAATCAGCCGGAGCAACGCCTTGACCGCCGCTTCGGCCATCGCCTGGTTGGGCTGGCGCACGGTGGTGAGCGGCACCGGGGCGTAGCGACCGAGCGCGGTGTCGTCGTAACCGGTCATCGCGATCTCCTGCGGCACGGCGATCCCCCGCTCCCGGCAGACGGAGAGTGCGCCGTAGGCAAACTCGTCGTTGCTGCAAAGGAGCGCGGTCGGCCGGTCGGGGCGCTTGAGGACCGCCAGCATCCCTTCGATACCGGGCAGGAACGGGTCAAACGGTTCCCCGGCAAGGCGGACTTCGGTGATCACCCCTTGCGGGGAGCCTTTTCCCTTGCGGAAGCGGGAAACCAGGCTGCCACCCGCTTCGGCGAGCGCTTCTTCAAATCCGCGCCGCTTTTCGAGGCTCGACCAGAGATAAACCCGGTCGTGCGGATCAGAGGGGTAGTGGATCAACAGCCCGATCCGGCGATGCCCGGTGGCGATCAGGTGGCGGGTCAGGTCGCGGGTC
Source organism: Chthoniobacteraceae bacterium (assembly GCA_035555975.1). Lineage (GTDB taxonomy): Bacteria > Verrucomicrobiota > Verrucomicrobiia > Chthoniobacterales > Chthoniobacteraceae > DATMFV01. The sequence continues at coordinate 56,843 of DATMFV010000079.1, forward strand.
GCCTGGCGCGTGTCGCCCCGGAAATGCGGGCCCCACGGGAGGGGATTGCCGCTCAGGGTGACGATCGGGACGGCGGCGTGGCGGAGGCGTTCGAGCGCTTCAATCGCCGAAGCGTCCCCGACCATCCCGGCGACGATCGCCCCTTCCACCCGGGCGTCGAGCAGCGAGGTGCAGGCGGTCTGGATCGACTCCGACGACCACGAGAGATCGCTCGCGACCACTTCGAACCCTTCCTTGCGCACCGCTGCGGCGGCGTGCGCGGCCCGTTCGGCGGCGACCTGCAAGAGCCCTCCGAAGTGGAGGATGCCGACGAGCCCGCTCCGCCCCCCGCGCATGATCCGGGCATAACGGTCGGGCCGGTAGTTCAGTTCCCGGGCCGCCGCAACGATGCGCTGGCGGGTCGCTTCGTTGAGCCGGATTGTCGAGCCGGGATTGAGCGCTGCGGCGACCGTCGAGCGCGAGACGCCGAGCTTGGCGGCGATCTCATGTTGGGTGACCTTCGCCATCAGGGAGTATCCGGTTGAGCGCCCTGGGCGGACCTCTGCGTCCGCCGCGGGGGGTGAGGTCGAAGCGGAGTGAACGCCATGGTTTTACTCGGTTTCCTTCAGCAGGCAGAAGACCGCTTCCGAGCCGATCTCGAGCCCGACGGAGCGCCCCATCAGCCGCGCCGGGTTGACGGAGAAGAAATCCCAGACTTCGTTCCAGCTCTTGCCGAGCATCGCCGCGCCGTTGCGGATGGCGCTCAACGGGTCGACGGTCGATCCGGCGAAGTTCTGCATCCCGGGCTGGCGGGCGATCCGGTCTTCGCCGACTTCGATCATCAGCCGCCCCATGGTGTAACACCCCGGAGGAGCCCCCGCGCCGGTCATCGCGTCGGTGGTCCAGTAAATCTGCTGCGGCGGCAAAAGCCGGTGGAAGAGGCGGAAGACCGGGGCGGTGACGTGGTGGGTATCCGGGATGATCCCGGCGACAAGCCGGTTCTGGTCGAGCACGCGCCAGAGGATGTTGTCGTGCCGGTCGAGTTGCTGCGGGCAACCGTTGCCGAGATGGGTAAAGGCGGAGAGCCCGGCGTCGGCGGCGGCGTCGAGCTGGGCGCGGGAGGCGTTCGTGTGCCCCGCGCTGGTGACGATGCCGAGTTCCCGGGCGCGGGCGATCGCCTCGGCGGAACCGGGCCGCTCCGGGGCGAGGGTCAGCAGGAGCGGGTCCTCCCCGACGACGCTTTTGAGTTCGTCGATCGCCTGCGGGGTCGGGTTGCAGGCGACTTCCGGGTCGTGCGCACCGATGAAACCGGGTTCGCCGGAGATGAACGGCCCTTCGATGTGCCAGCCGAAGATGGCGTTGCGAAGCTCCGGGTTGGCGTCACGGATCGCCTTGAGCCGGGCGAGCTGGCCGAGGTGCGCCTTCCATTCCCGGGTGATCAGCGTCAGCAGAAACCGGGGGCAACCGTCGCGACGCATTCCCCGGGCGGCCTGGAGCAGTTCGGCTTCGCCTACGCTATCCTGCTGAAAATCGACCCCCGCATACCCGTTGACCTGGACATCAACCAGCGCCGGGGCGATCCATGGAGCCCCTTCGGGAGCGGCGTCGATCCGTTCCAGCGAGGTGATGGCATGGTCCCTCCAGCCGAGCCGGATCGCCCCACCGTCGCGGTAGTGCCGGCCGATCAATTCCCCCGACGGGGTGTCGCGGATTTCGTCAAGAAAGAGTGGGATCATGAGGCAACGTCATGCCTCATTATTTATCACGTGACAATCCCTTTTTTTTCCGTACGCTCGTCACTGTTTTCCAGGGGGAGCGGCAGGCAGCGGCCTTTTTTAAGCTGCGGTCTGACGATTTTCCCCGGGATATGAGAAGAATCCAAGCTTTATGCCTATTAAAACTGAAATCAGCCCTGACAAGGTCATTGCCGGGAAAGCGGCTGCCGTCCACGGCGCGCGCCTGATCCGCGAAGCAATCGAAAAGAACGGGCGTGCCAACATCATCGTCGCCACCGGCGCTTCCCAATTTGAAATGCTCAAGGCATTGATTGAGGAAGACCTCCCATGGGAAAAGATCACCGGGTTTCACCTCGATGAGTATGTCGGCATGCCGATCACCCATCCCGCGTCGTTCCGGGGGTATCTCTGGGAACGCTTCCACCGCCAGCTCAACCGCCCGCTGCGCGCTTTCCACTACGTGGCCGGCGACGAAGACCCGCAAGCGGAGTGCGATCGGCTTGATGCCTTGATCAAGGAGCACCCGATCGATGTCTGTTTCGCCGGGATCGGTGAAAACGCCCACCTCGCCTTCAACGATCCGCCCGCGAACTTCGACACCGAAGCCGCCTACCTGGTGGTCGATCTCGACGAGGCATGCCGCAAGCAGCAGCTCGGCGAAGGATGGTTTGCCACCCTCGACGATGTGCCCAAGCAGGCGATCTCCATGTCGATCAGGCAGATCTGCAAGTCGAAGGCGATCATCCTGAGCGTTCCCGACGCCCGCAAGGCGCAGGCCGTCGCCGGGAGCCTCCAGGGCCCGGTGACCAACATGGTCCCGTCGAGCATTCTTCAGAACCACCCCGATACGACGATCTACCTCGATCCCGACTCGGCCTCGCTGCTGAAGTAAAATCGGCTTCACTGCTTTTTTTAGAAGGGAGCGCTTCCTTGAAACGGGAGGCGTTCCCTTTTTTTTGATCTGCGGGCGGCTTGCGGAATTGACACCCTTGGCCGTGGAGCCTCAAAGTGACCGCCCTGGTGGCAGGGAATTTTCCATGAAAAATCACCGACGGCTCCTTTTAACCGGACTTTTATGCCTGCCACTGCTGGCGTGGAGCGGCTGTACGCGTAGCGACGCTTCCAAGGCGGATGACGATCTGCTCGCCCACGGCCATTACCTCGTCCACCAGGTGGCGATGTGTACCGACTGCCATTCGCCACGGGATGCGACCGGTGCCTTCGTTCCCGGAAAGGAACTGACCGGCGCGCCCCTCGGCTTCCAGCCGGTCGTGCCGATGCCATGGACGCCGAACGCCCCGGGGATCGCCGGGCTTCCCGAAGGTTATACGGAGCAAGCCCTGGTCCGCTATCTCACGACCGGGGTCCGCCCTGGCAACCTTCCGCCGACCCTCCCGCCGATGCCGCCCTACCGGATGAACCAGCATGACGCGGAAGCCGTGGCGGCTTACCTGGTTTCACTGGCCCGGTAGATGCCGCGATGAACCCTTTTATGAAGATGAATACCCCCCAATACACCCTCCACCTCGACCGGAACCTTCAAGCCGACGAATTTGGCCGACTGGCCTCGCTGGCCCATTGGGGCGAGCCGGGTGACTTTACGCAGGAGCGGCTGGCCGCCCACTTCGCCGCCGTCGATTTCGTGGCTCACGTCCGCGATGCCGGGGGCTTTCTGGTCGGCTACGTGAGCGCGATCTCCAACGGCCTCGGAGCCGTCTATCTGGATGCCTTGCTGGTCCATCCGGAGTACGAAAGGGAGAGGGTCGGAAGGCTCCTTTTACGCGCCATGCTGAAGCATTTTCAGAACCAGCCGGTCTATGCCATGCCGTTTGTCGATGAAGAGGAGGTTTTCCGCAGCGAAGGGTTCAAGGTCTACCGCCGCGAGATGATCGCCCTTGCCAACCGGAATGATGTGCCGACGGCAGGAGACCTCACGACGGTCGATCCCGAAGGGATCAAAGCAGGATAGCCGGGATGGAGGCAATGCAGTTCGTCAAAGGTAGCGAACGCCTTGTTGAGGCCATGGGGGGCTGGCCTTCGTTCCATGATGCCACCGTTGTGGATGCCTCCTGCGCTGCTGATACGTTTTCGGTCAAACTTCACGTCTTTGCCATGACGGACAAGGTGGACCCCGCCGGTTATTACATCCTCGAAAGGCATCATCTGGTATCCTTCCGGTTTCTTGGCGTGAGAACGAACACGCTCCCGGCCGATTATTCCCGTGATTGCCTTTTCAACCTGACCTTTCGCAGGTTGGAAGGGATGGTTCAGGCAGATTTTGAATCCCATACAGATCAAGACGGAAGCATTGTTTGCACCGAGGTCTCCGTGATGGACGTGCTTCCCTACTCCCGCGGTGAGTGAGCTTGTTTAGTGATCCTGTCACTTCGGAGCGGAAACTCCCTTCAAAGGTCGACCTTCACATCAACTGTGGCTGAATACCACGGTTACCGGGTTGAAAAGGTCTTCACATGGGGATAACGGAGGATTTTTTCGTCGGAAGTCGCTACCGTCAATTCATGAGCGCGGGCGGTGGCAACGATGAGGCGATCTGCCGGATCACCATGAAAATCCGAAGGGAGGTGACACGAATCGACGGCGATTTCCGGTGTGATGGGCAAAACTTCGACGCGTCCGTCAGGGAGGGATAGCTCCATCCATTTTTGGATGGGAACCGGCAGGATGATTTTCCCCTTGGCCACCAACATGCTTACTTCCCACAAACTGATCGCCGCCAGCGCCACGACAATCTGTTCCCCCAAGACCTTTCTTGAAGCAGCCGAGAGTTCTTCGGGCCGGTTGAAGAACCGGAGCCATGCGTTTGTATCGAGCAGGAAAACGGGCGCGGCAAGGATCATCGTTTTTTCAAGATCAGCGTACCGCGTCCCACTCTTCGTCTGGTACGACAGGGGCGTCGGGATCGTAATCTTCCGTATAGGTAATGCCTGCCCCGCTGCCCATCCAATCCTGAAGAAGTTTCGACGAACCGGCTCCCGGAGGGGTCACCCGGGCCACCTTCTTCCCGTGCCGTGTCACTTCGATGATCACCCCCTCCTGCTCTACCTCCCGAAGAATCTCGGTGCAGTGCGCTTTGAACTCGGAAACGCTGAAGACCTTTACCGTCATGAGGTCAGTATAAATTGACCGGAAAAATAGTCAAATAAAAGGACCGCATTAAGGCCAACCCCCGAGCGGGTTTACCTCGCACCCTCCGCCGCATTTTCCTTCCGCATCTCCTTCGGCGCGGTTCTCGGCAGGAGGCGGTTGGGGGGCGGGGTGAGGTAGTGCTGGTACTCCGGCACGGCGGCGTCGGTTCCGGCGCTTCGTTTGCGGGATTGTTCGCGGAAGTAGAGCTGGGCCTGCGACGGCCGGGTGCCTCGCTTCGGTTTGAGCCGGGTGTAGGTGCCCTCAGCCTGGAGTTCGCGGGCCTTGACGTTGTCGTTGAGGAACGCGGGCAGCATGTCGTCGACGATCAACTCGCGCAACTCGGGCTCGTCAACGGGGAAGACGAGTTCGATCCGCCGGTAGAGGTTGCGCGGCATCCAGTCGGCGCTGCCGAGGTAGAGTTCCGGCGAGCCGTTGTTGCCGAAGTAATAAATGCGGCTGTGTTCGAGAAAGCGGCCGACGATGCTGATGACGCGGATGTTTTCGCTGATCCCCGGCAGTTTCGGGCGCAGGCAGCAGATGCCGCGCACGATCAGGTCGATCTTCACCCCGGCCTGCGACGCCTCGTAGAGGGCGAGGATCAAGGTTTCATCCACCAGAGAGTTGAGCTTGACGATGATCCGCCCCGGCTTGCCCGCCTTGGCGTGGTTGCGTTCGCGCTCGATCATCTGCTTGAAACGCTGCGCGAGATCCCACGGGGCGACCAGCAGCTTTTTGAACCCGGGGTATTCGGTCAGGCCGGTCAGCGAATTAAAGAGCGTGGCGACTTCGAGGGTCAGTTCCGGCTTGCTCGTCAGGAGGCCGAGGTCGGTATAGATCCGCGCGGTTTTCGGGTGGTAGTTGCCGGTGCTCAAATGCACGTACTGGCGAATGCGGTCTTCATCGCGCCGGACGATCAGGAGCATCTTGCAATGGATCTTGAAACCGACGATGCCGTAGACGACATGCACCCCCGCTTCCTCCAGGTGGCGCGCCCAGTGGATGTTGTTGGCTTCGTCGAAGCGGGCTTTGAGTTCGACGATCGCGGTCACCTGCTTGCCGAGCGCGGCGGCCTGCGCCAGCGCGGCGACAAAGGGCGAGTCGCCGCTGGTCCGGTAGAGGGTCATCTTGATGGCGAGCACCATCGGGTCGACGGCGGCCTGTTCGATGAACTCGACCACGTCGTCAAACGGTTCGTACGGGTGATGGAGCAGGATGTCCTGCTTGCGCAGGAGTTGCCAGACATCGCCGCCGGGCGGCAGGGCGGGGTCGTGCGAAGGGGTGAAGGGACGGTCGCGCAGGTTCGCAAAGGCTTCGTTCTGGATGAGCGGCGCGAGGTGGGTCATCGAGATCGGCCCGTTGAGCAGGTAGAGGTCGTTCTCCGAAAGCTTGAAGCGTTCGAGCAGGAGCGCCTGAAAATCCTTGGGACAATCGTGCTCGACCTCCAGGCGGACGGCGTTGCCCCGGTTGCTGCGGCGCAGTTCCTGTTCGATGGTGCGCAACAGGTTGTTCGCCTCCTCGTTGTCGATGTAAAGGTCGCTGTTGCGGGTGATCCGGAAGGCATGGACCCCCTCGAGGATCAACCCCGGGAAAAGCTCCCCCAGGTGGGCCTTGATCAGGTCGCTCAAATAGATGTAATCCCACGGGCGCTGCGCCGTCTTGGAACGGGGCTTGGGCCGGGGCAGGGCGATGAGCCGGGGGACGATCCGGGGGACCTGCACGATGGCGTAGAGCGGTTCATCCTCGCCGGGGCGGCGGGCGCGGACCATCAGGTTATGGCTCTTGTTGAGGACCTGCGGGAAAGGGTGGCTGGCGTCGACCGCGAGGGGGGTGAGCACCGGGAAAACCTCGTTGTGAAAATATTTCCGCGCCCACTGGAGGCGGGCGGGCTCCAGTTCCGCCACGCGGTGGATGAAGATCCGGTTGGCGGCGAGTTCGGGAAGGATTTCGTTGTTCCAGAGCGCGTATTGCGCCCCGACGAGTTGGTGGGTCAGCTTGTGAAGGGCGCGGAAGACCTCGATCGGCGTCAGGCCGTCGGGGCCGATGGTGGCCGTGCCGCTGTTGATCTGCTGGACGATGCCTGCGACGCGGATTTCGAAAAATTCGTCGAGGTTCGCGGAAAAGATGCTGAGGAACTTGACCCGTTCCATCAGCGGCTGGGTGGCGTCCTGCGCCTCTTCGAGGACGCGGCGGTTGAACTCCAGCCAGCTCAGTTCGCGGTTGATGAAGTGTTCAGGGACCAGGAGTGGGTGTGACATCTCCCGCCAGCTTATCGGGTTTTCCCTCAAGGGGCAAATCATCGCGAAAGGTGAAACGAGCGAAAAAGAAAGGTTTTCCTCCTCTTTTCTCCGGTTGGCGGGGAAAACGGTTGCAGTCGGCGGGAGAAATCCTGACAGTCGCCCGGTGTCCAACACTCCTGTTTTTATGAGATCGTCCAATTGGGTTCGAAGTTTACGTCTGGTCGCGGCACTGGGGTTCGGCGCGGGGATGGCCTTGAACGTCCACGCGCAGGGAGGCTGGCAGGGGGAAATCCGGACGCCGACGCCGACGCCCACTCCCGCCGCTGCGGCGAGCCCCGCGCCAACGGCGCAGCCAAGCCCGGCGGAACTCCTGTTGCCATCCAAGACGCAGCCGGAGGAGCGGCTGGCCGTGTTTTTCAAACATTTGCAGGCGGGCGAGGTGGAGGAAGCCTACCGCGTCCTGCTCGAAGGGAGCCGGATTGCCGCCTCTGCGGGCGACGTGGCGATGCTCAAAACCAAGACGCGCGAGGCGATCGGCATGGTCGGCACGATCACCGGGTTTGACGAACTGGAGATCAAACCGGCGGGAGAACATTTCCGGCGTTATACCTACCTGGCGCTCGGCAAGGAGTTTCCGCTCCGCTGGCGTTTTTACTTCTACCGCTCGAACGACATCTGGCGTTTGATCGACATCCGCATCAGCGACCGGTTGGGCGAACTTTTCGGCGAGACCCCCTCCGCCGAGGAAGCCGTCGGGAGCGAGTGAACGCCCGTAGACAATGAAACCGGCGACGGAATCCCGCCCTTCGTGGGGGGAAAGCTTTGCGCGGACGCTGACGTTCATCCGCTTTTCGCACACGGTCTTTGCGCTGCCGTTCGCGCTCGGGGCGATGTTCGTGGCGGCGGAAGGCGTGCCGTCGTGGCGCGTCGCGGCGTTGATCGTGCTCGCGATGGTTTTTGCCCGGACGGCAGCGATGGCGTTCAACCGGCTGGTCGACTGGGAGATGGACAAGCGCAACCCGCGCACGGCGGGGCGGCACCGGCTGGTCTCTTTCCCAAGCGCTGTGGCGCTCTGCACGGTCAGTTCGCTCGGGTTTCTTGCAACGGCGGGAGCGATCAACCGGCTTTGCCTTTACCTCGGGCCGCTCGCGCTGCTGCTGATCTTCTTTTACTCGCTGACCAAGCGGTTTACCTCATGGTGCCATTTTTTCCTCGGGCTGGCGTTGGCGGCGGCTCCCGTCGGGGCATGGCTGGCGGTGCGGGGGGAGTGGGCGCTTGCGCCGCTGGTGCTCGCCGCCGGGGTGGTCTTCTGGGTGGCCGGGTTTGACATGATCTATGCGACACAGGATTACGAGTTTGACCGCGCTGAAGGAGTTCACTCGCTGGTGGTCCGCCTCGGGATCGACCGGAGCCTCCAGGCCGCCCAGGCGTTGCACCTGGTGATGTGGCTGCTGCTGGCGGCGTTTGGCCTGGTGGCGCAACTCGGGCCGATCTATTTTGCCGGGCTGGCGGTGGTCGTCGGTTTTCTGGTTTATGAGCACCGGGTGGCCCGGCGGCGCGATCTCGACGCAATCAACGCGGCGTTTTTTACCAGCAACGCCTGGGTCGGGTGCGTCTTTGTACTGGCGACGCTGCTGGATCGTTTGATCTAGCCTTCACGGCGCGTCGGGTACGTCCCGAAGCGGACGGAGGTCCGTTTTCTCAAGCGTCAGAATGCACACCGGTCCCGCAGAGCGCCTACCGCAGGAACCTGCCTGTTCCAGTACCAACAAGGAACGGCTGGCGGCCCTGAGACGTTACGCCATTCTTGACACGCCGAAGGACCGCGATTTTGACGATCTCTGCCAGCTCGCCGCCCACATCTGCGGCGCGCCGGTGGCGACGATCGGCTTCATCGACGCCGACCGGCAATGGTTCAAGAGCGCGGTGGGGCTGGAGGTGGAAGAGATTTCGCTGGAGGCGTCGATCTGCCGGTACACGATCTGCGAAGAGGAGATTCTTGTCGTCGAAAACCTGCTGGAGGACGAGCGATTCCGCGAGATGAGCTGTTGCGAGGAGCCGTTCCTGTTCCGTTTCTACGCAGGGGTGGTGATCCGCTCCGCCGACGGTTTCCCGCTGGGGACCGTCGCGGTGGCCGACCGCGTTCCAAGGCGGATCGACCCCGCGACGATGACCGCCTTCAAGACGCTGGCCCGGCAGGTGACGAGCCTTCTGGAAAGCCGCCGTTTTGAGACGCGGCTGGAGGAAAAAAACCGGCTGGCGGAGCTGCGGGCCAGCCTGAGCGCCCGCCTCGCCCGGAGCGAACCGCTGGGGGTGAGCCTCCAGGCGTGCGCGGAGATCATGGCGCTCTATTTTCAGGAGGCGGTGGTGCGGATCTGGATGCTCGACTCGACCGGGGGCTTTCTGGAAGCAGTCGGCACCGCCGGGCTCGGGCCGGTGCGGGAGGGGACGGGAAGGCTGCCGGTCGCCCGGAGCCGGGTCGGGCAGGTCTACCTTTCGCGCCAGCCGCAGGTGCTTCACCTCGAAGGCGCGCGGGAGACGGTCTGGGAACCGCCGCCGGTCAAGGGGGTGATGGTCTTCTCCGGCTATCCTTTGATCGCCCGCCACCAGACGCTCGGGGTCCTGACGCTCGACCTCCGGGAAGCGGCGGCGTCCGCCCTGTTGACCGATCTCGACCTCCTCGCCTACCTTATCGCGCAGGGGATCGAGACGAAACGGGCGGAGGAGGATCTCCTCAACCGCGAACGGGTCGCCCGGTTTCTGGCCAAGGCGAGTTCCGACCTGGCGGAAGTGGGCGATTTTTACAGCACGATGCAGAAGATCGCCAACTCCGCCGTGCCCGAGTTTTCCGACTGGTGCCTCATTTTCCTGACCTCGCCGGAAGTCCCCCTCAAAGGGATCGCCATCGCCCACCGGGAGCCGGACGAGATCGCCAGGATGCGCGACATGATCGAACGCTACACCCCGCGCCTCGCCGCGACGAGCGGGGTCGAGGAGACGGGCGAGTCGGAGCTTTTCGAGGTGATCCCCGACAGTCTCCTGCAGGAGATCGCCGACGACGAAACGCATTTGCAGATCCTCCGTTCGCTCAACCTGATTTCCTCCATCTGCGTCGCCTTGACGCGGCGGGGGGAGATTTTCGGGATGATGACCTTTTACACGGCGGAGTCGGGCCGGAAGTTTGACCGCCACCACCTTGCGGCGGCGGAAGACCTGGCGCGGCGCGCCGAGGTGGCGATTGAAAATGCCAACCTCTACCAGCAGCTTCAGGAGGCCGACCGGAGCAAGGACGAGTTTCTGGCGACCCTCGCGCATGAACTGCGCAATCCGCTCGCACCGCTCTCCAACGCAGTCGAAATCCTCAAGACCGAGCGCGACGATCCCGAGGCGCATCGGCAGACGTGCGAGATGATGGCGCGCCAGCTTCGGCACCTCGTCCGGCTGGTCGACGATCTGCTCGACATTTCCCGCATCACCCACAACCGGCTGGAGCTGCGGCCCGAGAAGATCGCCTTTTCGGAAATCGCCAAGAGCGTTCTGGAGACCGCCACACCGCTGGTCCGGGCCGCGCACCATCGCTTGAGCGTCGAGTTGCCGGGCGAGCCGATCGTCCTCGAAGTCGACCCTGCGAGGATCACGCAGGTGATCTCGAACCTGCTCAACAACGCCGTCAAGTACACAAAAAAGGGCGGGGAGATCGCCTTCCGGGCGTGGCGCGATGGCGCAACGCTCTGCATCTGCGTCAAGGACAGCGGGGTCGGGATCGATCCGGAGATGTTGCCGCGCGTCTTTGACCTTTTCACCCAGGTGGGCGGTTCGCTGGAAAACACCCAGGGCGGGATGGGGATCGGGCTGACGCTGGTACGGCGGTTGACCGAGCTGCACGGCGGCAGCGTGGAGGCGTTCAGCGAAGGGAAAGGCAAGGGGAGCGAGTTTCTGGTGCGCCTGCCGATCCTCGCCGAAGCGAAGCGGGTCATCGACGGCGACCGGCAGGCGGAGAAGGAAGCCCCCCGGCGCAAGCTCAAGATCCTGGTGGTCGACGACAACCGCGATTCCGCCGTCACCCTCGCGCGTCTGCTGGCGCGGCTGGGCCATGAACTCAAAACCGCCTTCGACGGGCCCGAAGCGGTGATCCTCGCTGCCGAGTTTGCGCCCGACGTGGTCTTTCTCGACATCGGGATGCCGAATCTCAACGGCTACGATGCCGCACGACTGATCCGCAAGGAGGCCGACGCCGAGGGGCGGCGCATCGTCCTGATGGCGATGACCGGCTGGGGACAGGAGTCCGATCTCCGCCGCGCAAAGGAAGCCGGTTTTGATCAACACCTCCTCAAACCGCTCGATTTTGACGACGTGAAGCGCAAGCTGCTGACCGTGGCGTGAGCTGGGGCGGGCCTCCGCGCCCGCCGCGGGATTTGAGGTCGCCGGGAGTAAGCGGGTATACCAGATCCAACGCCACGGTCGGCGCGGAGGCTTACCCCTCCACCGTTGTCGCGGGAGCGTGCTCGGCTCCCAACCGAAAAAAGCGCTCTTGCGCCGGAAGCCATTTCCCGGTACGAATGAACCTTCCTTCACATTGAAACTTTTGCGCTCGCCCCAAGCTGCGACGCGGGTTTGCCGTACGGTGCCCCGTTCTACCGCGTCTCCTTTGGTCCTGGTCCCCACGATGGGGGCCTTGCATGCCGGTCATGTCGCCCTGCTGGAGCGCGCGAGGAAACTGGCGGGCAGCACGGGGACGGTGGTCGCTTCGATCTTCGTCAACCCGACCCAGTTCGGCCCGAAGGAGGATCTCTCCCGTTATCCACGGACGCTCGCTGAAGATCGCCGTAAGTGCGAGGCGGCGGGGGTCGACTACCTTTTTGCGCCCGAACCCGCGGCGATGTATGGCGAAGGTTTCTCCACGTGGGTAGAGGAGTCGTCGCTCTCGAAGGTGATGTGCGGCGCGTCGCGGCCCGGGCATTTTCGCGGCGTCTGCACGGTGGTGACCAAGCTTTTTCACCTGATCGCGCCCGACGTGGCCGTTTTCGGCAAAAAAGATGCCCAGCAGCTTGCCATCATCCGGCGCATGGTGGCGGATCTTGATTTTCAGGTGCGCGTCGTCGGCGTCCCCACGGTGCGGGAAAGCGACGGGCTGGCTTTAAGTTCGCGCAACCGGTATTTGAATCCCCAAGAGCGGCGGCAGGCGGTCGTCCTGCGCCGGGCGCTTCTGGCGGCGCGCGCTTCGGTGGCGCACGGGGAACGGAGCCCGGAAGCGGTGGCCGCGCAGGTGGCCGCCACCATCGGCGAAGCGCCCTTGGCAAAGATCGACTACGTGAAAGTGGTCGACGCCGCCACGCTCGAGCCGCCGGGGGAGGGGAGCCGCCTCTGGCTGATCGCGGTCGCGGTGTTTTTCGGTTCGACCCGTTTGATTGACAACGTGGAGGTGAAGGCGGGGCGCTGACGATTTTTTTGTAAGGAAGAAGTGCGATGAAGAATTACGATTTTGTGATCCTCGGGAGCGGGATTGCCGGTTTGAGCTACGCGCTCAAGGCGGCGGAACATGGTTCGGTGGCGATCGTCACCAAACGGATGCGGGGCGAGTCGAACACCGCCCATGCGCAGGGCGGGGTCGCCTGCGTGATCAGCGGCGATGACTCGTTTGACCTCCATGTCCAGGATACGCTGACCGCCGGGGCGGGGTTGTGCGACGAGGAGGTGGTCCGTACCATCGTCACCGAAGGGCCGGAGCGGATTCGCGAGTTGATCGACTACGGCGTCCGGTTCGACGGACGGCCGGGCGAAGAAGGGGGCGAGCCCGACCTCGCTCAGGAAGGGGGGCACTCGATGCGCCGCATCCTCCATGCACGCGACGCCACGGGGCGGGAGATCGAGCAGTCGCTTCTGCGTGCCGTGGCGCAGAAGCCGAACGTCGACGTGCTCGAAAACCATATGGCGATCGACCTGATCACCACCGGCAAGCTCGGGTTGACCCGGGAGGACCGCTGCCTCGGCGTCTACGTGCTCAACGACACCAACGGCGAGGTGGAGACCTTCCGAACCGATCGCCTGATCCTCGCCACCGGCGGGTGCGGCAAGGTTTATCTTTATACGACCAACCCGGATGTCGCGACCGGCGACGGCGTGGCCATGGCATGGCGGGCGGGGGCGACGATCGCCAACATGGAATTCATCCAGTTTCACCCGACCTGCCTTTACCACCCGGCGGCGCGTTCATTTTTGATCAGCGAAGCGGTACGCGGGGAAGGGGGCCGCCTGATCGACGCCAAGGGAGCCGAGTTCATGCACAAGTACCATGCGCTTGGGGCGCTCGCCCCGCGCGACATCGTGGCGCGCGCCATTGACGAGGAGATGAAGCGGACCGGCGCGCCGTGCGTTTACCTCGACATCACCCACAAGGATGCGGCGTTTGTCCGCGAGCGTTTTCCGACGATTTATGAACGCTGCCTCAGCTTCGGGATCGACATCACCCGGGAGCCGATTCCCGTCGTCCCTGCGGCGCATTACCAGTGCGGCGGGGTGTTGACCGATGCCGACGGGGCGACCAGCCTTCGCGGGGTCTATGCGATCGGCGAAGTCGGCTGCACCGGCCTGCACGGGGCCAACCGGCTCGCGAGCAACTCGCTGCTCGAAGCGGTGGTCGTGGCCAACCGGGCGA
>DATMFV010000080.1:0-14427 GCA_035555975.1 Chthoniobacteraceae bacterium
TGAATAAAAGATCGATTTTTGAGGCCAAAACGGGGCTTTCGAAGAAGGCCGAATCGAGATTCGGACGCCTGAGGAAACCCGTTTTGGACCAAAAAGCGGCTTTTAGTCGCCTTTCACTTAAATTCGTAGACACGCCCTAACCCAACCGCCGGGCGAGCGCCGCGAGCCAGCCGCGCACCGCCGCCATTCCGTTGAGCCGCGTTGGCGTCAGGTTGCGGGAAATCCCGAGTTTTTCGAGCAGTTCGGGTTCGAAAGCCGCCACCGCTTCGGGCGTGGCGTCGTCGTAAACCTCGCACAGGACCGCCACCAGCCCGCGCACCATCGCCGACTCCGCCGACATCGCGAGCCGGCACCGCCCTTCTTCGAGCCGTCCGGTGATCCAGACGCGCGACTGGCACCCCTGCACCAGGTTTTCCGGCGTCCGTTCCGCCTCCGGCACTTCCGGGAGCTTCGTCTTGCGTGCGATCACGGCGGCGAGGCGTTCCTGCGGGTCGGGGATGATCCCGTACCACTCGATCAACGCCGCCTGCCGCTCCGCCGGAGAGGAGGCCGCCATCACGGAGTGACCGGAAGGCGCTGCGACTGCGGTTCGCGCTCGATCAGGAGCCCCTTTTCCTTGTACGCCTTGAGGCGGAAATGGGTCGCGGTCGAGACAATCCCGGGGATCGTGCTCAGACGCTCGGAGATGAACCGGGCGACCGACTGCAACGTCGGCCCCTGCACGAGCACCATCAGGTCGTAGCCGCCGCTCATCAGGTAGCAGCTCTGCACCTCGGCAAACCGGGCGATCCGGCTCGCCAGACGGTCAAAACCGCCATCCCGCTCCGGGGTGATCCTGACTTCGATGACCGCTTCGACGGTGCCGTTGTCGTTGATCTTCTCGGAATCAAAAATCGCCTGAAAGCCGAGGAGCGTCCCTTCGGCTTCGAGCGCTTCGATCTGTTGCTCCACCTCCTGCGGCGAACGGGAAAGCGCCTTGGCGAGATCCTCCGCCGAAGCGCGGCCATTGGTTTTGAGTAGTTCGATTAAGCGGTCCATAGAAACATCTTTTCCAAAAACATCTTTCGTTTTTCCGGGGGAGGTCACGCCCCCTCTTTCCCGTCGCCAAAACAGACGCCGACCGAGCGTGCGGCGAGCAGCATCGAGTGGTCCTTGGGCACCAGCCGGAGCCGGTGGACCGCCTCGGCGATCGGGCGGTAGCTGATCTGCTCGTTCTGGTAGCTGACCATCGAGCCAAATTTCCCTTTGCGGACCAGTTCCACCGCCTTGACGCCGAAACAGGTCCCCAGAATCCGGTCGAGCGGGGTCGGAGCGCCGCCCCGCTGAAGGTGGCCGAGCACACAGGTGCGCGTCTCCTTGCCGGTGCGCCAGGCGACTTCCCGCGCCACGAGATCGCCGATCCCGCCCAGCTTGTACTCGCCCGAACCGGTCTGGTGCATCAGCGCGCGGCCATCCTTGGGCCGGGCCCCTTCGGCGACGACCACCAGCGTGCTCATGTAATGCTCGGCCTGGCGCTGCATGATCGCGTCGGCCACCCGGTCAAAGGTGAACGGGATTTCGGGGATCAGGATGATGTCGCCCCCTCCGGCGAGCCCGCCGTAGAGCGCGATCCACCCCGCGTGGCGGCCCATCACTTCGGTCACCATCACCCGCTTGTGGCTGTCGGCGGTGGTATGGAGCCGGTCGAGCGCGTCAGCCACGCACGCCACTGCGGAGTCAAACCCGAAGGTCATCGCCGTGGCGTCGAGGTCGTTGTCGATCGTTTTCGGAACGCCGATGATCGGCAGCCCCGCTTCGAAAAGTTGCAGCGCCGTGGTGAGCGAGCCGTCGCCGCCGACCACGATGAGCGCTTCGATCGCCAGTTTCTCCAGCGTCGCGCCGGTTTCCCGGATCACCGCCTTGGGGATGCGGCTGCGCACCCCCCGGCCGACCTTGGAGACAAAACGCCCCCGGTTGGTCGTCCCGAGAATCGTCCCCCCCTGGGTCATGATCCCCGCCGTGCTCTTGCGGTCGAGCCGGACGGTGGCGGTCGGCGGGAGCAACCCCTCAAAGCCGTCCTTGAAACCGATCACTTCCCAGCCGAGCGTCGAGGCCGCCCGTTCCACCCCCCGCAAAACGGCATTGAGCCCGGGGCAGTCGCCCCCGCTCGTCAGGATGCCGATCCGCTTCATTCGCCCTTTCCTTCCGTCGGTCGTCCGCGGGCGGCCCAGTCATCATAGAGACGCCAGCCTTGGGTCAGAAGCCGGGAGGCGTAGCCGAAACGGTCGCGGGCGTTGAGCACCACCACCACCAGGCGGCGGGGGGTGATCGTGTGCGACCCGTCGGCATGCGCGATCGACTCCGGCTCGCGGGCCGCCGAGATCACCAGGCAATCGCCCGCCCGGGAGGTCCGCCCCGTTTTCACCCCGTCGATGGAACGGGTGCCGAGCAGTTCATTGGTGTTGACCAGGCGGTACTCCGTCGTCTCGCCGGTCGGCAGAAACCGCTGGATGCGCCGTTCGCTCTGCGAAACGTAAAAGCGGAAGGCGCTCCGCTGCATGGCGTAGCTGGAGAGCAGGACGAGATCGCGCGCGGTGGAGTAAGGGTGCTCCTGGTGGTCAAGCCCGTGCGGGTTCAAAAACCGGGTGTTGCGCATCCCGAGCTTGCGGGCCAGCGCGTTCATCTGCGCGACAAAGAGGTGGACCGGCGGCGTCCCTTCGTTGTGGCGCGAAGCCGTCAGCGAACGCCCGACGTGATCGGCCAGCGCCGTCGCCGCCACGTTGTCGCTCTGGAGCAGCGCGGCGTAGAGAAGGTCGCGCATCGTCACCTGGTCGCCCGGCTGGAACTGGACCGGGTTCGCCCCGCCGACACGGGTCGCCGAAGGGGGGATGACAATGGAGGAGGTCAGATCGCGCCGCCCTTTTTCCGCCCAGTCGAGGACCACCATGGCGGTGGCGATCTTGGTCAGGCTCGCGATCGGCAGTTTTTTGTCGAGTTGCCGACCTTCCAGGATATGCCCCGTGGTCGCATCCGCCACGGCATAGGCGGCGGCCAATCCGTCGGAGGCCGCAGGCAGGCGCGAAGAGAGGGCCATGATGGAGATCAGAAAGAGAAGAAGGAATCGTGGTTTCATCCCGTGGGTCCAAAAGAGTCTCAAAAAGAAACACTGAAACATGAAGAAAACGGGACGCAATGGCAATGACGAACCGATTCATCTTTTACAACCTTGCCAATCGCTTCCCGCTCGGATTCACTGACGATCGACCGATCCAACGCACCCTTTTTTCCCACCATGAAACCACTCCGCACCCTTCTTCTTGCCGCCCTGTTCCTCCCGCTGACCGCTTTTGCCCAGGAAGCCCCCGCCGACCGGCCTGACATCGAGGAGCTTTTCACCGTCATGCGCCTTGAAAAGACCACCAACGAGAGCCTCAAGGCGGTCGAGGAGATGATCTCGGGCAACTTCGAGCAACAGTTTGCCGCCCGGGCCGGCACCTCCCCGGAAGCACAGGCCCAACGGGCTGCGATCCAGAAAAAAATCTTCGACTTCATCACGAGCGAGATCAACTGGGCGCAACTCAAGGCCCCGATGGCCAAGATTTACGCCGAAACCCTGACCCCGGAAGAGACCAAGGGGGTCATCGAATTTTTCAAGAGCCCCGCAGGGCAGGCGTTCCTCGACAAACAGCCGATCCTGATGAAAAAAGCGATGGAAGTCACCCAGACCCGGATGATGGAGGTGATGCCAAAGCTCCAGACGCTCATCCAGCAGGAGTTGCAGGCTTCGCAGTCGCCGACCCCTTCCGCCGAAGCGTCGCCCGCGCCCAAGGCCTCCGCGACGCCACAGTAAGGGGAACGCGCGGAGACCCGCCGCCCTAAACAAGGGAACCGCTGATTTAAGCAAGCTCGGTCGCAAACTGGTCATTTTTGCGTCTTTTCGGTTCGATTTGTCCTCACCTGTCTTTGGACAGGCTGCGGAAATCGAACCAAAAATCCATCAAAACTGCCTGCGTTTCCGCCCGGCTCCATTAAATCAGCGATTCCCAAGATCGCTTTCAACGCTCCGGCTCTTCCCCAGGGGAGGAACCGGGGCTTTCTTTTGTGCCTCATTGCATCGCGGCGGCAGGTGGGCTATTCATGGAGACGCTTCTTCCCCGCACACCAAGAAACGCCCATGGGTGTCTGCCTTTATCAGGTCTTCTCCAGCCGCTTCCCCCTCGGCCAGGTCTCCGAACAGGTGATGGTGATCCCCGCCGGTGAACCTCTCGAGGTCGGGACGACCGGGGCTCCCAAGATCCTCTACTGCCTGGGGGGCGAGGCGATCCTCTCCCTGGAAGAAGGAGTCTCTTTCGAAATCGCGCCCGGCGATACCGTGATCCTCCCCTTCCGGCAGCTTCAGCGCTACACGTCGCCTCCCTCTTCCGGCCCGGTTCAGGTACACATGCTGCTCATCCGCTTTGAGCCGGAACGCCACCCCCCCATCCCGGGAACGGATACCGTGCTTCAGGATTACCTGAACGCCACCTTCACCGAAAACCGCCACCTCCGCTCGCGCAGTTGCTACCCGCTCTGGGAACTGGCGTGCCGCATCCGCCATGAAAGCGAGTCGCCCCGGCTCTTCAAACACCGTTACACCTGCGAACTGGCACGGGCGTTCACCTTTCTGGTGGCGGAGGTCGCACGGTTTCACGATGCCGCGCCGCTTCCCGCGGAAGTCGCCCGGGTGCGAAACCTTTGCGACGATTTCCTTCGCCATCCCTTTCAGAAACCGGAACCGCTCGAAACCGTGGCGGAGCGGTTCGGGGTCTCCGTCGCCACCCTCAACCGCGCCTTCAGGGAAGTGACCGGCCACTCCTGCGCGCGACACGCCGACTGGATGGCCATGGAGCGCGCCAAGCTCCTGCTCCTCAACTCGCACCTTTCGGTCGCGACCCTCGCCCGGCGGTTTGCGTTCAGTTCCCCCAGCGCCTTCAGCCGCGCCTTCCGGAAAACCACCGGCCTGACCCCCAAAGGCTACCGGAACAGTTACGACGGCACGCCGCTGACATGGAGCAACCCTGCCACCCGCAGGAAAGGCTTTCAACCCCGCCACCATCAAAACCGGCTTCCGGACGAATCGTGGCGGGTAGTCGCCCTGCCTGCTTCCTTTCGCGTGGAACAAAGGAGCGTGGTCACGGCGCTGCGCGGCGCGCTCACCCTGGAGACGGGAGGGGTCGAGCATCACCTCGACGAGCGGGATCGCGTCGCGCTGCTGCTCGCGCCGGGCGAGGAGATCACCGTGCGGCCGCGTTCCGCGAAGTCGCCTGAAAAGGCCCGCCTGCTCCTCCTCCAGGGCGGCGTGATCGCGCTGGATGCTGAAAACGCCGGGGAACCCGGGGTGCGCCCGCTCCTCGACCGGCTCGAAACCGCCCTCGCGGCCCAGCGGCTGCTCTCCGCCGCGATCCCCCTCTGGAGCGACCTCGCTCTCCTGCGGGCCTCGGTCGCCGCCCGCTCGGCTGCTTCCGCCGATCTCTCCGGCCGACCGGCGGGGCTGGGGATCGCCTCGCTCTGCCGCCTTGTCTCCGTCGAGGTCATGCGCGCGCTCCTGCTTCCCCAAAAAGCTGCGGAAGCCCCTCCCCGGGCCGCGCCCGGGCACCGGCTGCTTTTGAGCCACGCCAACAATTTCATCCACAAGCATTACCGCCGACCGCTGACGCTCAACGAAATCGCCTGGGCCGTCGGCGTCAGCGGCGAACACCTGGCCCGTGTTTTCCGGCTGGAGACGGGGCGCACCGTCATGGATCACCTCCAGGCCTGCCGCATCCGCCGCGCCCGAACGCTGCTGGTCACCAGCAACCGCACGATGGCCGAGATCGCCGAACACCTCAATTTCAGCAGCGTTGCGCTCTTTCACCGCGTCTTCCGCCGTCATACCGGCTGCACGCCGGGGGAGTTTCGGCGCAAGGGGATTGCCGCGCTTTCATGAGCGTTTCGGTACAGGATGGTCATTCTGGGGCAATGACACCGGCGGGGGAAAGTCCAAGGTTGATCCAGTGATGACCGCTTTCCCCTCAACCCGCCCATGAAAACCGCGCCCTTTCCCTCCCGGTTCCAACCCGTCGCAGCCGCCGCCCTCCTCGGCTTGAGCCTGTTCGTCTCCGGCGCGAACGCCGCCACCATCGTCGACTGGGGTGGAGACTATGTCGCCGCCGACACCCCGCTTTCAACCGGAACGACCCACGCCTCCCCGGACGGCAAGACGTTGACCTACCGCTACTCCGCGACCGTTCCCAAAAGCCCCGGCTTTACCGCTCCGGAAGGCCGGTCGGGCACGTTTTACGGCGCATTTGAAACCTCGCATTCCGGCGCGAGCGACGCCCGGTTCGATGCCTACGGCATCCTCCAGAACGCGGGCGGCGATCGCATCCAGATCACCGGACGCGGCGGCGAGGCTCCCCCCTCCGGGTCCGCCAACCACGCAACCGGGTTGATCTTCTTCAAAAAGGAAGATTTCCTGAGCGGCGCGGATGCCGGTTCGGTCGTGACCCTCAATGCGGAAAGCTCTCTCACGCTGGCGATCAGGAATGTCCCGACGGCGACGCGCCGGTTCCGCGCCGCCGTCTACGCCCTGGTCGACGAAGAGTGGAACTGGTATCTCTCCTCCGCCGTTTACACCGCGGGGGCTACAACCACGACCCTTGATCTCGGCACGCTCTCGACCACCTGGGCCCTCTGGGAGATCGACGAATCGCTCACCGCCTTCAACCCCGCGCCCGATTCCGGCAGCTACACCGTCTCCGGCACCACCCTCCGGGAAATTGCGGCTGCGGGGGTCTATTTTTCGATCGAGATCACCAGCACCACCGCCCCCGGCGTGCAACTCGGCGGGATCACCTTCAACGCCCATGTCGCCGCGATCCCCGAACCGGGCGCCTGCGCCCTGCTGCTGCTGACCGGCGCGGGGATGCTCCTCTGCGGCCTGCGGAAAAGAAACGCCTCGGTATGATCCCTTCCCGGACAAGGAGACCGACCCGACGAGGGGAAAGCCCCCCGCACGGGTTCACGCTTACCGAATCGCTGCTCGCCGTGGCGATCGGCGCGATCCTCCTGAGCCTCATCCTCGGGTCGGTGGCCCGGGTGCGGCGCAGTTCGGAGTCGGTGCGTTGCGTTTCCCATCTCCGGCAGACGGCGCGCGCCTACCTCGCCTATGTCATGGAACACCGCGGCAATTTTCCGTTCAACACCCATTGGCACACCGCTTCCAGGGACCACCCGACCACCCCGGGCATCAAGGAATACCTCGGTTTTCCGACCGATCTCAACCGCTCCCGCATCGACACCTTCCTGACCTGCCCCACGCTTCAGTCCGACCCGCGCACCCGCACCCGGCCCGACGAACCGTACCACCGCACCTACACCGTCAACCTGAGCGCCACGACCGGACACCGGCGCTACAGCCTGCGCAACCTCAACGCGATTCCCGCTCCTTCCCGGATGCTCCTGCTCTTCGACGGCTCGCTCCCTCCCGGAGGGACCGGGACGACCCGCAGCTACCACGTCGGCCATGCGTACGACACCTATCCCGACCGCTTCCAGGCTCCGCACAACGGACGCCTCAACGCCATCTTCCTCGACGGGCACGTGGAGAGCCTGACGATTCAGGAACTCCTTGCCGAAGAAGGTCTCGTCACCCGCTGGCGGGGCGGCAGGCCGTGATTTTCCGATGATTCCCTTTCGCTTGTTCAACCTGCTCCTCCCATGGAGCGCCGCCTTCCTGCTGATGACTCTGGCGTTCTGCGCTGCGGAGCCGACCGGTCATGAGATCGAGGGGGCGACCGTCATTCATGTCTCCCCCCAAGGCGATGACCACGCCTCCGGCCGACGTGAAGCGCCGGTCGCCTCCGTCAAAAAGGCGCTCTCCCTCCTCCCGGCCACGGGGAAGGGGGTCATCGTGCTCAGGGGCGGCCTTTACCGGGAGGAGGTCGTGCTCGCCGCCACCGGCGCGCCCGAAGGGCTCCTCCTCTGCGCATCGCCCGGGGAGGAGGTGGTCTTCGACGGAAGCGAACCGATCACCCGTTGGGAAGCCGTTGACGACCAGCCCGGTCTCCATCGTATCACGGTCCAACCCGGCAAGGGCGCGAACTTCAACCTCTGGGAGCCGAAAAGCCGCTTCCGCTACCAGCAGCAACCCGACGCCGCCGGTGTCGCGGCACGGCCGGGGAGTTTCTTCCGGCTGGAAAAGGAGACCCTTCTGGTTCATTCCCGCGACGGCCGGCCGCTGCGGGGCGACACGCTTCGCCAGAGCCGGGCCGCCGTCGCCATCACGGTGGAACGCTCCAAAGTGATCCTCCGCGGCATCCATTTCCGGAACGATCTCGGCGATCGCGACGCCGCCGCCATCACGATCCGCCCGTCGCGCCGGGAGGTCGAAATCCGCGACTGCACCATGAGCCACATGGTCAACGGCATCCGGATCGAAGCCCGCGCCGAGGCGGTCCGGATCGCCGATTGCGATCTGCGCGATGTCGGTACCGGGATCGTCAACCTCGGCTTTGACACCACCATCCGCGATTGCGTCATCCAGGCGGCCCGGGGCGACTTTGCGATTGAGCAGGAGATCGGCCTCTACAGCCGCAACGGCATCCGTTCCTACCATCCCGCGCAGGGGGCGACCATCTCCGGGTGCGTCACGGCGGGGTTCTGGGCCGGGCTCTACATCAAGACGGGGCTCTCGGTCGCCACCGGCAGGGACCAGGCGCGCCCGTGGCGGATCGAGCGCAACCGGTTCCTCGACGGGATCAAGCGCGGCGAAGCGTCGCAGGCGCTCCATCGCTACAGCGGCAACGTGATTGCAGGGGGAGCCGCCGTGTTCAAAAACCTCGAAGCGGTCGGGGCTAAAATGGAGGGAAACTACTTCATCGGGTCGGCGGGCGTACCGGTGGCGGAGATCTCCCACGGCAACCTCCTCGGCCCGCCGCCCTTCGCCGGGCTTGAGAAAGGGGCCGTCACCTTTCCGCCGGAAACGCCGCTCCCGCCCTCCCTGAAATGGGCTGCCGCTGCCCGCAACGTTGAATGGACGCCGGAAATCGCCGCCTTCCTCGATCCCGCCGCCGTCCGGCCGGCACCGGCCCGCGCCATCGAACCGCCGACCGTTGCCGCCTCGGCCCTGGGAGCCGTCGTCACCGCACGTTTTTCCACCCCGGGCAAAGGGGTCCTGCGCTACCGCGAAAACGGCGAGACCATCTGGCGGGAGATCGAAGGACGCGACAGCACCCTCTCCACCCCGGACACCGTGAACCGGTTGACCCACGAACCCGAGGAAGGCAGCCGACCCGGCTCGCGCCACGGCGTGAGCTTCCCCCTGCTCGGCGGAGAACTGGCCGCCGGAACGGAGTATGAATGGCAGGTCATCTACACCACCGCCGACGGGCAGCGGCTGGAAGGGGAGATCGGGCGGCTGACCGCCACCGGTGCTCCCAAAACGCTCCATCTCCGCGCGGGCGCTCCCTCCGAGGGAGCCGACGGTTCCCGGGAACATCCCTTCCCGCAACTGCAACCGGCGCTCGACCGGACGCTGCCGGGCGACACTCTCCTGCTGCAAAAGGGAGTCTACACCGCACCGGCGCTCCTCGCCCACGGAGGCACCGCCGCCCACCCGATCACCCTCCGCGGCGAAGGGGAGGAACGCTCGATCGTCGACGGCGGCCGGGAAGCGGCCATCCTCCTCGAACTGCGGCACGCCAGCCATGTGGTCGTGCGCGATCTGCAATGGCGCTGGTTTCGCAAGGCGGGCATTGCCGCCACCGACAGCCGGGCGGTCACGATCACCGGGTGCCGCTTCTTCAACCGTTCCTACGCCAGCCGCGAAACGCCGGACGGCTATGGGATTCTTCTCAAAAACACCCCCGGCGCGGGCATTACCCATTGCCTCTTTACCCGGACCATCTACGGCGTGCTGGCGCTCGACTCGCCGCAGCTTCAACTCCGCCACAACACCGCCTTCGGCAACCTTTTCTCTTCGGCCAACCTGGTGCAATCGGGCCGGGGCTCGGAGATCACCCACAACTCCTTCGGCTTCGCCGGGGTCGCCTCGCTGATCGTGCGGGAATCGGACCCCGAAGCCTTTGCCTCCATGAAGTGCGACTTCAACAACTACGGGGCGCTCCTCGGCAGGCATCCCGCCAACCGGGAACAGCTCCGCCCGGAAAACGACTTCCAACCGGCGGCCCGCTACGGCAGGGTCGCAAGCAGCAAGCGGATCATCGACCTGGTGACCGACGAAAACCGCGATCGCCTCCGCTTTTACCGGATGGAAGATTGGCGGGAATCCTCCGGCAAGGATCGCCACTCGATCTACGCCGATCCGCAATACGCCAACCCGCTCGAGGGCGATTTCCGCCTGCTCGCCTCGACGCCGAACCGGCTTGATGCCGAAGGGGAATCCCCCCGGCTCATCGGTGCCGCGCCGGTTGTCGAAACGCCGCCCCCGGTTTCAACAACACCGTAAAGGGATGCCTTGACGCAAGGGTTAAGCCTCCGCGCCGTTCGTGGCGTCGAGGGGCCAGCCGTGCCGACGGCGACGACGCAACAGCCAGAGGGCGGAAACGCCACCCAGGAGCCCCAGCGCCAGCGACGACGGCTCGGGAATGGCGGCGGTCGCGATCGTCAGGTCGCTGAACCGGAGAAATTCCACGTCAAAGAGCGACTTCTGGTAGCCAAACCCGGACAAGGTCAACTGCGCGCCGCCATCGGCGTAGTCAAGGATCACGTAATCGCCAAACTCGCCGCTGAAAACCACGGTGTCGCTCCCGGCGTCGCCGTAGATCAGGTCATTCATCCCGAGGGAAAAGATGATGTCGTCCCCCTCGGCACCATGGATCAGGTTATCGTCCCCTGCGCGACCGAGGAGGTTGTCGTCGGTCGCTCCGCCCCAGATCGGCATTCCGGCGATCTGCTCGGCGATGCTGTGGCCGCTTTCCCCCCACTTGGTCTGGAAGTAGCTGTTGTCCGCGCTTTCACGAAAGAGGTTGTAATGCGCCTGATTGCCAGCGCCGTAGGCGGGCATGAGATCGAGGGTTTCATCCAGTTCCCGGACCTCCCAGCTCCATCCTTCGGGAAGGACGACCGAGGCCACGGAATCGGGGATTTCCGCGTCGGTCTTCGCTCCGCTCGCCCCCAGAATGTATTCGTTGCCCCACTCATCGATCACGAAGTAGCGCTGGATTTTCGCCGCTTGCGGATCATTGTTTTCGTGCGCCCAGAAGGTCATCCTCTGGTTCTTCTCGTTGGAACTGAACTTGATGGTTCCCTCCAGAGGGGTTGTCTCGAAAGCCGCCGCTTCGTAGGCATTGCCGTACTCCGGGAAAAGATCGGTATTGTAAGGCCACATCGCGCTTTGAATGCGCGCGATGAATTTCCAGCTATAACCGCTGATCATCGCCATTTCGACTTCTCCGTTGGGGTAACCCGGGCTGCTGAAGGTCTCCTCCTCGTTGAACTCGCCATTACGGGGGGTGTTTTTGATATACCCCGGCGGCAGGAGGGTGCCCGAAGGGGGGCCGTCCCCCGGTTCCCACATCTCCAGTGCGTCCCACTGCGAGGGAGTGATGCGCTGCTCACCATCATCCAGGTAAACGTTGGTATACCCCTGATAATTGTTGTCAGAGGCCCCGGTGACATCGGCAATTTCGTAACCGGCCTGCAACGGCCCGGCGGCGAATATTCCCAGCCAGACAGGCAGAACGCGTAGAAACACGGCGGTAACTTTCATGACCTTCCGTCATACGAAGTCCCAACCCCGCCCGCACGTTTTTCTCCATGAATCGGACCAGGAATTTGACGAAATGAACCGGAAAGCCCCGTGGAACGCGGCAACGCTTGGCGCGCGGGTCGCCGCCATGTTACGTTTCCCGGGTGCTCACGGAGGCTGATACTTTCCAATGGGTGATCGAAGCTGCGCCGCCCGGCCAACTGCGGCGCGGGCTCGCCACGTGGCAGGCGTACGATGCCGCTTCCCGGGTTGATCTGACTGCTTCAGCCCTGCTGCTTGGCGAAAGCTGGCTGGTGATCGACCCGATCCCCCTCGCCCCGGCGGCCTTCGAGCGGCTGTTGCAGGAGATGGCCCCGGCACAGGCCGTCGGCGTGGTCCTGACCAGCGCCAACCATGAACGGAGCGCCCGCTGGTGGGCCGGGCGGCTTTCCGTGCCGCTCCATGCCCACCCCGAAGCAGCCCCGGCGATGGAGGGAACGATCGACATGCCGTGCCTTCCCGGCCAACCGCTTTTCGCAGCGCTCGAAGTCGTCCCCCTGCCCGGGGCGGCACCGGGAGAGATCGCTCTCTACGACGGCGCGATGGGCGGCCTCTGGATCATCGGCGATGCGTTGATCCACCTGGAGGCCACCGGCCTCTGCTTCCTGCCCGACCGGTATTGCTCCGACCCGGGCCTGCTCCGCCAGAGCGCCCGCGCGCTGCTGGAGCGCCCGTTCCGGACCGTCGCCTTCGCGCACGGACCGGCCTTGACCGCTGATGCCTTCCAATCCCTTTCGGCGCTGATCCCTGGCGAAAAAACGCCCTGAAAAAATCATCGCCCGGGCAGCCACGGCTTTTCCCCGGAATCGAGTTTTTGCTTCATCTCCTTTGCGGAGAGGTTCTGGACATGACCGTCCGCAAAGAGAACATTGGCGGAACCGTTCAGCCGGTCCGGGGCGCGCGCGCCCACCCGGTGACGGTCGGGCGCCATGTCCTCACAGAGAGCGGGCCAGGTCGTCCATTGCGCACAATGGGCGTGATCCCAGGTTCTGCTGACGGGGCGATTGCTGATAAACATGATGGCCGTACGGGAAGGAGAAGGAATCTGCAAAAGACGCCGATACTCTTGCGAATCGAACACCACGTCGTTGAGCAGGTAACTCGTCGCGTTCAGTTCCCGGATTCGTTTCCGCCGCTCCTTTTCATCCGCCGGGCAGACGCGAACCTCATCCACGTTGCTCAAATAGTCCGCCAAAACATAAATCCAGCTATATTCGATGGTGTTGACCCATTGGCCATTGATCTTGAATCTGGAATCCCCCGTGCTGTGCGAGGTTACCGGGAGCGCTCCGTTGTGTTCGGCGGCATGGAGCAGGATGGCCGCCCCGATCTGGCGCATGTTGGATGCGCACTTGGTGCGGTTCGCCGCCATGAAGCCGCCGGAGATCGCCGGGATCGCCACGCCGGCCAGGATGGCAACCGTCACACAGACGACCAGGAGTTCGAGCAGGGTGAATGCGGAATTTTCCCGCCGGGCGAACATGAAATGGGGTTCTGTAAAAACCGGCCTGCGCGCGGATGGCGCAGGCCGGATCAAGCCGCCTCTCAAGACAACCGGGCCAACGAACGCCGCCGCAAAAGAACGAGCATGGCGCCCCCCGCAGCCAGCAGCGCCCAGGTTCCCGGTTCAGGAATGACGCCCACCTGAAGGCCGAATGTTCCGGCACCGGTGACATCGACCGGCTCGCCGCCGCCGATATAGGTACCGCTCCATTCGAAGGTGACTTCGTAAATCCCCGTTTCGCTAAACCACCAGTCATTATGCTGGTGCCCGCCAACGGCAAATTCCCACTCGTTGTCGGCCACCGTGTAACCGTCGCCCAGACTGGAAAACCAGACGAACGTCCCCAATCCGGAAACCGTCTGCGAAATCGCCATTTGCCCCGGCCCGGAAAACCCGGTCAGGGTCAAGGTGATGGCTCCGCCCAGCCAGTCGTCGGGCAATCCCACTTCTTCCAGGCCAAACCCGAGGTTCGGGGGATAAGCCGTAATCCCGGTCCGGTAAACGGCGGTCCCCGTACTCACGCCCAGGGCATCGGCGACGGAAGCATTGCCGACATTCGACGTGGTCGATAATCTTGCCACCAGATCCCCGGGGGCAAACTCCTCGCCCTCCGCCAAAGGCGCTCCATCCACCATCGCGCCCGCGCCAATGTGCCAATGCGGCTCGAATTCCGTCTCTCCCGGAGTGTACTCCACTCCCAGGTCTCCGTGGCCGTTCGTATAAATCGACTGGGCCGCCACACCGGGAACGGCGAAAGCGAGCCCCCCTGCCAGAAATGCCGCCATCAAAAGAAAGGTTGGTTTTTTCATGAGGAGCGCAGCATGGCGAAATTGCGGCTATTGCGTCAAACCAATTTGCAAGTTATTTGCATTTACAAGGAATTAACTCATCCAATCGATCGTTTTTAAAAGGTTTCATCAACCGATCTCTTTTAACAAACGCAATGTCTTTGCGATTTTTTTAAGAACCTCGCACTCGCGGGCCGGAAAAAGGCCATCCGGCGGCCCCGGCTCGGAATACGCTTCCCTTTCCCCTTCGAAAGACGTTTCTTAAAGAGCGCAGGGAGGTTCGCCCCGTCGATGGAGAGCGCCCCTTCCCCGCCCGCCGCCGCCAACGCCCATGCTCGCCTTTGTCCTACGCCGCCTTGCCACGATGG
>DATMFV010000081.1:0-3718 GCA_035555975.1 Chthoniobacteraceae bacterium
CTCCGCCAGATTTCTGGTGATCCTAGCGCAGTGGCCCCACCCGTTCCCATTCCGAACACGGAAGTGAAACGCTGCAGCCCCGATGGTAGTGCTTCTATAGGTTGTGCGAGAGTAGGACGTTGCCAGAACTTTTATGAGCCTTGGTATTGGAAACAATATCAAGGCTCTTTTTTTTGGTTCGTCCGACAGGACGCGCTCACTTTGGGTGGGGTAAAGTCCCCTGCACGCTCAGTAGGGGGAAGTGCCGACCCGACGGCAGGGGTGTCCGTGCCCTCCGCCGCGAGATGGAGTCTCAAGAAGGCCGCAGGCATGCCTGGAGCCGGGCTTATGGGGTAACGGGCGGAGGAGCCCGGGGAGAAGATGAAGTGTGGCATTACGACTTTGTTTCGGACGCGACACCGACGGGGTAAGCCTGGGCATTTTTTCCATTATCGACGAATATCGCGGAGAGTGTCTGCTTTGTCGTGCGGCGCGGGGTTTTCCAACTTTTGAGGGCACTGACTGCCTGGAGGAGTTGTTAATTGTAGGAAGCGACACGGGGTTAGGGGGGGCGACGGGCAGGTGGGTTTCGCCGATGGCGTGAGCTTTGTCGCCGAATGGTGGCGTGACGGTGAGGACGTGATCCTCAAGTGTCCGTCCTACCGAACCGCAAAAGGCACGACCGTTGAACCACATCGATGGCGTCTCACCCGGAAGGCGGATGGAACCTGGCGATCCGATCGGGATGCCGGATGCCGCTTTTTCTTTCGTCGCCGTCTCCGGCAATTACGGCTTTGGGGCTTTGGGCGAAAGGAGGTCAGTCAGATCGACCGTCAGCGCCTTGAGGATGAGCACATTTCGAAATAATTTCGACTTCCCCGAAGCCTGATGGCAACGAACGGGTGGTGTAGCCCGAAAGGATTTCAAGGTTCGGCCTGACCTTGCCGTCTCCCCCTCTCTTTGTCCAGCGTGGTCTGGAGCCGGCGAGCCTCTTTCTCATTTCCCCGGGGGACCACACGCACAGGCGCGTTCGGTTCCGCGCCCGGCGATCTCGTAATGGAGATGGGCAAAGAAATCGCCCGATCCGGAAATGAAACCCGGATCGGGCCTGCTTTTCTCTCAGAGGCTGTGAAAAAAGCCCTTCAACGGCCATGGAGTGCCTCTTTTAGCCTCTAACTGCATTCCTCCTTCCTTCTGTATTCCTTGAATACAGGCGGTCGTCGGAATTTCGTTATAGGCTAAAAATAGGCACTCCGAGGCCATTAGAATCATTTTTTCACAGCTTCTCAGATGTCCGCGATGATTTTTCGGACTTCGTCCTTGGTCTTACCCAGTCTGCGCTGGAGTTTCCCCAGAAGCTCCTCTTCCTCGCCTTCGTTATAGGTCACATCGTCATCGGTAAGATCGCCGTAGGCTTTCTTGAGCTTGCCTTTGACTTCGTTCCATGAGCCTTTGAATTTTTACGGTTCCGTAAAATTCCAACTGGGAAATTCACCAGCAGGCTCTTGTCGCCAGCAGCAGGCCGGGGATGATCGCAACGGTGAGCAGAAGGTCACGGGGAACCGACATCATGAAACGATGTTGGCCCCCTTTTTCGCAACCGGGGAAACCGAAGGGAATGGGTTATCGCGGCACCGCGACGATTTTTAGGATATCTTATCGACTTCGGTGGAGGCGGAACGCGCCGTGAACAGCCGTCGCTACCGCCGCAATTCGCTCTTGAAGGGAGCCTTGACCTCTGAGGAGCCCGCCGTGGTTTTCGCGTCGGCGCGCAGGCGTTTGCCCAGGGCTTCCATCACCTTGGCGGGGCCGACGTAGTTGTCTCCCTCGAAGCTGTTTTCAAGAACTGTGCCGTTTTCATCGACCACCACCAGGCACGGAATGCCCGGACCGGCATATTGCTGGAACTCCTTGCTTTTGGCGAAATCGACCGCGAGCCACGGCATGTGATAGGTTTCCATATACTTCTTCATGTCGGCGTCCGACTGGTCGCTGCTGACGAAGATGATTTCAAACTGCGGGTGCTTCTTCTTGTTGCGCTTGTAGAAGTCGACCAGCTCCGGCGTAAAGGCGCGGCAGGGCGGGCACCAGTGCGCGGAATAGTAGAAGGCGTAATACTTGACCCCGTCCAAGGCCGCAGCATCGGTCGGGTTCAATTTGGAAGCCTCAAGCCTGACCAGGTTGCCCTTGAGCGAATCCGCAGGATTGGCCGCCTGCAAGGGGGCAATCGCAAAAGCAAGGCACCCGGCGAGCGCGAGAAACCATTTGGAAAGAATCAGCTTTTTCATGATTTTGATAATGAGGTTGTAGCGAAAGATGGGATGGCGTCGGCGTTGATTTCGAAGGAACCGCAGGCGGTGGCGGCACCCCCGGGCCACTTCGCTTCCTTTTGAAGGAAGCCATAAAACACCCCTTTTTGCAATGTCAAAGCCCCGGGCCCGTCCGCCCGGCAGGGGCGCGGGAACGGCACTTTTTTCCGGTGGACCAAGTTCTTTTTTCCGCTGCCGGAGTGCGATACAGCCGCCGGGGACAAGGAGACGATTCCGTTGGTAATGAGCACCAAACTTCTCAACCAACGCATCGCCGTTCTGGTGACCGACGGCGTTGAGCAATCGGAACTGGAGGAGCCTCTCAAGGCGCTCCGGGACGAAGGCGCGGACGCGCGGATCGTTTCCCTGAAGCCGGGGACGATCCAGGCGATGGAGCACGCCGACAAGGGCGATCGCTTTCCCGTGGACAAGACGCTCGACGAAGTAAAGGCCGACGACTTTGAGGCGCTGCTCATCCCCGGCGGGCTGCTGAACCCGGACACCCTCCGCTCGACCAGGGCGGCTGTCGATTTCGTCCGCGATTTTTCCGAGGCGGACAAACCGATCGCCGCCATCTGTCACGGCCCGTGGCTGCTGGTGGAGGCCGACATCGTTGAGAATAAACGCCTGACTTCCTGGCCCGCGATCCAGACCGACATCCGCAATGCCGGTGGCAACTGGATCGACGAACCGGTCGTGGTCGACGGTCGCCTGGTCACCAGCCGCAAGCCGGATGACATCCCGTTCTTCAACGAAAAAATGATCGAAACTTTCGCAAAAAACGGTGCCTGAATGAACACGATCCTCCAACGCACTTCCGCGCCGACGGTGCAACCGCACGGCGAGCCTGCCGATAGAACCACGCATGGAAGGCATCCGGACGGCTCCCCGCCGGAAGTCAATGTCAGCGAAGGGGAGCGGCGCGTCTCCATTGCCGCCGGGATGGGGCTGATCGGCCTCGGTCTGCTGCGGCGCGGTCTGCGCGGCCTGTTCCTGGGCGGGCTCGGCGTCGCCCTGGTGCGGCGCGGTTTCAGCGGCCACTGCGCCGTGTACGACCGGCTCGACATCCACCGCGCCGGGTTCTCCTCCGCCGGGGTGCCGGACAACGAGGGGGTCAAGGTGGAGCAAAGCATTACCATCCGCCGTTCCCCGGCTGAAATCTTCGCCTTCCTGCGGGACCCGACCCACTTTCCGCAGTTCATGACTCACCTGGAGAGCGTGGAAAACCTCGACGCCCAGCATTCCCGGTGGAAACTCAAAACCGCCTCGGGCCGTTCGCGCGTCTGGGAAACGGCGTTGATCAACCACCACGCCAACGAACTGCTCGCATGGGAGAGCGTCCCGGGGGCCGAAGTGCAGAGCGCCGGGTCGATCCGGCTCGAACCCGCGCCGGGCAATCGCGGCACGGAGGTGACAGTCTCCCTGCAATA
>DATMFV010000082.1:0-11233 GCA_035555975.1 Chthoniobacteraceae bacterium
CGATCCGCTGCGACCCTTTCAGGGTCGATTTCTCTCCCACCGGGTTCTCCGGGGGTGGCGCGCTCTCGCGCTTACCCCCGGCTGCCCCGCTTGAGCAACCCTTCAGGTTGCTTCTTCTCTGCACCACTTTTAATCACACCCGAAAATCCGGGGGGACAACTCTTGAAACTTGACGTTATGATTCAAGAGTTACCCCCCAATTTTTCACGCAGGAAGCGGAGAGCGGCTTCCTGCATGGCGGCGTTATAGACGTGGGGCGCGGGGTAAACGAGGCTGCCGAGGTTTTCCGGCGCGCCCGCTTTTTCCCATGCCTCGCGCAGGAAAAGGTGGGCTTCGGCAATGCCGAAGGGCTGCATCAGGCGGTCGTCCCAGCCGCTGATGGCGAGGAACGGTCTGGGCGCGGCGAGCGCGGTGATGTCGACCAGATCGAGCCGCCGGTAGAGCCCGGGCGGCAGGGCGAAAAAGCCCATTGCCCCCGGTTCGTTGTACCCGATGATGCCGCGCAGAGTGCTGTGCCAGCAGACGCTGACCGTCGCGCGGATGCGGGGGTCGAGCGCTGCGAGGTAGTGGCTGCGGAACGAGCCGAAGGAGAGCCCGGTCGCACCGATGCGCGAAGGATCGACATCGGGCCGCTCCAGCAGGTAGTCAACCGTGCGGAGGTCGTCGGTCGCCACCAGCGCCGCGGTCGAAAGGCCGACGCACTCCAGCAGGCGGTGATCGATCGGGGACTCCAGGCGACCGACTGCCGCGGCCTGTTCCGCCGCCTCCGCAGGGGTCGAACGCAGCCGCCACTCCTGAAACGCCGCCGGGTCGCGCAACGCCGCCTCGGTGCGGAGGCCGAAGTGGATCGCGTCGATCGCGATGGAAAGGAACCCCGCCCTGGCGAGTTCGGCCTGGAGGGAGCGCCCTTCGTAGTAAGTCTCGCGGTATTGGCTCAACGAGGCCGGTTCTCCTGTGAAGGCAAGCAGTTTTTCGCGCCCGAAAAGCCGGTGCCCCCCCATGCTGTGGAGCGCGACGATGGCGGGGTGGCGGCGCTCGCCGTTTCGCGGAATGACCACCGTCGCCGGGGCGCGCAAGGGAGGGGTGACGGTGATCTCCACCTCCTCGACCACGTAGTCGTCGAACACCTCCCGCCGCCGGAGCGTCGCCTGCGAGGGGCGGCCGGGCGCGTCGGGAAGGATCAAGGCATCGGCCAGCAGGGCGGAGGTTTGCGCTTTCCACGCCGCCACATCGCGCTCCGGGTGGTGAAACCACGAGGCGTCGAAAGGATTGCGCTCGAAACGCTCCCGGAGCAGTTCCGCCAGCAGAGAAGGCGCGCCCGAACGATGCCGCGCTTCGTGCAGGCGCCCGCGCAGCTCGCTTTGGGGCGTGCGAAAAGGGTGCGCGGTGGAAGGGGCGGGCGGGGAAAGGGTTGGGGATCGGTTCATCATGGGTCATTTTTTCGGATCGGAACGCCACGGCTGCTGCCGGTGGAGGAGATCGGCCAAGGGGCCGTGCAGGGCATCGAGCTGGCTTTGCGTCCAGCGCCCGGGCGGCTGCTCGGCGAAATCGGGCAGGCCATGCATCTCGGCTTCCCGATAGGCGGCAGCGATTTCCGTATTCCAGACGGTATCCGCCCCCTGGGAGGCGATCAGGTAACCGGCCCAGTTGTTCCAGAAGAAACAGCCCGGCATGTTATCACGCAGGAAAGCGCTCCCGCCGCTCCAGTGGGCCGGGTTTTCGCTGACGGTCTGGTAAAGCTCGCTCCAGCCGACCTGCCGGAGGTAGTGATCAAGAAAGGCGCGGTACGGTGCGGGGTCGTCGGCGTGGAGGGCCGCGAAGCCGATGGCGGGCAGCTCTTCAAGCACCTCGCTCTCACGGAGTTGCGCCGGGGTTCTCTTTTTCGCCAGCATGGCATCGGCCATTTTCACGATCGCCTGCCCGAGCGCCCGGTCGTGAAACATCTGCTGGTAGTCGAGGAGGTTGACCATCGCGCCGTAGTGCTGAAAGAAGAACCGGTTGGCGTTGAGGCTTTCGGGCGGGGCGATCGCTTCGGGTCCCGGGAAGGTCAGTTGCGGGTTGAGGTAAAGCCCGTCGGGTGCGATGAAAGTCCGCGCGTAAGCGGCCAGCTGCGCGGCTTCCTCGGGCGAACCGGTCAGTTCCCAGTGAAAAAGGAGCCCGCCCCAGCGTCCCCCGTGGGCGGCTTCGCCTCGGACGCTCGCCTGGCTGTAATGAGCCCGGTAAAGTTTCTCCACCGTGTCGCGGGTCCGGCCCTCGCCGCTCAGGAAGTAATGCAGCCGGAACTCGGTGGAGGTCGTCTGGCGCTCCTCGTGGTTGCCGTCGCTCCAATGCTGGACGCCGTGCCGCGTCCCGAGCCCGAGCCATTGCCCGTCGTGGCGCACCACCACGTCGCGGCAGAAGCGGGCCATCGCTTCCGCGCTGAAGTAGATCGTCCGGTTGCCGTGCCGCAGGTATTCGTTTTGCAGGAAGAGGTTGCTCAACCCCTCGCTGTTGGACCACCCCCAGCGTCCGTTGTCGTAGGCCCAGTCGTTGGCAAGCTGGACGTCGTAAAGAGGCTGCGTCCCGGGCGGAAACGTGCGTTCGGGGTCTTCCACAGCTTTCCGCGCGGCTTCCGGGGCGACGATCCAGCCGTAGCCTTTCCGGAAACGGTGGCGGAAATCGCCGAAGTTCCAGAAACCGTACCAGTGGTGGAGTTCGCGGTGGTAAAGCCAGAAACGGGCGAGCCGGGTCCATGAGTCCCACGCCCGGGGCCAGTCGGCCTGCGCGGCGATCGGGAGGACCACCTGCGCGGCGCGGCAGGTCTCCCAACCGGCGTAGAGCAGCGGCGGGCTCTGAAAATCGGCGGCGAGCCGTTCCGGTTGCGGTGCCGATGCCGTCGGCCAGAACCCGAACAACACTTCATGCGAACGGGAGACCCCGACAAACGGGTCGTTCGGGTAATAGTTCGCCTTCACCCAATCCTCCTTCCCAGGGCCGGTCGACTCCCCCTGACCCCGGTGGGGGTAGTTGGAATAACGCCGCACATCCATCGGCCCGGCGTCCCGGGGCCAGATTTCGAAGCGGATCTCCCCGTCGGCTCCGAGCGAGATCGCCTTGGGCGCGGTCTGGGTGAAGTTGCGTACCACCCCCTGAAAGGTGATCCCATCCCGGAGCGGAGCCGCCACCCAGCCGCTCTCTCCCGCGACGGGCGAAGCGTTCCGGCCGGAGAGGAGTTGCCGCGAAAAGCCCGTTTTCTGCAAAAGCTGATCGGCCTCTGCGCCAGCGGGAGCGTCGGCAAAGGCGGCGGCGTGCAGGTCGAGCCCGGACAGCGGCAGTTCAAGCCCGAGCCCGGTCAGGAACGTGCGGCGCGGGTCCTTGAACAGGAACTCGGCGCTGTGGGAAAGGTGAATCTCCGGCCGCCCGGCGAGCATCGTCGCGCGGAGGATGATCCGCGTCGGCTCCCGATTGGTAGTCATCCCCTCCAGCCGGACCACGGCGCGCAGCGGGCCGCTCTCCTCCAGCGTCACCTTTTCAACGGAGAGCGTCCCGGGGTCGGGGCTTCCGCCTACCGGCTGGCCGAAGGGAAAGAGCGATTTCGTATCGACCCGGTAATCGGCATAACCAAGGCGTCCGCCGCCTTCGCTTTTCAACAGCGGTTGCCCGTTGGCCTGAGGCTGCATCCATTGCTTCCCCTTCGCGAAGCGGACCTTGAAAGCTCCCTGCTCGACCTCGACCTCGCCCGAGGGGGTGAGCGTCGCTTTCAAGCTCGGGTGTTCGCCGATCGCGGCGGGCGGAGCGTCAAGCGAAAGCTCCACCGGGATGAACCGCCCGTTGCGCAGGCTGACCCTCGGGGCCGGGGCCTCGGCAACGGCGTTGGCCGGATCGATCGGAAAGGTCAAAAGCACCCACTTGAACGACCCGTCGGGCCAAAAGGCGAGGGGACGGGCCTGCACCGGCACCGGTTTCCCTGCGGCCTTCACGGCGATTTTTTCCACCCTGCGCAGGCGACCCGGCGGGAACGGGTAGCCGCCGGTGACATAGGCCACCCCCGCGCCGGTGGCGAGCGGCGTCTCCCGCAGCCAGCGCGGTTCCTTCAGGATCTGCTCCGCATCGGGCTTCGGGGAAGGGGGGTAGGTCCGGTGGAGCGCGACCCGCTGCCGGTCGATCGCGGCCTCGCCCGGAGCCGCCCGCAGGATGATCTCCCTTTCCCTCCCGAAAAGTTCCTTCACCGGCGCGACGGAACCGGGGCCGCTCTCCGCACCCGACCAGAAGCGGACCTCCGCGCTGGCGCCTCCGCTCGCATCGACCCGCAGGCTGCGGCGGCTCCCGTCGTTCAGGCCCGGCGCTTCGATCGTCACCCCGCCGTTCCGGTCAAAAAGCTGTACATACGGCGGCATGGAGCGCCCCTCCTGCATCACCAGCGGGCTGGTGGTTTCGCTCTCCGCCTTCCAGAGCCGGAAGGCGTGCGGTCCCAGGTAATCGGCGGCAAACCAGCGCCATTCGTTGCGGTCCGGACTTTCGAGAAGGCGGCCCTCAAAGGCGATGAACTGGTAGAAATAGCGGCTTTCCCAGCCGATGCCATGGTCGCCCTGAAAATAGACCCGCTTGCGCGGCTCCAGCGCGAACGGAAGCTGCCAGCTCCAGCGTTTGAGCGGCAGCGCGGCCCGATCCGGCGGCCCGACCCTGACCGCGATCCGGACCGTGGCCGCGTCGGGAGCCACGCGGTAACGAAGCCGCGCCGGAAAACGCCCCGCGCTTCCCTCCAGCAGGCCGTCGATGGCGACTTCCCGGCCTTCGCCGCTCTCCCTCTCGCGAGCCTTCAACGCCTGGAAACGGGCGGAGCCGCCGCCCGGCGTTTCGAGCACCAGCGGGGCCTGCGGCGTTCCGTGCGAGTCGACCACGGTTTTCCCTTTCACCTTCCATTGGACGATCTGGCCGGTTTTCGCCGTATCAATCGCGATCGTACTGCCTCCGCGCGCCCGGTAGCGCCAAACCTCCCCCGCCGATGATTGCGACGGGCACAACAGGTCAACCGCCGCGAGCCCGAGGAGGGCGAACGTCAGCAACGTCACGGAAGAACGGGCTGGAGATGAAGCGGCGACCAAATCGTTTCGATTTTCCGGCATAAAACTGAAACGGAATCGGTCGCGAAGGGCGTTCAAGGGGTTTTTGCCGCTGTCGGTTCACGCAGAATCAACGGAGACAGGAGCAGGTAGGTTCCCTGCGGGCTGATGAGGTGGTCGAAGCCTGTTTGCAGCCATGGGTCGGCGGCGGGAGCGGGGGCGGCTCCCTCGTTTTCGATGGTCTGGAGGGTGGCGGCGATTTCGGGGGACCAGACCGGGTCGGCGGGGAAGGTGCTGGTGAGGTATGGCATCCAGTTGGCGTAGAAGAAGACGCCGGGCATGTTGTCGGTCATGTAGCCGGTCGGGCCGGACCAGTGGACCGGGTTGGCGGTGACGCTCTGGTAGAGGTGGGAGCGGTAGCGGTCCATGGCAAAACATTCGAGCAGGTAGGCGCGGAACGGTTGCGGGTCGTCGGCTTCGCGGGCGGCAAAGCCGACGGCGGGCAGGAGCCAGAGGAGCGGGCTGCCCCCCTGTTTGCGGGGAGGGGTGGTGATGACTTCACGCGCCATCGCCAGCAACGCCTGCCGCAGCGGTTCGTCTTCAAAGGTCCGCTGGTATTCCAGAAGGTAGTGAAAGCCGCCGTAACAGGCAAAGAACATGCGTGCGGCGTTGAGGGCCTGGCCGGGCGCGGCGACCTTGGGGCCGGGGAAGCGGAGCTGCGGGTTGAGGAACATCCCCGCGCCTTCGGGGGCGATGAAGGTGTGGGCGTAGCGGCGCAGTTGTTCGGCTTCTTCCGGGGAGCCGGTCAGCTCCTGGTGAAAGAAAAGCCCGCCCCAGCGCCCGCTGTGCGCGGCTTCGTCACCGACGGAGGAAGTATTGTAGCGGTGGCGGTAGAGTTTGTCGGCGACTTCGCGGGTTCGTGCGTCGCCGCTCAGGAAGTAGTGCAGGCGAAACTCCGTCGAAGTCGTCTGGCGTTCCTCGTGGTTGCCGTCGCTCCACGGTTGCACGCCGTGGCGGGTGCCGAGCCCGAGCCACTGGCCGTCGTGCCGCACAACGACGTCGCGGCAGTAGCGCGCCATTGCTTCGGCGGCGAAGTAGAGCGCGCGGTGGCCCGTGCGGAGATATTCCTGCTGGAAGAACAGGTTGGAGAGCCCTTCGCTGTTGGACCATCCCCATCGCCCGTTATCGTACGCCCAGTCGTTGGGCGGGCTGGAGTCGCGGATGCGCGGGGCATCGGGTGGAAGCTGATGTTGCGGGTCGGCAAGGGCGGCGGCGAGTGCTTCCGGGGAGGTGACCGAGCCATACCCGGCGCGGAAGCGGTGCCGGAAGTCGCCGTAGTGCCAGAAGCCGTACCAACGGTGAAGTTTGCGGTGGTAAAGCCAGAACCGGGCGAGGTGGTCGCGGTTGCTCCAGAGTTGCGGCCACTCCTGCTCTCCGGCAACGGGCAGGAGGACTTTCGCGGCCAGACACGTTTGCCAGCCGGGGTAAAGGAGCGGCGGGCTTTCAAAATCGGCGGCACCCGTGGCGATCTCCGGCGTTTCGGCTTCGCGATGGAAGGAGAAAGCGATCTCGTGCGTCCGCGAAAGACCGACAAAGGGCGCGCTCGGGTAATAATGGTCTTTTACCCAGCCGGGGTCTTCCGAAGCCGATTCGCCCTGGCTCCGGTGGGGGCGGTCCGAATACCGGCGGACATCCATGGGCGGCGCTTGCGTGGGCCAGAGTTCGAAGCGGACGGTTTCTCCCTGCCGGGTGATCGCCTTGGGTGCGGTTTCCGCCATTTTGCGCAGGAAACCGTGGAAGCGGATTCCTCCATCCAGAGACGCTTCCATCCAGCCGCCGTGTGCGGGGCCGCCGACGGTTTTGCGGGCGTCGTAGCTTTCCTGAAAGAGGGCGGGGGAGGCTTCCTTCAACCCGGCGAGCGGGAGTTCCAGGCCGAGGCCGGAGAGAAAGGTGGTCCGCGGGTCTGTGAAAAGAAACTCCGTGGTGTGGGTGAGGACGAGGCGCGGTTCGCCCGCAAGCTGGGTAGCGCGGAGGATGAAGCGGGTCGGGGTTTCGCCGTCGCTCATTCCTTCGATGCGGACGACCGCCCGCAGCGGCCCGGCTTCTTCGAGCGCCACCTTTTCCACCGAGAGACGCCCGGTGTCGGTCTTGCCGCCGTCGGTCTTTGGGGCAAGGGGGAAGTGGTGTTTCACGTCGCGTTCGTAGCGGATGTAGGCGGTTGGCGGGGCGGAGAAGAGCGGCTGGCCGTCGAACTGTGCGTCGAGCCATTTCGCTCCGGTGGCGAAGCGGGTGGTCAGCGGGCCGTTGAGGATCTCGACGGAACCGTCGGGCAGGGTGTGGGCCTCCAGACGGGTTGCCGGTGCGGGGGAGGGGGTGCCGGTGGTGATGGCGAGCGGTAGGCTGCTTCCGTCGCGGAAGGTGACGCGGGGATTTGGGTTGGCGGGAGACGAACGGTCCGCACCGGTGGGGGGTACGGGGAAGGTCAGGCTGACCCATTTGATCGACCCGTCGGGCCAGTAGCCAAGCGGGGCGGCCTGTACGGGAACCGGGTTGCCGCCCAGAAGCACCCCGACGGTGGCGGCATCGCGGAGGGTGCCTTTGGCGAACGGATAGCCGCCGGTGATCACGAGCGGCGTCTTCCCGGGCGGCGTGTCGCGGACCCAGGCCGGTTCCTCAAGTTCGGTCGCGACGGGGGCGGAAGGGGTAAAGGCGGCGTTGAGCGCGGTGCGGCGGGCAAGGCGGCTTTCGTCGTTGGCATGAGCGCAAAGGCGGATTTCGTGGCGGGTGCCGAACGGGGACGGGGCCTGAAGCTCCGCTCCCGACGGGATGCGAAAAGCGACCGAAACCGCGCCGCCCTCTGCGGCATCGACCCGGAGCGCCCGCTGGCCGCTTTCGGCGAGTTGCGGGTACTCGACGGTCACCCCTTGGTGTTGGTCGTAAATCTGAACGTATGGGGCCATTCGCTTGCCCTCCTGCATGATGAGCGGAGCCGTGGTGTCGCTCTCCGACTTCCAGAGGCGGAACACATCGGGGGCAAGTTGTTCGGCGATAAACCAGCGCCATTGGCTGAAATCGGGCTGCTCGAGCAGGTTTTTGCCGTTCGTGGAGAGGTGGAACTGGTAGGTGTAGCGGCTCTCCCAGTCGAGCCCGTGGTCTCCGTGGAAGTAGACCTTCTTGTGGCGCTCGAAGTGGAACGGCAACGGCCACTCCCAGTCCCGGACGCCGGTTTCCGAAGCGGGGCGGTCGCTTTCGAGGGTGATGCGGACCTTCTCCGCGCCGGGCGTCACTTCATAGGCGATGCGGGCCGGAAGTTGGAACGAGCCGCCGGTGAACTCCCCGTGAAGCGTGAAGCCGTCGGGGGAAGTTTGGTCGAGGCGTTGCGGTTTGAAATGCGCTTGCGTGCCGTCGTCGAGCGTCAGCCACAGGGGGGCGGGGGAGGGAACGTCGATCAGGGTGCGCCCCCCGTGGCTCCATTTCACGACCTGGCCGGTGTGAACGGTATCGACGAGGAGTTCCCCGTCGGCATCCCGGTAATGCCATGACTCGGAGGAAGCCGGTTTTTTCCACCAGAACCAGAAAAGCAGCCCGACGAGCAGCAGGAGGAGGAAGGATTTCGAAACGATTCGATTTGAAGTTCGGCGAGTGGAGGACATAAAGCGGTGGGATGTTTTAAGCGGCGCTGGAGGCGCGGAGGGCGAGCGGGCAGGGGATCAGGATATCGGAGGCGGGTTGCCGGTCGCCCCGCATTCGGTCGAGCAAGGTTTTGACGGCGAGTTCGCAGGTTTTTTCGCTCTCCTGCGAGGCGGAGGTGATCGGCACCGGGCTCAGCATCGCGAGATGGGAGTTGTCGAATCCGGTGACGGCGAAGCGTTCCGGGATGGAGATGCCGTGGCGGATGGCGGTGTTGACGATCGCCGCCGCCCATTGGTCGTTGGAGGCGACAATGCCGTCGGTGGTAAACCGGTGGGTGAAGAGGTGTTCGTAGGCGGCGATGGCATCGCCATAAGGGGAAAAGAAGGTGGCTTGTCGCGTGCGACCGGCGATGAGGATTTCGCCCTGAATGCCGCGCCCCTTCTTCCAGCGCGAACGATATTCGCCGACCGGCAGGGGAGGATGGAGCGTCCCTCCGGCCTCTTCGATGGCCCGGCAGAAGCCGCGGTATCGGAGTGCGGTATGCCACCCTTGTTCGACCGCGGTGGCGAGTTGAAGCGTCAGACGGCGGCGACCGGTGGCGAGGAGGTGGCGGGTCAGGTCGTAAAAGCCGGTTTCAAAATCGGCATTGATGGCGGGGATGTTGGGCCGGTGCGGCGCGGAGAGGATGACGGCGGGGAGGTTCGCGCTGTTGATGAGAGCGAGGATCGCCTCCGTATCCGCGTGGTTGAAGGTGGCCGCGTCGGAAAAGATGAACCCTTCCACGCGGGAAGCGAGCATGTGGCGCACGAGCGTCAGCACGCTGGAGATGGTGTGCCACTGCCAGTCGCCGACCAGCAGTTCATAACCGGTCGGTGCGATCGCCCGGCCCAGATGAAAGGCGCGTTCGTTGGCTACCTGAAGCGGGCCGCCGGAGTGAAGGACGCCGATCAGGTTGCTGCGCCCGCGCCGGGTCGCCTGCGCGGAGCGGTTTGGCTCGTAGTGCAGCGAGGCGGCCAGTTCCCGCACGCGGCGCACGGTCTCTTCGGCGTATCGATCGTTGCCGCTCAGAATTTCCGAGACCGTGGAGCGTGAAAGGCCGAGGGTCTGGGCCAGCGAGGCGAGCGTGATGTGCTGTTTCATGCGTGCGGAGGCTTCAACCGTAAGGGAGAATCACGGCAGGGGGCCACCCCAAAAATTGCTGCTGGCCGGTTGCTGGAGCTGCTCCGGCCCCACCGGTTCGACGTGGCCGTCAAAGAAGACGGCCTGGGCCTTGTTGTGATGCGGCCGCCCCATGTACGGGATATGCCCATGGTTGTAATAGGTGAAGATGCCGGTGCTGCGGGCGGCGTCCATGAACATCCACATTTGAGACGGTTCGCGCACGTTGCGCAGGTTGCCGGGAAAGAGGCGTCTCCAGTCGGCGGGATCGGGGAGCGCGTTGGCACCCTGCTGATCCTGCGGACGGTAGTAATGAGCGTAGTAGTTGAGGGAGTAACACCGGTTGAGGCTGGTCGGAAACAGGGCGGGCGATTCTTTCTTGAACGCGGGGCAGGTCAAGACCGTGTCCCTCTGGCTTTTGACCCCCGAGTAGGGAGGGGGAATGGCGAGCAGGGCGAGGAAGGTGGTGTCGTCCCGGAACCAGTTCCACGTGGGAAAGAGATCGCCGTTGCGTTCGCTGAAATAGAGCAGGCTTTGCTGGCCGATGGTGCGCAGGTGGTTGAGGCAGCGCGCGTCGTCGGAGAGTCGGGCGAAGCTGCGCAACGACAGGGCGAGGAGCGCCAGCAGGACGCCGACGATAGCGAGCGCCAGCGTCAGTTCCAGTGCGGTAAAGCCTCGGGTGCGGGGGGGTGGCATGGAGTTTTTCTAACGGCGGCTGCGCTGCCAGAGCAAACCGATTCCAAGCCCCGCGACCAGCAGGGCGGTGGTTGCCGGTTCCGGGATGGGGGTGACGGTCACGTTGTCGATATAAAAGGTTTTGTTCGGGGTGACGTGATAGAAAGTGAAAAGGTTATAGTTGGTGATGCCGGTGTTGTAGAGAGCGCCGGTGGAGTCGGCGAGCCATTGACCGGCGGCATCGTAAAGCGTCACGGTGTACTCCGGGTTGGGGTTGTTGGTGAGGGTCGGCATGGTGATCTCGAATTGATACCAGGTATTGGCCTGAAGGGTGATGGCGATGCGGTGGCGGTCGCGATTGGAGGTGCCCTCGGGATGGTAATCGTGATGGTAGACATCCAGATTGTTGCTGATGTAGATCAGGACACTTTGACCGCCGCCGCCGGTGAGATAGAAAGTGGAGGTGAAATCAGCGCTGGTTCTCAGAAAAGCGAAGCGGAGGGTGAAGCCTTCGGTCAGTGGTTCGGTGTCGCTCCCGTTTTCACTGAATTTCGCATTGGCCTGAGCCCGGTCGGTGACTTCGGGCGTGTCGGCTCCGACCGAAAGCGCGAGGGAGCGGGTGCCCGAAAAAGCTTTTGCCGTGGAGGTGATGGCGGTTCCCGTGCCGCTATGATTGGTCGCCCAGACGCCGTGGGCAAGCTGGCCCGGCCCGGTGATGAACGTCG
>DATMFV010000083.1:0-41707 GCA_035555975.1 Chthoniobacteraceae bacterium
TCCTTTTCAAATTTCGGGCGCTTTTCCGATTCTCCGGCGTTGCTCGTTGCGGTCGGTATCTTAGGATACCGCCCTTACTCGCGCCTTGGAGAATACGAAAAATCACCTCGAACTTTTTCAAGGAACTAACCTAACACGACATTAGCGCCCCCGCGCGGCCTTGCGGACGAAGGAGGGTTTGAATCCCCCTCCGGGGCCGCCGCCTTTTTTGCCGGGAGGGCTTGGAATGCCACCGGGCGGACGTGAAGAGCGGCGCTCGGGGGATGGAACAGCTTTTTTGGGTTCTTTCTTTTCCACGGTATTACAATGGGTTGCCTACAAGTTACCAAAAAGAAGCCTTTTGGAAAGCTCCGTTCTTGCCATCGGGTGGGATGTCTTTTAGAGCCAAGGAGTATGCAAGTGCCTCTCCTCGACCTCAAAGCGCAGTACGAAACCTTACGCGACGCGATCCGCCCGGAGATCGAGGCGGTGATGGACTCCCAGCAGTTCATTCTCGGGCCAAAAGTGGAGGGGTTTGAGGCGGCAATCTGCCAGTACACCGGCGCGCCGCATGCCATCGGGGTCAGTTCGGGGACGGACGCGCTCCTGATGGCGCTGATGGCGCTTGAAATCGGCCCGGGCGACGCGGTCGTCACCACGCCGTACACCTTTTTCGGCACGGCGGGGAGCATCTCGCGCACCGGGGCGCGGCCGGTTTTTGTCGATATCGACCCGGCCACCTACAACCTTTCGCTCGACGCGCTGGAACAATGCCTGGACGCCTGCACCCGCGAGGCCGACGGCACCTTGCGCCTTGCCACCGGCGAACGGGTCCGGGCGATCATGCCGGTGCATCTCTTCGGGCTTTGCGCGCCGATGGATGAA
The DNA here is from genome assembly GCA_035555975.1 of Chthoniobacteraceae bacterium. GTDB lineage: Bacteria > Verrucomicrobiota > Verrucomicrobiia > Chthoniobacterales > Chthoniobacteraceae > DATMFV01. Next base: position 865 of record DATMFV010000083.1, read on the forward strand.
CTTCTCGCCCTGGCAAAGCGCCACGGTCTTTTCGTGATCGAAGATGCCGCGCAGGCGCTCGGGGCGCGCTACCCCGGCAGGGAGGGAAGCCGCCACGCGGGGACCATGGGCGAGGTCGGCTGCTACAGCTTTTTTCCCTCCAAAAACCTCGGTGCGTTTGGCGACGCCGGGCTGGTCGTCTGCAACGACGCCGCGCTTGCCGACCGGCTCCGCGCCCTGCGCAACCACGGGGGCGAACGGCGCTACTACCACCGGTGGGTCGGCGGCAATTTCCGGATCGACGCGCTCCAGGCCATCGTGCTCGGGATCAAGCTGCCGCATCTCGACTCGTGGTCGGCCCGTCGCCGCGAAAACGCCGCGCGCTATCATGCCGCGCTCCAAGCCGCCGGGCTGCTGCCGCTCCTCGGCTTCCCCACCCGGCCCTACGCGGATAGCGGCGAGCCGCACCATCACAATTTCAACCAGTTCGTCCTCCGGGTGCCGAGGCGCGACGAGCTTTGTGCCGCCTTAAGCGAAGCGGGCATCGGCCATGCGATCTACTACCCCCTGCCGCTCCATCTTCAGGAGTGTTTTGCCGATCTCGGTTACGGCGAAGGCGATTTTCCCGAAGCCGAACGGGCCGCGCGCGAGACGATCGCGCTGCCGGTCTACCCGGAACTGCCGGAGGCGTCGATCGGGTATGTGGTCGAAACGCTCGCGCGGTTTTACCAGCCGGGGCGGTAAGATCGCCGCTTGATATTCCTTGAGGGGTCGCGGTCCTTCAGACCGCCCTTTTCTCCGGGGTCCAAACCCGGCCCGCTGGGCCGGGCTGAGGGATTGACGGCCCGTTGGGCCTCAAGGCAGGCAGACATCGGGTGTGTACCAGCCTCCGCCGCGGTCCAAGGGACCCCGCAAGCACACTGGCGGACCCGTCGCCTTCCGAACCCTTAAAAATCGTCGTCAAAATGCGCCTGCCGGGGCGGGGGTGCGGAGCGGTCGAGCAGGACAAAGAGCTGGCAGCCGTTGCGGCAGGCGACATGGAGCAGGTTCCAGCCGCTTTTGGCGAGATCGTACTTCTGGGTGATCATCTCCGGCCGGGCCGTTTCGTCGCGCTCCAGGCGGGCCAGCAATTCGCGCGGCGCATTGGCTTCGCCATAGACGGTCGCCGAAGTGATCATGTCGCCGGGCGTCAGGTGATGAAAGTGAAACTGCCTGACTCCCCCCATCTTCACGGCACATCGACGCCCTTCCGCCGTCCGGCAAAGGAGATGAAATTCGCGCTCCGGCGTGGAGTCAAAACCGCAGATTTCCCCGCCGATCAACGCGGAAAAAGGGGACCCCGTGCCTTCGAAACGGCGGCTTTCGCTTCGCCGCCGGACAGGTGCCGGGGCCGTCTTTTCCCCTCCGCCAAAGAGCCGTTCCAGCCACCCCTTCCGGCGGGGCGCGGCGTCGGGCGCATTCCGTTCGCGCACCCGCCTGCGAACCGGCGCGTTCGCCGACGCGGAAGCGGCCGCTCCGTTGGAATGCGGCGGGCTCGGCATCTCGAAGCGTTGCCCCTCGTTCTCCGAGGTCGGCAGATCGCTCAAGGCAACCCAGCTTTCGAGCCGTTCATGCCAGACGAGATCGGCCAGGGAGACTTCGCCATTGACGAGGTGCCGCCGGATTTCATCGCGACTGTAGGGGCCGAGGGTTTTGCCTTGCTGGTGGACGTAGATTTTGAGGCGGCTACGACGTTGACGGCTTTTCAAAAGATAAGAGGACACGGATAACTTCAAAGAGTAGCAGGTTTTCTGCCACTTTCTTTTGACCCTCTACAGGCTGACCCAGCGGCGCTCTTTGGCGCTTTGTTCCACGGCGGAAAGGATGCGTTCGTTGGCGAGCCCATCGGCAAAAGTCGGCTGCACGCTTTCCCCGGCCACCACCGCCCGCACAAAGTCGGCAAAGGTGTTGGAAAAGGTGTGTTCGTAGCCGATCAGGTGCCCCGGCGGCCACCATGCGGCGAGGAAAGGGTGGCTCGCTTCGGTGACGAGGATGTCGCGAAACCCCTGCCGCCCTTCGGGATCGTCCGCGCGGAAATATTTCAGCCGGTTCATCTCTTCGAAGTCAAACGCCAGCGTGCCGCCGCTTCCGTTGATTTCAAGGGTGATCTGGTTCTTCCTTCCCCGGGCGAAGCGGGTCGCTTCGAGGTTGGCGATCGCCCCGTTGGCAAAACGGCCGACCCAGCTCACGGCGTCGTCTACGGTGACTTCCCCGCGTTGGCTGCTGTCGTCAACCAGCGGGCGTTCCCGCACAAAGGTTTCCATTACCCCGCAGACTTCCGTGATCTCGCCGACGAGGTAACGCCCGAGGTCGATGATATGGGCGTCGATGTCGCCGTGCGCTCCCGACCCGGCGATCGGCGCCTGAAGTCGCCAGACGAGCGGGAATTCCGGATCGGCGATCCAGTCCTGCGCGTAGCGGGCGCGGTAGTGGTAGATGCGGTTGCCGATCGCCCCGGCCTCGATCATCTGCCGGGCAAGGGCGATGGCGGGAATCCGCCGGTAGTTGTGGCAGACCATGTTGACCACCCCGGCTTTTTCCACGGCGGCGACCATCGCTTCGCACTGCGCCACGTCGAGCCCGAGCGGCTTTTCACACAGGACCGCCTTCCCGGCCTGTGCGGCGGCGATGGCGATTTCCGCGTGGGTGTCGTTGGGCGTGGTGATGTCGATGATGTCGATGTCGGGATCGTTCACAACGGCGCGCCAGTCGGTCGAAGCCTCCTGCCAGCCGAGCGCTTCGCGCGCTGCCTCGACACTCGAAGCGGTGCGGCCGCAGATCGTTTTCAACTCCACTTTGGCCGGGAGATCAAAAAAGTGACCGATTTGACGCCAGGCGTTGGAATGCGCCTTGCCCATGAAGTTGTAGCCGATCATGCCGACCCGAAGCGTAGGTTTCATAAGGTAAAAAAACGGTTACGACCCGCCGAATGCCTTCAGGAAGGCGACTTCCACGGCGAGCTGTTCCTGAACGTTGCGGTTGAAATTTTCGCGCAACCCTTCAAGCGCCTCGACGCGCCGCAACACTTCCGGCGTGGAAAAACGGGAGGCGAGTTGCCCGGTTTGCGTGGTGTAATCGGGAAAATCGAGCGAGGCCGCGCCGTGTTGCTGGCGCAGGACATCACCCCACCATTGCAGGAGGCGATCGACCAGCGCGGCCCGGGCCTGAAGGTAGCGCGACTCCCCGAGCGCCTTGAAGTAGTCGCTCCGGTCAGCCAGCCATTTGCCGTCGGTCGTCTGTTTGTAGAGCGCTTCCTCCTTTTTTAGTTCGCTCTCGCCGAGTTCGGCGCTCATCTGGCGGCTGGCGCTCAAAAGGAGGTTGAACTCCCGAACGAGGAGAAAAACCTCGCCGAGTTCCGCCTGCGGTTTTTCAAAAAAACGGCTCAACACCTCCAGCAACTGCCGCTCCGGCCCGGTCGGTTCGACCGTTTTGGGAGCCATGAGCGGCACGAGGATGCAGCGCGAAAGGATCGTGTCGAGCAACATCTCCGGGTGCGCCGTCAGAAGCAGCAGCAGGGAGTTCGAAGGCGGCTCCTCCAGGGTTTTAAGAAACGAATTCGAGGCGGCGGCGTTCATCCGGTCGGCATCGAGGATCACGCCGATCTTTCGCCCGCCGATCGAAGAGCGCATCTGGAGCGACTTTTCGAGTTCGCGGGTCTGTTCCACGCGGATCAGGCGCGATTTCGACTCCGGCTCGATCGTATGGAGATCGGGCAGCTTCAACCCGGCGTCGGGCGACGGCATCGCCGCCTCTCCACGGTGAAGGAACCAGCCGAGGCGGGAGGCGAGGTCGCGTTTGCCCGAACCGGTCGGGCCGGTGATCAGGTAGGCATGGGCAAGGCGTCCCGCGGTCTGGGCGCGTTGCAGAAATTCAAACGCTGCTTGGGGCGAAAAGGCCATGGAAATGCTCCTCCAGAATGGAATCAATACTCTGCGCCACGGTGTCGACCGCGCCCGAGGCGTCGACGAGGCGAATCCGTTGCGGTTCGGCGCGGGCGATTTTGAGGTAACCGTCGCGGACGGCTTGGTGGAATGCCTCCGGCTGCGACTCCATCCGGTCGGGCGTTTCGCCGGGGGCAAGCCGGGCGGTGAGCCGCTCCCGCGCGAGATGCGGCTCCAGGTCGAGCAACAGCGTCAGGTCGGGCCGCAACCCGCCGAGCGCAAAGGCGTTGACCTGCGCGACCTCCTCCGGGTCGAGACGGCGCGCCAACCCCTGGTAAACGGTGGTGGAATCAAGAAAACGGTCCGCAAGCACGATCGCTCCGCTCTCCAGCGCCGGTTGGATGACGCTCCGCACCAGTTCGGCGCGGCTGGCGGCGAAGAGGAGGAGTTCGGTCTCCGGCTGCATCCCCTCGCCCTCCTTGGAGGTCTGGAGAAGGGCGCGGATCGCCTCCCCGAGCCGGGTCCCCCCCGGTTCGCGGGTATGGACGACCCTCCGCCCGGCAGCGGTGAGACGCCGGGCGAGGCGTTCGATCTGGGTCGACTTGCCGGTGCCGTCGCCCCCTTCGAAAGAAATCAGGTTCCCACGCATGAACCGTTATTGGAACCCGGAAGCCGCACCGATGTCAACCGGCCACGACGAAACAGTGGCGAGGGCGGCGTTCCTCCCGGTCAGTGCGGGCCAGATCGTGCGCAGCGTCTCCCGGTTGCGGTTGTCGCCGCGCGGCAGGGGGGCGATTTTCGGGTGATCCCACTTCGCCGCCACCCGCTGCGGCAACCGCGCGTAGGAAGGGGGCGAAAACGCACCGCAGAGGTCGCCGCCGATCACCTTCCCGGCATGGCGATGGACGGTTTCCAGCGCCCAGGCGACCTCCGAAGCTTCAAAAAGCCCGTTTTCCCAGTTGGTCGCCGCCTCCTCGGCCCGCAGGCAGTCGAGATCGACGGTCATATAGACCCGCCTTCCGGAAAGCTGCTGCGCGTACTCGAGAAACGCTTCGCGCCAGCTTTCCCTGCGCAGCGAAGGCCACCGCTCCGGCGCGGTGAGCCGTTCCCCCCAGGGGCGGACTTTCAGGCGGCCGCTGCGCAACCCCCGGTGGTTGGCGAAAAGGCGGCCGGGCCACTCCAGTTCAAAATTGCCGCAACCCCAGACGCTCGCCTCCTCCAGGAGCGGCAGGGTGAGCGCCCGGCTGACCCAACTGCCGCAGCACCAGTGCGGCGGGCGGATGTCCCAGTCGGGGTGATTATCGAAACTGATGAGCGTAAACGGCTCCTCCCACCGGCGAAGCCAGAGGGCGGCGAGGTGGTGAAAATCGCCCGACCCGTAGAGAAGGAACGGCGCGAGCGACGGGCGCACCTCTTCGTAAAAAAGTTCCATCTCCCGCCGGGGCGCGATGAACCGGAGGCGCGGCCCCCAGGCCCGGCCGTTCCAGGTCGGCAAACCGGGGGCGGCCTCTTCGAGAAGCGCCGCGTCCCACGCCCCGTCGAGGTCGAGATGCACCGCCGCCCCCGCCTGCTCCGCACCACCGGTTTCCAACATCGTTGAAAGGGAGCGGGGGAGGCTTGGGGAGGCAGGCATGGCAGAAAGGCTATTTTTTGAGGGAGGTGCGGACGAAATTGGCCCCGAGATCCCAGATCGGCCCCGGGAATTTGCGGCAGAGGCCGAGCACCTGGTCGAGCCCGTCGACGAAGAGATCGATCTCGCGATCCCCGATCATCAGCGGCGGGAGGATCTTGATCTCATCAAGCCCATGGGAGGAGACCTGGCTCAAAATCCGGTGCTTGCTCAGGAGCGTCGTCACAATCATCTGCGGGAAAAGCTCCTTTTCAACCCGGTGGAGGAACTTCCACCCGAGCCGCGCGCTCAACTCCTTCGGTTCCTGAAACTCGATCCCGAGAATCAGCCCCTTGCCGCGCACTTCCTTGATGAGGGTGTGGCGTTCCTTGAGCGCTTCGATCTTTTCCTTGAGCCGCTGCCCCATCCGCGCGGCATTGGCGACCAGGTCCTCATCCTCCATCACCTGCAAGGTCGCAAGCCCGCACGCCATGGCGAGGTTGTTGCGCCCGAAGGTCGAGGAATGGACCACGCAGCGGTCGAGGCGGCTGAAGGTTTTCTGGTAAATATCGCGTCGCATCACGATCGCCCCGACCGGGACGTAGCCGCCGCTCAACGACTTGGCGACGGTGATGATGTCAGGCTCCAGCCCCCAGTGTTCAAACCCCCACCACCGCCCGGTGCGCCCGAGGCCGGTCTGCACCTCGTCGCAGATGAAAAGCGTCCCATGCTGGCGGCAGAGTTCCTGCGCACGGTTGAAGAAGTCGTCGTGCGGATAGTGGACCCCCTTCCCCTGCACCGGTTCGGCGATGAACGCGGCGAAACGCTTGCTCGCGAGCAGTTGCTCCAGCGCGGCGAGATCGCCAAGCGCCACCGAGGCGCAGTCCGGCAGGTAGGGGCCGAAGCCGTCGCGGAAACTTTCACACCCCATCACCGAGAGCGAGCCGAGGCTCAACCCGTGAAACGCGCTGTTGAGCGAGATCAACCCGGACCGCCCCGTGGCCGAACGGGCAAACTTGATCGCCCCTTCCATCGCCTCCGTCCCGGAGTTGCAGAAAAAGACCGAGTTGAGATGATCGGGCAGTTTTTTCAGAAGCGCCTCGGCCAGCAGCCCACTCAAAAGCGAGCAATCCATCTGCACCATGTTGGGCAGGTCGAGGTCGAGCACGTCGTGCAACGCCTGTTTGACGACGGGGTGGTTGCGCCCGATATTGTAAACACTGTAGCCGCTCAGGAAGTCGAGGTAAGCCGTCCCCTCCTTGTCATAGAGGTAGGCCCCGCAGGCTCGGGCGTAGACTTTGTCGAACCCGATGGTCCTCTGCACCGTCACCAGGGTTCGGTTGATGTGACGCTCGTGGAGTTCGTAATTCTCCCCGAAACGTTCACTTACAAGAGCTTTGATGTCGAAGGGCATTCTAAAAAGTGGCCAAGTGTAATCCTTTGGTTCGGGATTTCCAGTGGAATCAGGGCACGAGGTCGTTTTCACCCGTCCCGCCATAGCCCCCGATCCGATAAAAGAACCCTCAAAACCGCTGCAAACACCCCTTTTTTCAGGCTTGTTCCATATCTTGTGTACCACAACCCGCCGCAACGCAACCACTTGGGGGGCGCACCGGAAAAAAAGGTTGGCGTCCCGCCCGCTTTACCGCTAGCGTCATGCCTTTAAGCTTTTCCCCGATCTCTCTCTTTTTTTTGACTTATGTCATCGACTGACGACACCGCTGCTTCCAACGACACCCATGAGATTTCCGCACCGCCGCAACCTGTCGATCAGCTTTACGACGCTTCCAAGATCGACAAGCTCGAAGGTCTGGCCGGGGTGCGCCAGCGGCCGGGGATGTACATCGGGCCGACCGACGAACGGGGCCTGCACCACTGTATCTTTGAGGTGCTCGACAACTCGATCGACGAACACCTCGCCGGACATTGCACGAAGATTGATATCGTCCTCCATGCGGACGGCTCGGCGTCGCTCCGGGACAACGGGCGCGGCATTCCCGTCGATATTCACCCCCGGTTCAAGATTCCGGCGCTCGAACTGGTCCTGACCAACCTGCACGCAGGCGGGAAGTTCGGCCAGGGAGCCTACAAATACTCCGGCGGCCTGCACGGGGTCGGCGCGAAGTGCGTCAACGCCCTTTCGGACTGGTTCAAGGTCGAGGTCATCCGCGACGGCAAGGTCCACCAGATGTCGTTCGAACGGGGCGTCACCACGCAGAAGCTCACCGTCATCGGCGAAGTCAAGGACGCCTCCAAGACCGGGACCCTGATCACCTTTCTGCCCGATCCGACGATCTTCACGATCACCCAGGAGTTCCAGTTTCCCAAACTCGCCGCCCGCCTGCGGGAACTCGCCTTCCTCAACCCGGGGCTGGAAATCACCCTCGCCGACGAACGGGTCGAACCGATCCGGCGCGAGCTGTTCTTCTACAAACTTGGGATTGAGGAATTCGTCCGCCAGCTCGGGGAAAACAAGCACCTGCTTCACCCGAAACCGATCGTGCTCGGCGGCAAGCGCAAGGTCAGCTTCCGCAACAAGGATCAGGTCGAAGTCGAGGACGACATGTACCTCGACGTCGTCATGCAGTACAACGACTCGTTCAACGACCAGATCCTCTGCTACACCAACGCCATTCCGAACCCGGACGGCGGGACGCACCTGACCGGTTTCCGCAGCGCCCTGACGCGGACCATCAACCAGTACGCCAAGAGCAACAACCTCGTGAAGGAGAAGGACGCCGCCATTTCCGGTGACGACGTCCGCGAAGGGTTGACGGCGGTCATCTCGATCAAGCACCCGAACCCGAGCTTTGAGTCGCAGACCAAGGTCAAGCTGACGACGACCGAGGTCGACGGGATCGTCTCCTCCATCGTTTACGACGGGTTGATGACCTATTTCGACCAGACGCCCGCGGTTGCCAAGAAGATCATCGAAAAGGCGCTGATGGCCGCCCGTGCCCGGGAAGCCGCCCGGCGTGCGCGTGAAACCGTCCGCAAGAGCGCCCTGACCGGCGGAGGGCTCCCCGGCAAGCTGGCCGACTGCTCGGAACGCAACCCGGAATTCACCGAACTCTACATCGTCGAGGGCGACTCCGCAGGCGGCTCCGCCAAACAGGGGCGCGACCGCCGTCACCAGGCGATCCTCCCGATCCGGGGCAAGCTGATCAACGTCGAAAAGGCCCGGCTCGACAAGGTGCTCCAGAACACCGAAATCCAGACGATGATCACCGCCATCGGCACCGGCATCGGCGGCGGCGAGACCGAAGGCTCCTTCAACATGGAGCGCCTCCGTTACGGCAAGATCATCATCATGACCGACGCCGACGTCGACGGCTCCCACATCCGCACCCTGCTTTTGACCTTCTTCTACCGGCAGATGCCCGAACTGGTCAAAGCCGGGAAGATCTACATCGCCCAGCCGCCGCTCTACCAGATCAAGCGGCGCAAGCGGGAGGAATATGTCGCCGACGACCTGCAACTCAACCAGATCCTGATCTCGCTCGCGCTCGAAGACCTCCGCCTGCACAACCTTGCCGACGACAAGCTGTTCAGCGCCGACCAGCTCCGGGAAATCCTTGACCTGCTGGAGCGCCTCGACAAATTCAGCGACGCGATCCGGCGTCACGGCGGCGATTTCGAAGGTTACCTCGCCGCCCGCGACCAGGAGACCGGCAAGCTGCCGATCTACCTCGTCAAGGTACGGCACGGCAACGACGAGTTTGTCCGTTATTTCCTGCGCGAGGAGTCGGTCCGCGCCTTTCACGACGAAAACCCTGATCTCGCCCTTTACGCGATCGAGTCCAACGACGAGGAGAACGGCGAAAACGGCACCGTCGTCCTGCCGACCTCCCGTTCCTCCCGCAACAACGGCGCGCCGCGCCGGCGCGGGAAACTGGTGGAGCTTCACGAATCGGCCACGGTCCGCAAGATCCTCGACCAGCTCTCCGAACGCGGCCTGAAACTCGAACATTACGCCCGCAACGAAACGCCGATCTTTGAACTGGTCGAAGGCGAAGGGGAACGCGCGGCGATCACGCCGATCTTTTCCATTCCGCAGATCCTCCACACCATCCGCGAACTCGGGCGGCGCGGGGTGCAGATCAAACGATTCAAGGGGCTGGGTGAAATGAACGCCAAGGAGCTTTTCGAGACAACGATGAACCCCGAGAAACGCCGCCTGCTCAAGGTCGACCTCAACGAAAGCAACGCCGTCGAAGCCGACAAGATGTTCACCATCCTGATGGGCGACGTGGTCGAGCCGCGCCGCGCCTTCATCGAAGACAACGCCCTGAACGTGCGCAACCTCGACATCTGACGCCACTCCCCCGCCCTTTCCGAATCACGCCTGCTTTTCCCTAGCCGATGTCCTCATATCAAGACGAAAAAATAGAGCCGATCAACGTAGCCGAGGAGATGTCGAAGTCGTTCCTCGACTACTCGATGTCCGTCATCATCTCGCGCGCCCTGCCGGACGCGCGCGATGGCCTCAAGCCGTCGCAGCGGCGCATCCTCTTCGCGATGCACGACCTTTCGCTCTTCCCCAACCGGCAGCATCGTAAGTGTGCCAAGATCTGCGGCGACACCAGCGGGAACTACCACCCGCACGGGGAAGCGGTCATCTACCCGACGCTCGTCAACATGGCGCAGCCGTGGGCGATGCGCGAATGCCTGATCGATGGCCAGGGGAACTTCGGCTCGGTGGAAGGCGATCCTCCCGCCGCCATGCGTTACACGGAAGCCCGCATGACCCACCTCGGGGCCGGGCTGATGGACGACATGGACAAGGATACGGTCGATTTCGTCCCGAACTACGACGAAACGAGCAAGGAGCCGACCGTGCTCCCCGCCGCGTGGCCCAACCTGCTCGTCAACGGCGGCACCGGGATCGCCGTCGGGATGGCCACCAGCATGCCTCCCCACAACCTGGGCGAAGTCATCGACGGCATCTGCGCGCAGATCGACCACCCCGATATCACGCACGAGGAACTGCGCCAGTTTGTCAAGGGTCCCGATTTCCCGACCGGGTGCAAGATTCTCGGCACCGCCGGGATCAGGCAATATACCGAGACGGGGCGCGGCAGCGTCCGCGTGCGCGGGGAACTCCACCTGGAGGAGATCCGCAACGGCCGCGAGCAGATCGTCATCACCGAAATCCCGTACAACGTCAACCGGGCGACGCTGGTGAGCCGGATCGCCGAACTGGTCAACGAAAAGGTCTTGAGCGACATCAGCGCGATCCGCGACGAGTCGGACGAAAAGACCCGCGTGGTGATCGAACTCAAGCGCGACGCCATCCCGCGCGTCGTCATCAACAACCTTTACAAGTATACCGCGCTCGAATCGTCGTTCCCGATCACCATGCTGGCGATCGACCACGGGCGGCCGAAGCTGCTTTCGATCAAGGAAGCCAACACCGCCTACATCGAACACCGGCAGGAAGTCGTCCTGCGGCGGACCCGTTATGAACTACGCAAGGCGGAAGACCGGGCCGAGATCCTTGAGGGTTACCTCCTCGCCATGGCGAACATGGATGATTTCATTAAAATCATCCGGAGTTCCTCCAACCGCGACGAAGCCAAGTCGCGCCTGATGGAATACAAGTTCCCGCGAAAGACCGTCGAAAATCTCGGTATCCTGATCCGGAGCGAAGCGCGCATCGCCGAAGGCGGGTTGTACCTCTTTAGCGAAACGCAGATCAACGCGATTCTCGACCTCCGCCTCTATCAGTTGACCGGCCTGGAGCACGACAAGATCTCCAATGAATACCGTGCGCTGGTTGAAAAGATCAAGGACCTGCTCGACATCCTGGCCCGCGACGTCCGCGTCTTCGAGATCATCAAGAGCGAACTGCGCGCTATCCGGGAACGCCATGCCACCCCGCGGCTGACGGAGATCACCTCCGAAGAAGGCGACATGTCGCTCGAAGACCTGATCTCCAACGAAGGGACGATCATCACCATCACCCACAACGGCTTCATCAAGCGGACCGCCGCGAGCGCCTACCGCGCCCAGCGCCGGGGGGGCAAGGGAGTCAAGGGGATGGTCACGCGCGACGGGATCAACGAAACCGACGAGGACGACTTCGTCGAACACCTCTTTACCGCCACCACCCACGATTACCTGATGTTCTTCACCCAGACCGGGCGTTGCTACATCGAACGGGTGTTTGAAATCCCCGAAATGGGCCGCGCCTCCAAGGGGCGTTCGATCGCCAACATCCTCCAGCTTCGTGAGGATGAAAAAATCGCCGCCACCCTTCGCATTCAGGCGAAGACAAGCGGTTCGGGCCAGTCGATCGTCGACAACACCTGGGACGACCAGCTTCACATCGTTTTTGCCACCGGCAGCGGCACCGTCAAGAAGTCGAACCTTTCCGACTTCCGGAACATCCGCAAGGGGGGGATTATCGCCATCAAGATCGAGGAAGGCGACCGGCTAATCGACGCCAAAATGACCACCGGGCCCGACCACATCGTCCTGATCACCGAATCGGGGATGAGCCTCCGCTTCAGTGAAGGGGAACTCCGCGACCAGGGGCGCGACACCGTCGGCGTCTGGGGCATCCGCCCCGCCAAGGGAGACAAGGTCATCGCCATGGCGATCGTCAACCCCGAGGCGCAACTCCTGGTGGCCGGGGAAAACGGCATCGGAAAACGGACGCCGTTTGACGATTACCGCCCGCAGGCCCGCGGCGGCAAGGGGATCATCACCATGAAAACCGGCGACAAGACCGGAAACGTCATCGGCGCATTGACCGTGCTGGAAACCGACGAGTTGATGCTGATCACCAACAAGGGGCAGATGGTCCGCACGCGCGTGAGCGAAATCCGCGAGACCAGTCGCAACACCATGGGGGTCAAGCTGATGGACCTGCGCCGCAACGAGAAACTTTCCGCCGTCGCACCGGTCGTCCCCGACGAGGAGGATGAAGACGCCGGAGTGGAAACGATGGTCGATGGCGAAGCGGACGAAAACCCCGATACGCCTGAAAGCGACACCGCCGATTGATCCCGGGAGGGAAGGATGGCCCGCAGGTGATTCATTGACCTCTGCTTATGGAAAAGAGAGTCGCCCCGCAAAACCCGGAGCAGGCCTCCATGGAGCGCGTCAATGTGCTCGGCGTCGGCGTTTCGGTTCTCAATCAGGCAAAGGCATGGGAGGCGATCCGATGGGCAATCCATGACCAGCGCAAGGGATACATCACCGCGACCGGCGTGCATGGCGTCATTGACGCGCAGGATGACGCATCGCTCAAACAGATCTTCAACGCCTCTTTTTTGACCACTCCCGACGGGATGCCGATGGTCTGGTTCGGGAAGCTGGCCGGACACCGGGAGATGGACCGTGTCTACGGCCCCGACCTGATGCTGGCGATCTGCGACCGGGGGCGCGAATACGGTTTCCGGCACTTTTTTTATGGAGGCAAACCGGGGGTGGCCGACCAGCTCAAGGAAAGGCTGACGGCACGGCTGCCGGGGCTGGAAGTGGTCGGGACCTACTCCCCCCCCTTTCGGAGCTTGAACGCCGGGGAAGAGGCCGCCCTTGCCGCGACCATGGCCGAAGTCCGGCCCGATATCACCTGGATCGGCCTGAGCACCCCGAAGCAGGACCGGTTTATGGCCGCTTTTCTCGACCGCCTGCCGACGACCTTGATGATCGGGGTCGGCGCCGCATTTGATTTCCATTCAGGCCAGGTCCGCCAGGCTCCCGGCTGGATTCAGCGCGCCGGTCTCGAGTGGTTTTTCCGCCTCTGCTGTGAGCCGCGGCGTCTCTGGCGACGTTACCTCTCAATCGTCCCGCGCTTTATCGTGCTCGCCACCCTCCAGCAGCTCGGGTGGCGTTCGTTCCCCTCACCCTGGGACAGTCGATAAGCACGGTTTCCCCGTCTGGTTTTTTTTTAACAGCCGATTGCTATTCTCCCACTCCGGTTTACCATCATGGCTTCCTCTCAGTGTTGCTTTATGCGTTTTCTTGCCCTCGTTTTTCTCGTTTTCGCCCCGTGGCAACTTTCCGCCATTTCCATCGCGGAGGTTCGTAAAAGCCTTGTTCGTGTTTCAGTAACCGAACAGGAACCGAACTACCGCGTCCCGTGGATGCCCGGCAATGTCAACAGCGGCACCGGTGCCGGGTTTGTCATCGAAGGCAACCGGATCGTCACCAATGCCCACGTCGTCAGCAACGCGCGGTTTATCTCCATCGACCGGGAGAACGATCCGAAACGCTACATCGCCAAGGTGCTGCATGTGGCGCACGACTGCGATGTCGCCGTCCTGACGGTCACCGATCCCGCCTTTTTCAACGATACGGTCGCGCTGCCGTTTACCGACGAGATCCCGCAGATCGAGTCGAGTGTCTCGGTCTACGGTTACCCGATCGGCGGCAACCGCCTTTCGGTCACCACCGGGGTCGTTTCGCGGGTCGATTTTCAGACCTACTCCCACTCCGCCGCAGATGCCCACCTCTCCATCCAGACCAATGCCGCGATCAACCCCGGCAACAGCGGCGGCCCGGTCGTGCAGGATGGCAAGGTCGTCGGCGTCGCCTTTCAGGGGTATGGCGGCAGCGTGGCGCAGAACGTCGGGTATATGATCCCGGTCTCCGTGGTCAAGCGCTTCCTCAAGGATATTGAGGACGGCCATTACGACCACTACATGGACCTCGCCATCACCACCTTCCCGCTCGTCAACCCCGCCCAGCGCCGCGCGCTCGGCCTGCCCGACGATGGCCGGGGAGTCCTGATCAGTTCCGTGGCGAAAAAGGGCGATTCGGACGGCCTCCTGCTTCCGGGCGATGTGCTGCTGGGCATCGACGGCCACGACGTGGAGAGCGACGGCTTCATCATGCTCGACAACGAGCGGGTGCAGATGCCCGAGATCGTCGAGCGGAAGTTCAAGGGGGACAGCGTGGTTTTGAAGGTTCTTCGCGACAAGAAGGAGCAGGAGGTGACCGTCTCCTTCCGGCAGGCGTGGCCTTACCAGATCCAGGCCAACCAGTACGACATCAGCCCCCGGTATGTTCTCTTCGGCGGCCTCCTGTTCCAGCCGCTTTCGCGCGATTTCCTTCAGGCGTCGTCGATCGACGACCTCCGGTTGCGCTTCTTTTACAACTTTTACCTGACCGACGCGCTCTATCTGGAACGGCCCGAAGTGATCGTTCTAAGCGGCGTCCTGCCCGACCCGATCAACACCTACCTCACCGATTTCCGGGGAGCGATCGTCGACGAAGTCAACGGCGTGAAGATCCGGACGCTGACCGATCTCGCCAATGCGTTTGAAAAACCGGCGGACGATTACGTGATCAAAACGGTCGGGCTCGGCCGGCCGATCGTGCTGGAACGAAGCGCCGTGGACGAAGCGCGGGAGCGGATCAGGCAGCGTTACCAGGTCCGCCTGGAATCGAACCTTTCCGACAAGCCGCAATTCTAACCTGCATGATTCATGAGCATTTTCTTCAAGATGTTTTCCGCTTTTTCTCCCGCCGCTCTCATGAACCCGCGCCGCTTCGCCCTCTGGAGTTGCGCCCTCCTTCTCGTCACCTTTCTTCCCACCGGCCTCCGGGCAAAGGAAGCCGCTCCCAAACCGGTCGAGGGCGACAAGAAAACCAGCGTGGACGAGTCGCCGCTCTCCGTGGTGCGCGTTCATTCCACCAACCAGAACTACGACTTTTTCCGTCCCTGGAGCAAACGCCCGCCCTACCAGCGGAGCGCCATCGGCGCGCTCCTGCCGGGCAACCGGGTGCTGGTGACGGCGGAACTGGTCGCCAACACCACCTACCTCGAACTCGAAAAACCCGACAGCAGCGAGAAAGTCCCCGCACAGGTGGAAATCGTCGATTACGAAAGCAACCTTGCCCTCCTCAAGCCGTCGAAGGACGGTTTTCTCGAGGGGTTCCGCCCGCTGGAGATCGAAGAGTCGAAAGTCGGCGAACAGCTCCACGTCTGGCAACTGGAGAACAACGGCAATCTTTTGAGCACCGGCGCGCTCCTGACAGCGGTGGAGGTCTCCTCCTACCCGACCGATACGGCGTCGTTTCTCGTCTACCGGCTCACCTCCGCGCTCCAGCCGCGGGAGGGGAGCTTCACCACCCCGGTCGTCCGCAACGGAAAACTGACCGGGCTGCTCCAGCGGTTTGACCCGCGCAGCCAGAATGCCGATGTCATCCCGGCCCCGGTCATCCGCCATTTCCTCAAAGCCGCCGAGGCCCAGCCGTATCGCGGCTTCCCCCGGGCGGGCATCGCCTTCTCCAACCTGCGCGACCCGCAACTGCGGCGCTACGCCAAACTCCCCAACGGCAAGGGAGGGGTCTACGTGACCGACGTGCTCAAGGGGAGCCCCGGGGAAAAAGCCGGGATCGTCGCCGGCGATGTTTTGTTGAGCGTCGATGGCAAGGCGATCGACCAGGATGGCAACTATGACGATGCCCGGTATGGCAAAATCTCGCTCATTCATTACCTCTCCACGCTCCATTTCGACGGGGAGAACGTCGCTTTTGCCGGATGGCGCGACGGCAGGGAGTTTCAGGCCGAAGTCAAGCTGACCCACCGCGCTTCGGGCGAGTCGATCATCGAGCCGTACATCATCGACCGCGCGCCCCGCTACTACATCCTCGGCGGCATCGTCCTCCAGGAGCTTTCACGCCAGTACCTGCGCGAATGGGGGCAGGAATGGTTAAAGAAAGCGCCGGAACGCTTCGTTTACTACGATAAATACCAGCAGAGTCTTTTCGCCGACGACCCGCGCGAGCGGATTGTGGTGATCAGCCAGGTGCTCCCCTCCCCGGCCACGCTCGGCTACGAGTCGATCCGCGCCGTGGAGGTCAAGGAAATCAACGGCGTGCCGCTCAAGAGCCTCGACGATGTGGAAAAGGCGGTGGCCTCCCCCGTGGAGGGCTTTCACCGGATCAAACTGGAGGAAGACCCGGGCGAACTGATTCTCGACGCGAAGGAAGTCCGCGAAATGGAGGACGAACTGCTCAAGGCATACGGCCTTTCCACCATCCGGCAGTTGTAGGGCCCCGCCCCTTTTTCGACCAAAAGAGGCGCTGTTGACCCTCCGAATGCGTTTCTCCTGGCACGGCCCCGACAAGGGGTCGGCGGAGATTGCATTCATGAAACAGGTGATGGTCACGGGTTCGGCTGGTCTGATCGGGTCTGAAACGGTGAAGCGTTTTCATGGCGAAGGCTATCGGGTGACCGGTATCGACAACGACATGCGGGCGCGGTTTTTCGGGGTGGAAGCCTCCACCCGCCGGACCCGCTGCCAACTGGAAGAGACGCTGCCCCGTTACACGCACCACGACCTCGACATCCGCGATGGCGAGGCGATCGACGGCCTTTTCCGGCACGGGGGGGCTTCGATCGAACTGGTGGTCCACACGGCGGCCCAACCTTCCCATGACTGGGCGGTGCGCGATCCGTTTACCGACTTCTCGGTCAACGCCAACGGGACGCTCAATCTCCTGGAAGCAACCCGCAAACACGCGCCCGAAGCGATCTTCATCTTTACGAGCACCAACAAGGTCTACGGCGACGCCCCGAACCGGCTGCCGCTGGTGGAAACGCCGCTGCGCTGGGAGATCGAACCCGGGCACCGCTACGCCAACGGGATCGACGAAGGAATGTCGATCGACCGGACCAAACACTCCCTCTTTGGCGCGAGCAAGGTCGCCGCCGACGTGCTGGTGCAGGAGTACGGGCGCTATTTTGGCATGAAAACCGCCTGTTTCCGAGGTGGTTGCCTGACCGGCCCGGCCCATGCAGGGACGGAACTGCACGGTTTCCTCGCCTACCTGCTCAAATGCACCCTTCAGCAACGCCCCTACCAGGTCTTCGGCTATGGGGGCAAACAGGTGCGCGACAATATCCACAGCTACGATCTCGTCGAAGCATTCTGGCACTATTTCCAGAATCCCCGCCCCGGCGAAGTCTACAACATCGGCGGCAGCCGCCATTCGAACTGCTCCATTCTGGAGGCGATCGCATTATGCGAGCGGATCTGCGGCAGGAAACTCGCCTGGTCGTACAAGGAGGAGAACCGGATCGGCGACCACATCTGGTGGATCAGCGATGTCGGCAAATTCCAGCGGCACTACCCCGCGTGGCATTACCGCTACGATATTGAAGAAATCGTAGCGGAAATTCACAAGAGCCTCTGCTCCCGGTAGAGAGAGGCTTTTTTCCAACCGATGACCTTACAAACCGCCGGTAATCGCCTGTTTGACAAAGGCGAACGGACGGATGACCCCTGATTCGGACTCGGCGGGGGAGACGTTGATCTGGCCGATCATCGTCACGTTTTCCTCCATCACCAGCGAAGAGGCGGAGAGATCGCCGTGCAGCCGGGCGTTTCCACGGAGTTCACACCGGTCGGTGACCGTGACATTCCCTTCAACCGTGCCGCGAATGATGACCGACTGGGTCCTGATCTCCCCCTTGACGATGGCGTTGGGGCCGATGGTCAAAACCCCTTTTGAGGAGATTTCACCTTCCAGCCTTCCGTCAAAGCTCAAAACCTCTTCAAACGAGAGGGAGCCTTTGATTTCGACATCAGTGGAGAGAGCATTTTTTTTGAGGGCGGGGTTCAGATCAGACATAGGGAAAAGAAACGGTCAAAGGGTAGCGAAGGTGAGACGGGAGTGGCGGTGAAACGTGGATACGAGGATCGAAACGGAGTCTTGTGGAGGTGGTTTGAGTGAAAAAATCGTCCGGGCGAAAGCGGGGATGGCGATTTTTGTGAGGAAGATAGAGCGATTTCCGCGCCACGACAAGACCGGACCTGCGCGGATTGCAAAGATTCTTCGCTACCCTTTCAAAGCGGCAGGTTTTGCAGCGACGGGCGCGCCCTTCCGGCTCTCTTTTTCAAACAGGTTCCAGAAGCTTTTATTCCCGGGGCGGACTTTCGCCTTGAGCAGCAACGCCCGGAAATGGTCGAGCGCCGCCTGTTCCCGCGCGAGGCACGCCGCCGGGTGGTCGGAATGGCGCAGGCCCGCCTGTTCCGCCCGCCACGGGGCGACTTTCCCGTTGCTCTTGCGCTCCAGGCGGCCCATTGAAAACAGCAGGAGGTATTGGCGCGGCGAAATCCCGACAAACGGCTCGAAGCGGACGGCGGTCGCCGCCCCGTTCCCCTCCCCCGCCCCGTCGAGCCAGATCGAGTCGGCATAGAGCTTGTGGGTGAAGCTCTTCGGGTACGGCTCGACATAGACAACCCGGCGCACCCCGGAAGCAACGATATGCTTGGCGCAGTTGTGGCACGGAAAGGTGGTCGTGTAGAGGGTGCATCCCTTCACCGTGATCCCCCGCTTGACGGCATCCATCAGCGCGGCCATCTCGGCATGGACGGAGCGGCCATATTCGATGACTTTCATCAACTCCGCCCGCCGCAGCAGCGAGTCGGGTTCCATCGCCGTTTCGAAGAGTTCCTCCTCGCTCAAGGTCTGCAACGGTTCACGAAGCCAGCCGCTCGTTTTCAGGCGACCGAGGATGTCGCGCACGAAAAGCCGCTTCATGCCGTCGTTGGAGTCGTGCCCCCGCAGGTGATCGCGGCTGTCGCCTTCATCCCCCTCCCAATAAAGCCCGCCGCCCGCCTTCGGCACGTCGTTGCACCCGAGCGCGATGATCTCCCCTTCGTCCGTACAGATGGAGGCCCCCACCTGCCGGGCGAGCGACGAGGAGCGCACCCCTGCGGAGACGGCGTGAAACATCCCGTACTCGTCGCGCGAAGGGGCGTGGAAAACATTACCGAAAAGAAGCTCCACGATGCGCGTGACCGACTTCTGCAACGCTTCGCGGCTCCCGGCGGTTTCGACAAAAAAGTCGGCCAGCGGAAAGGTCGCTTCAAGGTTTTGGCCAAAGGCATTGTCGGGCTCCACCTCGTCGCGACGCAACAGGGTGGTGACGAGGTGGTCGATCTCCTCGTTGCCGGATGCGGGGACCGATTTTCTGATCCGCTCCCGCAGGTAGTCGCGGCGCGCCGCTTTGGGCGAATAGGCGGCCAGGGCGATGAAACTCTGGCCGTATGCCTCGCGCAGGGCGCGGATCTCCTCCGGTGTTTTGAGCGAACGGACCAGGTAAGCCACCCCGGGCAGCGGCGTGAACGGGTCGCCCCCGTGGCAGAGCCGGGCCTCCCGGATCGCCGACATGGCGAGGTAGGCAAAGACGGCGTTCGACTCCACCCGCGCGCGGAACTGGTTTCCGGCATCCATCAGCGTGTGGTAATAGTCGTGAAGCGGCGCGGGGACCGGGTTCGGCTCCAGCCCCCGGAAGCGGGCGAGCAGGTCGATGGCGTGAATCTCGTGCAAACGGTAGCCGACACTCGCGAGCGGCTCGGTGAGACATTCGCTGATCGGGTGAGCATTGGTGCCGACCGCGCCAATCAGCCCGATGACCAGTTCGGGAGGTGGTGTCTGTGGCTCGCGTTTCAAGTCGTTTTGGCCGTCGTTTTACCCATTTGTCCCCATTTTCCACTCCTACCTACCAGAGCTTGGCCGCAACATCAACCGGCTTTTCTCCCACGCACGGGCTGAGTCAGGATGACGCGTGGCGGATCGCCGTCGCGCCGGGGGTGAACTCCGGCGGGACCAGCACCGCCGCCGGGGTTTCCCATTGGCCGCGGCTGATCTCCATGAGCACCTCCAGGCTTTGGCGCGCCACTTCCACGGTCGGGAAGAGGCAGGCGCTCCATCGGACGGTCAATGCCTCGAGCATCCCTTTTTCCGTGCTGGCGACGACCGAAAGCTCGCGGGGGATCACCATGCCCCGGGAGAGATAGACCTCCTCAAAGGGTTGCAGGAACGCACCGCCGCCGATCACCACCCCCGAAAAGCCGCGCCGGTCGAGAAAGGCGGCGATCTCCTCCTTCATCGCTTCAGGCCGGGTATGGTCGAGCAGCAGCCGGTCTTCCTCCAGCGGGACCAGCCCGGCTTCCCGCAGCGCGGCCTCGTACCCTTCCCAGGTGCGGTGGAGGTAGCCGATCTCGAAAAAACCGCCGATGTAGCCGACCCGCCGGTGGCCGAGCGAGAGGAGATGCCCGGTGGCGAGCCGGGTCTGGCCGAAGTGGTCGGCGCTGACGAAGTGGACCCCCGCAGGTACCCGGTCGCGGTTGACGACGAGGATCGGCAGCCTGCGCAACACCCCCTCCGGAAGATCGAACAGAACGTCGAGCCACGGCTGCGACGGGCGAAAAACCAGGATGCCGTCGTAACCGGGCGGCGGCGTTTCCAGAAGGTCGCGAAAAGCGGCGGTGTCCGGGGCGTAGACGTAGTGGAGACTCGCCTCCGCCTCCCCGCCCGCCTTGTGAAACCAGTCAAAATAGGGGGAGCGCTTCCCGTGCGGATTCGGCTCGAACGATTCCGGCACCAAATAGCGGAAGCGGCGGGGTTCCACCGTTTCGCAGACGTGGTAGCCGAGGCCGTGAGCCGGGGCGATCAGGCGTGCTTCCACCAGTTCCAGAAAAGCAGCGCGGACCGTTTTCCGGCTGATGCCGAGCTGCTGCGCCAGTTGCCGCTCTGAAAGCAGTTTTTCACCCGCTCCCAGCCGACCGGCCCGGATCGACCCCGACAGCACGGAAGCCACCTGCCGGTAAAGCGGAAGCTGCGAAGGCTTCTGGAGCATCTGCTCCAAGCCGGTGTAAAAATCTGGTAGCGGGTGGTCGGCCATCGACGGGAAAGAGGAAGCGAGCATCTCAAAAGAGATTTCTTTTTCAAGCTTGACCAAATAAGGATACCAGTAGATACCAGATGGATGCAACCCGTTTCCACCGATTCCGCTCCTTCCGCCCCCGCCCAACCGCTCTGCCCTCCCGGCGCTTTCCGGCGCAGCCTCATCTCCGAGGCGGAAGAGGCCGCCGCCCTCGCCGCCATCCGGACCGCCCGGCAGGAATATACAGCCTTTGACCGCTACGGCGGCGTGGAGGTCGACGCTTATGAACAGGAGTTTGCCGCCCATGTCGGCACCCGGTTCGCCACGGCGACCAGCTCCGGCACTGCCGCGATCCATACCGCGCTCGCCGCGCTCGACCTTCCCCCCGGTTCGGAGGTGGTCTGCCCGCCGATTACCGACCCCGGCGCGGTCTCGCCGATCCTTTTCCACCTGCTCATCCCCGTCTTTGCCGATACCGACGGGCGGACCTTCAACGTGACGGCGGAGGCGATCCGCAAGGTGATCACCGAACGGACGCGCGCGATCATCGTCGCCCACATCGCCGGGGAGCCGTGCGACATGGATGCGATCATGGAAGTCGCCCGGGAACATGGGCTGCCGGTGATCGAGGATGTCGCACAGGCGCACGACGCCACCTGGAACGGCCGCCCCTGCGGAAGCTTCGGCACGCTCGCAGCGTTCAGCCTCATGAGCGGCAAACACCATACCTCCGGCGGACAAGGCGGCATGGTGCTCACGAGCGACGAAAAACTCTACTGGCGCGCGAAGAGCTTCGCCGACCGTGGAAAAACCTTCGGCCAGCCCGGGGTCGGTGATTTCGCCGGGCTCAACTACCGGATGACCGAACTGGAGGCCGCGATCGGGCGGGTGCAACTCCGGCGGCTTCCCGGGTTTGTCCAGCATCGCCGGGCACTTGCCGCACGGCTCGGGCAACGGCTCGCCGGCTCCTCCCTTTTCGAGATCGGGAGCATCCCGGAAAAAGGGGTCTCCGTGTACTGGTTCCTCCGCCTCCGGGTGAAGCGGGACGACGCCGAGACCCTCAAACCGGCGATCGCCAAGGCGTTGCAGGAGCACGGCATCCCGGCCGCGCCGACCTATACCTCCATCATCTACCAGCAGCCGTGGTTCGCAGAAAAACGGGTCTTCGGATCGAGTGGTATCCCGTGGACCCTCCCCCAGTGCCAGGTCGTTCCGGAGTATGAACATTGCTGCCCGCTGGCGGAAAAGGCGTTGCGCGAACATCTGCTGATCTCGTGGAACGAATCGCTCGCGGAAGAGACGATCGACCGGCTTGCCGATGCGCTGGCAATTATTGAAAAAGATTACATGTAATCAAAACACCGGCAACAGGCGCTTTCGACCCGGAAAGGCGTACGGAAGAGGGGTCAGCCGATTCGACTTTTGAAGGGGAGGCACCCCCCCTTTTCCACTTGCGGGTACCGACGCGTTTCGCTTGCTCGCAGCGGCGAATCGCGTAGCCTCTGTTGTCATGGTTTTTGGTTTTGGTTCCAACGCCTTCCATCGCCGCCTTGCCCCCGGGCAACGCGGCGCGGAAAAGCGTCCCCGGAACCGGACCGGCCTTTCCGATCCGCAACGGCGGGCCGCGCTCTGTTGTAGCGCGCTCCTCCTGCTTGCCGCGCACGGTGCGGCACAGGCGGCGACCGACCCGCGCGTGGTCGCCCGTTACCAGGAGATGCTGGCGGCCAATCCCGTCGAAGGGACCGCGCTGGAACGGCTCTGGAAAATTGCCCAGACCGAAGGGGGGATCGAACGCCTTCTCGAAGAATACCGCGCCAGGGGGGAAGCGGGCGATTTTTCCGCGCAGATGACCTACGGGCTCCTGCTGCGCCGGGCGGAGCGGCCCGACGAGGCGATGGAAGCCTTCGAACGCGCCGCGCGGCTCGACCCGAAAAGCCCCCTCCCCCCGCTGGCGCTCGCCCCGGCCCTGCCGCCGGAAAAACGGGCGGAGGAACTTGAAAAAGCCGCCAACCTGCTGCCGCCTGATGCGCGCCAGCTTCCCGAAACGCTCGAAGCGCTTGGCGAGGCGTGGCTTGCCGCCGGAAAACCGGAGCAGGCGGCGCAGGCGTGGGAAAAAATGCTCGCCCGTGCCGCCGACCCCGTCACCCTGCGCCAACGGCTCGCCCGCACCTATGCCGAACACGGAATGCCCGAGCGCGCGCTCGAACATTACCGCTGGATCGGTGAACAGGGCGACCCGGAAGCCCGCGCCAACGCATTCCGCGCCCAGGCCCTGCTACTGGAAAGCCGCGACCCGGCGGAGGCGATCGGCACGCTGGAAAAGGCGATCGCCCTGACCGCCCCGGGCCACTGGATGCGGGCCGACCTGGTGGAAACCGCCGTCGCGCTGGCGGGGCGTACCGGGCAGACCGCCCTGCTTGAAGAACGGTGGAAGGCAGCGGCAGCGGCGGCTCCCAAAAGCGTGATGCCATGGCACCAGCTCGCCACCCTTTACGAAAAGACCGGCGCGCAGGAGGCGCAGCGCGGCGCGCTGGAAAAGGTGCTCCAGCTCACCCCCGACGACCGCGATACCCAGTTGCGGCTCGCCCGCCTGCTCGAAGGGCTCAACCAGATCGAAGCGGCGGCGCAGCTCTGGGACCGCTCCCCCCCTTCGGCGGCGCAGCCCGATCTCGTCTTCGAACGGGCGGAACTCGACATCCGCCTCGGCCGGACCGATGCCGCCGGCCAACGCCTGGGCGCACTCCTTAAAGAGAGCAAGCCGGAAGATGCCGACGGGCTCGCCTCGCGGGTCGATGCCTTTTACCGGCAACACCAGATGATGGAGGCGCTGGAAAAACATCTCGCACGGCCGGAGGGCGACCCCGTATTGCTGGCAGAGTTTCTTTTTTCCCGCCATCGCCCCGAAGAAGCGCGCCAGGCGCTCCAGCGGCTCGAAAAACCGGACGCCCCGGCGGCTCTCCGCGCGGAAAACCTCCAGCGCGTCAGCGATCTTTATAAACAGGTGGGCCGGATCGCCGAAGCGATCGAAAAACTGCGCGCCGCCGTGGCGCTGGAGCCGCAGTCAAGGAACCTGCAACTCGCGCTCGGCGATCTTCTGCTGACTCCCGGCGGCCCCGAGGACGGGGTGCGACATGTGCCGACCGCCGCCGACCGCACCGAAGCCCGCGCCGCCTTCACCGCCGCCCTCGCCCTGAGCGACACCCCGGCGCAAAAGCTGGAGATCGACCAACGCCTCTTCCGCTCCTACCACGCCGCGGAGGAGGAACCGGGGCAGGAGGCCGAGCCGACGCTCCTTTCCGCTGCCGCGCGCGCGGCGCGCAAGGTGCTCTCCGTACCGATCGACGCCTACCGCATCGCCCCGCCCCCCGCGCGGGAAAACCCGGAGTTGCAGCAGGCGATCCGCGATCTCGCTCAGGAGGCGCAAAAGACCCCCGACCTTCCCGGGCCGAAACTGCGCCTCGCACGCTGGCAGCTCTGGAACCGCGACTATGCCGGAGCGTCCGCCACGCTCGACGGGATCATCGCCGCCGCTCCCGACGATGCCGAGGCGCACCGGCTGGCGTTTGAAGTCGCGCGCAACCGCAACGACCAGCAGGGAGCGCTCGACCAGACGGAAAAACTGCTCAAGCTGGTGGCGCCGGAAGAAAAAGAGCGGTGGGAAAAGGAAAAGGCGCAGCTTCTCTTTCAACTCGGCAAAAGCGACGAAGCGCTGGAACTCTACGAAGCGCTCGCCACCCGTAGCGGCGACCCGGTGGCATGGGTCGACCTCGCCAACGCGCAGCAGCAGGCCGGGCGCTGGTACGACGCGCTCGCCACCTGGCAGCGCATTTACCGGACCGCCCGCCACCACCGGCGCAATGAAACGCTTCAGGCGATGGTCCGTGCGATGTTGCGCCTCGGGATGAAGGAAAAGGTGCTCGAAATCCTCTGGAGCGCCTACGAGGAAAAGAGCGACGAGGCGACCTTGAACGAACTGATCACCCAAAGCCAGGAGCAGAACGCCATGCCAAAGCTGATCGACCGACTCAAGGCGCGCGCCGAGGCTTCCGGCACGGCGGAGGACCGCTTCGCGCTCGGCTACGCGCTCAAGGCCGACGGGCAGGAGCAGGCCGCGCTGGCGCAATGGGAGGGGGCGGCTTCGGAAGGGGGCGACCGCCCGGCGCTGGAGGAACGGCTCGTCAAAGAAGCCGAAGCGTTGCACGACCTGCGGACAGCGGCGCAACACCAGGCGCGACGGGTCGAGGCATTGCGCGACGCCCCGGCGCAGGAGCGGGTGAAGCTCGCGATGCTCCAGGCCGCAGCGCTCGACGAACGGGCGGCGCTCGCGTCGGTCGAGGAAATCATCCGCCGTTTTCCGCGCGATGCCGACGCGCTCCTCCCCCTCGCCCGCGCGCTGGTCGACTGGGGGGAACCGGGGCGCGCGCTCGCGATCGCCGCCGATCTTCACCGCAACGACCCGGCCAACGTCGCCGCGTCGATCCTGCTGCTGCGCCTGCTCAATGAGACGCCCCCCGCCCCCGGCAGGGAAGTGGCCGGGCAACGGGGCGAAGTGGCCGAAGCGCTCCTCAAGTACAGCGGAACCCGCGGTTCGCGGGAGGAAAACGCGCTGATCCTCCCGCCCGCACCCGCCGTCGTCGGCAACCGGCTCCGTGCGGTTTTCTCGACACTCAACGGCCCGGCGGCGCGGCTGGGGCATCGCGATGCGCGAACGGTCGAGCTTTACAACGAACGGCTCCCGGGCGCTTCGGAACGCGACTGGCGGCTGGAGGCGATCTGCACCCTCGCCCTTCAGCAGACTACCCCGCAGGCGCGCGCCGCGTGGGTCGCCCGGTGGCAGGAGGCGCGGGCCACGCCGTCGGAAAAACTTTGGGCCTATTACTACGCCGGGGCGCGGGAGCAGACCGTCACCCTCCTGCGCGGGCTTCAGGCGCAATCGCCGCGACACCCCGCCCTGCGCGCGGCGCTGGTCTGGACGCTGCTCGACCTCGAAGAGTGGAAGACGCTGGCCGACTGGCTCTGGCGACCCGAGCGGACCCATGAAGATCACGACGGATTCCGGTTGATCCTGCGCGAATGGGCCCTCCTCCACCGCCCGCTGGAGATCGACGCGCTCTTTGGGAAAGCGCCGGTCGCCTGGGTGCAGCCGTGCGCAGAAATGCTGGCGACGCAGGGGCGGTTTGCGGACGCCGTGGCACTGGGCGAACCGATCTTTGAAACCCTGCCGCCTCCGCGCGGCGCTTTCGGCCTGCCGCTGGCGACCTGGATGTTCACCCTCGGCCGGACCGAGGATGGCGAAGCGATTTTGCAGCAGATCGCCCATGAACCGGGCGAAACACCGGGCGACCCCGCCTATGCCGCGCAACGGCTGCTCTACCTGCTGCTGCCCGAAGCCAAACGGGAGCGTTGGCGGGCCCAATTCCTGAAACAGACCGCCGAGGCCAACCTTTCGCCGCTCCATACGGCGTTGACCACGGCGCTGCTCGGCGCGCTCGCCTCCGATGCCAAGGGGATGGAAGCCGGGATCGACCAGCTCGTTGCGCTCCGGGCGGGGCTGCCGGGCGAAGCGCCGGTTCTCGACCGGATCTGGCGGTTCCTGCTGGAGACCGGCACCCAGTTCCGGAACTGGAACCTCGACCGGGCGGCGCTCCTCCTCTGGGAAAAAGCGCTGGAAGATGAAGCCTCCATCCGCCTCCAGGGGCACCAGGCGATCGCTTATGCCGACGAAATCCGGGCGCGGATCGCCATGCTGGAACTCCGCCCCCTCGCCCCGCACGACGCAAGTCGCAGGATCGCGGAATGGAGCGGCGAATGGCCGGTCGCCCGGCTCAACCAGCTCGCCTCCGTGCTCGAAGCCACGGGCGAAAGCCGGGCGGCGATCGAAGTTTTCAACGCCGTGGAGGAGCGCGAAAAGCTCAACCTCTCCACGCGGCTCCTCTCCTCTGCGCTGACTTCCAAGAACCTCGCGGCGGCCCGTACGATTGTGGAGCGCTGGCTCAAAAACCCGGAGGTCGACACCTCCTCCGCACCCGCGATACTGGAATTTCTGGCCACCTACGATCTCCCCAAAGCGCTGGAGACCGTCCGCCTCCTGGCTCCCAAAACCGAGGGCGACCAGCGGCTGCTGGAGGTGCGCGCCCGGCTCTGCGTGCAGAGCGAGGCGTGGGAGGAGGCGCAGGAGGCTTACCGGAAACTGACGACCCTGCAACCGGGCAACCCGTCGTTTACCATCGGACTCGCACGGACGCTGCTGGCCACGGGCCGGAAAGAGGAGGCGCTCACCCTGCTCAAGACCTCGCCCCGGCGCGAGGGGGTAAGCGAGGTCGAGCGGGCTTCGCTCTTCATCGAGGCAGGCATTCCCTCGCAGGCGCGGCAGATCGGCTGGGAACTGGCACAGGGCAACCACGCGCAGCATGCCATGACCGTGGCCAAGGCGCTCTACGACCATGGCGAAAAAGAAGATGCGCTGATCCTTGTCAACGGAGCGATCAGAATCGCTTCCGACGGGCAGAAAAACCGGCAGGCCTTCGAGCTTCAGGCCGACGCCCTGCGGTGGGTCGAGCCGGGGCAGCCGGTCGGCGCGCGCTGGGTCAAGCGGCTGCGGCGGCTGGCCGACCGGCCGGAGCTTCTTTCCTCGTATTACGAACTGACCCTGAAACCGGGTTGGCTCGCTCCCGGGGAACGGCTGGCGCAGCTTCGGCGCGACTGGAAGAAGGGCGACCCTGCCGCCGGGATCTGGCTTGTCGACACGCTTCTCAACGAAGGCAAGGCCGCCGAAGCCAGGACGATCGCCCAAACGCTCCTTTCCCGCGACGAAACGCCGGTCGCCCTTTTCCGTTGGCTCAACCGCCGTTTCGAGTCGGTCGGCGAACACGGGATGGCGCTCGAAGCCGTCCGCAAGGCGCTGGAGCGGCAGCCGGGCGATCTCCCCCTTCTTTTGAGCGCGACTTCGGCGCTCCAGGCGTTGGGACGCAACGACGAAGCCTCCGCCCTGCTCGAGTTCCTGCGGCCGCTTTCGCTGACCAAGCAGAACTGGAGCGGTCCCCTGGCGCTCGCGGCGGAAAAGATTGGCAACCCGGCGCTCGCCCGGCGGTTCTTTGAACAGGCCGTCAAGGCCGACCCCGCCGGGGAAAAGACTGAGATCCAGCTCCACTACGCCCGCCTGCTCCTGGATGAAGGGAATTTTCCCGGCGCGAAAAGATTGCTCCGGCAGGCGTACCAATACCCGGGAGTTGACGATCCCGCGCTGATTATTGATTATCTGCGCCGCATCCGACGCACCGCTCCGCCCGAACTGGAAAGCGAGCTGCGCGATCTCGGGCTCTCCGACGAGATGGTCCAGGCCGTCAGGGGAGAGCTGGCACCCATCGCTGTCGATCACCCACACCCATGACCACTCTTCCCGCCGCCGACGTTTCCACGCAAGCTCGCCGCCGTTACTGGACGCAACAGATGGAGGCCGCCTTTGCCTTCATGGAGACGATGAGCCGGTACCCGATTACGGAATCGGGCGAGCCGTTTGCCCCGTTGCGTGAAGCCTTGGAGGGGGTGGAGGTCCGCTTTTCGACCAGTTGCATCAACGGCACCTTTCCCCGCGTCTATTTCCTGCGCCGCCCGCTGGTGGAAAGCCTGCGAGGCGTCGCCGAAGCGATGAACCGGCGGGGCTGGGTGCTCAAGATCGAAGACGCCTACCGCTCCCCGGCGATGCAGCGCGCACAGTCGCACAACCCGCTGCACTTTGACGCGATCCTCGAAAAAGTCCGGTGGGAACTCGGCGGCGCACTCCCGGACGCCGCGTTGATGATGCGGCGCGTCAGCGCGATGATCGCCACCCGCTGCCGTGTCGGCACCCACCTTTCCGGCTCGGCGATCGACCTCTCGGTCTTTGACCGCGCGAGCGGGCGGGAGATCGACCGGGGCGGCTCCTACATCGAGTTTTCCGAACGGACGCCGATGGCCTCCCCCTTCATCACCCCCGAACAACGGCGCAACCGCGACGAGATCGAGGCGCTGATGCTCGAACACGGCTGGTATGCCTACCCGTACGAGTTCTGGCACTACTCCAGCGGCGACTGCTATGCGGAAAGCCTCGCCGGATCGGGCCGCCCCGCGCGGTTCGGGCCGGTCCGCTTCGAAGAGGGCTCCCCGCTCGCGTTCATCGGCGAAGCCGAAAGCCTGGAATGGCTGGAACCGGTGGCGTTCTACGAGGCGCAGATCGAGGCGGTCCTCGCGCGAGCCGGACGTTGAGGTTTCTTCATTAAAAAAGATCGCCAAAGGGGGCCGATTTCTCTACACTCGCGTTACCTCTACGCTCCTTTTTAAGAACGACATGAAGCTCCCCCTGCTTTCCCTCACCTGTTTTCTGCTGACATTGGCCTCGGCACCGGCCCTTGTCCTCTATGGCGGCGATAACAATACCAATATCACGGCTCCGGCCAACGGGGTTCCGTGGGAGGCGGTCGCGAGGGTCGGAAACGTCTCGGGAAGCGCTGTTTATATCGGGAACGGTTATCTTCTGACCGCCAACCATGTCACGCTCGGTTCGAGCGTCAGCTTCGACGGCGTGAACACCTTCGCCATTGATCAAAGCTCCGTGCATTCCTTTGCGGGCGTCGATCTCAAGCTTTTCCGACTGACGGAAATACCTCTCATTGCCGGGGTCTCTTTGCTCAACACCGCCGCCGAAACTTCTGGAGGGGAACTCACCCTGATCGGCTGGGGCAAAGGAAGAAGTTCCAGCTCCGCCGTAGGCGATAATCTCGTTGCCTGGGGAGATGGAACCAATAAAAAACGGTGGGGCTTGAATACCCTGAGCTATACCGGCGTTGCCAGTGGAAGAGATCCCGCTTTCGCCGGGGTTAATTATCAGGTGGTGGCCTTCGATTTGGACGGACGGTTTGGCCTCGGCCCCAATGAAGCCGGCCTGACCCAGCACGATTCCGGTTCGGGGATGTTTCAGTTCATTGACGGCCAATGGTACCTGGTCGGCATTGCCACCCTCGTTGCCTCGCATGTTGAAAAGAATTCCCTTTTCAGTGATCCCCTATATTCCATACCCGCCGACATCAACATGGGCGTGAGGATCAGTTCTTATTACGACGAGATCATGGCGCAAATCTCGCCGATCCCCGAACCTTCCACCTTCGCGCTCCTTATTTCCGTCGCCGCGGGGGGCGCGTGCCTCGCCGTGAGGCGAAAGCGGCAGGGCAGCTAAAATCAACACCTCCGTTGTAAAAAGGATGGAAAAAGGGGGCGCTTGGCGCGACGATGGCTCTTTTGCCATGAATCGTGAAGTTGCTCCTCCTGAAACCGTCGAAGTCGCCCTTGGCTCCCGCAGTTACCATGTCAAAATCGGGACCGGCCTGCTGGAGGCGACCGGCCCCCTCGCCCGGGAACACGGGCTGGGTCGGCGGTGCGCCGTGGTGACCGACGCCCATGTCGGCCCGCTTTACGCCGGGCCGGTGCTCGACTCGCTCCGACAGGCCGGGTTCGAACCGACGCTGGTGACCGTCCCGGCGGGCGAAGCCTCCAAGGCGATGTCAGTCGCCGAAGAGGTGTGCGACGCCATGATCGCCGCCGGGCTCGACCGGAAGGGATGGGTCGTGGCGCTCGGCGGCGGCGTGGTCGGCGACCTGGCCGGGTTTGTCGCCGCGATCTACTACCGCGGCGTTCCGTTCGTGCAGATCCCGACGACCGTCGTGGCGCAGGTCGACAGCGCCGTGGGCGGCAAGACAGGGGTCAACGCCCGCAAGGGGAAAAACCTGATCGGCGCGTTTCACCAGCCGCGTCTCGTGCTGGCGGATGTCGCCACCCTTCAGAGCCTGCCGCCGAGGGAATGGAACGAAGGGTTTGCCGAAATCATCAAGCACGCCGTCATCCGCGACCGCTCCCTGCTCGACACGCTGCACGGGAAGGACCTCCAACACGAACCCGCGCGGGTGGCCGCGATCATCCGCCGCAATGTCGCCATCAAGGCCGCCATCGTCTCCGCCGATGAACACGAAACGACCGGCGAGCGCGCGCTCCTCAACTTCGGGCACACGATCGGCCACGGCATAGAAAACGCCGCCGGGTATGGCGAACTGCTTCACGGCGAAGCGATCAGCCTAGGGTTGATCGCCGCCTGCCGTCTCTCCATGCGCAAGGCGGGCCTTTCGCCGGAGGAAAACGAACGGGTGCTTCAGGCGCTCGCCGCGTTTTCCCTGCCGCTGCGCCTTCCCGAATCGATCGGAACGTGCGATATTATGGACGCGCTCAAAAAGGACAAAAAGTTCAGCGAAGGCGCGATCCGTTTTGTCCTGACGCCGTGCCTGGGAGAAGCCTTCGTCTCCGCCGATGTGACGGTGGAGGAAATCAGGGAGGCGGTCGAGGCGTTGCGCTGAGGCGTTTTTTTGAATGCAATGAAAGAAAAAGTCACCAAAAGCGACGAAGAATGGCGGGCGACCCTCACCCCGGAGCAGTACCGCGTGCTGCGCGAGGGGGGGACCGAGTGCGCCTTCACCGGGGCGTACTGGGATGCCAGGGGCGACGGCGTTTTCTGCTGCGCCGGGTGCCATGCTCCCCTTTTCGACACCCGCACCAAGTTCAACTCCGGCACCGGCTGGCCGAGCTTCTACGAAGCGATCGACCAGGGCCGCCTGACCGCCCGCACCGACCTGAGCCACGGCATGCGAAGGGTGGAAATCCTCTGCGCCCGGTGCGGCGGCCACCTCGGCCACCTCTTTGAAGACGGCCCCCCGCCGACCGGCCAGCGCTATTGCATCAACTCCGCGGCGCTGGTGTTTGAGGAGCGGAAGGCCTGAGAAAAATCCTCAGGTTCCCTTTTCTTCGCGATCATCCCCGGAAGGGTGGACGGACCATGTGGAAACGTAGTCAGGATTGACGACGACGCGCTCTATTGCCTTGAGCGTGTAGGTGCCCGGGCTCGCCGGAATGTACTGCTCCAGATCGGGTGGGAGCTTGACCTCTTTGCCGTCGATTCCACTGACGATGACCAACCCCTCCTGCTCGTTGATACGGAGAACCGTCCCGAAATATTGCCGATTTTCAATGACTTCGCCCGCTGCATTGCAGAAGCTGACACCGGCCAGAACCACTTTGCCGAGCATCTCTGCGGCTTTTTCCTGATCGATCCCTGTCATGGTCCGAGAGGCGAAACGGGGCGTCGGTACCAGCCCTAATTCAACCCGAAAATCGAACTCCCCTGCTTCCCGGAGGAGGCGGGTGTGAGCAGCGGGTGGCCGATTTCGCCGTTGAAATCGGGCGATTTAGCCTGTTCCTTGCGGATTTTGGCCATCAGACGCGCTTTGAGGCCTGCGGACGGTTTCTTGGGGAGCAGACTCAGGGCGATCAAGGCGTTGAGGCGCTGGCATTCGTCCAGGAATGCCTCCGCCTCCGTTCCGAAGTGCTTTCGGCCGAGGTTAAACTGCTCAAGCTCATCCAGGTCAAGAGCCCCAATGGTGTAAAGTCTCGCTAACTGTTGAAATTCCTCAAAGCTCATGGCTGATTATCATTCTTGGCGTCGCAAGGGGTTCAAAACCCCGGGAGGGTTGTAAACCCCTATAGCACATTCGTACAATCTTCGTCTTTCGCGTGCTCCAATATTCAGGTTGCTTTTGCTGCCGCGACTTTTTTCCCCAATTTTCATGAGACGGACCTTTCGGATGCCGTCCCGGCGATGGCGGCTTCCCGGCATGCCCGCAGGTCGAGCTTGCCACTGCCGAGGACCGGAATCGACGCAACGCGCACCACTTTCTTGGGAATCCAGAGCGCCGGGACCCCGGCTGCCAGAAGGCCGGAACGGAGCGCCTGGAGGTCGATCTCCTGCGTGGAAAGGAGGACGAGGGCTTCCCCCTTGGCGGGGTCGGGGATGCCGGTGACACACGTGGTCCGCTCCTCCTGTGACCGGAGATCGAGCAGGTCGCAGATCCGGTTTTCCACTGTTTCGTGCGGGATCATTTCGCCGCCGATCTTGGAAAAGCGGGAAATGCGCCCCTCGATATAAAGGAAGCCGTCTTCGTCAAACCGCGCGAGGTCCCCCGTCTGGAACCAGCCGTCGCGGATCACCTGGGCGGTTTTCTCCGGGTCGTGGAGATACCCTTCAAAAATATTGACGCCCCGGACCCAGAGCATCCCCTGGTCGTAAAGCGAAAGCGGCGCGCCGTTCTCCGGGTCGCGAAGCTGCGCCGCGATGCCGGGGGCGAGCTTGCCGACGGAGCCGGGGCGCGAGGAAGGTTGCACCTCGTCGTCCGGTGTCCGCTTGGGCGGTTCGGGGAGGTTGACGCTGACGACGGGAGAAGTCTCCGTCAACCCATACCCTTCGAGCACGGGGAGGCCGAATTTTTCCTCGAACGCCTCCGCGAGATCGCGCGGCAGCTTCTCGGCCCCGGTGACGAGGAGCTTCACGGAAGCCAACTGCTCCCGGCGCGCCCGCCGCAGGTAGCCGCGCAGGAAGGTCGGGGTCGCCAGCAGGAGGGTGACCTGGTGCTGCTCCACCAGTTCCGCGTTCTTCTCGACATCGAGCGGGTTCGGGTAGGTGACCATCCGGATCTTTTCAATCATCGGAAACCAGAGCGTGACGGTACACCCGAACGAATGGAAAAACGGAAGCGAGGCGAGGATGGTGTCGCGCGGGGTG
Organism: Chthoniobacteraceae bacterium; assembly: GCA_035555975.1. Classification (GTDB taxonomy): domain Bacteria; phylum Verrucomicrobiota; class Verrucomicrobiia; order Chthoniobacterales; family Chthoniobacteraceae; genus DATMFV01. Next base: position 34,641 of record DATMFV010000083.1, read on the forward strand.
AGGCTCAGCATCTGCCCGAACTGCGCGACGTTGCCGAGGATGTTGCGATGGCTTAAAACCACCCCCTTCGGTTCGCCCGAAGAACCGCTGGTAAAGAGGACGAGCGCCTCCTTCGCTCCACCCTCGCGCGGAAGTTTCAGCAGGGAAACGAGCAGCCACCACGGGGTGACGAGCACGATCGCCCGCCAGAGGGCGATTTGCCGTTTAAGCGGCGGGAGGATCTTTTCGAGATAAAGGACGTTCTCGGGAAGGGGAAGGTCGCCGACCTTCTTGAGCATTGCCCCGGCGGTGATGACCTCTTCGAGCTGGCCGATGCGGATCGCCGCCTCCACGGCCGCCCGGCCTGCGGTGAAGTTGAGGTTGACCGGGACCTTGTCCGCCAGGAGGATCGCCAGATTGGCGACGACCGCCCCCCGCCCCGGCGGCAGGATGACGGCGATGCGCGGTCGGGAAGAGACGGCGCGGAGGTGGCGGGAAAGGACGATCGCCGCAGCCAGCAGCGTCCCCCGGCTCATGACCGAGCCATCCATGCCGTCGATGACGACCGTGCCAAACTGCTGCTTCTTCAAGCCGCGCAGGCAGGCGACCCCGAGGTGCCCCTTCAGGAAGGGACGCCGGGAAAAGGCGGCCTCCCCGAGTTCGAGGAGCCGTTCGCGCAAAAGCGGATCGCTGCACCGGTCGTGCGGCAGGGCTTCGCCGAAGGAGATCGAGACCGGGTACGGGATCTGTTTTGGGACCTTGAAAAACGCGCGGTTGCCCTGATAGGAAAAAATCGAGCCCCAGAGCCGGTCGAGCCAGACGGGAACCACGGGAGCCTGCGCGCCCCGGGCAATCAGTTCATACCCCCGGCGCAGCTTCAAAAGCGAACCGTTGCGGGAAATCTGCCCTTCGGGAAAGATGCAGACGATCTCCCCCTTGGCCACCTGTTCGACCGCCTGTTTCATCGAATCCTTCGCTCGGCGGCTGGTGACCGGGATCGCCTTGAGCAGGCGGAAGACCGGGTTTAACAGCGGTTTGCGGTAGATCGGTTCGTAGACCAGAAAACGGATCGGCCTCGGCGAGGCGACCTGGAGGAGGATCGCGTCAACCCACGTCACATGATTGGGCAAAAGAAGGCAGCCCCCTTCCGGGAGATGTTCCAGCCCGGAAACTTCCATCCGGTAGAAGAGACGGACGAACCATCCTCCTGCTTGCAGCAACGCGCTTTTGCTCTTCATGAACGGGGGGAAATTAAAGACCGGCAGAGCCGCGGTCGAGCTTTTATCCGGTCACGCCATCCGGAGGACCGGCTTGCCGCTGCTGCCGACCCCGACCGCGCCATGGAGCGCTTCGGGGTTTTTGAGCACGCCGGTGCGCATCGCAAAGGTGTCGGCGATGCAGAGCGCCCGCAGCCGCGCCTCGTCGGCCTTCGGTCCGGCGAAAAGAAGGTCGATGGTGTTGCCGAACAAGGTCAACCACCGTTCGTAATGCGCCTGTTCGACGGGAAGGACGGCGTGTTTGGGAAAGGGGCGACCGTAGAAGGTCCCCTCGCCCAGCAGCATCGCGCCCCAGAAACTGTACATGACCGGAAGGTGCTCGTCCCAGTTGACCTTCGCCACGTCGTTGAAAATTGGTGAGAGGAGATCGTCCTGGTTGACCCGGTCGTAGAAAGTATCGACGAGGCGCTTCACGTCGTCGCTGGTGGTGATGTCGCTCTTCATTGCGAGCCTATTATCCCTTATTCCCGGCGGAACCGCCATCTCTATTTAAAACATTGGAAAGTGCGTTCTTTTTTCCCCGGGTGAAAACTTTTTTCTTTTTTAGATGGACAAAACGCCCGGGCTGGTGTTACTTCGCCCCTCCCAAGCGCGAACAAAGATTCTGTCGTTGGTCCCTGGGCCGTGGTCGTCATGACCACCGGTCGCCCTGCGCCAGGGGGAACCCGACAGTGCTCAAAAGAGAAACGGAAAAAACATCGCTTAGTTTCGAGGCCAGCCATGCCGATCGGTTTGCCGACGGGTGATCTTTTTTCTTTTTTTCTGTTTTTTGACCTATGCCGATCCGTTTAGGACGATTTGAAATGCCAAAGACTCTCGTCAAGGACGAGAGCACCGTGACCGATACCTACACCCGGTTCATTGCCGAGCCGTTTGAAGCCGGTTACGGCCACACCATCGGGAACTCCCTGCGGCGTGTCCTCCTCTCCTCGCTGGAAGGAGCCGCCATCACCAACGTGCGCATCCAGAACGCACAGCACGAATTTGCGACGCTGCCCGGGGTGGTCGAAGATTGCACCGACATCGTGCTCAACCTCAAGAAGGTGAAGTTCAAGTCCGCCGACCACGAGCCGCGCCGGCTCGTCATCTCGGTCAACAAGGAAGGGGCGGTCACCGCCGGGGACATCCAGGAAGTCGCCGGGCTCGAAGTGCTCAACAAGGACCAGCACATCTGCACGCTCGACAAAAAGCAGAAGTTTGAAGCCGAACTCGACGTCCGCGTGGGACGCGGCTTTGCCACCGGGGATGAAAACAAGTACCCCGACATGGCGATCGGCGTCATCCCGATCGACTCGATTTTCTCGCCGGTCGTCCGCGTCAAGTACGCCGTGGAAGCGACCCGCGTCGGCCAGCGGACCGACTACGACAAGCTCATCCTCGAAGTCTGGACCGACGGCCGGCTCACCCCGGACGATGCGCTCCTCCAGGCGTCCGCGATCCTGCGCCACCACCTCGACCCGTTCGTCAACTACGACGAAAACGCCGTCGAGTTCGACGAAACGCCGAAGGAAGTCAGCCAGGAAAACGCCGCGCTCAAGAAGCTGCTCAACATGAGCGTCAACGAAATCGAGCTTTCCGTCCGTGCGGCCAACTGCCTCAACAACGCCAACATCACCACCGTTGGCCAGCTCGCCCAGAAGACCGAAGCCGAGATGCTCAAGTACCGCAACTTCGGTAAGAAGTCGCTCAACGAGATCAAGGAAAAACTCACCCAGCTCAACCTGAGCCTGGGCATGAAGTTCGAGCCCAACCTGCTCGAACCGCTGCCCAATGCCGAGAGCTACACACGGTAAACCCTACCTTTACTTTACTAAAAGAGACCCATGCGCCATCAGAAAAAGACCGTCAAACTCGGGCGAAGCTCCTCTCACCGAAAAGCTCTCCTGGCCAATCAGGTTGTCAGCTTGATTGAGCACTCCCGCATCGAGACCACCCTGGCCAAGGCCAAAGCGGTTCGCCCGCTCGCCGAAAAGCTGGTCACCCTCGGCAAAAAAGGCACCCTGCACGCCCGCCGCATCGCGCTGGCCCACCTTCGCCACAACGAAGGGGCCGTGAAGAAGCTTTTTGCGGACGTTGCTCCCCGTTCCTCGGGCCGCAACGGCGGTTACACCCGCATCATCAAGCTCGGCTACCGCCGCAGCGATGCCGCCCCGATCGCCATCCTCGAATGGGTCGACCAGGCCCCTTCCGATGACGTGATCGAAGCGCCCAAGCCGGCTGCCGAAAGCGCTCAGGCCGCTGCGCCCGCTGAAGCCAAGGCTCCCGCCGAAGCGGAAGCGGTCGCAGAAGCCCCGGCGGAAGCGGAAGCTCCTGCCGAAGAAGAAAAGAAAGCCTAAAGCACTTTCCATTCTTGGAAATATCTCGACGAGGGATTCCGGTGCTTTCATCGGAATCCCTCGTTTTGTTATTTTCAGGAGCGGAAAACGTTTCCAAAAAACGATTGTTTGGCACCGTCGCCTCGCCGTTTTAAGGTGCTTTTCATGATGCCATTTTCCCCCCTTTCTGTCCTTTTTTCCGCCCTTTTATGAGAACCGTGCTTCTGGTGCTTGAAGGAATCGAGCTTTCGACCGGAGAGCCGCTCCCCTCCCCCCACCCGTACGGGCCCGAGGTCTGGCAACTCGAACCCGGTTCCCTGCGCGACCTGGAGCTTCCGGTCCTCTGCTCGCTCGGGTTGGGCGAGATCATCAAGGGCCGCGTCTTCGATCCCCCCGCGCGCCGGTGCAGCGGGAGCTACGGCAGGGTCCGCCGCCAATCATCCGACGAGACGATGCTCGGCTGCCTCTGGGAACTCGCGGGCGTCATCAACCATGAACCGTTTGCCTCGTGCCACCCGGCGATCCCCGAAGCGCTGCTTGCCGCCACGGCGGAGGAGACCGGCATCGCATTTCTCGGCGGCGGCCAGCTCTCGCTGGAAAAAGCCGTGGAAGAGTATGGCGAGGTTCACCTCAAGACCGGGCGGCCGATCGCGTTCAGTTCCGACGGTTCAACCATGGAAATCGCCGTCCACCAGTCGCTTTTCTCCCTCGCCTCGCTCGCGCAGCTCTGCCGGACCGCGCGCCGCCATGGCGACGAGGTGCGGCTTGCCAACCTCGTCGGCCATCTGCTCGACGGACCCGACGGCGCCTGGACCGAGGCCGCCCCGCCCCACGCCTTCCCCCTGGTCCCGCCCAAAACGATCCTCAACGCCCTTTCGGAACGGGGGCTGCATGTCGAGGGGATCGGCACCCTTTCGCAGGCGTTCGCGCAAAGCGGGATGACCACCCCGCTCCCGACGGAAAACGCGCAGCAGACCCTTGAGACGATCAACGAACGGTGGGAACGGCTCGATCGCGGGCTTCTCTTTGCCAATCTTTCGCTCGTCTGCCCCTCGGCCCCGCAGCTCTCCCGCGCCCCGTCGTTCCTGGAATCGGTGGACGACTGGCTTTCGGAGTTTCTCGAGGAGACCGAGAGCGACGATCTCGTGATCATCTCCGGCACGACCCCCAGCGGACAGGGCGAGGCCCCCGTCCTCCTTTCCTACGACGGGCGCACCGGCCCCCTGGGCATTCGCTCCACCTTTGCCGATGTCGCCGCAACCCTTGCCGAGTTCTTCAACCTCAAAGGCCACGAACGGAACCGCTGGCAGGTGGGAACCCCGCTGATCAGCTTCCATCGCCACCCCGGCTCGCTGATCCCGTAAAAAAACGGCTGCAAAGTTTGTCATTCGGGCGTATTTAGAGAGAGAGGGGGTGCCCTTGATCAGGCTTGCGGTCGACGGCCTCTCTGCGCCATCTTCTTTTTTGAAGCGCTCCGTTACGCGAACGCCAACATCGCCCATCATGCAGTCTCCGTTTCATCCTATCGAGGAAGTCCTCGCCGATATTCGTGCCGGTAAAATGGTCATCATCACCGACGATGAAGACCGCGAGAACGAGGGAGACCTCGTCATGGCCGCCGAGAAAGTCACCCCCGAAGCGATCAACTTCATGGTGATGCACGGGCGGGGGCTGGTCTGCGTTCCGATGACCTCCGAGCGGGCCGCCGCGCTCGGCCTTCAACAGATGGTTCAGGAAAACCGCGAGAGCCAGAAGACCAACTTCACCGTTTCCGTCGACGCCCGGGAAGGGATCGGCACCGGCATCAGCGCTTCGGACCGCGCGCGGACCATTCAGATTCTCGCCCGGCCCGACTCGACGGCCGGAGACCTGGTCCAGCCCGGGCACGTCTTTCCGCTTCGCGCCAAGGAAGGGGGCGTCCTCCGGCGTGCGGGGCATACCGAGGCGGCGGTCGATCTGGCGCGGCTCGCCGGGTTGCAGCCCGCAGGGGTCATTTGCGAAATCCTGCACGACGACGGCTCGATGGCCCGGCTCCCCGAACTGCTGCTCTTCAAGGAAAAACATCAGCTCAAGATCGGCTCCATCCGCGACCTGATCGCCTACCGCCGCAGGCAGGAACGTCTGATCGAATGCGAACAGGTGATCCACCTCCCGACGGAGTATGGCGATTTCCAACTCAAGATGTACCGCTCCCTTGTCGATGGCGCGCACCATCTCGCGCTCGTCAAGGGCGAGATCAATGGCGAGGAACCGGTGCTGGTCCGCGTGCACAGCGAATGCTTGACCGGCGATGTCTTCGGCTCCATGCGGTGCGACTGCGGCCCGCAGCTCGACGCAGCCCTTCGGCAGATTGAAAGCGAAGGGCGCGGTGTGGTCGTCTACATGAAGCAGGAGGGGCGCGGCATCGGCCTTTCCGCCAAAATTCACGCCTACAAGCTTCAGGAACAGGGGCTCGACACCGTGGAGGCCAATTTGAAACTCGGCTTCCCGGCGGAACTCCGCGAATACGGGCTGGGCGCGCAGATTCTGGCCGACCTGGGCGTGCGAAAAATGCGCTTCATGACCAACAACCCGAAAAAAGTCATCGGGCTGGAGGCGTACGGGCTCGAAATCGTCGAAATCGTCCCGATCCGTACGGCGGCCAATCCGCACAACGCGAAGTACCTGGAGACCAAGCGGCTGAAGATGGGACACCTTCTGTAAACAAAACTTCCCGGTTTTCGGTGGAAATGCCGCCTTCCCTTTTCCGGGAAGCTTGGTAGAGTCTCCCGTTTCGTCGATTTTTCCGCTCTTTTTTTCATTCCATGTCTGACCACCTTCCACCTCGCCCGGCCCCCCTTCGTCTGCAACCGCCCCGTCTCGCGATGGTCGCCAGCGAATACAATCCGCGCTGGGTCGACGGCCTGGTGGAATCGGTCAAGGCGGAGCTGGCAGTGCTCGCGCCCGACGCGGAGATCGCCCTTTACCGGGTTCCGGGTGCGTTTGAAATCCCGGTGGTCGTTCAGGAGGTGGCCCTTCGCGGAGGGGTTGAGGCGGTGATTGCGCTCGGCGTCATCATCCAGGGGGCGACCGCCCATGCCGACCTCGTGGGACGTTCCGTGACCGACGCCCTCCAGACGATCGCGCTCAAGACCCGCACCCCGGTGATTCACGAAGTGCTGCTCGTCGAAAACGAAGCCCAGGCGGAAAAACGGACCACCGGCGAAGGGCTCAACCGTGGGACGGAAGCGGCCCGCGCCGCCGTTCGCGTTCTGGAAACCGTGCGTGCGTTGCGCCGGTGATCTCTCTTCCGTTTTTTCAAGCGCACCTCCACGCACTTTTTTCCTGACCGACTTTTTTTCCCGCAACCCGCCGCCCTAGCCTGCTTTATTCATGAGCGCTCTACTGCGATGGCCCCAAAGACCGAATCTGCGGCGTTGGGCTTGTTTGAAAAGCCATCGAGCATGTACACATGCACTCAGACTTTTCAACCTGCGCCCGCCTTGCATCTCCGGCC
>DATMFV010000084.1:0-86145 GCA_035555975.1 Chthoniobacteraceae bacterium
ACCGGTATGGCGTCTGCGCCGGTATTACCGCGAAGCACCTTTCAGCCTTCCAGACTTCCATGCCTGAACCTTCCAAGATCATCTTCGCGCTCGACTATGACGCTCCAAATCAACCATATGACGGGTGGTATCGGGCCAGCCGGGATGATGTCAACACCAACTGGGATGCCTTCTCGAAAAGACACTCCGGCGCGGTCAATGTCCTGTACTGTGATGGACATGTGGAAACAGGCCGCGACAAAAAGGCCGTTATGGGTAGCGATAGAAGACAGTACCCGTGGGCGGAGGAACAATACATCCGGTTAAACGATCAAGCTAAATAATGAAAGTCAAACACGGTCTCTCCTTTCTCTTTCTCATGTCGATGGCCATCGGCTATCCGCATCATCCTCTCTGCGCTGAAGATGCAGGGGCAATGGATCGGCGAATACAGGCCTTGAACGCGGATACTCTCAGCAGTTTCCCGGAATTCCGCGACGACCCCAACCCCCTCGTACGACGCGCGGCGGTCCGGTCATTGGCAAAGCTGGGCGTTCCCGCCCTTGATCTACTCAAGAGTTATGCCCGGGACGATACCGATCCCCTGGTTCGGCGAACGGCGGTGCGGGCCTTTGTAAAGATGGAAAAGGGCGAAGCGCGGGTTGCTCTCCTGGAAAGCGTTCTCCGACAGGACAGGGATGAACTGGTGCGCGTCGTGGCGGTCGAGGAACTGGCAGGCATTGAGCCGAGAACTCCTCAGATCCTCGCGTTGCTCCGGGAAATGCAGGCCGATTCATCTCATCAGGTTGCCCGGTCTGCCACCAATGCGCTCTGGACCTTCGACGCGGAGGCGACCTCGGCCCGGGATCGGCCGGAGTTTCGAGATACGCAGTTGAATGCCTCCCGAATCAACCTCCCAAAGAAAGGATGGCGTTTCAAAACCGATCCCACCCAGACAGGGCATGTCAAGAACTGGACTTCCATCGAATTTGATGATGCCAGATGGGCTCCTGTGGAGATCGAACGACCGTGGCGGGACTTCGGATTCAAGTATGAAGGGGTCGGCTGGTATCGGCTTACCTTCAAACTGCCTGCCGCACCGGAACGGGTTGCTACCGACCTGGTGTTTGATGGAGTTGATGAAGCCGCCTGGGTCTGGGTGAATGGCGAATTTCTCGGGGCGCACGATATCGGCCCGGCTGGTTATAACAAGCCGTTTGCAGCCGACACCCGCGGAGTCCTCAAGTGGGGCGAGGAGAATACGATCGTCGTGCGCGCCTCAAAACCTTCCGGAGGACATGCTGGTATATGGAAGCCGGTTTACCTCGAAGTGCTCAATAAGTAACTAGTGAAGATGATCAAGAAACAGAAAATGTCAGATTGGAGATTTCTGGGCGTTCTCGGCATGTTCGCCGTCGCCTGGGCAAGCCATTCGCTTGGGCAGGCTCCGGATGCGTACAGAGGCGAAGAGGCGACCGGGGAAGATGTGATCGCCCTTTGGAAATTTGACCCTCAGTCGCCTGCTCTCGACAGCTCGAACCATGGGCATCAACTGGAGTTGCGGGGAGCAGATACCCACTTTGTCGAAGAGGGGAAGTTCTCGGGCGCTTTGCGAATCGACGAAGAGAAACAGCCGGGAGATGTTCCGCAGGGAGCGTCTGCCGGAAGCGCTCCAGATCTTTCCCCGGGAGGGGCCTTTACCCTGGAGATGTGGATCCAACCCGACGAACGGATGGCATCGCGGAAGATCGCCTTTCTGTTGGATAAGAAATATTTCATGGGTGAGCGCGTGGAGGGTCATGGAGACTATATGCTTCTCCTGCGCAGAACCGGCAGCCAGCAACCGTTTCGTTTGGAGGCGGGTCTTGGTTTTGACAGTGATTCCGAAGTAGCGGTTTCCGCTCCCTTTGAACTCAAGGCTGAAACCTGGTATCACGTGGCGTTCGTCTATGACGGGCATGGCGGGTGTTCCTTTTTCCTGAATGGAGAACACCTGGGCGGAAAGAAGCTGGAGAAACGTACTTCGGTTCATCCCGGAAAGCGGCCGCTTGTGATTGGCGACCGCATCGGAAGCGCCGGACAGCGCTTCCTGGGCAAGATTTCCGAAGTCCGGATTTCGAGGGAGGTCACCCGCTTTACTCCGCGTGAAGCGGTCACCCTGGATGCGGACGAGTCGCGAACCGCCTTTTACCGGATGGAGAAGGAAGCGAGCCTTCGGTTGAAGATCACTAACAAAACCGCATGGAAACTTAAAGGAGCCAGGGCCCGGATCAACGGGGAGATGAAGGCAAAGCCGGTGGCCGTGCCTGAAATCGAGGCAGGAGAATCAGAATACCTTCGGGTGCCTGTTGATGCCGAAGTCAAGCCCGGCGAATATAGCGTGACGGTCGAGGTACTGGATGCAAAGGAAAAACCACTTGGAACTCCGATGCCGGTTCGCGTGACGATTGTGCCGCGCCCACTGCCAAACCGGATGCCGACTGTGATGGCGGGCAATGGCGATATGGAAGAGATCAAGAAGGTCGGGTTTACCCACTATTACGCCATCTGGCAGGCGATGCGAGGGCCTGTCGTCGAGTTTCTGGGGCCGAAAGCCATCCTCGAAGTCCGCCAGAAACTCGATCGCGCTTTCGCGCTGCAAATCGGCGCCATTGCGCAGATTTCCGCCGGGAGGAATCCTGAATTCAAGGCTACCTACAACCGGATCGACCGTAAAGGGAAGGTTTATCCCACCTTGAATGGCCTGATGCCGGAAGCCCGGAAAGCGGCCCGGGCGCTTGGCGTGTTTACCGCGGAAAATTTTGGCGATCTCCCTTCATTACAGGGCGCGATGATCGATTCTGAAATGCGGGATCACTCGCGGCCCAGCTTTCACCCGGTTGACATTGCGGCTTACCGCGCATTCTCAGGGAGGGAAATTCCCGCCATCGTTGGAGAACCCAGAGACGTAGCTTATAAGAAAGTACCCGGGTTCCCACGGGACCGGATTGTGCCTGATGACGACCCGATCCTCGACTATTATCGCTGGTTCTGGAAAGAGGGAAATGGCTGGAGCCGAATTCATTCGCTAACCGTCGAGGGCTTGAAATCGACCGGCAGGAGCGACATCTGGACCTATCATCAACCGGCGGTGCGGGGGCCGTCTGTCTATGGAAGCGGCGGGGCCGTCGATTACCTGAGTCAATGGACGTACACCAGTCCCGACCCGCTCCGGATCAACCTGGCCGGGGATGAACTTCTCGCCATGGCTGGAGGACGGCCGGGGCAGCAGATCATGAATATGACGCAGGTCTTCTGGTATCGCGCCCAATCAGCGCCGATCCCCCAGCCGGGGGAGCCTTCTGTAGCCAACCGCGCCGGATGGGAGGAGCGCGAGCCGGACGCCAAGTTTATCACGATTTCGCCGGACCACTTGAGCGAAACACTTTGGTTGAAGCTTTCCCAACCGGTGAAGGGAATCATGTTTCATGGGTGGGAGTCGCTGGTCGGAGGCGGTAGGACGGGATACATCAGGACGAACTCTGAAACGATCAAACGCCTGTCGTCGCTCATTAGCGAGGTGGTCGAGCCTCTGGCGCCAACCTTGTTGCAGGTTCCCGATGCCGCCACTGAGGTGGCGTTTCTGGAGAGCTTCGCCTCGCAAACCTTTGCGGGCAGAGGAACTTTCGGCTGGGGCCGGGGCTGGGGAGCCGATGCTTATCTGGTCGCCCGTTATGCCGGCCTGCAACCGAAGATCGTCTATGACGAAACGGTCATCAAGGAGGGACTCGACGGATACTCTGTTCTACTTGCACCGCATTGCGACGTCGTGACCGCCAAGGTAGCCGCCGAGATCCTGAAGTTCCAGCAACGGGGCGGAGTCGTCGTGGGAGATGAATTTCTCGCTCCGGGAATCCAACCCGACATCCTCCTGGCAAGCCTGCGGCGAAGTGGTGATGCTCAAAGTGATAAAGCGGAACTCATGCTCAAGGCCGGACAGCTTCGCGATGAACTCGATCCCTTCTATCGGCGACCGGTCAGCAGCGACAACCCGGAAGTCGTCCTCCGTCGCCGGGGCACGACGGCAGAGATGCTCTTTGCAGTCAACGATCACCGGGTCTTCGGCGACTATGTTGGCCAATACCGCCTCGTGATGGAGAAAGGGAAACCGTCGAAAGCCGTGATTACCTGGGACCGCGCCAAGGGGGTTGTCTATGACCTGATGAAACGGCGGATCGTCCCGACAATCCGGGAAGAGGGCGTTCTGAAGTTTTCCGTCGAACTTGATGCGGGAGAGGGAACCCTTTTCCTCGCGCTGGACAGACCCGCAGGCAAGCTTCAGATTAAAGCTCCTGAAAAGGTAAATCAGGGAGACCGCGCCGAGATCGCCATCCGGTTGAAGGATGATCAGGGCCAACCGATCAGAACCATCGTACCGATGCAGGTCGTCATTCGCGATGCCGCGGGGAGGGAGGCCGAGCAGAGCGGATATTACGGAGCGGACAATGGGGAACTGGACCTGGCGCTCGACATCGCCTCCAATGATGCTGTCGGCAAATGGCAGGTCGAGATTACCGAAGGGTTGAGCGGGAAGCAAACCATTCGTGAGTTCCAAGTCTATTAACTCATCCTGCCGCTATTTCTCCGTGTTTCCATTGTCTCATTCCATGTCTTCACTCGAATTTCTTAGAATCATCAAGCCTCGCGTTGACCTCGCCGCCCTCCTTCGCAACACCCGGGATCTCTGGCAGACGGAGCTGGGCCAGACCTTCGATGCCTACCATGCCGCGGCCCGGTTGGCCGAAGAGCGACTAAGGGAGATTGGTTGCGAAAAGGTTGAACGCATCGCTTTTCCTGCGGACGGGAAGACGGTTTACCAGGACCGGACGATGCCGCTCGGGTGGCGGGCTACGAGGGGCAGGCTGGAGATCGTCAAATCTGCCGCGGTTTTTGCCGACCCGGTGATTGCGGATTTCGAGCGGCATCCGTTTCACCTTGTCAAAGGTTCCGTTTCCACCCCGTCTGAAGGCGTGGTAACCCGCCTGATCAGCGAGGAGGACCTGTATGCCGGGGCCGATGCACGAGGAGCATTGATCCTCTTCAACCCGGAACACCGCCCCATCGGGCGAAAATTTCGGCAGGCGTGCGATGCGGGCGCACTCGGGTTCGTGACCGATCACCTTCCCCATGGCCGCCACGAAACGCCGGAGGCCATCCAATGGATCAACGCCGGTACGGAAGGCCCTTCGTGGCATACGCGGGCCGACGACCGCCCGTTCATCGGGTTTGTCGTCTCGCCGTATATTGGCGATCAACTCCGTGTTGCCCTGCGGGCGGGCGAGGTGACGGTACGCGCCATTTCCGATGGAGAACGTTACGAGGATCATATCGATGTCGTGACAGGGACCCTACCCGGCGAGGATCGTCGCGAAGTCTGGCTGTTGGCGCATCTCTATGAACCACTAGCCAATGACAATTCCTCCGGTGTGGCCTGTGTTATCGAAATTCTCCGGGTTTTACGGGAACTGATGGACGAGGGTTTGTTGCCCCGCCCCCGCTTTACGTTGCGGGTCGTCTTCGGGATGGAGAGTTATGGGTTTGCGGCCTATGCGGAACGGCGGGGCGGCTGGCTGGCTGATCAGGTTCTCTGCGCCATGAACGTGGATGGCCTGCCGATTACCGATTCGACCCGTGGAATGGGGATCATCTTTTCGCAGTCGTGTTGCCCGTCATCCGTAGACTATGCCTTGGAGGAACTGACGCGAGCCGACAGGGCGCCACTCCTGGAAACACCACCGGTTTCCCATCGTCAAACAGAGGGAATCTATGGAGACGACCTGCTGCTGGGCGATTCCACGGTCGGTGTGCCGTCGCTTTGGGTTTGGGGCAAGGGTCTCTCAAAGGGAGTCAAGGGTCAGCGTTTCTGGCACAGCTCCGAACAGACCATGTCGCTCATTATTCCGGAAAAGTTCCGGGATACGGCCGCGCTGCTGGCTGCCTGGACGGCAGCCACGCTGACGGGAAGTGAGTTTCAGTCGCAGATTCGCCGCGCGGTAAAGATTTCACGCAAGCGACTGGAAGAAGAGCAGGAGCGCATTCTTGAAATATTGCGCACAAGGGAACCCGGAGGGCGCGCATCATCGCCGTTGGATTGGCTCGATTTCCGGCTGGAAATCGAATCGGCCCGGTTGCGTGACTTTTTGCGTTTTGGCGCAGAGGCCGGAACGGTGGAAAGAGCTGTGGATGAGCTTTCCGCGCTGGCGGTCGAACTAAGGAAAGCAATTTCCAAAGCCGGGATTCCGGAGTATGAGGATCAGGTCTGGAAGATGGCGGAAAGCTTCGTTGTCCGCCGCGTCGCCCGTGGTTTGCCGCATGATCTCGCCGCAGCGCCACGAGCGGAACGCATCCCTGAACTTATGTCTCTCGGTTATGGAGGCCCAGCGGCCATCGTTCTGGCCCATGCCGACGGTCACCGGAATGTTGCCGACCTTCTCCTGCGCGCCCAATGGGAGGAACGTTGTTTCTATTCCCGAAAGGAAGTCCGGGCCTGCCTTGCGCAACTGCGTTACTTTGCCGAATACGGTTGCATTGGATTGACCGGCTCCCGGGTCATTACCAAAGTCAGGATAGTGCAGGCGCTTCGCGCAACCGGCATCAGGGAAGGTGATCTGGTCATGCTCCACTCCGGCCTCTCGGCGTTCGGCATGGTTGAGGGTAAAGGGTCCGATACTGTTATCGACGCCCTGCTCGAAGTGTTGGGTCCCGAGGGCACCCTTCTCATGCCAACGTTCGTTCAATCATGGCTTTGCTTTGAAAAAGGTCCGGCCCGAAATCGGGAGGTGATTCCCTATCACAAAGATGCTCCCATTTTTACGGGGACCATTCCCAACGCCTTCCTGAAACGCGCCGGTGTGTTCCGCAGCGCCCACGTTTCGCATTCCGTCGCAGGAATCGGACCATTGGCCGAAAGATGCCTGCTGGAACATGGCGCAACCGACGCCCCTGTCGGCAAGACAAGCCCTTGGGCGCAGCTTCACGAACTGGGGGGAAAGATGGTCTTCCTGGGCGCGCCCCTGAGTGCCTGCGCCTTTCTGCATTACCTGGAAGATGAAGTGGGCGCAGATTATCTGGAAACCGCCATCTGCGTGGTTAAAGACGAGACCGGAGGGCAACGGCTGGTCACGGTACCGCGCCATCTGCCAGGTCCCCGGGACTTTTACAATCCCGAGACGGTCGGCAACTCGAAGATCTTCTGTTGGCTTGAATCCAACGGACTGAAAATAAAGCGCGAAATCCTCGGCTTTTCGGATGTGAAGGTCATCGAGGCTGCGGCACTCCATCACCTCGGATTGAAAGCACTGCGGGAGAATCCCGGGGTCCTGATTTGACGAACGAGGAGAAGTCCGGAGCCAAAGCGGGCCGGGCGAACCTCGCGATTAAACTTGAAGATTCCTGCAAAAATCATTCATCTAGATGAATGACTTCACTTTCTGGCATCGGCATTGAGCTTTGTTTCGAGCACCACCCCCGGGAACGATGGCCCTGGTACGCCGACCGCGCCCGGGAGTTGGGCGTTTCATTCGTCAGGATGGGGGAGTTCATCTGGGACCTGCTGGAGAGCCGGGAGGGGCACTTCCATTTCGACGATCTTGATGCCTTCATCGCCCTGCTTGCAGAGCGCGACATCCGTACGTGGCTCGCCACGCCGACCGCAGCACCTCCGGACTGGCTCTGCACCGCCTCTCCGGAGATTCTGCCGGTATCTGCGGAGGGCGTGCGCGCGCGCGGCGAAACGCGGCGGCACACCTGCCCGACCTCGCCCGCCTACCGCCGCCATGCGCACCGGATCGTGACGGCGCTTGGCCGCCGGTACAGCGCGCACCCGGCCGTGGCGGCATGGCAGATTGACAATGAACTGGGGCACCCGTTCTGCTTCTGCCCGCTTTGCCACCGGGCCTTCCAGCGTTGGCTGGAGAAGGAGTTTGCCGGGGACATCGCGGCGTTCAATGCCGGTGTGGGGCAGTTCTTCTGGGCACGGACCTCGCGCCGGTTCGAAGAAATTCCCCTTCCGGGGCCGCGGGCCAACCCGTGTTTGCAGCAGATCTACCAACGGTTCATGGATCACCAGATCCGCGAATGCTGGGGATTACAGGCACAATGGCTGCGCGAGGCCGGGGTGACGACCCCCATTACTACCAATGCCATGCTGACGTGGCACGGCTACGATCACGAAAAATTCTTTTCCGGCCTCGACATGGCCGCCGGCGATATCTACCCCTCCACCCGGGGCGGGTTGTATCAGGAAGGGACTTTCGCCGGGCTTTCCTTCCTCGCCGCCTTCCTGCGCGGCATGAAGCACGGGCGCAATTTCGGCATTGCCGAGATGCGATGCGGCCCGGCGGCGGGGCGTTACCAATACCCGTTGCCGGGCGAAGTCCGGTACTGGAGCCACCTCCTCTTCGGATCGGGCGCGGATTTCGTCTCCTTCTTCCGGCTCGATACGTGCCCCTCCGGCAGGGAACGCAACGAGTGCGGGATGCTCCCGGCCTCCGGTGCGATCCCTCCCATTTTCACGGAGGTCCAGCAACTCTGCCGGGAGGCGGCACGCCTTGCACCGTTCCTGCGGGAAACCACGGTGGAACGGGCGCGCGTGGGGTTGCTCTACTCCTTCCCGACGCATGTGGCGCTCAACCTCCGACCTGAGTTTGCGGAGTTTGAGGGTCCCTTCGGCAATGGCTACCCGATGCACCTGGCCCGGCATTTCCGGGCGATGGTGGGGTTCGGCATCCCGGTGGATGTCGTTTATGGCGGGGACGATTTTTCGCAATACAGCGTTCTCGTCGTTTCCGGACTCGCGGCGATGGAAGAGCCGCTCGCCCTTCGCCTTAAGGAGTATGTGGCCCGGGGTGGAGTTCTCCTGCTTTGGCCATGGAGCGGCGTGATGGACGAAAACGCGAAGATGCACGAGCAAGCACTGCCCGCGTACCTTTGCGACGTGGCTGGTGTGGAAACCGTTGTTACCGAGGAGTGCCCGCCGCAAACCCATCTCCTTTCGCTGGAGAACGAAGCGGGGCCGCTGATCTCCGGCGGGTTGGTGCAAACGCTGGCTCCCCGGGACGGAGCCGAAGTGCTGGCCTTTCTGACGGGGCATCCGGCGCAGGCGCGCCTCCCCGGGCTGGTGCGGCATCGTTTTGGAGACGGGGTTTGCTATAGCGTCGCCACCATGCTCGGCGAGGATGGGTTGGTTGATTTTTACCGTACTCTCCTCGGCAGGCATGGCATCGCTGCCTTGCCCCATCTGCCCCCCGGGGTTCACACCACGCGAAGGCGGGGGGCGGAACGCGATCTTCTTTTCCTTTTTAGCTCCGCCGGGACGCCGGTACGACTCGCTTTCAGCGAACCGGTGGAAGAGCTTCTTGGCGGGACGACAGCCGATCACCTGCTACTGGAGCCGCTCGGGATCGCCGTGCTGCACCTGCCTGCGGGGGAGCCCATGCCGCCTGTTTCAAGTCAATGAACCGGAAGTTTCGGGCCGGAGCGTGACCCGGAAACGGTGAACCGCCGTGGAGGCCGTTTCGTCAAAGAAGCTCACCCGCGCATCCGGTTCACCAGCGAATGAAGCCTTCCAGTCATGGCGCAGGAGCCACTCGGGCCGTGTCAGCGAACCTTGCTCAACCTTGACTTCTTCGGGAATGAAGCGCCCGCGCGCGTTGACGACTTCAAACCACGTAAAACCTTGCCCGCCATAGCCCCAGGTTTCGATGAGCACGGCTTCGGGCACGCGTTCCCGGTCCACCGTGGGAAAGAGCCGGGAATAGTAGGCATCAAAACCTTTACCCGCCTTGAATACGCCCTGCGCCACCGCTACCGGCTCCGGTTCTCCGACATAGATGAGTGAAAAGCGGGTAGTCTGCGCACTATATTGATCAGCCAGACAGAAGAAAACATGCAAAAGGCCATGGGAGGCCGCCAGTTCCGGCAGGGCATCCAGCTCTGACAGATAACGTGCGTAGAGGGATTCGACCAGATGCAGGGAGAGCCCCGGCCGCACCGCCGCGTGGAGGGCAAGCCGCCGGTCGCGAATCGTGGCAATCTGCTTTTTTACTTCCTCCAACCCGGTGAATGGCGGCTTTTCCAGGCCCATGGCAAGCCGGGGGAAAATCCGTGCCAACTGATGGCTTGCCTGCTCGCTCTCCAACGAAAGGATGATCTCATCCAACACCGGGAGCGATGGCGGAGAGACTTGATTGCGGAACTGCGCCAACAACATCAGCAGCAGGCGGACGGTTTCTTCGCGGGTCGGGTCCGGGGAGTCGTGGCAGAGGGTCAGGAAAGCCCCGGTCGTGGAGTTGCGTTCCTTGTCATAGCCGCCCCGGCAGAAGGTGCGCAACGCCTGATCAAAGAGCGGGTCATCCAGCCCAAAGAGATGCCGCGAAGCCTCCTGCAACGCCCGCCCGGCATCCGCCGATGGCCAGGCGCTCCACATCCTTCCCACCGCACCGACCAGCGGCAGGGATTGCAGCGGCGTCATCTCCTGCTTTTCCCATAGCGTGAGCCACCCGCCCAGCGGGCGATGCCTGGCGGCATAGGCAGTAAAGCTCGCTGCGTTGTCCAATGAATAGTCCGCCGGGCAGATCAGATAATCAAAACCCATCCGGTCATAGAGTTCAAGCAGGTCCACTGCCTCGCGATGGAGAAAATGCCCCCGGGGGATGTCCACCTGGCTCTGATACTGCCAGCAGGCCAGAATGGTGTCGCGGGGCAGTTGCTCCAATGCCTCGGGAAATTCAAAAAACATGTCGTCCCAGACGATCATCCTTTTGCCGAGTTCTCCGTGGACGATCCGGGCCATGGCTTTCAGGTGATCGGAAAAGAGCTTCCCTGCCGGGCGGGGGCGGCAGAGATCACACCGGCGCATGTCCCATGTTTCATCGCACCCGATATGGAAATAGCGGGACGGAAAAAGCGCCGCCACCTCGGAAAGGTAACCGCGCAGGAAGGCATGGGTTTCGCTTTGCGAGGGACAAAACGCCTTGTGCTCTCCCGGGCCAAAGCGGCCGGTGAACGGAGGCCGCGTTTCCGAGAGCGGCTCAAGGGCGGCGTGGCGCAGGAAGAGCTGGGCGTGACCCAGCGTCGAGACAACCGGAATCACCTCCAAACCTTTGGCAGCCGCGTAGGAGACCATGCCGCTGATCTCCTCCGCGCTGTAGCTTTCCTCCAGTGAAGGGTGAGGAAAAGAGGCGGTGCGGATGCGCGCTTCCAGATAGAGTGCCACGGCGTTGAAGCCGTTGTCGGCGGCAAAGTCCATGAACGAACCGATAAAGCGCGGCGTTTCCATCTGGCGGGCCAGATCAAGCTGCACCACGCGCAATGGCAGGGAGGCAAGGACGGACATTTTGAAAAGAGAGGATGCAGTCGGCAGGGATAGAAAAGTTGCCGGAACAAGTCAAGCAGGCGGAGCGCCGGAGGAAAAAAGAAAAATTAAAATTGACACAAAGGAACAGATCATCTAGATCTCCTATATCAATGACCCCGACGCTTTCTTCCAGAGCCTCCTCTCCGCGCTACCTTATCCTCGCCCAGGTGCTGGCCCGGCGGATCTCCAATGGCGAGTATGCCGTTGGAGCGCGTCTTCCGGTGGAAAAGGAACTGGCGCAGGAGTTTGATGTCGCGGTGATGACGGTTCGGCAGGGCGTCGGGTTGCTGGTCAAGCAGGGGTTGGTGGAGCGCCGGCAGGGATTGGGAACGTTCGTGCTCCGGGCGCCCACGAACACCGCAAATATCGCCATCCTTGTGGGCGACAGCCTGACGGTGGAGTCCGCGCATTATTACCGCGCTCTCGTCAATCGTCTGCGCAAAGGGGCAGACCGCCGCAAATGGGACTTGCGCCACTACGACGAGATGAACCGCGAGATCTTTCCAAAGGCCGACGCCGCCCGGCGCGCGGAACAGGTGCTTCTGGATCATCGCAACCTTCCTTTCCATGGCGTGGTGGAGCTGGTGCCGGGCAAACGCTCCATCATCCCGGCTGAGTTGGTGGAGCGCCTTCCCTCCGCTCTTTTCGAGCCGCCCACTGCCCATACCGACATCCTGGGGGATGATGAAACCTTTGGCTGCGAAGCGGCCCGCAACCTCGTTCAGACCGGCTGCAGGCGGCTCTTTTTCTTCTCCACCCAGTGGGAGGGATACCCGATGCCGGGGAGCATCGACGCCGTGCTCGACGAAGCGGCCCGCCTCGGGGTTTCCGCCCCGGCGGTCCACTGCCTCTCTCTTTCCAGCCAGGGCTTCGAAGCGGAGAATCGCATCTACCAGGAGTTCCGGCAGATCGTGCAGAGCTGGAAAAGCCCGGCAAACCGGCGCAAACGACCGGATGGGCTGATCTTCAATGACGATATCGCGCTACGCTCCGCCATGCCCGCGCTTCTTCAGGAAGGGTTCTCCGTCCCGGAGGATTTCAAAATCGTCTGCATGACCAACGAAGATGCAAAGTTCTGTTACGGCGCGCCCATCATCCGGTACGAAATCTCGCCGCGTGCGGTCGCAAATCATCTGCTTTCCGCGCTTGATTGCCGCATGCGGGGCGTCAAGGCTCCGGCTCCCATGAAGGTGACCGGGCGGGTAGTCATCGAAGGGTAGCCCTCCGAAAAACCGAAGTCTCCAAAGCGTCTTCATCTCATTCCATTCCCAAACCATCACCTCCCCAACCATGAACTTATCCTCCCGCCACTCCCTTCTTCGTGCGGCCGTCCTCGGCGCATGCCTCTCGGCATCCAGCCTCGTTTCCCTGCCAGCGCAAAATCTTTACTGGGCTCCCCCTTCAGGGAATGCCTGGTCCACGAGCGCGGTCAACTGGAGCGCCACTTCGGGAGGGATAGCCACCTTCGCCTGGCCTTCCGGGGGTAGCGTGACGGAGATCGCCCATTTCGACGGAGCGGGGGGTGGCATCTCGCTGGATCAGGACCTGTCGGCGGGAGGCATCCGCTTTGGCGAAGACGGGTACATCCTTTCCGCTTCGGCGGCGAGGGTATTAACCTTTACCGGAGCCAGCCCGGAGGTAAATGTCGGCAGCGGAGATACGGCCACCCTCGGCACGAATATACAAATTTTGAGCACCAGCAAACAGTTTGTAAAAACCGGGGCGGGCCTGCTGGAGCTGACCTCCGCCCTCTCCTTCTTTGGCACCGGCTCCACCGTGGCAAACGGCAGCCAGTTGACGGTTCAGGAAGGAACCTTTCGGGTTGCACCGGGGGGTAATCTCAACAATGGTTTTACCGTTGTCTCTGTCAATACCGGGGCGAGCCTGCTTCTTGATGCGAACGTCAGCATTGGCGGCCTCTCCGGCAGCGGCAACGTCTCCCGAAACGTGGCGGGCGCAGGCTACCTGTTGATCCGGGGGGCGGGAAGCGACTTTAGCGGGGTGATCTCCGGCAATATCTATCTCGACAAGCTCAACGGCACCGGCGTGCAGACGCTTTCCGGGAATGCGTCGAATACCTTT
This sequence comes from Chthoniobacteraceae bacterium, assembly GCA_035555975.1. Classification (GTDB taxonomy): domain Bacteria; phylum Verrucomicrobiota; class Verrucomicrobiia; order Chthoniobacterales; family Chthoniobacteraceae; genus DATMFV01. The sequence continues at coordinate 13,457 of DATMFV010000084.1, forward strand.
ACCGGGACGACCAACGTCCGGGTAGGCACTCTGGTGCTTGCCAAGCAGAACGGGGCGATTGCCATCTCCGGCTCGGAGGTCATTCTGGGCGGCGGGGTCACACACCAGCTTCGCCTTGATGGAAACGAGCAAATGGCCGACACCACGGCGCTGACGTTCCGGGCGGACAACAATGCCTCTTCAACATTCAACCTCAACGGCCACTCCGAGACGCTGGGCGCGCTGACCGCCAATGATCTGGGATTGGGAGGCACGGGCCTCAACCAGATCGACTTCGGTCTCAACAGCACGGCCCAGGTGCTCCAGTTCAGCAGCCTTTCCATCACCAGCGGGGGGCGGATCGACATTCTCAACTTTGATGAAACACTCGACAGCCTCCGCTTCCTGGCCGACCCGACCAGCCAGCTTGCACGCCTCTTTCTCAACGGTGAAACCGCCTATGCCTTCGACCAGGGAAGCTACTGGAGCGTGACGACAACCATCCCCGAACCGGGCACGATCAGCCTCCTCGGGCTGGTCGGAATCTCGCTGGCCGCCTTGCGGTTGCGCCGGAGAAAAGGGTAGCCTTCGCACGCCCGGCGCATCATGAAGCGAAACCTCCCCCCAATCCATCGCGGCGCATTCTCGCTCCTGGAACTGGTGGTGACCTGCGCGGTCATCCTTGTTCTGGCGTTGATGCTCTTTCAACTGATGGGCGGAGCACAGCGCAAAAGCAATGCCGCCAAATGCGTGGCCAATCTTCGCCAGCTCGGCGTCCATATCCAACTCTATGCCAACGATCACAATAACGAGCTGGTGCCTACCCTCCAGCGGACCGACCCGAATGGCGGCACCAGCGGCATCACCTGGGCGGAGATTCTCAACAAAAGCCAGATCCTCCCGCTTCAGGAATGGAGCCAGGTCAAAGGCTCGGTGATGCATTGCCCCTCGCGGACAACGCGCAACCCGCGCTATCCGAATTCGCTCCCCTCTTACAACTTCGACGGCCTGCAATACGGGATGAGCTCCTACCCCGGGGTCAGCAACCTCATCGCCTACGGGATGCCACGCAATAAACTGACTGCCATCCAGAGGCCGTCGGAGACGGTGCTCATGACGGAAAGCGACTGGGCCTACCTGATCTACCCGACGCTAACCAACAAGCGGATCTATCCCCACCAAGGGTGCAACCTTCTCTATGTCGACGGACACGTGCGGTTGCACCCGGGCACCCTCCCGGTCTATGGGCCGGAGAAGCTCCAGCCCGATGCAGTGATCCCCCCCTTCATGGGAAGCGGCGGATAGCCGGCCTTCCACAGGATGGCGACGCCCCCTCTCCTTTTACATCGATACCTCCTTCATGAAAATCTGTTTGCTCTTGATGACAGCCTGCCTCGCCTGTGCTTCCCCGCTTCTCGCCATGGATCTCCTGGCCCCCCCCCGGACCTCCACTGCGGAACCGCTTCAGCGGAAAACCGACCGGCTTGGCAAGGCGGACAGGGCGCTCGGGCTGCGCGGCGCAGAAGTGTTCAAGACTTCGCTACCCTCCGCTTCGCAGGAGGAAATGTTGCTGGAAGGGTGGTTCAAGGTGGAGGAGTGGAGCGCCGATGGCGGCCCGCTGCTGGAGCTGTCGGGACCGGGCATCCAACTCATTCTGGAAAAGCCCGCAGAGTCGCTTTCCCTCCGGATGACCAGTGACGGCAAGCCGTGTGGAGTCTATCCGGTGGACCATTGGGCAGCCGCGCTGGATTGGTTCAAGGAGGGGGACGCACGCCGGTGGCACCATGTCGGTTTCCTGTTTGAAAAGGGAAAGGTAACGGCCTTTGTGGACGGCTTCCGCGCCGGGGAGGCCGCCATTGGCTCTGTGACGGGCGGGCCGCTCGAACTGGTTCTTTCCGCCCCGGGCGTCCTGGAAGTCGGCGAGCTTTACTGGCACCCGCACCGGCTCCGGAATGCGGAAGCCTTTCGCTCACGCTACCTCCAGCTTTACCGGAACATCCCCGCCATCGACCAGCAGACCGTCTCCGTGCCGTTGCTGGAGCAGGAGCCGGACGCCGCCGCTTTCCTGGAAACCGGGGTATTCCCGGGCGCGACTGTCATCCCCTCCTTCGTCGCGCTGGAAAAAGCGCCGGAGGCGTCGCCCGCTCTCCTCGAAGAACGCGCCGCAGTGGCCGTGGCCCGCAAGGGAGGACGGCTCTACTTCGCCTTTCGCACCCCGTACCAAGGCAGGCTCGCCGGGATGCACACCGGCAAGCGGGATTTCAACTTCTGGCCGCATGAGACTTATGAAGTCTTTATCGAGCCGCCATGGACCGGCGTGACCGAATACGTGCAACTGGTCGGCACCGCACATGGAGACCAGATCGACCTCCAGTTGATGAACATGGCGTGGAACGGAGACTGGAAGTGGCAGGCCCGCGTTGACAAGCATGAATGGCGCGGCTTCATGAGCGTGGACCTCAAAGGCTCCGGGCTGCCGGTACCCGGAAACGGGGATATCTGGGGGCTCAATTTCTTCAATCAGCGGGCCAACCTTTCCTGGAGCTGGTCACAGCGCTTCCATGATAACGCCGCCTTTGGGCGGATGGTCTTTCTCGACGACGCACCCCGGCTTCAGCCGGGCTACCCGGAAATCCGCGACGGCAGGCTGCGCATCCCCCTGCGGGTGGAGGGAAGCGAAGGGCAGCTCCCGCTCATGGCGCGGCTGGAGAAGTTCACCCCGAAGACATCGCTACCCTCCGGACAGGCGGAGGCGGAGATCACTACGGTAGGAGGCGAAACCATTCTCGAAGTTCCCTGTGCGGAAGGGGAGGAGGCGCTTTTCACCCTCTCCATACGGGGCCGCAGCGGGAGCGTGCTTTACTACCAGAGCTTTTCGCTACCGACGGTTTCCTCTCCCCCGCGCGAAACGGTGGCCGAGGCGGGCAAGGATGACACGGAGGAGAATCCCGCAGAATGGCCGCCCGAAGTGTTGGGCAAAACCCTTCAGGAGAGCCGCGAATGGTTCAACAACCGCATCGGCCGACGCGAGGGAGTGCCGCATTATCTGGAGGCGGTTAAAGTCGAGGGGGACAAGGCGCTCATCTGGAACCGGAGCTACGAGTTTGGCGGCGCGCTTCTGCTACGGCAGGTGACCAGCAATGGCCGCGACCTTCTGCAAGCCCCGGCGGGCCTGCGGCTCAAGACGGCAAAGGGAGAGCGGATGGTGGACCGTGCGCAAACCCGGGTAACGCGGCAGAACGCGCGGGAGGCTGTCGTCGAAGCGGCCACCGAGGCTGACGGCGTGCGCATTGCCGCAAAAGGGACGCTAAGCTTCGATGGACTCGCCTGGTATGAAGTAACGCTCTCTCCGGCAGACGGGCCGGTCGCCGTGGAGGCGCTGGAGCTTCAGGTGCCTTTTGCCAAAAAGCAGGCGCATATCTATAACATTACCTCCTCCGAGTCCGGCCACCCTCCGGGAAGCGACTCGGGCAAGGTGGCCGACACCCCGATGGTGTACGACTTCCTGCGGGAGATCGTCTGGATCGGCACGCCGCGTGAAGGGTTGGCGTGGCTTGCCGAAGACCTCCGCGGCTGGCCGCTCAAGGACCACGCACGGCTCCAGGTTATTGAGCCGGGGAAGGACCGGGTGACTTACAAGGTCAAGCTGGCCGATGCCTTCACCCTGCGCGAGCCGGTCACCTTCCGCTTCGGACTGGAAGCGACCCCGCTGCGGCCGCGGCCCTGGGACTTCCGGCGCAAGGCCGACCGGAGCGCGGTGCGCTGGTCGTGGTTCTGGGGCGAGGGAGATTACTACCCCTTCCACGATCATCCGGAGCAGGCCCGCGCCATCATCGAGGCCGAGCGCAAGGAGGGGCGCGAAGTGATGCCCGCCGCCTCCATCTATTACTTTGGCGAGTACCGCTTCGGCCAACCGCCCAAGCCGTTTAAAGACCGCCCCAACGGCGGCCTCATGCATCCGGAAAATCTCCTGTTCTCGCGGTTCTGGGCCGCCATGGAGCCACCCGCCACTGCCACGCCGCCGGAGGTCCTGCCCGCCCGGCAAGTCGCCCCGGGGAGTAACTGGAAGACGACCCGAAGCCGCCCCACGGGCCAGTTCCGCAACAACCCGGCCTCAAGCTTTCAGGATTTCTACCTCTGGAAGCTGGAACGGGAAGTTAGGGAAACCGGCCTCGGCGCGATCTATCTTGACCAGACCATGATGCAGGTGCGCAATCCTTTGAGCCATGCAGGTTATCATGACGCGCAAGGCCGCCACGTCCCCTCCGTCCCGCTGCTGGGGATGCGTTCCATGCTGGAGCGGATGCAGAACGTCTTCGAAGACGCCCACGGAAAGTCGTTCATCCGCTGGCACTCCTCCAACCAGATGGTTATTCCTGTCTTTCCCTATATCGATATCTTCTGGGATGGCGAGAACTACGGCCAGAGCCGCTCGAAGGTCTACGAATTCTACAGCAAGCTGCTCACGCCGGAAAAACTCCAGGTGCAGCACAGCGGGCTGGCGTTTGGCTTCATCCCCAGCCTCCTGCCCCGCTTTGAAGATCGCTACGCGCCTACGCCCGCTTCCACGCGCGATATGCTCGGCCTCTTCCTCGTGCACGATTCGCACGTCTGGGACACACAAAACGCCAACCTCGACATCGTGCGCAGCGTGACCCGCCGATGGCTGGATTTTCCGTATGAATCGGTGAAAACCTTCTATTATTGGGATGAGGAGAAGCCGTTCACGGTCGGAGACCCGGCGGTCTATCCGATCCTCCACCTTGCCGGGAACCGAGGGCGGATGATCCTCTTTAACTGGAAGGACGAGCCTACGGTCGCTTCCGCCACCTTCTCCGGCAAGGCCCGGCCCGTCAACGCCCGGGATGCCGAGTCGGACCTGCCGATCAAGCTCTCGCAGGAAGGATTCTCGCTCCTGCTGCCGCCGCGGGATTTCCGGATGATTGATTTTGAAACAAACTAATCCTATGCCGCGCATCCTCCCTGTCGCCGTATCCGCAATGTTTCTCCTGCCGCTTTGGGCCGGGGCGCAAACCTATTCGTTCGACGAAAAGGTGCTCACCATCGCCACCGACCGATATGAGGTGCGCTGGAAGGATGGGAGCGTCATCTCATGGAAAACACAGCTACCCGGCGAGCGGGAGTTGATGACGCCGAAGGCAAGGTATGCGCCGGGCCAGCTCCCCAACGGCCCTTCCTCGCGACCGCGCAACCTGCCGCCACCGTTCGAGTACCAGCCATGGGCCGCCATGGAGCCGGAGCGGGTGGAGTGGCGGATCAACCCCTCCATCGACTACCACACCACTGTCTCCTTTGAACGCACGGAAGAGGGCGCCCGCCTCGTCTACGGAAAGCTTGGAGCCGACCGTGATCTGAGCTGGGTGCAGGAGTTTTCCGTCGACCCTGCGACGGGCGATCTTTGCATCCGCCAGAAAGCGACCTCGCCAAAAGGGAATCTCAGCGGCGTTTCGTTTGGCATCTATAATCTGGATGCTACCCTTCCCCTCGCCGTTCCCGCATTTCCCGGAAATGGCCAGGTCTGGCGGGAGGATCACGGCAAGGGGAAGATTCTCAATATTGGCTACCCCCGTTTCTGGAGCGCCGGGCTGATCATCGGCATGATTCCCGGGGGCGGCTCCTTCGCCGTCTGGAGCGAAGACCCGCACTTCCGGCCCAAATATTTCCGCAACTTCTCCGATGGCGAGCGCCGCAACATCGGCTTTGAAGCCGCGCTCGACTACCCTTACGAAAACAATCGGGAGATCGAAGTCTTTACCTGGCGGCTGAACACCTTTTCCGGCAACTGGACGGAACCCGCCGCCCGCTACCGCGACCTGCTCGTCCGGCTTCATTCACTGAAGCCCCTGGCAAAGCGCACGCCTGCCTGGATGAACAGCCTTTCGATGGTCTGGTCCACCACCGAGGGGAGTGCGGAACAGGCGGAGGCGATGCAAGCGAAACTCGATCCGGGAAAAATCGTCCTCTGGGATTTTACCGGGTCCACCCGCCTCAACGGATTGAACCTGCGGGTGCCCGAGTATATCCCGCGCGAAGGGTTCGCGGAGCGCAATGAGCGCCTGCGGGAAGCCGGGTTCCACGTCGCTTCCTATTATAGCATGGCGCTGGTGGACGCTCAGGCGCACCCGACGATGATCCGCGACTACGGATTGGGCCTTTACTACGACGCGCTGGGTCGAGAGGAAGCCTCCGGCATCGGCGACCAGCGGCTTGTTTATGTCCATCCCGGCAGCGCCCGCTGGCGGAGGTTTTACGCGGAGAAGATGAGGGAAGTCTTCGATAACTACCATGTCGATCTGCTCTATCAGGATGTCGCGGGCACGGCTGTGGGCAGCAGCGGCCGCGTGGAAGGGCTTAATTTCAATGAAGCGGTCGTCGCAGCCGATGCGGCGACCCACCACGCCGTGCCGGAGGCGATGATCGGTGGCGAATACTGGAATGAAGTGACAATCGTGCATGAATCGATCGGGCTCCAACGTTCGGTGGGCTGGGGCGGGGATGCCACCCGCAACCAGATGTCCCGCATGGAGATGCCGCACCCGATCTGCTCGTTTCTCTTCAGCCCCTTTTCCCATTACATCGGCTACAAGGTTCCGCAGCGCGACCGGGTAATCTGGCATCAGGATCAGAACATGAACGAAGTCATCGGCTCGCTGCCCAATTGGCGCACCCCCGTCACAGACCAGAGCCCCGAGGCGGAAATCACCCTTCTGCGGGCAAGACTCTGGGCGGAGGGGTTCAAGCCGTGGTTCCCCGCCGAGTGGGAGGAGGGCGTGGCCTCTTATCTGCGCAACCCGGCGGGCGACGTGGTACGCTACCGGCGACACGCCAGCCAGAGCTATTGCACCCGCGAAGACCAGGGCGGCGCGGAGCGATTGGTTTATGCCAGGGTTTCCGGAGTCAGCCGGGTTTCCCATTCGGAGCCGGTGCAGATTCGCAACTGGGTCGCCTATGACGCGCGAGGCCCGATCGGCCTCGACCCCGGGCAATACTACTGTCTCTTCCCCGGCAAGCCGCCCGCCTCGCCGGTGGTGATCGACCAGGTTCCCAAGAGCGTCTCCATCACCAGCTTCCGGCAGGCGGCAGATTACCTTCTGGTTTCCTTCAACGGGCCGGTTGATGGCAACCCGGCCTTCCGCTGGCATGCCGACATCCCCGGCTGGACTTTCAGCGTACGCGACTTAAACGGCGCGGGTTGCCTGCTCGGCGTCCATGCCAAGCCGGAAAAGGCTGCGCCGGAGCAGGAGTTCGCGCCCGGGGAATTCACGTTTCTCATGACCCTGGGGGGCATGCCTATTGAGGTTCTGGAAACCGTGCCGCACCGGCAGGTGCGCCTGGAAGGCGCGGTGAGCGACGCGGTGCAGTTGCTCCCGCCCGGCGGAGGACGCGACTCCGAGATCGTCATGGAAAAGCTCGTCACCCTCCCGAAAACGGACGACCTCGGGCTTCTTTTCAGCACCGACCGGCGCGGCGGCGCGGGCGATGGCATCCACCTGGTGGTGCGCGCCAACGGGCAGGAGATCTGGCGGCAATATAGCGGAACCGAACCCGAACAGAAAACCCACGCCATCCCACTGGCCCCCTTTGCCGGGCAGGCGGTGCTCCTGACCATCGGCGTGGATGCGGGCAAGTCCGGGTATAACAGCAGCAATGACGAAGTGCGTATCGGCAGAATCCGCCTTGGCAGGGTCGAGCCGGGAACGGCTCCCGGCGAGCCGCCGCGCGAAACCGAGGCGGCACCGCCCACTCCTGAAGATGAAACCTATCGCTAGTCCCTCCCCTTCCCTGCCCGTCGGCCACCGGCTGCGCGCGGTCGATCCCGGGATTCGCCCGGCGACCGCCTCTGAATACGAGGAACTGGTCGCTTGGCTCAATGGAATCTTCCACCCTCACTGCCCGGACTTCTTTCAAACCCGTTACTGCCACCTTTTCCGGGGCGGGGCCGCGATGGAGCAAAGCTCGCTGGTCATTGAGGAGGAGGGCCGCTACCTCGGCCACATCGGCCTCTATGTTTTTGGACTGCGCACCTCCGTCGGTCCCCTGCGCACGGGCGGGATCGGTTGCGTGGCCGTTGCGCCGGAAGCCCGGGGGCGCGGCATCGCGCGAAGGCTGCTCGATGCAGCCCACCACAAGGCGCTTGAAGAGGGGTGTGTGATCGGGCTGCTGGGCGGCATTCGCTCCATCTATGGAAGCGCCGGCTACGAGATCTGCGGCCTTCGCTACCAATGGATGTGGGACCGGCAACGGCGCAAACCCGCACAGGGCTGGCGGCGCGTCGCCCCGGAGACAGCGGCGGAGATCGTCCATCCGCTCTGGAAGCGGGCCCGCCATGGCGTGCTCTGGGAGCCGGAGATTTTTGCACAGCTTCCCTTGCGCACCGGCTGGGAAACGTGGGTGGATGGAGCCAACGAATCGTATACTTTCGTACAGGTCGGGCAGGATCTGGTGCTGGTGGATCACTTCCACGTCGCTGAAACCGGCTTCCAGGCGATGATGGATGCCATCAGTCACCACTACCTCAAGCCGGTTCAGTTGCATCACCCCGCAGGGGACGCCTTTCTGCATGCCGAAATGACGCGCTCCGGCATGGACCCGCGCCGCATGAGCCAGGGGATGCTCAAGATCCTGAATGCCGCCGCACTGGGCGAGCGGTGCCACAACAAAGGGCTGGCTACCGGACCGCACCTTGCAGGAATCGCCGGGCACGAACTCTCCCATGCCCCGGATACCGTGGCCCGCCAGCGCCTCGCAAGCCGCAAGGTATTTGGCGATCCCTTCGAATCCGGCGCAGGCCAACCGGGCATCCGGTGGGGCTGGGAGGATATTTCCCACATTTAGCTAATATGATGAATCACCCATTACGCCATTGCCTGGATTGGCAACATGAACCCGCCGTCGTCTTTGAAAGTGATGACTGGGGCGCGTGCGAGCATGCCCCCAGCGCCGGGGAGTGGAAGCGCCAGCTTGCCGCAACCCCGCCCGCAGCGTGGCCGCCGTACTTCAACGCCAAGCTGGAATCTCCAGCCGAGATGGAGCGGCTGGCGGACCTCCTTGATTCCGTACGGGATGCGCAAGGCCGCCCCGCACGGTTCACCGCCTTTACCTGCCTGGCCAACCCGGATTTCGACAAAATCTCCACCAGCGGCTTCACTGAATATTACGACCGGTTCGTGGATGAAGGATTTCCCGCGCCATGGCAGGGGGAAGGCGTGGTGACGGCATGGCGCGGCGCGATGAAGCGCGGCGTCTGGGCTCCGGAATTTCATACCCGTTTTCACCACACCCACGGCGGAGACTGGCTGGCCCTGTTGCGGGACCCGGGCGAAACCGGGCAAACCGCCCGAAACCGCTTCGCCGCCCGCATTTACAGCCAGGATCGCCACTACCCGGAATACCGCGCGATGTCGCGTGAAGAGATTGCCGCATGGGTGCGTCCCGCCGTTGCGGCCTTCGAACGCCTCTTCGGCTTCCGGCCGGATGCCGGGGTGACCAGCGACGCCACAGCGGAAGTGGAAGCCGTCTGGGCCGAATGCGGCATCCGCACCTTTTGCCTGCGCAACTTCGCGATCCCCGGTGCCGCGCCTCTTGTCTATCATACCAAGCCTTGGAACAACCAGGACCCGGCTACCCCCATGGGCGCGTGGAACGCCGGGACGGATGTCATCTACCTTTCCCGGAACATCTTCTTCGAGCCGGGGTTTGACCCGGCGTACTCCTTCGAAACCATCATGGACCATGTCCGGCAGGTCTGGGCGCGAAACGAACCGGCCGTCTTCAGCACTCATCGCCTTAACTATGTCAACTACCGGCCAGAGGTCGCCGAGCAGGGGCTGCGGGAACTGCGGCGCGTGCTGAAACGGCTCGCCGAAGTGCCGCGCATCCGGTTTCTGACCACGCGCGAAGTGGCGGCGCTCTATCGCCACGGTAACCTGCCATCTCCTTGGAAGACAAGATCATGAAACGAGGCGCTGGAATGAAATGCACCGGATGAAATACCCCCCATGAACTCTTCGAACGCACCGGCAGATTTTCCCTTCACCCAGACCGGAGATGGGTTGTGCGGCACCTGGAAACTGGAAACCGGGCTCTGGCAGGTGACTTTACTGGCCAGAGGCACCCGCGAACAATGGGAAGCATTGTATTTCCCGCTCTGGCACTATGGAAACTCCGGGGAGCGGACCGGCCCGTGGGACTTCAGCCTCGACCCGGAGCGGAAGGGAACGCCGTTGTTGCCCGCGTTCTGGGTCTACCTGAACGGGCGGAAACTGGGCCTATGGTTTTTCCAGCGCCCGACACCAGCGGATATTGAGGCGCGTCTGTTCCGGGGGCGTCTCGCTTTTCTGATGCAGGAGACGGGCACCTGCGAACTGCGATTGGAACGCTATCGCCCGGAGTGCGTGGATTGGCTTGGCGGATGGCTTGAGCCCGATCCGGAGGATCAATTTCTGGCCGCAACCGGTCTTCCAGAAACACCCCGGCGCGAACCGCCTGCCCGCGCATGGGCCCGGGAAGCCTATTGGCAGGAGCGCCGGAACGCGCTCGGCCATGGCTTGGCGCGGTTTCGTCAACCTCTGGAGGCGGCATTTGAAGCGGTGCGGTTGCCCATGGGGCATGATTTCATTCGCCATGCCAACGGAAGGGTGGTGACCAAGGACATCGCCGGGCCAAACGATCTCCGCCTGCTTTTTGCCGCCTGGAAAATCACGGGAGGCGACATGTGGCGGCGGCGGTTGATGGAAGAGCTGGAGCCGTACCTTGATCTCCCGCACTGGAGCGGCAAGGCCGAAGATATCTACGGCTACGGCGGAGATTATGCCGTGGCCCATGCCTTCCGGGTGCTGGCGGGGCTGCTGAAGCCGTTGCGGGAAGTGCTGGATGCGCAAGCGCATGCCCGCCTCAAAGCCTGTCTGCTGGGGGTGGGGAATCGCTTTCTTGAATGTGCGCTGTTGATGCGGGATTACTGGGGAGGCTCCGTTCTGCAGGACCACGGCATCAAGTCCGTCATGGCCTTTACCGCCGGGGCGCTCGCATTGCGCGGCGAATTTGAGGCTGCGGAGCGGTGGCTATGCTGGGCGCTGCCACGGATGGAGCGGGTACTGGCCGCCGTGCCGCGCGACGGGATTCCGCCCAGTTCGTATCAAAGCCTTAGGCTTTATACCGCTGAACTGCTGAACGCCCGCGAGGAGTTGCTGGCCTGGACGGGGCGCGATCTTTTGCACGAGGAACCGTGGCGACGCCTGCCGGATTCTCTGGAGCCGGCATGGCATCACCCGACCGTGTCTCCCTGGCAGGTGGATGGCGGCCATCCGTTCCTGAGCGCATTGGCTGAGGAGTTTGGCGACCCTCGGGCGCAGGCATGGGAAGAGTCGCTCCTTTCCCGGCTGGAGACGGTCTACGGAAGCCGCATTCTTGCCAGTGCGGTGTTGGAGAGCTTTTTGGTGCGCACGGAGCACCCGCCGGTCGAGGCGCGCGCGGCGGATGCGCGTCCGCTTTATTGGCTGCGCGACAGCGGTTGGGTTGCCTGCCTGACTCCCCGTACGCAATGGGGACTGGTCGTGCGAGCGGGGCCGGTGGGAGGTTATCACGCGTTCGCCCATGCTTCCGGGCCTTGCGACCGCCTCGGCGGGCCGCCAACGGAAGGGCACTTCCGGCTCGCCCGCAGAGGGAGACCCCTCTTTGCTTCTCCGGCCTCACCCTATTTTCTGCACTCGGGCACCGGTTCCATCCTCTCCATCAACGGGCGCGGGCAGGTGGGAGATATTGGCTACCCGATGTCGCTTCCCGCGTGGAACGGCCCCTGGGGCGAAATCCGCCTTGCGCAATGGGAGCCCCGGGAGGGACGGGCGAGGATCGTGGTGGATCTCTCCCGCGTTTACCCGCCGGAGTGCGGGCTGCTTGCCTATACGCGGGAATGGGTGCTGGAGGAAACCTCCGACTCTCTGCGGATCATCGACCGCCTCGCCCTTGCCCACCCGGCGGAATTGACGTGGCGATTCCAGCTTGCGCCAGAGGTCGACTCGGAGTGCCACGAGGCGGAGGCCCGCCTCCTCCTTGCCGGCGAACGCTTCCGGTTTCGGGCCGTACCACCGGAGCGGTTGTCGTCCTGGACGATAGCGGCCACCCGGCAGATTCATAGCTATACGTCGGATGGGATTCCTCACACCCACCTGTTGCAAACCACCCGAACCCGATCCGCTGGCGGCGTGTTTGAATGGATTCTGGGGACGTAACCCGACGAAAACGATTCACTCCGACCTGCTTTTGTCCGGCTCTGTCAGGCCAGGTCCGGAAATCGGAACTGGCTGCCTTACTAGGACTCGAACCGCCGCCAAAGCCCCACAGCATCAACGAGTTACAAATCTCGACTCACAAATAGACTCACAAGCCAAAATTTCGTCTCCAGATCCCGACCTCCAACGGGTGATCGATGCATGGGACAAGCTTCCAAAAAACCTCCGAATGGCAATCGTGGCAATTGTCGGTCACTCTGGTACCCGGTAGCCGCACCGACGTAAATGCTCCCCCATCCGACGGGTGCCAAACTCCGTGAATTGCAGGGCAATCTCGTCCATACACCGCATGAGCCTTTAGTCGGCCTCAGCCAGCTTCGCGGCGGGGACGAGAGCAGTGTGTTGCGCCGTATGGTCCTGCCCATTGTGTCGGACAAGGTACACGATAGTCGATGAAGCTTCCCTTGTGGTTGAGAAACAACTCGAGGCTGGCGGGATCGGGGTCGATCCGTTGTTGCAAAGTGCGAAGAAACATTTGCACCCATCGGGTCAGTTCTTCAAACCGACTGGTCAAATCGCGCAGGGAGAGGACGACCCGCCCTTCATCAAGCGGTTCTTCCCCGGCCAACGCGAGAAGCTGATGCAATTGCTGACGGATCTCCAGCAGTGCGGTTGCCTGGAATTCGCCCGGCTGCTCAAGAACCTGATGGTAGAGGGCAATCGCCTGGTCCGCGGCTTCCCCCCCCGCAGCGGTGAGCTGACAAAGACAACGGGGGCGGTAAAACTCTTCAGCGGCGGTAATTTCCGAGTGATCCTGATGCGCTTCAAGGTTGCCCCATTGGCAAAGCTGTGCCAAAACCGCATCGATCTCCCCCTCCTGATCTTCCATCCTTGCCTCTCCGACGACCTGGTGCGCACTTCGAGCGGGCGCAGATGAAGATAAAGGTTACCTTCGCCTCCAGGAAAGCCGCCATAACTGCACGATAAAGCGAGACTTTCTCTGCATTGAGATGAGAGAAGACCATCAGTTGCGGAACTGATCCAAGGGCGGACATCGGGTTTATCGTAGCCTGAGTTTCCCGGGGTGCAAAGCCTGAAACGCCACTTGGGCTTGCGTCTGCCCAAACGCTCGGAGGCCGCGAGAAACATTGAAGTCCGCTCAGCAAAGCCGCCACGGCCAAAAGAAAGAAAAGCGGCGATGAATGGAAGCGAGCCGCTGGAAGTCAGGGGTGGAAGATAGTTCAATAACTCTGGACGATCCTCTATTGTGACTTGCGACATTGCCGCCTAATTTTCCCCCGTCTTTTACAAGTAAAGCATTTCCATCGACGAAGTTTTCCCTCCCTGACACAACCACCTTTCACCGTCCACCACTACTTGATCCATCGGGCATCTGCACCCGGTGAGCCAAAGTCCCCTTTTGCAAATGACCGGTTTACTCTATCTTATCGCCTTCCTTCTGGTCAGTGCGCCCCTCTTCGGTCAGAATCTCCTTCCCAATGGCGACTTCACGCTGGGAATGGAACACTGGAGCCTCCGGCGCCAAGACAAGAATGTGCCGCCGGTTGAAATCGTCCCACAGGGGCATGACGGTAAGCCCGCGCTCCGGCTCAGCGGGAAATCATCGGTCGAATCCAACCTGATTTTCCTCCCCTCCCCCATTGTCTCCGTCAGCGGCTGGATGAAATGGTCCGGCGTCGTGCCTGAGCCTAGGCGCTACAACCAAGCCGCCCTTATCGTCCAATATTTCGACAAAGGCGGCAAGATCCTCGGACACAAGGTCGCCATCGCGAAAAACGGAACTGGCGATTGGACGAATTTCAATAAAGAAATGGTGTTTCCCGAAGCGGCAGTTTCAGTAAAGATCGTGCCGCAGGGAAAACAGGCTCACGGCGGTACGATCTGGTTTTCAGAACTCCAGGTCGTGCCCGCCAAACAAGAATCCGCCGCAGTGGAGCCGTCCGGGGAGAATCTCGTGGTCAACCCCGGGTTCGAACTCGAAGCGGGGGGCCAGTCCCTGAACTGGCATTTCCCTTCCGGTGTCGACTGGGATGGAATGGCGCTTAACCCCGATATCGGCCGCAATGTGCATTGGCGCGCCTCCGGAAACGCAATGGGCAATCTCAGCCTCAATCTCACGGGACCGGCCACGGCTGTCTCCGAGACGATCGATGTGAAGCCTGGTGTCTATGACGCCGGAGCGTGGATGAAAACCAGCGGCGTAGTCACCGGAAAGGAGCGTTTCTGCCGAGCCGGGGTCCAGATCGTCTACTTCGACGACCACGGTCGAAAGATCCGGCATACCCAACTCGCCGCCATGGACGGCACGACTGGCTGGAGGGCGTACCAACGGGAAGTCGTGGTGCCTGAAAAGGCCAGCAAGGCCCAGATCTGGGTGCGCCTTTACGACTCGGCGTCCGGAGAGGCCTGGTTCGACAAGATATCCTTTACAAGTAAAATGTCGCTCCCAGCGGAGAAAATCGACCGGTCGACGGCAGATATTGCGATCGACTTTCAGAAAACGGAAGGGAAATTCCCCTACCATATCGACGGAATCAACGGTCATTATCCGGCGCTCTATGACCGATTACCCTGGAAATTTGTCATCGATGGGCTTGCCGTCCGGCGCATGGGTGCACGTTACATCCGGTTCCAGGAAGGATGTTCCATGACCGAGGTCACCCGCCTCCCCGATGGCTCCATGGCTTATGATTTCTCCAGGGAGGGGGAGTTACTGCACCGGATCACGGGCCTCGGGCTTAAACCGCTCATTGTCCTGGAGAGTACGCCCAACGCCCTTTCTTCCAGGCCGTCGGCCCGCCGTCGCAATAATCGCTACCCTCCCCGGGATTACGATGAGTGGGAAGACTATATCTACCGCTTCATCTCCTACCTGCGCAGGGAATTCGGGGACCGGGAACTTGTCGGCTGGCGTTTTGAAACCTGGAACGAGCCCGACGCCACAAACTATTTCAAAGGCACTCCGGACGACTTGGCCAAAATCCAGAAGCATACCGTTGCTGCGGCGCGGCGCGCCTTTCCGGAAATCCAGATCGGCACTCCCGGCTTTGCCTCACCAGGCAACGCGCTGGACAACCTGCTCGCACATTTCGACAGAAGCCACGGCCAATACCCGATTTCGTTCGTCTCGTGGCATCTCTACTCGACGGGAACCGGCATGCCCTCCACCCTTTCGCTCAGGCACAATCTCAAACTCGCTGCCGATTCGATCGAAGCCCACTCATGGGCGGTGGCGTTGCCGCGATACATCACCGAATGGAACTCGGCATCGGGCAATAATTCGTATATCGGGACCGCCTACAATGCCGCCTACGCCCTTTCGGCTCTTCGCCGGATCAAGGACAGCGGGATCGACCTGCTTTTCGTCTTTGTGGACTGCGAGAGCCTTGCCCCCGGAGGTAATGGCTCGCCGGAAAATGCATTCTACAAGAAAAAGGGGCTCATATCAACCACCGGCCTCATCCGGCCGTACGCCCGTTCCTTTGAACTCCTGCATCGCATGCGGGGAGAAAAGGTCAGCGCCGCGAGTTCCAATCGGCCGGTGGAAGCTCTCGCATCGGCAAACGTTCAAGGAAAATGGGTCGTCCTTTGGAATTACGTGGAGGATCCAAGAGAAAACTTTACGACAAAGGTGAACCTCACCATCGCCGGATTGCCCCCTTCCACCACCGTGGCGGTGCAGCAACGTACCCTTGACCAGAGAAATGATCCCTTCCCCCGCTGGAAGGCGCTCGGCTCGCCCGATCTGAACAAAGAAAAGGAGCTCTGGAAAAAGCTCGATCAGGTCACAGGTCTTGATTCAAACCTCGAAACGGTCATGCTCAAAACAACGGCATCCGGCGTGGCGACGCTTTCGATAGATCTCCCCGTCTTCTCTATCCTAAGCCTGCTGATTCCGTCGCAAAACCCCGCCGCCCCCCAATGAGTACCATGTCCATCGAGAAAATCGCCATGAAGTCCCGGTGTATTTTCGAAGAGCATTTTCATGACGAACGGTGGCGGGACCGGTGGTGGGTCGAATCCCAAGGTGCCGTGGTAGGCCGCACCGAAGCAGGGATCACGATCTCCAATCCGCAATCCGGCACGAGCGGTGGTACGACGATCTGGCTGCGCCGCCGCCTCCCGGAGAACGTAATCGTTCGCGTCGGGGCACGCACCCACGCTCCCGTCGAAGGTAACGCCTGTAATCTCAACGTCGTTTTGCATGCATTGGAGCCGGACGGTGCCCCTGTACGCCCGGGCCGCTCGGGCGATTATCCCGAACTCCATGTGATCCCGAATCTGATCGTCACCTTTACGGGTGGCTCCGCTCCCGGGTGGTCTCGCATTCGCCGCAATCCGGGTTTCCGACTCGTTTCGGAAGCCGCCTGCCGAGCCGAGCCGAACCGGCAATATGAACTGGATTACGTCCTAAATCAGGGGCAGATCGCCGTATGGATTAATGGGGAATGCAGACATTGCTGGCGCGATGCACAACCTCTTAATGGCGGCTATTTCGGCTTGAGAACCTGGTGTAGCAATGTCTCGTTCACAGCCGTGCGAATCGGCGTGCCAGATGGAACAAGCCCCCTCGACCCGATGCTTCCGGAACACGAGATCACACCCGAACGCACCGTCGCCATGATGGACGACCAGTCGCTTACTACTCTGGTTTCCCCTGAATTTTCATGCAAAAAAGATATCGCAAGTTGGGCGGCATCGTCATAGGTGCGTTCGTGGCAGGATGGCCATCTTTCCCGATTTCCGCCCGCGAAGCTGCACAACCTTCTCACGTCGAACTGGGGCAAGCCTGGCAGAACGCGGAAAACTTCCTCTTTAACCAAGCCTACAAGGCCTTCAGAAACGCAAACGATGCCCCCGCCCGCCAACGCGAACTCGGCATTGCGGCAACCTTGCTCAACCTGCAACCGCGTACGCGCAGCCACCTTGAGGCCGCAAAAAAATCCCTGCAAAAACTCATCGACGGCTCCAACAGCGACGAAGTGGCGATCACTGCGACCTACCTGTTGGCCCGGATGGCCCTCTTCTACGAAGATTCTCCACAGGTTGAAAAGGCGCGGCAATATTACCGAAAATTGCTTGAGCATCATGCAGGAAATGCGGTTGCGGAACACAGCGCAGCACAACTGGTTTATGTCGATCTCTATGAGCCGGGCCCGGCAGCGGAACGTAGCCGACGCTTTGCCGAACTGGAAACCCTTGGGCCGCTCCTTAAAACGTCATCCGGTCGTTTGAATTATCATCTGAACATGGGAAATGCCTATATCGATTTTAGCGGCCCACGAGCTAAAGCGATCGAACATTTCCTGGCTGCGGATGCGGAGGGGATGACGCGCTGGCAAATTGAATCGGCCACCTGGATCGCCATTGGAGAACTGGCACGGGCCGAAGGAAAAGACGCCTTGGCGATGACGTACTATCAAAAATTTCTCAAAAAATATCAACGCGATAATCGCGCCTATACGATCGGGAGATTCTTGAAATTACTTCAATCCAAAGCGGAGAATAAGCCCATCGTCCATCCATGAAACTCAAAATGCCGACTTTCATTGGGCTGCGTATCGTGGTGCTTTGCATCCTGGTCGCTCTCGTCTGCATTCTGGCTCGAAATGCCGGTGAGGGACAGACCGGGGACCAACGGGTGACGATCCGATTTGCCCACTGGCAGCTGGAGGACGGCCCACGGGAAGCTTTTGACCGGATCGCGGCACGATATATGCAGATTCATCCCAATGTCAGGGTGGTCCAACTTCCCATCCCGGAGCGCATCTATACCAACTGGTTGATTACGCAGTTGGTCGGTGAAACCGCACCGGATCTCATTCAGATTTCCGTCACTGCAAACGATGAGCGAACGGCCCGCTTCTTCACGCCGCTTTCTAATCTCGCTTCAACTCCCAATCCCTATAATCAGGGAACGGATCTTGAAAAAGTACCGCTCCGCGAAACCCTATTTGATGGAATGGAAGGCGGCTACAACAGCAATTTATTCCATCATTATGGAGTTCCCATCTCCGGATTCACCATTCGAATGTTCTACAACGTCGAACTTCTTGGAAAAATCACCGGAAGCACGCATATTCCCGAAACCTATGAAGAGCTGGTTGCCGTCTGCCAGAAAGTCAAAGAGTATAGCCGACATCAAGGCCTCCCGATCGTGCCCATCGCCGGTTCCCGTTACAACGGGCCGATGTTGCTTTCCAGGCTTTTTGCCAGCCAGACGCAGACGCTTGTCCAAAAACTCAATCCCGTGGGAATTGTGGGCGGAGATGCTGTCCGCCGTGCTGGCGATTACCTTGACGGCCGATGGTCCCTCGACTCACCCGAAGTGCGCTCCGGATTCGACCTGTTGCGCGAGGTGAGCCAGTTCATGCAGCCCGGATTTCTCCAGCTGCAGCGGGATGACGCGACGCTCCTCTTCGTTCAGCAACGGGCTGTCATGATCTGCACCGGTAGCTGGGATGCCACGAGCATCCGCCGACAGGCCGACTTTCCCATCGGGGTCGGCATCATCCCTTTCCCCTCAAAGACGCATCCCGTCTATGGAAGGTATACTCTCGGATCACTCTCGGAAGCCGGAACCAACGGCGGAATTGTTTTCGGGCTGACGCGCCATTGTCAAAATCCGGAAATAGCCAGGGATTTTCTGCTCTTTCTGTCCAGTCGTCCGGTCAATCAGCTCTGGACGGATGCAAGTCACTGGATTCCCGCTGTCATCGGCACCAATGTGGATGATAAAGTTGCCCCCTTCCTCCCTGTCACTCAGGGGGAACTGTCGGGCATTTCACCCACCATCGACAGCCAAGGTGACGGAATGGCTTTCCCGGAAGTGCGCAGGACCTATATGAACAGCCTCTATCAGTTGATGGACCCCTCGGAAAGCACCGCCTCGTTTATCAATCTTATAAGAGAAGGTTATTCCAAGGGAATCATCAGCGATTTGCGGCGCCAGTCAAGGATGAGCCTGGATCTGATCCAAGGCAGCGACACGCAGGGGACGGCTCTGGCCTGGCAGGCGAGAAGAGGGAATGCCGGCTCACAACGCCGTTACGAAAATTTTCTTCAATCCTCTTCACTTAACGAACGCAAATATTTTCAGATACAACTCATCCTCCGGTCCAACCAATCCTCTCCCCGCTAATGCGAAAGAATGCCATAGGGCCTGTTCGTACCCCAATTTGTGATTGGCTCCGTCTCTCAGGCCGGGAGGCCTTTTCACGATAAAATAGATTTCTGATCCAGCGTACTGGCAATGGCAACTTCTTCAAGCATCAAAAAGCTCCGTTCCGAGTGGCGGCTTTACTTTTTTGTCCTCCCTGCGGTCGTCCTGATCGGTACATTTTGCTATTTTCCCGCAGCAAGCGCCATCTACCATAGTTTTTTCCGCTGGGGAGGTGGCGACGCCAAGGAATTCATTGGATTGGCCAATTTTCGCAGAGCCGCCGGAGATATCGTCTTCTGGGAATCGTTCATCGTGATCGCCATCCTGGTCACAAGTAATGTCATCAAGCTGATCCCCTCGGTTTTCATGGCCGTATTGATTCACCGGCTTAAAAGTGAGCGATGGCAATATTGGTACCGCGTCGGCGTCGTGCTCCCGATGATTGTTCCGGGTCTGGTAACCCTGTTTATCTGGAAGTTCTTCTTTGATCCCGGCCAGGGGGCGCTCAACCGTTTTCTGGATCTGACCGGGCTCAAGGCGCTTCTTGTTTCCCTTGATGAATTCTTCCACTGGGGAATTTTCCATGCAGGACTCCCGATTGCGTGGCTCGGCGAGCCTTCACTGATTATCCCCTCGCTCATCATTTGGGGGTTTCCATGGATCGGATCGGTGGGCGTACTGATTTATCTCGCCGGTCTGCAGTCGATTGGCAATGAGGTCTATGAGGCGGCTGAACTCGACGGGGCGACATCATGGCAAACATTCAGGTTTATGGAACTGCCGTTGATCATGACGCAAATCCGCCTCAGCCTGGTCATGCTGATTATTTCCACACTTCAGGGCTACGGATTGCAGTTTCTACTACTGGGGCCCGAAGGCGGCCCCGGGGGGCGCGGAATGGTGCCGGGCTTGTGGATGTTTAACAAAGCCTTTTTTGCCGGAGAGTTCGGGTACGCCTGCGCTCTCGGTATTTTCCTTTTTCTGTTTATCCTCGCTCTGACCTTTCTTAACCAACGCTACGTACGCGTCGAAAAATGAAATCCTCCAGCCTCGCCAGAATGGAAGCCGTCGGCCGCAGAAGCCGCTCCGACTTGTTAAAACACCTTTGCCTGATCGCGCTCTTGGGTGTCAGCTTGTTTCCATTTTACATGATGATTCAGGTCAGTCTGAAAAACAACACGATGTTCCTGGAGAATCCGTGGTCTTTTGCAGCGCCTGGTTCCTGGCAATGGGATAATTATGTTTATGCCATAAAGCTGGTGCTCCCATACATTATCAACTCTCTTGTTGTTTCCATTGGCGCTACCATTGCCTGTCTGACCATTTCCATTTCAGGCGCCTATTTTTTTGCGCGTTACCAGATGCCCTTCAGCAGGATACTCTGGTCTGCTTTTCTCGTGCTGATGCTCATGCCGACAGTGGCTAACATCGTTCCGCTCTTTTCGGTGCTCCAGTCGCTCCATCTCCTCAACACCCTGTGGGCGCTTGTCCTGCTTGGAGCATCTTCCGGTCTGGTGCTTACGATCTACGTTTTACGAAACTTTATCGAAGAGATCCCTAAGGATCTCTTTGAGGCTGCGGAAATGGATGGCGCATCACACCTCCATCAGATCATTCATGTGGTCATTCCAATGAGCAAATCCATTATCGGCACGCTTGCCATTTTGACGTTCCTGCATGCCTGGAACGATTTTCTGATGCCATTGATTGTCCTTCGGGACCCTCATCTCTTTACTCTCGGCGTTGGGCTGATCTACCTCGATGGAGAATATGTTAAAGACTGGGGCAGAATCATGGCATCCTTTCTAGTGGCAAGCCTGCCGTTGATCGTCATCTTCCTTTTTTCCATGAAGCTCTTTATCCGCGGCCTGGGAGCCGGCGCGGTGAAAGGGTAGAAGAAAGCCGGGAGCAAGCTCGCCCGCTTGGTGAAGCCCCCGGCAAGGCCCGGGGCCTACAGGACTTCCATATACCACCCTTCGGCGAGAGGAAGGGACGCGGAGGGGAAACACCCACGGAGCGGATCGAGTACTCGTGCTCCCTGTTTTCGCGCGGTCTCGGCGGCGGGCGCATCCAGTAGATGCGCCTTGTTGACAAGCCGGCCACTGGCGACGAAGGCGTGGGCAAATTTCAATGCGGTGAAAACCGGTCGCGGATTGCATAGCCCGTCGAGCAGGCCGTGCATGATGTCCATCGTACGATCGAAGTCCTGGAGCGGTTGCACATACAGGCGGCTGCCGGGTTGTCGGCAGGCAGCCAGGAGCGCGGTGAGGGCGGTGTGCACGTGCGCAGCATCGTCGAGCGTCTGGAACTCGACGGCGGCATCGAGGCGGCGGCGTGCCTTTTGGCCGAGCCACGCGGCTGCCCATATCTCGATGCAACCGCCACGCGGCGGTTGGACAAGGAGCGCGTTCGGCATGCATCCGTTCTCTTCCAACATGGCTTCGACTTCCGGAAGCTCCTCCAGCAGCCAGGCGTACCGGGTACGGCGGTGTTGTTTACCGGGGATGCTTTCGCCTGCAAAGACGGGCGAAAGTCGCACGGGGAGCGGAAGTAGACGGATCATCGCGGCGATCTCGCGCAGGACGACCCCACCGGGAATGCGGCCGGGAATCTGGATTTCCAGGCCGTCTGCGGCCTCAGCCAGGTTGGCGGGCAGCATGTTTTCCTCTCTCCGGGCATCCCAAAGGTGCAGCACTTCCACTCGGGTTCCGCCTTCCCGAAGCATCTGGAGCCGTTCGAGTTGAAGCGGGTCGGCAAGGTCACTGGCGGGAACGCGGACAAACCCGGGCGCAAGTTCCTGCAAGGCAAAATAAGGATAATCGTTATGGGCGGCCACACGTACCGAGGATTGCCACGCGATCGGCAAATCCATCACCACCGCCAATGGATGAAGCAGCGTGACGCCGAGCCGCGGGTCGCACAGGTCGGAGGCCAGGGGCGTGAGGATCGGTGCGGCACCTGCGGGCACCACTTCCCCAAGGGCCGTAGCACCGCCGGTCCGCACGAAGTGAACATCCGCCCCGCCTGAGCGCAGGCGCAGGAGATAAATCCCCTCCTTGGCGCGGTCATCGCGCCCTTGCTCGGGGGGCGGCGCACTGGAAAAGAGGTGCGAATAGCCCGGCCGCGTGAAGGCAGGAGAAGCACAGGTCATCAGCGTCGTCGGCCCGAACCGGTTGACGAAGCGCTGGTGAACATGCCCGGAGAGCACCAGCTCAATGCCATATTCCCGACAAAGGCCGAGCAGCCAGCGCCGCGTACTTCCGGGGAGATTGTCGTAGTGGCCGAGTGAGGGCTCTTCGGGGCTGCCGATGAAAGGCGGCAGATGCAGAAAGACGATGAACCGCCCTCCGCGGCGAGTGCGTAGCGTCTCTTCCAGCCATTGGCGCTGGCGGTATTCGGCCGGAAGCCCTGAGGAGAGAATCTGCGAATTGAGGAAAAGAAGGCAGAAGCCGCCAACCTCCCGCAGCGACCAGGAGGGGCCAAAAATTTGTTCAAACTCTACCAGGAACGCCTCACTGACCGGGTCGGCGGCCATGGTCGGGTCCGGCTTATCGCCCACGTCGTGATTACCGGGGACCCAAACGGGGGTGACCCCACGCCTAGCGAAAAGAGTGAGCGCGTCCGTGCGCGCCTTTTTATAAAGCGGGCTCTCCGGCGGTTCCTGAGTCAAGTCGCCAAGGTGAACGCACAGCGGCGCACGCATTGCGGCCAGCAGGTCGAGCGCCACCGCGAGTCGCCGGCCCTGCTTGAGTCGCGAGGGAAACTCGGCGGAACTGGGTGCGTCCGGTAAAGCATAATGACCGTCGCTAATGAGGGCGATCTCCACGTCGCAGGGCGGCAGGAGCGACTTGTCGAAGACGGGGCAGGCGGGAGTGAATGCGTCAGACATGGTTCAACGATTTTCTTTCTGGCTGGCGGGAGTGGAGATCGGGTGCATCAACCCGCCGTCCACCGTGATGCACTGGCCCGTGATCGCCTCGCCCGCACCGCTCAAGAGCAGGCAGACGAGGCCGAGCAGGTCGCACGGCTGAAGCCGGCGGGTGAGGCTTTGGAGAGAAATCAGGCGGGCATCGCGCTGGATGGGGTCGCCCCGGCGCAGCTCCTTTTCCACCTGCACAGCGCCGGGCAGGATACAATTGACATTGATCCCTTCGCCCTGGAGTTCGTGCGCAAGCGAGCGGGTCAGCCCGGTCAGCGCCGCCTTGGACGCCACATAGGTCGTCGCGCAGGCGCTGCCAAGCGGGTCCATCACCGACCCGGTGAAAATCACGCCGCCCCCCTCCCGGCGCAACAGCGGGAGCCATTCGCGCGTCAGCGCCACGGCGGAAAAGAGGTTCACCTCGAAGACATGGTGCCAGAAATCCATGCCCGCCGATTCGAATCCCGCCCGGGGGTCAATTCCCGCATTGTGCAAAAGACCGTGCACCGGTCCGCCGGCAGCGAGAAGAGATTGCGCCAGGCGTCGCACCTGCGCGGATTCCGCCAGGTCACATTCAAAAAGGCGCACCCGGTTTTCATCCGCGCCGAGATCTACGCGCACCTGCAACATTGCCTCCATCGGTTGGCCTACGAGGATAAGCCGGAGCCCTTGCTCCAGGAAGCCGGGGAGCAATGCACGGCCGATGCCGCTGGTAACGCCCGTCACCACCAGCGTGCGGCCCGCGAGGTCCGCGAATTGGAAAGTGCTTCCTCCGCGGCTCATAAGGAATGGCTGCGAAGGGCTTTGATATTTGGAGTCACTCCCAGGCCCGGTCCGGGCGGGAGCGCATACGCGCCGTTGCACGGCTGAAGTGAGGGGGAAAAGAAGCGGTCCATCACCGTGGCCTGTGTCGGCTGGAACTCCATGATGTCGAGCGAACGGGTGCCTGCGGCGACGTGAAGCGTAGCCGAGGTATAGACCCCGAGGCCTGCGCCGAGATGGTAGGCTATCGGCACGTCGTGCGCCTCGCAAAGCGCGGCGATGCGGAGCGCCTCGGTCACCCCTGTGCGCCCCACGTCGGGCTGCGCGATGTCCAACGCCCCGCGGGCCAGCCGGTCCTGGAAATGATAGCGCGTCCGGTACTCCTCGCCCAGAGCGTGCGCGGCATTCATGCGGCGGCCCATGCGCGCCTGGTTGGCGGCGTTCTCCGGCGTGCACGGGCACTCGATCCAGTGAATGCCAAACGGCTCCAGCGCACGGTCGAGGTCGAGCGCCTCGCGCACGGTGTAGGCCCAATGCGCGTCGATCATGATCTGAATCGTTTCCCCGAAGCGTTCCCGGATCGCAGCCAGATGGGTAACGTGCGAGGCGATCCCCGGCGGGTAGGAAAACTTGAAACGCGCAAACCCGCGTCCGACCCACCCGGCGATCGTTTCAAGCTCCTCCTCAAGGCTCGCGGCAGGCACTCCCGAAACGTAACACGGCATCGTCTCCCGATAAGCGCCCCCCAGCATTTGGTAGAGCGGCAGCCCGGCGACGCGTGCCGCGATGTCCCAAAGCGCCATGTCGCAGGCGGCGATGGCGTCGGGGATCAACCCTGCGTCGTGCCCGCGCTCACGCATCAGGTCGTAAAGCCGATCGCGCAACGCGGCGGGGTTCTGCGGATCGGCCCCGATCAGCACGGGGGCCAACAATTCCCGGACGACGATTGCCACCGCGTCCGGGATAATGCACGCCTGCGCTTCACCGAACCCCTCAAGCCCGCTGTCGGTGGCGATCCGCACCAGCATTCCTTCTGCACTGGGCGAATAGACAGCCCGGTAATGCCGGTGCTGCATATAGCGCCCGCGGGGAGTCTCCGCCGCTGAGACCGCGTGTCCGCCGACGTAAGGGTTCCCAGGAATTGCATAGGCGAACGCTTCGACATTAGTGATCTTCATTTGACTCTTTTCTTTTCGTTGCAGTGGTATCTTTCGTCAAAGAGGAGCGAGGTCGAGCAGGGTTACGCCGGAGCCGTGCAGCGGCACGGTTACGATGTCGGTTTTGTTTTCCCATCGGCAGTCCGTCTCCAGCGGGCTCCACCCGTCCGGGCCGAGTTGATGGGCGGCCGTCATGGAAAGCGGCGCGGCCGCGCCTTGCAGGCAAAGCGTTACCTCCCGCGCGGACGGCCGCAGATGGGCGATTCCGACGCGCACGGCATCTCCGTGCCGAACCGCGAGCGCGATAACCCGGTCTGCCTCGCCGCCTTCCACCCGCACGCGTTCGCCATCCAGAAATCCGCCAAATGCCTCCATGGCCAGAAAGGTCTTCTTGGGCTGCCCGTTGACCGTAAAAAGCCCGAGCCCCGGAGTAGTGATGCCGGTGTAGTAGTGCGCGATGTCCACCGCCGCATCCTGCAGCTTCGCGAGAGTGCCGAAAACGTAGGCCGCGCCCTCCGGGCCGCCCATGACCTCCTCGGCATGTTCGATCCGGCATTCATCGCGGTCCCACCGGGCCTGAAACCAGTCGAAGACGCCGCGTTCGTCCTCGAACTTCGGCATGTAGTGCCACTCGGTGAGGTGATTCTCCGCGTGGACGAGCCCGTTTTCGTCCAGGCATTGCCGCACCATCCGCGCCATATTGGCGACGCGTTCCCACGACCGGGTATAGCGGTGCCACGAAAAGCTGTCGATCGGCCCGGCCTCCAGCAGGGGCCGAAGGTGCCGCCATGGGTTCTCTTTCACCTGCTGTGGGTTCTCCCTGGATGCGGCTGCGAGGAAGCCGACCTCCTCGCCGTCATAATCGGGGGGCAATACCATCGACGGAAACATAAAACCGCCGAGCCCGACGGTCAGCGACGCGTCATGCCCTTTCATGGCCGTGGCCACATGGCCGTAATAGTGATAAAACTCTTCGGGCGATCCCGTCCAGCAAGTGCGCTTCTCCGGCGCAGCGTTCCATTCATTGTCCGGTTCGTTCCAGAACTGCCAGCGCCTGATCTTCCAATGATACCCCTCCGCCCACCCTTCGTTATAGTGGCGTGCGATGTTGGTACAGACACGCGCCAGCGTCCGGGCGTTCCAGCGTTCAGGCCGCACGTACGTCCGGCGCGGCGCCTTTGGGCATTCGAAAGTCTCCCCGAGGCGAAAATAAACTTCCGCACCGGCGTCGAGGATGGAACGCAGGTAATCATCAGTCGTACCGAAGCGGTAATTGCGCGGGTCGTCGGGATCGGCATCGGGATTGGGAAAAAGGTAGTGCAGATCGACCGCGTCGAGCAGATAGCGCTGGCAATCATGCGTGCGGACCGAGGGGATTCGCGCCCTGCGGTAAAATTCACTAAAATCGAGAAACCAGAAACGGTCGATGGGTCCGAGGTTCACGCCGTGCAGCGCCTTTACGGCCCCGAGGCGTTCGTTGAGTTGGATGGAAAGGGGCGTCATGATTCGTTTACATGTTTTAATTATCGGGCTGAATGCGTGTCGTCAGTTTTTTGAACGATCGTCCGATCCAGGTGGCGACGTAGGATGCGATTGTGAACGGGCAGCAAGATAGGCCCGGCGGTATTGCCTGCCCGAAAAGGAGAGCAGCGGTTCATCCAGCCGTACCCAGCGTCTCGCGTCCCGGGCGGAAGTATGGGCGGCTTTTAGAATCCGAACTGCTTCGACCATTTCCTCGGCTCCCAGGCGCGGCTTCCCTCCATCGCGAACTTTGAAAACTTCCTCGATCAACAGCCGGTGCCACGTACCCCCGGCGATTGGGATGAAACGCGTTTCGCATGTCGTTTCCAGCAAGACATGAAAGGTCGGAGCCGGTTTTTGCGTATTCACCAGCCAGGGGATGCCGCTTTGGTGGTCGATTTCAAACAGAAAACCGCCCTCGCCACCGCGCAACGCCCGGACTCGCCGCGCTCCCGGGCCC
The DNA here is from genome assembly GCA_035555975.1 of Chthoniobacteraceae bacterium. Classification (GTDB taxonomy): domain Bacteria; phylum Verrucomicrobiota; class Verrucomicrobiia; order Chthoniobacterales; family Chthoniobacteraceae; genus DATMFV01. The sequence continues at coordinate 40,686 of DATMFV010000084.1, forward strand.
AGAATCGTCTGTCCGATCTCCACGGCGTGAATACCGTATCCGAAGGGGTCCGGCTGTCCCACGCAGGAAAGCAGCGAGCGAACCTCCGGGCAACCGCGCCAGCGCAGCAATTCGGGTGCATGGCGATTGCTGGAGCCAAGGACCAGGCGTTCTCCTTCCCAGGCTAGCAACTGCGCCAGGTCGTCATCGGAGCACGCAACGGGTTTGTCGATATAAACCGTTTTTTTTCGCCGGACGAACGGCTTCGCCAGCGGAACGTGCGCATCCCAGTCGGAGGTGAGGATGGCTGCCACGCCAGCCCACTCAACAGCTTCATGCAGGGTTCCAATGCGAACGCCCGGCCACTCCAGGCCAAGTTGCCGGGCCCGTACCTCCTCCGCCCGGTCGAGCGGGCAGAGAAGAATCTCCGCTGCCAACGGGAAAAGAACCTCCAGCCATCGCAGGGCATGAGAAGTCTCCAAACCGACAATTGCAACACGGGATCGCGGACTCATTCCAAAGCGGCTGCCCCGTTGCGGGAAAGCGGGTTGTGTTGGGAAATGGTGCCCGCCGCAGGGTGACCGTGATCAAGAAGAACCCCCATCGCCTCGGTGTCCGGCTGGGCCAGGAGGTGGTAGGCATCGGCGGCGGACCCAAAGGGAATCAAGTGGGTAATAAGCGGAGAAACTTCCAGCGTTTCGTCGGCGATGGCCCGCAACATCGTGGCGGCATTGCGGCGAACGTCCCATTTGATATACGTGGCAGGATAGCCATTTTCGTTTTCGTAACGGGCGTCGCGGTATCCCGCTCCCGCCTTGGCGGAACTGATCAGCCGCAGGTTTCCGCTCGGCGAGGCCATGCTCACCGTAAGGGTCGCGCCGCCGGGAAATATTATGCGCCCATGCCGGATGCCATCCGGTGAAAGGCTCATCACACCCTTGATCCGCTCGAAAAGCCCTGTGGCCTCGCCTCCCAGACAGACATAGGCGGCCTCAATGCCGTACGGCTGGGTCTCCCGTGCAAAGCGTGCCCAGGCGGCGGATGAACCCTCCAACGTCTTCACGGACCGGGGCGCATGGGCGAGTCGGCGCGAGTTGCGATCCACCATCCAGACCCGGTTACCCAGAGCCAGAAGCAGGCGGGCCGTGATCTGCCCCATCATCCCCGCTCCGGCTACCAAAGCGTTTTCCCCAAACTCCGGCTGCGCCTTGTGGATCGCTTCCAGCGAAAAACAGAGCATCGCGACAAGACTCGCCTCTTTGAGAGAAACTGCTTCGGGTAACGGCGTCACCAGGTTTTTTGCCATCAGCACGCGGCTCGAATGAAACGCGCCCTCCCCCAGGCATGCAACACGGTCGCCGCGCTTGACATGATCCACGCCCGCGCCCGTTGCGACCACAACACCTGAAAGGCTATAACCGAGCCGCTCCCGGACGACGGGGCGGCGAAAATTCGGATTGGGAGACATTTGCAGGAGACTTAACTCAGTGCCCGCACTGACGAAACTGTATGCTGTCTCGACCAGCACCTGTCCGGAACCCGGTTCCGGCAGCATGGCTTTCTCAAACGCAATCCCGTTTTCCGCGTCGGCAACGAGCCTCAAAACTTTGGTAGGCATATCCAGATGCCGCCAAGTCTAGATGCCGATGGCATCGCCAACAATGGACAAGCGTCCAAATGACCGGGACTATCGTCTGCCATTTCAATTCAACGTTTCCCTAGGAGGAACTGCCGGTGCTCCGAAGGCGGCCGTCCGAATTTCTTGCGAAACGCGCGAGTGAAGTAAGTCTGCTCGCCGAAGCCGATCCGCTCGGTGATCTGCTTGATCGAGAGATTCGTTTCGGCCAGCAGGTAATTGGCGCGTTCAAGGCGGTAGTTGATCAGATAACGGATAGGTGAGACGCCGATGGCCTCCACGAACTTCGCCTCGAAGCTGGCCCGGGACATTCCGCAAAGTTTTGCCAGGGCGGCAAGCGTCAGCCTTTCAGTATAGCGGGTTTGCAGGATTTCCACCGCACGCGAAATCCGCTCGTCGGCCATCATGCGAAGCTGGGAGGAGCGGCGCACGATCAGTTCCCCCAGGACCGGCTCATGAAGCGCAACCGGTTTCGTTTCCGCTGAGAGTTTTCTGCGGATCACGTCCACCGCAAGCTCGCCAATCCGCTCGAAGTCGATCCGGATGGAGGAAAGCGGCATCACCAGCGCGGTGTAAATGGGGTCGTCATTTGCGCCAACCACCGCAACATCAAGCGGACAGCGAAACCCGGCTTCGATCAATGATTCCAGGCAACTGATCGCAGCATGATCACTGGCCACCATGATGCCGACGGGCAGGGGGCGCTTGCGAAGGAACCTTAGAAAGCTCCGGCCCAGCGCGGAGTTGCCACTCCAGAACCGGTCTTCGTGGGGGACGTGAAAATCCGCCATCGTATAGTTGGAAAGGTGTTGCGCAATCGTCTCCTGAAAAGCCGTTTTGCGCCGATGGGCCGAGGGGTGCGTCAGCGTGCCGACAAAGGCAAAGTTGATCAACCCCTGCTCCAGGAAATGAAGCGCGGTGACTTTGCCGATCTTCTTCTGGTCGGGTGCAACGGTGGGAATTCCGGTTTCGAGGCTGTCCCCGTCGACGCTGACGAGCGGAACCCCCGGGGGAACACGCCCGGCCACGTTTTCCAGAAGGGAAACCTTCATGGAGGTGATGACGGCCTGCGCCTTTTCCAGCCCCTTCTCGAGAGAGCGGTTTTCCCGCCAGCGCATCTCCCAACCCAGGGCATGGCAAGCCTTCAATACTCCTTTGGCGATCTGATTCCGGCGCAGATCGGCGTTTTCCGTAAGAAGCAGTACCAGAGGTTTGATGCCGGACATGGGATCGGAGGAGGGGAAGAGGAGGGTTTCTCTCTCTTGAAGTTTTACTCTGTTAGAAGAATTTCGGCTTTTTGGCAAAGCCAAACTTCTTTAACAATGCGCCGTCCCAATGAGCACCCATTGACAAAAATTCACAAAACGTTCCTCCTTTTGGAGCCGATCAATTTAACGGGTGCACATTTCTTGCGTGATCTGTTCACGCTTTAGTCCCTCGACATGGCCATCGGCAAAAAGCGCGTTGGCCCGGTTGTCATAGGGAAAGGAGGGCGACTTTCCTGCGGTCGGAGGCTGGGCCTGAATCCAGCCAAAGTGGGTCGCCGCGCCCACTGCCGTATCGTCGGGTCCAAGGCTGCCCGTGATATTGAGGATATAGCCTGCCGGGTCTGGCAGCATGGCGAGTCGCAAGTCGCTATCCTTTCCCGTGGCGTTGCGGACCCGCATATAGGTGTTGACGATGAAGGCGGCCTTCGACTGCCGCGCCACAGCGGGCGACCTCAGGATGGAAAGCCTTCCGGGATTGACGAGGTTGGCGGGAAATTCCGGAAAGTACCCTTCGAAGGAGTAAATCCAGTACCACTGCGGCGATGGTTTCCGATCCGCCGCGTAAGCCTGCGGGATCACCCCGTTGTGATCTGCGGCATAGCGGAAATGCACCACACCGATCTGCCGCAGGTTGTTCATGCAGGTCTGTCGGTCGAGGACATTCCGGATTCTGGAGCGGGCGGGTAACGCCAGGGCAGCCAGCACGATGACGATCCCAATGCTGATCAGCAGCTCCAGCAGGGAGAAGGCGTTAGTGTTTTGGTTCCGGGAGTTCATCGCAAAAAGGGAAAGGGCGGGCTATCTTCCGGCCTGAGCACTGCCGTTTCCGTCAGCCGGAATGCGGAAGCTGACGATCGAGAAGGCGGGGAGTTCCAGTTCTATCGTAGCAATCCCGTCCCTGGGTGTGATGGTCACGGTTTCGAGGTTGGCGTCGACGCCGCTCTCCCGGTCGAACTTATCAAAGAGCTCCTGATTTCCGGCCAGGTCGGGCTTGCCAAACTCCTTCCAACGGGGAAACGGATCGTTCCTTTCGTCCAGCGTTCGTTTTTCCAGTTTGAGGGGTACCGATCCGGGCAGCCCCGAGAGATGAAGCGTGACCTTGGTCGTAAACTGCTCTTTTGGATCTTCGACATAGTTCCAGACAGTGATCCAGCGTCCTTCCTGGTTCGCCGAGGCGAGCACTTCGATGGGACGGTTGGAGCTTTTGGCTGCGATTTTTTCCCCCTGCATCCGGTGCAGAAGCTCCAGGGCACGGGTATAGGGTCGGATAAGCCCCATGCGGGAAATCATACCGCGGTTGTTGTAAAAAAGCGCCTCGTCCGATTTGCCGTGCAGCCGGGCTGAGCCGGGTTCGCAATCGACCTGGACGTAGAGCTGATCGATGCCGCCGTCCTTGATCCGGCGAATGGCCGAAAGGACATAGGCCGCGTTGTACGGTTTGCCAAGGTAATCGTTCCCGATCCCGGACGCGGAATTCCACTCGGTGATGTAGCGCGGCAGCTTTGCGGCCCACGGATGCGATTGGATGGCGCCGGCTGCGTTGCGGAGGTTATGGTCGATTGAGAGGAGAGACGGGATGCCTCTCCCGGTTGAATACATATGCCATGCGATGAAGGAAAGGTGGCCGTGGCCCGGTTCCTTTCCGGCGTGTTCGAGGAAACGTCCGAGCGCACCCCTGGAGCCGGAGGTAAAGCCGGGCGTGCCGACGCGGATCTCCGGGAACGCCCGGCGCGCACCAGCCATGGTATGATCGCACACTTTCAGAAGCTCGTCCCAGCTTCCCTTGAAATAGAGGATGGCGTCCGGCTCGTTCCATGTTTCGAATTCCCATCTGGCAAGCTCCTTCTCCCCGAATTCCTGTCGCAGGCAGGAGACGAAGCGGTAGATATAGTCTTCCCACTCAGCGTAATCCCGCGGCGGATATCGGTTGGAAAACGCCTTTCCTTTGGGATGGGTGGCCAGTGCAGGCGGCGTGCTTTCCAGGACGATGAGCGGAGTGAGCCCAAGCCCGACGATCCGGTGAAAAAGAGCGGTAACTGCGGAAAAATCGTATTCCATTTTTCCGGACGGGAGGCGACGGCTTTGGGTCATCGTGCACCCTTCCTGGAACCGGACCCGGTAGATGCCCATTCGTTGCGCGGCGATCTTCAGGATGGTCTCCTTCCACGGCGTCCTGGCGAATTCCATCGTGTAACTCGACGCGATGCCATCCGCCCGATACGAAAAGTCTCCCTGCGGGTGTTTGAAATCAACCGTCACTGCGGCCTGGCTTCGGTCGACCTTTTCGAGCTTGGCGACCTCCGTATTGACAAAGCTCAAATTATCGAACCAGACCTGCCCGCTTGCCGTTTCGAAAAGTCGCAGCCAGACCTGCACCCTTTCCACCCCGGGGGGAACAACCACATTGGAGTTATAATGAGTCCACCCGGTATCCCCCTCCACCGAGCCCGACTGGACATGGCTGCGCATCTTTCCCTTGTCATCGAAAAGCACGATCTGCATCGACGCCCGACAGAAGCGCTTCGCCCCGGTTTTGACTCCAGCGGTTTTCATGAACGCTTTGAAAGAATAGATGCCGGGCTTTACGTCGATCGGTTCCGAGACGGCCGTTGCAGGGCCGGTCAGGTGAAGCGCGAAGTTGCCGCTCTTTTTTTCCGTGGAATCCCAGTGGACGTTCCTCGCGGCGTCGGGATTGATGGGAAAGCCGTCCCAATCCTTGCCTGTCGGGAAACTCCAGTTGATGGAGGCGCCACCCGCTTCGAGCTCGAACCCCGGGTTGGTCAGCAGGTTCGCGGCCGCATCGGGAACGTGGGCCGACTCCTCTTTCACGGGTTTGACTGCCAGGTCTGAAAACCAGATCGTCCCTTGCGGAATCTTCCATCCTTCAAGAACCAGCCTCGCCGTCGCTGCGGCTTGCGGGAAGACCATCTGCTTGTTGAAAAAGGTCCAGTCGCCCGAACCGTCGGCGGCAAAGGCCGTTTTATGGCCGATGATTTTTCCATTCTTGCCGAAATACTGGACTACGGCGCTCGCGCGGTGATAGCGCCGCTTTCCGGTCTGGACATCCGCCCATTTGATCCAGCCGCTGACTTCGAGGATCGGCGACGAAAGAGGGATCGGGGCGGACGTGATGGCCGTGGAACCATTGATTTCAAGGGCGGGCTTGCCGTCGTGACCGTTTGGAACGACCCGAGGCGCGGGAAGGTCTTTCGCTCTCCAGGCGATCGACCAGGTATTCATCTCGTGGGCAAAGCCGCCGTTTTCGAGCAGGTTCTCTCCGAAAAGGGGGAGAGTGGAAGCGAGCATGAAGGCGGTGGCGGCCAGTTTCAGGATTTGGGGATGGAACGGTAATTTCATGGAGACAGAGCGTCAAAACATTGAGGCTATCGATTGGCGGTGCGGATCGTCAGTTCATAGCGTAACGTGATGTCCCGTCGGGTTTCGTTAAAAATCCAGGACGCCCGCGTCAACCCCCGTGTTTCGGGGATCAACTCCAGCACGGAAGGGAGGTTCGGCGGAGTCACTTCGATGCAGATCCCGCCATGGCGGAATGCGACCCCCCGTCCATCGAGTGGAACGGTTTCGACTTGCCCGTGGAGCTGGAAGATCAGCGGGGTCGCCTCCCGAAGTCGGATCGTATCGGTAATGACAAGCCGCCCTGGTTCCGGCCACGAAAAGGCGCGGTGGTATTTTTCCGGCCGCCACGATTCGGGGTAGGCGCAGGCGAGATCCAGTGAAACGGCGTTTTGGCCCACTTCGAGACAGTTTGGCATCTCCTTGCCCCGGTAGTCGCGGTGGGAGGGCACCCATTGGCCCCGCCCGTTGAAAAGCAGGACGTTGTGCGCGGTGCTTTGGATCGACTCACGACCAAAATTAATCGCCTTGCCGATGCCGTATCCCATATCCGCGATGAAAGGCCGCCCCCCGGCGAGCAGGACGAAATGACCCATGTCGGCATGCACGTGGTCGGGATTGAGCACCTCTCCTTTTGGCAGTAGCGGGCCGCGCCGCATGCCGGAAAATTCCGTAAATCGGGCGAAGCACGCCTTGCCGCCGGGCGGCCCCCATTTGGTCCCGAAAAGCACCTCGGTTCCCTCGACTTCCGTTCGGTAAAGCCACTCTCCGGAGTCCTCGAACTTTGACGCGCCGGTTGGCAGTCCCGGCTCAGGCTTGATCTCCGGATCGATAAAGAGCAGGAGATTCGGCTGCTTATGGGCTTCGGCGTAAGGGGTTTTCTCCGGAACGCTCGCGTTGGCCCGGGCGGTGAGCAGCGCACCGAACTGGGCGCGCCGGTCACCCATGCGCCAGGCGAGCGCCGCGAACAGGCCGCAGGCGTCATGCCGAATAGCTTCGCCTTCCGCGCCATACCCTCCGTCCCCATAAGTGATGTAAGCAAGCCCGTTGCCCGAGTAGTGAGCCAGCAGCCAGCCTCCAAGCGCCTTCCAGAACCGCGAAGCATCATACAGGTTTTCTCCCGTCCGCTCCCCATGCAGTTCCATCCAGAGCATCAGGGAATTGATGCCGTAATGCAGGTACATGACCCCTTCATAACTTGAGCCGTCTTCCGGGAGGTGCGTCTGCACGATTCGCAGTTCCCTTTCGCAAAGATCAAGCCAGGGGGCCACCTCCGCCGCGCGGCCTGCCTTTTCAAAGTAACAGGCCGATGCATAAAGGCCGCTCCAGTCGATCCAGTGATGGTTTTGCAGGTAACTGCGGCACCAGAAGACGCTCTCCTGCTGCGCGGCTTCGTAAAATAACGCCGCCTGCCGAAAAAGCCGCAGTTCCGCCTCCTGCCTCAATTCCGGCGACAGCGCATCGGCATCCGCCCAGGAAAGTCCCAGCGCCAGCCCCTGGCAACAATGCGCGGCAACGAGATCGAGATTGTCGGTCACGCCAAACGGGTCTTTTCCCCAAACCGGAGCGTCCAATATGCAGTGCAGGGCCCTCCGTGCCACCATGAGTGAAGCCTCCCGGCTCTCCGGAGCGTGGGAGAGGAGCATGGCGGATGCAAAAAGAGGTCCCCAGGCGCGCCGGTTGCTGTCGTCGGAGATCAATTCCGGGGAGACTCCCTCCACAAACGCGCGGGTGCGCCACAACGCCAATTCCCATAATTTCGCTTTCGGAGGATTCTTGAATCGCGAACAGGCCCGGACAAACGATTCCTTGACCAAGGGAGAAACAGAGGCAGTGGGATAAGACATGGAAATTGAATGACCAAGACGACATTGGGCGAAGCTCCATCGCCCCGCAAGAGACGATCATCTCGATCTATTGACTTATTTGCCACGCCACGCGCCTTGGTCTTAACTCATACTGGCAGATAATTCAAAAGGTTAAGACGTTTGTCTCTAGGCGAGGCTGTTTGGGATGATACCTTCGCCGCTATGAAAACGCCCCCAAGCTTGTTGAAGCCGTTTGGTAAGTCATCAGTTTTCCCTCCTGGTTCAGTGCTCGTCTGCCTGTTGTGCCTTGTTCTGGCTTCGACCGGTTCCGCACAAGACAAGATCTGGACGAACGGAGCTGGCAACGGTTCATGGGGCGGGGGCAATAATTGGAGTCCCGCCGGAGTCCCTACCGCCGCATCTGTGATTACAACCAACGTCGCCGGGAATACGAACACGACCGTCAGCGGTGGTTTCGCGATCAGCGGGATGATCGAAAATCGCGACTCGGGTATCTGGACCATTCAGTCAACCAACAAGGTCGATGCGACGCTCAGCATTTCGGGAACCTTGTCGAAATCCGGGGAAAGTGTGCTTCGTTTTACTGGCAGCAGCAATACGCCTGCCGGAGCTGTAAATCTGAGCATCAGCCAAATCGAGATGGCGGGAGGCACCCTGGATTTCGGGGTCTTCAGCGGCGTGACCTCCCTCTCCTCGGGCGGTGTCCATGCGACCGGCGGATTGATCAAGTTCAACGTCCAAAACGATTACAACCTTGGCGCAGTCGTCATGGAAGGAGGCGTCCTCGAACTCAACTCGGGCAACCATCCCGACTGGAAGATTATCGTCAATTCCCTCTCGGGCGTGGGCGGCTTCATCCAGGCAAGCACAGGGATCAACGCCAATACGACGACACTCATTGCCAATCAAAGCGGCAACACCACGCTGGCTTCCACGCTTGAAGACGGGAATTCGGGAGCATCAGTGCTCGCTCTGCAAAAAAACGGCACGGGAACCCTCGCACTTACCGGGGTCAACACGTACACTGGCGGCACGGTCGTTTCCGGTGGAGCCTTGCGAGTCGACGGTTCGATTACCGGAACCATAACGATTGAGGCGAACGGCACTCTCGGCGGCAGCGGGACTGTGGGAGACATTCTCCTTTCGGGCGGCACTCTCGCGTCCGAGGATGCGCCGGGCGTCTTGCATGCCACAAGCCTCGCCTGGAATTCCGGCGTCGTCGACCTGGCGCTCGGCGGCAGCCCGGAGCAATCCGACTTCCTTGATCTTTCAGGCAACTTCACTGGCTCCGGCCCGCTTCATTTCACTTTCGAGGACAACGGCTGGAAAGTCGGCACAACCTATGACCTGATCGGTTTCGAATCGACCAGCCTCAGCCTTGAAATGTTCGACTTCACCAACGGGGGAGGGTTCGCGGGCGTCTTCCAATGGAACAACACCGAAGACCCCGCCATACTCCAGTTTACATTGACTTCCGTGCCAGAACCGACCAGCGGTACGATCTTGACCATCCTCGGAGGCGGCTGGATTGTTGTCGCGGGATGCCGCCGCCTGCTGCGGTGCGGAGCAGATCGCGCTCGACAGGCCATTGTATGAGAAAACCCAGCCATTCGCAAACCGCGCCTCAAATCGTCTTTCACCTGATCGGCAGCGGCGCGGTTCGCTTTAATCCGAAGCGGGGCGGCACCAGCCAGCTCCTGGAGCTTGGAGAGGAAAAATTCCTGGTCGATTGCGGCCGTTCGGCCGTCGACAGCCTGATCCAGTCAGACATTCCCATTGAAGGAATCGGCACGGTCTTCATTACGCATCTGCATTTCGACCACATTTGTGACTTGGCGCACTTCATCCTTCTCTCATGGGTTTATGGACGAAGTGAGCCATTGAAGTTCATCGGCCCCAGGGGGCTCAAGGAGTTTCTCGAAAAGGGAGTCCGGCAGGCATTTTCCGAAGACATTCGTAGCCGCCTCGGCCACGGGAAAGAAGCAACCGGGTTGTATTGGACCACCGTGGAACTGGAGAGCGCCGGATGCTGTTATGAAACCGACGGGGTGACGGTTCACGCATTGGATACTTCTCATGCCGGTCTGCCGAACTTCCATTACCGGTTTGACACCGGCGGAAAACGAATCTTTATCAGCAGTGACACGGAGCCTGACCAACGGATAGCCACCTTTGCCAAAGGCGCGGACCTAATGGTGATGGAATGCAGCGGCACCCGGGCCTTTCTCGATAGCGTCCCATGGGGGCACTGGCATCTGGCGCCTGAGGATGTTGCCGAACTTGCCGCCATGGCGGATGCAAAGCGAGTGATCCTCAAGCACCTTGTCATGGAAAGCTGGTCCACCGATCCGCAGCTTTCGGAGAAAATGGCGCAAACAATCCGGAGTGGATACAAAGGCGCGGTGGAGGTGGGATTCGACGGAATGCGGATCACCATCTCCGCCTGTTCCAAGCACCTGACAATACCGTAAAAGGAAGCCCCTTTGGACCGAAGTTCGATGATGCCGTCTGAATACTCCTCAAGCAGTTGAAATTTTACGGATGGCTCCTTCCGAAAATTTCTGACGGCAGCCTCAAACAGCGACTTCTGAGGTGCGGGAGAACGTTCTGATTTCATAGTCAACAACTCAATCCGGGATTCAACCAACGGCGGAATGGCAGCGGACCGAGCGTGAACCGACCAGCAGCCAGCCGTGGGACGACCGCAACTCGACGATGATCCATCGAAGGGCCGAAGCTGAACCGAGTTCGAACCAACCGCGGACCTCCTATGAGCCGGGCACGAAACGATCCAGAGACAGGCACGGGTCGACAATGGATCAAGGGTGAAATCATGGCAAACCCACCATGCGCCTTCCATGAACGAACATCGGTGCAATGATGGTCACGTTGTGAGCCAATGAAGGGCGAAGCATAGAACGACCATGCGCCAGTCTCGAACCGAGAATGGGCCAAAGCTGGGACAATCACGGGCCAACCGTAAGCTTTCCGAGAGCCAGACTTAAAGCAACGGCAAGCCAACGGAGAGTCAATGATGGACCTGGCCTGGCACGCAGGTGGACCAACCGTGAACCATCGTGAGCCACTCTCTGGAATTATGACGATCATGCGTTGAACCAAGCATCAGCCGCGCATTCCTGACGATTCGTCAGGGGTCAGGCGTCCACTCTTTAAACACTCATCCATTCGTAGCACCCTTGTGCGAACCTCCCGCGCTCGTATCGGCGAAACCCGCACGGCGGACGCTTACCTATCTTTGCACATTTCGTGATGCACCCTGCTCCAGTTCAGGCTAGCCAACCCACCAAAAACCAGTAAAACAAACTCCACAGGCCGACAGTATGAGGTTCGACGCCAGACTTCGTGGCAATCTCTTGATTGGATTCGTCGGCAGCGCAAAGAAGAACCATGCGAGCCCGCAAGGCAAGGCTTGTTACCCCTATTCGGCTTCGCGCCAAACGCTCCAATGCGATGCGATTGGCTTCGGTCAATGCAATAGGAGGAAGCATTTTAGGCATGGAGGTATTGTAAGCATTTATGGTGCCGTTTACTTACCGCACGATGCACCAGACGCAATTCCAGATCTAACGGAATGAGTAAAGTCTGAACATGAAACAACCAATGGCAACACGTCAGTCCTCTTGGAAAAACAATCCGAAGGAAGCTTCTTATTACTGACGGTCTGCACGAATGAGGATCAGCGTTCACTTTCAGGAGGACACGTCAACACACAGGCCACGCCACTCCGCAAATAGAGCAAAAAAGTACTGCATAAGTTAAAAGACCCTTACATTGACCCCAATCATCCACTGAATGGCGTCAGTTTGCCCACTGACTCTTATAGAATCGCGAACACGCATGCCTAATATGTTACGGTAAACGCCGCTTCAGCTAATTGGCATACCAAGTGGCCGGATGATGTGCGCATGGCAGGATGCATCCACTGGGGGTAGAGTTTCCCTACACGCGCGACGAAGGAAAATGTAAGCCTGAGTGCAAGACACTTCTACCGCGAGGTGAAGCCTAAAAGAAGTCGAAAAAGAACTTTAGACCTATGAACAAGTTCCCTGCGTATATGATGCGATAGCACCCAGGTTACTGAAAGCGCAGTGGACGCTTCACCATTAGAGATATTGTTCTGGTTCCTGGCGGTCTAGACTTAGCCACTATGCGCAAAATGGCTACCTTGTGGTGGTAGGTTTGGAATTCAAGGGCAACTGTGTCATCTAAAAAATGCGTCGACAATTGCGCATCCTTCGAAGCCGTGAGTGTCTTTGCTGGAATGGTGAGCTCCCATCCTTTCAATTTGCGAAACTCGTTGACAATGGTCCCAAACGGCGGCTTCGCATGACTGAGGTTGGCGTCCGCATAGACTAAAGAGTTGCCCGTAATATCACATTCAATTTCACCGTCGGCGTTCGCGAAGTGGTCAAACTGCCGTTGCTTCATTTGCAAGAGATCGCGCGCAACTACATTATGGCAGGCATCGTAAAACTCCTGCAACTGAGACTTGGGAGTGCCGTCCACAGCCTTGATGTAGCTGAAATCGGTTGCTGTTGAGTCGGTTCGTATAACCCAAAAGCCTGAGCTGGACCAGCCGTCGCCTTTGTTCAATCGGCGTTCGAATCTCTCGATTCCCTGGCCGATCTTGGGGGCTCCTTCGGCAATCAGCACATCGAATCGTTCCAGTAGGGCGGAGAGATCGCTGTGGTCGTCATACTCGGTGACGACATCACCATCTGCGTACCGCCCTAGCATAGCTTTGAAATGCTGCTTTGCAGCTGATTTCGTTCTCCAGATCCGACCATTCGACAATTCAACGGATTTAGCCATTAATCCTCCTCCTTTAAGAAGAACTTCACGAGCACTCTGTCACGCACCTCGCGGACGACAATTGCCGGTAGCCCCATGCTATCGAGGTCCTCGCGACGTTCCTTTACCCACTCTAAACAGCCTACCTCATCCAGATTATCGAGCGCGATGACCTCGTACAAGGCCACGGCGCTGATGCGAGATATTCCGAGTTCCATAAGTGAGCGCATTGTAATGGATGTTACACCAAATTCAAGAGCGATACCAATGTCTAACTCGCTATCTATAAGGTCTTCTCGTCCAATTTCTTTCAGATGTTGGTTCAAAACGTCAATGTAAGCGGAAAAATATCTCGGCGCAAGAAAACGGGCGGTTCCCTCGATAAGTTCAAGGGTTTGTCGGATTACCTTTGCTGTATCGAATGAGATACCATGTCGTTGATAATACTTTATGCGTTGACGAATTATTGTTGGCAACGAAAAGCCTTTCATCCATTCGAGAACGATTACCGCGTGAAGCGGAATAAGCGCGACGGGCAAAAAAACAGCAAGTACATGTTCGTTGAGCCGCTTCATGATCTCAGTAAAGCGGTCGTAGGCATCGTCGCTCTCCGATGGTGCCAGAAGCAGATCCTCAGGTGAACCAGGGTAACCTCTGAAATAGGCTAGAAGACGCTCAAGACCGAATAGGCTGACGCCAGGATTACGTGGGCCGATCTCCGGGTTCACGCTTATGTCAGCGGTCGTCTGCGCAAACACGTCTTCGAGCTTCTGGATATCCGCTTCGGATTTGCGTTTGGCCCACGGAGAGGTCGCAAGAGAGCGTTCGCGCATATAGGTGGCGGTCAGGTACGCGCTAACCTGTTCGAATGCTTTTATTTGGTCGGAGGCCGGAGCTTCTGCGTTCGACCGTGCGGAAATATAGGCGATGAGATCGTCGAGTTTAGATAAGGCCGCGTCCGTCTCACGACGGATTGGGTAGCGCGTCCGCTGCGGCACCCCTGATTCCCAGACGCTTTTGTCGAAGGCATCGATACAAATGATGTTTCCCTGGAACTCATCGCCCCATCGCCCCGCCCGCCCCGCAAGATTCCAAAAATCTTGGGGCTCCATCTGGTTTCCCCTTCCCCTTTTTGGACCACGGACAACGATGGTTCTACATGAAAGGTTGACTCCTTCGATCAGGGTCGACGTACATACGAGAAACTTCAGCTTACCCGTCCTGAAAAGACGCTCGATTTCCAGCCTTACTAGGGAAGGCATGTTGCCATAATGAAATGCCACACCGCGCTCTACCAGTGCCGCAAGTATATAACTCTTGTGTACACACTTCCGAGCGAGCTCAGCCAGATCGGTTAACTCTCGATCGATTTCGTGCTGCTTTTCGGCGAATTGGCTGATCAGCAAAGCAATCGCTTCTGCTTCGGCGGCTCCATTGGCGTAAACCAGGGTGCCGCCTCGCTCACCAACAGATGCAGCTATGAAAGCAAGGCGCTTTTTTATTGAATTTGGCTTACTTCTTAGGGTCAAGGTACCGATAGGCAGGTAGTCTTCGCCGTAGCGAAGCTGTAAGGCCCACTTAGTAGGTTTCGCCGGAACCTGATGAACGACGATAATATTCTGCAAAACTGTCGCAACATCGCTATCCACAGCACGTTTCGGCGTGAATTCTGGGGCATCCTCCAGAAGGACTTCGGGGTTTTGAGTAGCGGGACTCACAAAAGCGACACGCATATTTGGACTCGCGCGTAAGAGGCGCTCGATTGCGTCCTGAAGGATAACCCCCCGTTGGGAATCTCCGATCTTCTGAGCTTCGTCGACCACGACCAAGTCTACGTCAAGTTGGTCTTTCGTGAGGTTTGCGAGTAGATGGAGGCGCTCTTGAGTGAACACAAGCACGCACTTCTTAGATTCCGCCATCGTGGCGCTGAATTTTTGTGCTGAAGGGAGGGAGGACACCTCCGCATTGATGTTGGACTCCGCCAAAATCTCCGTGAGCGAGACTTCGATCTCCGAGACTAGAGCGCGCGTTGGAGCAAGATAAACGACGCAACGGATCTTCTCTGCGCCCAGTGAGTCCACAAGCCACTTCAGAACAAGATACGTCTTGCCGGATGCTGTTGGAGCAGAAGCGGACAACCATACCTTATCTTGGGCAGCCGCTGACCAAAAATTCAATTGGAATTCGTTGACAGCCAAGCGCTCTCCACTCGACTGAAGAAGTATGGAACTTTCCAACTGTCTTCGTTGATCCTCAATGCGCAATCCAATCCCAAGCCGCGATTCCAGTCCGGGTTGCAATTGCTTCCGTTGTTCGGCAAGAATGACAGATCGCTGGTTCGAAAGTTTGTTGAACAGGATTGCAGCCGCATCCCTGACCGGTACGGGCGTTGAAAGCAGCATTGCCCCAGTTGCAATTCGTAGACTCGCCTCCTTATGTGCTCGCTTGTCCGATCTGGCGAGAATGCTCGCTGCAAAGAGCAATCGCCGCCAGTCGAACTCGACGTTCTCAAGCGATGAGTCCTTAGTAACGTTGTCGAGTTCCAGTAATGTCGTGGCAAGGCAGAGGTGCCGAAGTTCATTCTTCAATGACGCTTCGAATAGCCAGTCCTGAAGTTCACTCTCGGTCATGATTGTCCCATTGCCTGAAGGAACGCCTCTCTAAATTTTTCCACGGAAGGTAAGGGTATGCAGAGAAAGTGGATCTCGAAATGCTCAAGCTTTTCAGCTGTCAGACGACGTCCAACTGCGGCTTTCCAGTTTTCCAGACCCACCTTCGCCGCTGATACCATGTCCTCTAGTACGCCCTTGACTTCACTAGAAGGATAGAAATCTGCATTGAAGGCAACCAAGGCAACGCCGCAGTGTTCTATGCAGTTTGACAGAGGCGATGTCGTGTCGAAATAACGTTTAAACGCTGCCGACAAGAGCGGATCACCAAGATCGGCTTTGTCGCTGAGAAGAAGGAGGTCTCGCTCGCGCGAGGAATTCTCATTATCCTCCTCTATAATAAACGGAGCCAGTGACTTAAGACAGTCCCGAATGGCATCGGCCGGAACGTCGTAGACTTTCGACTCACCCCAGTATAATTTTAATCGACCGTCGCCAGTAACGGCAGCATAGACACCATCAGTGCCGTGATAATGCATCCGCGTATCTGTCTTTAGGTCCATCTTGCACAGAACGTGCGGCAGCCCGAGGAAACGCTCCGCTAACAAAAACAGAAGCATCTCACCTCCCTCACCCGTGGTGGCAAGGTCCGTGAAAACTCCACGCGCTTCGTGATGAAGCTTGGAAATTGCAGAGGTAGAGCGGAATCGCGCATCGCGCTCTTTCGCCTCTTCAATGCGTTTTCGGGGAATCGCGTAGTCGGCGGCCGCGCTGCGCATGAATTCGGCAAGACGCTTGACCTTGACCTTCCCGTTTGCGTCGGTGGCGAGGCAGTGGCAATGCACCGTGACCCTGTGACCCTCAATCTCAATGTCTCGTTCGACGAGATGCAGATGGACTCCCAACTCTTCAGGATCGCCCGACAGTATTGCGTCGAGTTCCTCGCTCGTAAACCCTGCCACCTTTAGTTTCTCCAAGCCCATAATTTTCGGAATTGTGGGTTCATTTCGATGCGATAGCAAGCGAATAACGGAATCTCCGCCCTTCGAATTGCTTTGAAATATAGGACGTGGCGGATGGCGGCGACGATTGCCGAAGAAGGTGGGCACCGACGAGCAGATCATTGCAAACGCCTTTCTCACCTTCGACAACACCGCAAGGCTGCATTCGTTTGAAGGTCGGTGGAAGCTTTTATAGCTTTTCGTGAAGAAGATTCGAGTTGACCGATTGGCCCCGAAAAGAGATCCCATTCCCGCCGATTCGCAGACATGGAAAACCAAAATACGAACTCAATGGTATTCGGTCAACTTGGAAATTTCCGCAGTCGACTTGGTTCCAGTCATTTACGAATACCGGACTTTGAATTCGCATTTAAAGCAAGCTGGCGGGGTAGAGGCTTCCACAATCCCGGTTGAGGAACGCCGTCGGAGCCCCCATCGACCTGCGTCCACGCGATGTGGAGAAGTCGGCATCCTCAACAACATGGTCTTCAAAGAACTCCGCCGCCTACCTCCATGAGTGGCCCAAAAAACTTCAGCAAGACCTCCGCTTGATTCTCTCGGCCGCATCCTCGGCACAAAAAGACACGGACCCCATCTTGGGTATTGAGCAAAGGGAATCATTGACTGAAACCCAGGTTTTCCCGGAAGATTCATCCCAAAAATGGAATATGGGGGAAGCATCTCTCCTCCCGAACATTCTCCGCTAAAGCCGCAAGTCATGGAGCCTATGCTCGCTTGAGTGAAAGTCGCCTCTCCAAGACGGGACGGTCGATCCGTCTACACTGTCCGATTCAGCTTATTCCCAAACTCGCGAACGAGAACTTGCGGCAGGTCTGAGCCCGCTAGGGAACCTGCTCGGACCGCTCGCGCCAAGCGAGAGCAAGAGCTTTGGGAATAAGGTGTCGGATAACCCTTTCAAAAACAAATCCGTCCCCTGTTCAGTGGCTCCTATTCCCACTTGGAGAACGATCATTCCATTTCTCTGACCGCCTGGATGATAACATCCCTGGCTTTGGGAAAGATTTCCCGATAAACAGCCGGTACGATCGCCCGATCCGCCGCAGCCATCAACTCGGCGGAAGTCACCCTGCTTCCAAAGACTTCGCGCTCAAGGCGCACCATCTGCCGTACATCTTCCAAATCCATCGCGTCCCCTCGACCCATTTTGGACACGATCAAGTCCAGCATCCGCGGCCGCCAGACCTTCAAGCGTTCGAGCCCTGCAATCGGCAGAAACATTAGATGATTCTGCCATTCAGGCGTCAGCGTCACTTCCTGCTCAGGAAAGATATGGGAAATATAGAGACCATCGGGTTCCATTTCCCTGTTGGCCGCTTCAATCGCGTTCCAGAAATCCTCATTTGCTTCGATCATCAGTTCCAACTGTGAGGGAATGATAATATCCACGTCGTTGGTCTGCCTCGCCTTCAAATGATCCGAACCCATTGGATCGAGCATCATCGCGGCAGACCCAAAGACAATGATCTCGATATCCGTCGTCAGATGACGATCCAGGACAGCAACGATTCGCTGCGCATTATTCATCTCAGCCATCGAGTGCGCAGCCAGGTACGAACAGGATGACGCCCGATTTTGGTCATGCGGGTTTCAGAAGTCAACCGGGAAAGGCCGGGAAGGAAAGCTGCCTCCTCAGACGACGGCAAAGCTGGCGACAAAAGCGTTTCCCAGTAACCCGGATGGTCGTCAAACTCGAAACCCAACCGGGCGATGTGTGCCAGGCGATCAGCGACGCCAAAATAGTCGGCGGCAGCTAAGATCATCTCGGGGTGATTCCCCAGGTCGCTCAAAACCATGGCACCACAGCGAATGGCCTGAAACGTCTCTCCATCGCGAGGGCCATGAAGCAGCGCCACCCCAAGCACTTCATGAGGCAGGTCGGCCCGCTCTACGCTCCCCGATGAGAACGTCGGGAGAAGCGGGGCATAGTGCCGACAACCATGACCAATGGCGATCCGCATCAAGCTTTCACGATCCAGACGCGACGCAGCCTGGCACGCTTCAACAACAGCGGACCGCCCGATCGCAGGACTAAAGGTGAGGCCGGACACAGGCCTACATTAACGTATGGGCGGCCCGTAGGCAAGGCGTTTGCCCCTTCTCCACAGTAGGTCATTTGCGGTGGACACGACTCGAAACCGGCTTCTTTGCGAGCTTGGTCGTCTTCGGAGTCTCCGGGGCAAAAAATTCGTGCAGTTCCAACGAAAATGCCGCAGCCAACCGCTCAACCGTACTCACCCAAATCTCCTTCTTCCGGCCCGATTCGATTTGTTGGAGAAAATTCTGAGAAAAATCGGCGATTTCAGCCAACTCCTGTTGCGTCAACCTGTGACGCAGGCGGAGTTCACGGAGCCGAAAGCGAATAAAATCGAGGGAGTTCACCCCAGCGATCATGGGGGTAAATTCTTGACATTCTTACCAGTGATCACTTGTATTTCCCGGCGAACTTTTCCCCAAAATGGACGAAACCCTAAAATCACCTCCGACCATCCCACTCCTTTCCGAGCTTCGGACGCTCGTCTCTGCCTCCACCAAGTACGCCGGAATCGGCTCACGGCAGGCGCCCCCGGCCGTTCTGGCCCTGATCGTGGAAATCGCCAAAAACCTCGCCTTTCGCGGTCTTACCCTGCGGAGTGGTGGTGCGCCGGGCGCTGATACCGCTTTTGAAACAGGATGCGACCAAGGACGCGGCGAAAAGGAAATTTTCCTCCCCTGGAAAGCGTTCAACAACCATGCCTCGCCCTTTGACCCCCCTCCTGAACAAGCCGAATGGATCGCCGCACTCTGCCATCCCAACTGGCGGAACTGCAACGCAGCCGCCAGAAAACTACACGCCCGCAACTGCCAACAGGTCTACGGCGTCAACCTTGACGACCCCGTCCATTTTGTCCTCTTTTGGGCTCCGGAGAAGGATCACTCCGTCCAAGGCGGAACCGCTACCGCCGTCACGCTTGCCAGGAGGATGAACATTCCGACCTTCAATCTGTGGCAACCGGATACCCTCAAAGCATGGTCAACCCTCGTCAGAATCGAAAAGAGGAAATATCGTTCCTGCTGACGCGCGGCCTTCCGGAGTAATGGCGAAAAGGAGATTCCATCTCATGACCACCGATCTTCTGAGAAAGACAGGCGGTCCGTCTTCCTGAAGCCGAAAGATCCATCCGCCTGATTTCATTCCACCTTATTCCCAAACTCGCGGAGCGAGAACTTGCGGCAGGTCTGAGCCCGCCAGGGAACCTGCTCGGACCGCTCGCGCCAAGCGAGAGCAAGTGCTTTGGAAATAAGGTGCTCCCATTCCAAAATTATCCCAGAACTTCGTTTCGACCCGCCCGTCGAGTTCAATCCGGCCCATCGCATCCAAGACTTTCAGCAATCTTCCTGCGAAGCTCCGCAAGATCATCCGGGAGAGGAGCGGGAGGAGAGATGGCCTCGCAAATCTTCGGTGAAACCGACTGCATCTCGGGAAGTAAACCCTTCAAATGAGCCGTCGCCCTGCGCTTCCGATACCAGCGGGAAACCCGTTCACATGACGTCAGCCCATCGGTCATCAACATCCGCCGAGCCTTCGTAACCGTCGATGAAAGATTGAATCGCACGATGTCTCCCGTACTCACAGCAAAGTCCACTGCCTGCCCGTGGCAAATAAACAACGCCCGTTCATAGCACTCAAGAATCCGCCTTTCCTCATGGCCTGCGGTCAGCGCCTCCAACGTATAGCAAAAGGCCGTACGGCGCGAAAAAATGACCTTGCAGTTATCCCAGTGTAAACAGGAAAGCCGCCCAAGCATGGCGAACGCTTTCCTCCGCAACGGCGAAGCATCTCGCGACCTTTGGATTGCTGGCTCCGGGCGACGTAGCGCGACATCGCGCACCGCGCCGTCTTCCGCTAACGGCTGAGTTCCGAAGGAACCCTTCCCATATGGAGCATCATCACGGAGTCTGCCCTCTTGTAAAGCCCCTGAAAATCGCCCGGCTTTTTCAAAAAACAAAGGCAAGGGTTGATCCGGAAGCGCGTTGGGTATTACCGTCCGATGGTTTGTCATCCTCTCCATAGATAGATTATTTGTTAGGTTATAATCCATTTACCTGATGCGAACTGCGCTGATACGGGAGCAAGTTCCGCATCAACGAAGAATTTTTGAAACCAATAGAAAGAAAGAGCAAGCTGCGCCGGTAAGAGAGCACATTCAGCCGGGCCTTCGGTCAATATCAGCCAATATGAAGCTGGTTTTACATGTTCAAGGAGAAGAGGCGGACCAAAAGAATCTTCTCCTTTACATGACAAGGGAGGGATTCTTTGAGGACAAGATAACCCGAAGTGAACTCCGCTCGTTGGCGGCAACGATCCATCAAAATCTGGAAATCCTGGAAGCCGTTCCCTCGGGGTGCGAAGTCAGCCTGGAGATTCCTCCGACCCCATAATTTCGCTTTCCATGATCGCGAAGCTCCTGTTCCGGGGCATCGCCGCGTCGTCTGCGCGCACCTTGTTGCGTCAGAGTTTGGATCATCCGGCCAAAACCCGCGGCTAAAAACGCCGAAAGTTGCACCCAGGTCGGCGCAAGCATCCCTTCGAAATGCGGGATACTCGGTCCATGAGTATCGAAAAGAGAAAACCACCATTGGATGACGAGCAACTGATTGACTTCGAGGAAGCGGCTCGGCTGCTGGGGAATATTTCGGGCCGGACGGTGCGGCGGTTGATTGCGGCGGGGGAACTCCCGAAGCCGGTCAAAGTTTTGAGCGTCCCGAGGCTTTATCGATCGGACGTTTCGGGTTATCTTCAGCGCCTCAAAGACAAACGCGGCAGAAACCGCTGACTTTTTACCCGGAAGACTCTTATGATTTGCACAGTTTTCAAACCGAAACGGATCAAGGATGGGAAGACGGTGGTTGCGCGGCTCTATCGCGGGCGGTATCGGCTCGACGGGGAGAGGGTGATGCGGGATGTACCGCTCAATACGCCGGACAAGCGGGTGGCGCAGCAGCGGCTTGAGGAGATCGTCAAGCGCAAGCAGATGGAGGCGGAGGGAATGATCCCGCCGGAGTCGATACGGGAAGCGTCGGCGATGCCGCTGAAAAAGCTGCTTTCGGAGTATCTGGCGGATTTGCAGGCGCTGGGGCGCTCATTTGATTACGTCTATATTGTCGAAAAGCAGATCGTACGCTTGGCGAAGGAATGCCGTTGGGCGACGCTGAAGGACGTGACGGCAGCGTCATTTTCGCGCTGGCGTGCGGGGCAGCGGAAGGCGGCGAAGACGCTAAACGAGTATTTGACGATCA
This sequence comes from Chthoniobacteraceae bacterium, assembly GCA_035555975.1. GTDB lineage: Bacteria > Verrucomicrobiota > Verrucomicrobiia > Chthoniobacterales > Chthoniobacteraceae > DATMFV01. Next base: position 62,472 of record DATMFV010000084.1, read on the forward strand.
TGAAGGCGTTTCTCAACTGGCTGGAGCGTCACGAGAAGCTGACGAGCAGTCCGCTCAAGTGCGTGGAAAAAGTGCAACAGGCGGGGCGGCAGGTGCGCAAACGCCGTGCGCTCACGGCGGAGGAGATGACGCGGCTGCTCTCGGTGGCGGGGCAACGTCGCCCGGTTTACCTGGCGGCGGTTTATACGGGGCTCCGACGCGGGGAGTTGAAAGCGCTGGAGTGGGGCGATGTGCGGCTGGATGGAGAGAAGCCATTTCTGCTCGTTCGGGCCTCCACGACGAAAAACCGCAAAGACGCCACGATGATGATTCACCCCGATCTGCTGGCAGAACTGCGGGCGATGCGCCCGAGCGACGCCGCGGCGCACCAGAAGGTCTTTGAGGATCTGCTGCCGAATATGGATCAATTCCGCCGTGATCTGGCCAAAGCGAAGATCGAGTTCATCAACGAACGCGGCCTGCGGGCGGATTTTCACTCCCTGCGGCACACGCTGGCGACCAACCTCGCCCTTGCGGGAACGGCTCCCCGTGTGGCGATGGAGGTGATGCGCCACAGCGATATCCGGCTGACAGCGAACGTCTACACCGACGCGGGGCTTTTGCCCGTCTCCGATGCCGTGACGAAGCTCCCCTCGTTTGGCGAAAAATCGGACCCTCCGGCTGCTCTCGTTGACTCACAAGACTCACCAATAGACTCACAAAAAATGTTCCGGACGAGTCATGCCGGGTCCGGCCCTGTCCCAGGTTGTGAGTTTTCGGAGTTTTCTCAAACCCTTGAAAATCAGGGTCTTCCGCCGGTTTTGTCCGGCTCTGTCAAGCCAGGTCCGGAAATCGGAATTGGCTGCCTTACTAGGACTCGAACCTAGACAAACAGATCCAGAATCTGCAGTGCTACCATTACACCATAAGGCATTCGGTGTTGCGAGCGCCCGGCTCGCAGGAGAGGTGTTTATAAGGGAAGGTCGGGGTCGGGGCAACCTAAAATTTCTTAAAAAACGTTTTTTTAGAAGAAATTCGAGTTGCCGCGCCGGGAAAAGGTTCGGATCGGATGGTACGGCGTGGGGCAACCCTATTTCCCGAGCGGTTTGCTGACGTTGACTCCTTCAGGAGGGGTGAACTCGAAGGTCGAGGCCGGAAGGCTGGTGCGGCGAACGTTGTGGTACTCGGTCACGACGGCGTCGCCCTTGGGCATCTGGAACTCGGTGCGGCGCACGTCGAGATCGGCGTCGAGATGGACGGTGAGGCTCTTGACGATCCGGCGCAGGTTGCTCTTTTTCGGGGTCAGCGTGATGACGAAACCGTCGTTTTCACCTTTTGTGGCGGTGAGATGGTAGTACCGCTCCACCTGCCCGAAGTTCAACCCGGCGGTCAGGGCGGCCATGGCGTCGTCGAACATCGCGCGCTGGCCCAGCGTGTAAAGTTCGGCTTCCTTGAAGTTGGGATAGTAGAGCCAGAGCACCTTGCCGTTGCTGACGGTCAGGCTCGGGTTGCTCCCCTTGACCTCGCGGCGAAACCGGTTCGGTACGGTGAACGCGATGGTTCCCTCGCTGGCGACCGGCTTTTTCAGAAGCCGGGAGTTGCGGCTTTCGCTGAAATCAGCCTGCAAAGAGGGGGCGCGCGCTTTGAGCGCGTCGAGCCGCGCGAGCAACTCGGTCTTGGCCTGGGAGTCCAATGGTTCGCCCGCCTTGGCCCGGGCGGTCCCGGCCGGGACGGCGGCGTTGGCGTGATGGTGAAACGGGAGGGGCGCGGCGACGCTACAAAGCGCCAGCGCAGCGAGGAGAGGACGCAGCAGCGGTTTTCCAGATCGGTACATAATTAAACCATTGTTCAGGATATTGCCCAATGATGGCCTCAAACGTGGAGGCCACCCGCTGGGTGTTCTGTAAAAGCTCTTCCCGGCGATCGGCCCGGTCGGCCTCCATCGCGACCGCTTCCTGGGCGAAAGCGTGATAGCCGCCGGTTTTTTCCTGGACCACGAAGGCCGGGATCACCGCCGCGCCGGTGTGTCGCCACAACAAGGCGGGCGCGCTGGAAAACGGGGCGACGCGGTCGAAAAACCCGACCGGCAGACCGGTTTCGCCATAGGGACGATCCACCAGCATACAGACGATCTCGTTGCGACGCAATGCGCCGATCATCTCGACAAACGAAAAATGATCGCTCCCGACGGCGATGGTCCGGATGCCGAGCCGGCGGCGGTAGGCGTCGCGCATCCGGGTCAGTTCTCCGGTCGGTTCCTCCAGCGTGACGATGTTGACCGGCCATCCGTCGAGCGCCAGGAGCGTGCCGCCGAGTTCCCAGTTGCCGAGGTGCGCGGTGACGAGGATGACCCCCTTGCCCGCTTCGCGCGCGGCGTGCAGGTGCTCCATCCCGTGCCACCGGCGCAGGAGGGGGCGGATCGCTTCCCCTTCGTTGGCGGCGCAGAAAAAATAGTCGCCCAGCATCCGCCCGAAGTTGCGGAAATTGGAACGGCAGACGCGGTCGAGCCGGGTGCCGTTGATGCCGGTGATCTGTTTGAGGTTCCCCCGCACCGCAGCGCGCGAACGCTTGTTCTGCCAATACCCGGCGAAGCCGAGCGTCCCGCCGATGCCCCGGCAGACGGCGCGCGGCAACACCCGCGCAAGGCGGTAACCGAGCGCGAAGCTCGAATGGTGATAGCCGGGGTGTTGCGTGCTCATCGGTAACCCCTCCAGAGATAGACCGGCAGGATGAAAAAGAGCGTGGAAAAGAGCGAACAGACGATGCCGATCGCGGCGACAAGGCCGAGCGAGGAGAGCGCCGGGTTGGTCGCGAGCCCGAGCGAGCCAAACGCAGTGATGGTGGTCAAGGCGCTCAAAGTCACCGGTTTGACCACGGCGGCCAGCGCTTCGGGGCTGTTGCGCGGGCTGCGGATCGCCAGAATGATGTAGATGCCGTAATCCACCCCGATCCCGAGGACCAGCGGAAACGCCAGGACATTGAAGAGATTGAGCGGCAGACCGGTGATTTTCAGCACGGCGGCCATCGCGCCGACGCTCAAAAGGAGGCTGCCGAGCAGGACAAAGAGCGGCGCCGCCGAACGGTAAAGGAACCAGAGGACGACGATGATGAAGGAGAGCATCACGAGACTCAGGCGGAGTAGTTTCCCCTTGGACCACGGAAGAAGATCGGCCATGACGTAGCTCCAGCCGGTGAGCCGCGCGGTGACGCCGGGGGTTTCGAGCGCATTGCGCAGGGCGATCTGTTCGTCCGCGCCGGAAAGGGTCTTGTTCGGGAAAATATAGGCGACGCCAACGTTGGGCGTGGTGGAGAGAAAACGGTCGAGGACAAAGATCCAGCTTGAGGAGGGGGGGAGCGTCTTGCGCCAGTCAAGCGGGGTACGGTCTCCGTGCCCGAGGGTCTCCAGCGCGTCGAGCATCGTAAAGGCGGGCGCAAACGAGGCCGGGGCAAACCCGCCTTCGTCGAGCGCAGCACGGAAGCTCTCGCGGATGGTGGAAAAATCGAGCGTCGCCAGCGTTCCCAGGTTGGCTTTAACCCGGTCGGGCGCGAGCGCGAAAGCGGCGGGGGTGGTGGCCCGGGCGATGGCGCCCGTTTCCTTCGCCTTGTCCCAATGCTGCGACGCCTTGCTCCATTGCTCGTAAAAGCTCTGGTCGTTGTCGGCCTGGATAAAGGCGAGCACCGGCTCGACTTCCGCCGCCGGGACTTCGCTGGTGATCTTGCGCAGGGCAAACCCGGCCTTGCTGTTGGGCGGTTCCAGAGAACGCGGGTCGGTCTCAATCCGCAACGCACCGACCGGGGCATAAGCCAGGGCGTTGGCGAGCAGGAGAAGCGCCAATGCGCCCAAAGCCACCTTTTTGGAATGTGTCACGAGGTAACAGAGATAACGGCGCGTAACGACCAGAAGGATGTCCGGTTTTGCGGGGCGATAGCGGGTATTGAGCAGAGCGAAAAAGATCGTCATCATCAGGAGCGCCGCCAGCAGGATGCCGATGCCGATCAGCACGCCGAGCTGGGTGAACCCCGGTGATTCGCTCAAAATCAGCGAAGCGAAGGAGACCGCTGCGGTCGCCGCGCCAAAGAGAAGCCCCCGCCCGAGGAGCGCGACGGTATCGACGGCGGCGGTCTCGTGGTTGATCCCCTGGTTGCGCATCTCCTGATAGGTGCCGTAGAGGATCATCCCGAAATCGACCCCGATGCCGATCATGATCGCGCAGACCCCCATGGTGACGACGTTGAGTTCGTCGAAAATGAGCACCCCGCTCGCCACCGCTCCCAGGCAGCAAAGCAGGAGAACGAAGAGGATCGCCCCAAGCGGGCGGACCCTGCGGAACGCGGTATAAAAGAAGAGGGTCACCAGAAGGGCCGAACTGCCGACGGTGGAGACGACATCATCCTTCATCCCGAGCGACATCTCGGCGACGTACGCCGTCCGCCCGGTGACGAGGACTTTCGGGGCCACTCCTTCGCTCCAGCCGCTGCGGACGCGCTCCACGAAGTCGTCCACCTGTCGCATCATCGCCTGGCAGCTTTCGGAGTCGAGCCCGGTCTGGTTACTGACGGCGATTGCCAGGCGCAGCGTCCCATCCTCGGAGGCGAGCGGGCGCGACGGCTCGGTCGAAAACGAACCGGCGATCGGCTTCAGCGCCGGGACCACGACGCCGAGCGGATCGAAGTTCAGTTCCATCTCCGCCTTGGGCGAACCGGCTTCGATCTCGGCCCGTTTTTTCGCCATCCGCTCGTGCAGCGCCTCGGGTTGGAGACGGGCGAGGGCGGCCGCAAACTCCTGCGGCGGGAGGTTGAGCAGCAGCGGCACCGCGAGCTGGGAGATTTCGCCGATCCCTCCTTCGGTCTCCATTGGCGAGCGATCCATGACGCGGACGACCCACGGCTCGCGGCGCAACGCTTCGCCGAAATAGTCGGCAAAGGCGTCCATGTCGGCCTCCTGCGTCTCGTCCCAGAGGGCGAAGGTGATCTCGTTGGCCTGTGAAAACTCCCGGTCGTAAACCTTCAGGGCGCGCACCGAATCAAACCGCTGCGGGAGGAGGTTGAGAATGTCTGAGTCGACTTTTCCCTGGGTGACGATGATGGCGATGGTCACGCCGACGATCACGACAGAGAGCAGGAGGGTCCAGACAGGATGCCGAACAGCTAAACGGGCAAGACGGGTTTCAGGGCGGTCGCTCATCAAATCACGGAAAAGTGAAAAGTGAGCCTTAAAAAAAGCCGTTTGTCAGTCTCTTTGTCAGACCGATTTTTTCCCGGCGGGGCCTGCCGCCTCCAGAGGAAAGCGCCGGAGCTATGGACTTGCCCGCTCCAGCGCTTCGAGAACGATGCCGGAAGTGAGAATCTCGGGAAGGATCTCCGGCTCCCCGCCGTCTGCCGGATAAACAACGTAAACCGGCACCCCCGCGCGGCCCAGGCGCTTGAGTTCGGCGGTGATCAGCGGATCGCCGTCGGTCCAGTCGGCCTTGAGCGTCGGGATGCCCTTGAGCTGGCGGCTGACTTCGCCCCGGTTGAGGACGAAGTTTTCGTTGAACTTGCAGTTCACGCACCATTTCGCCGTGAAATCGACAAAAATCGGTTTGCCTTCCTTGCGCAGTTCCGCCACGCGTTCGCTCGACCACGTTTCCCACCCTTCATGCACCGCCGGGCGGGCCAGAAGAAGGGCGAGACCGATGACGGTTACGATCCCCGCCAGCGCGACCACCAACTGGCTCCGGCGTGCGCCGGGGCGAACCCAACTGCCGAAGATCCAGGCGGCCATCCCAATGCCGAGCAACACCCAGACGGCCCCCATCAACCCGTCCATCCCCTTCTGCACCCCGACCACGCCGAGCAGCCAGACAACCGTCCCGAGCAGCAGGAAACCCATCAACTGCTTGAGCCGCTCCATCCACGGCCCCGGCTTGGGCAGAAAACGCATCCACCCCGGTTGCGCGGTCAAAATGAGATACGGGAAACCCATCCCCGCCGCGATCGCGAGGAACATCGAAAGGGTGACCGGTGCGCTCTGCGCAAAGGCAAACGGCAGCGCGGGCCCGAGGAACGGCGCGGTACACGGGGTCGCCAGCAGCGTGGCAAACATGCCGTGGACAAACGCACCGCCATACCCTTCCTGCCCGGAGAGATTGACCAGCCGCCCCGTCCCGGGGAGCCAGATTTCAAAAACGCCGAGCAGGTTGAGCGAAAAAACGAAGATGATGACCGCCATCGCCAGTACGAAGACCGGGTTCTGGAACTGGAACGCCCACGAAACCTCGCGGCCGACCGATTTGGCGAGGATCACCAGCAGCGCCACGCCTGTAAACCAGACAAAAATCCCGGCCACAAACGAGAGGCCGATCCGGAAAACCCGCTGGCGCGATTCCCCCGCCTGCCCAAGGAAACCGAAGATCTTCAGCGCGATAACCGGGAGGACGCATGGCATCAGGTTGAGGATGAACCCGCCGATAAAACCGAGGAACAGCGCGTACGGAACGGTCAATCCCGGACCGCCGCCGGGCGCACTCCCCTCCCCCGCGCCGGAGCCGGTGGCCGACCCCGAGGCCGCCGGTGCGGTCGCCGCGGCTTCGGTCGGCTGCTGATTTTCAATGATCCAGCCGTGGCGTTCGCCGGTCTGCGAGTCGGTCGCGGTGATCACCCCCTGAAGGTGGGTCGAGCCCGGAGCGTACGGGATGCGGAAGCTTTCGTCGGGAAGCGCCTCGACATGTTCCAGGATCGGGGTGATCGGGAAAAATTCAAAGGTCCGCCCCGGTGTGGCGTCCTCGATCTTCAGGGTCGCCGCCCCTTCACCGGCGCTCCAATGGACGGGGAAAGGAGGGACCTCCGTCTTCGGAAGCTGGGCGCGAAAGGTCGTAAAAAGCGCGGCGTCCGTCCCCGGCTGCGCGGTTTCGCCCACGGGAAGGGTCAGTTCCAGATCAGCCGAACCGGGGATGCAGCTCTCCTTGCAGACCAGCCAGGCAGCCTTCGCCTTGATCGTGACGGGGCCGGAGACCTCCCCCGGCGCGGTCAGGTCGACCATCAGGAGGGTTTCGCTCCCCCCTTCGTAGCCGAATGTGACGAGGTCGCCCGGTTCGAGGTGCCGGGTCGGCAGCGGCCACTGGATCGGGCCCGCCTTCCACCCCGGCGGCAGTTCCCAGGTTATCGTCGTCGGGATGCCGGAATCGCCCGAATTAACCCAATAAACGTGCCAATCCTTCGCAATATCGAGCCGGACCCCGACCGTGATGGTCTTTCCCGGGACCACCTTCGCCGTTTCGGAGAGAAGCGCGGCCTTGACGAGGGTCACCCCATTGACCTCCTGCGCCTCCGCATGACGGGAGCCGAAGTCGCCCAGGGTCAGGAGAAAGAGCAGGAGAAGGTAAAAAAGCCGGGCCATGATGGAAACTTGTTTAACATGGAGCCGCACGGCGCGCAAACGGCAGCTCCAAGCCATCATAGACAACGCCCGCGCCGTTGCGTTCAAAGCCAAATGCCGACGACCGCCCGAACCCCCTTTTGTGGAGAAGAGAGTTCAGGGACGGGGAATCATCCTGCGGGTGATGATCCAGACGCTGGCGGTCGTGCTGGTGCTGCTGGTGGCGGGAGCCGTGATGGCTTACCGGCATTACCGCGAACGCGCGGGGCAGTACGATCTCTCCCTCGCCGGGCAGCTTCCGCAGCGCAACGTGGTCTACGACGGCGACGGGCGGGTCGTGGCGTGGATCGACGGTGAAAACCGCCAAACCATCCCGCTTTCGCAGGTGCCGGCCGATTTTGTCAAGGCGCTGCTGGTGCGCGAGGATGCCCGCTTCTGGGAACACGACGGGTTTGACTGGAAGGGGATCTGCCGGGCCTTCCTGGTCAACCTCCGCGAAGGGGGCATCCAACAGGGCGGGAGCACGTTGACCCAGCAACTGGTGCGCAACACGTTTGACCTTGGCGGGCGGACGTGGGACCGCAAGCTGCTCGAAGCGATGTTGACCCGGCGGTTTGAAGCCGCGTTTTCCAAGCGGCAACTCCTCCACTGGTACATCAACTGCGTTTATTATGGCGACGGGGCGTACGGGCTGGAGCGCGCGGCGCAGGAGTACTTCAACCGCCCGGCATCGAAGCTGACCCTCGCGCAATCGGCCACGCTCGCCGGGTTGATCCGCAGCCCAAACCGTTACTCTCCCGCGAGCCATCCCAAAGAGGCGACCATCCAGCGCAACCAGGTGCTCGACCGGATGATGGAGCTTGGCGTGATTTCCCGGGCCGACTACGAGGAAGCGAGAGCCGCGCCGATGGAGACCCGGGCCGCGCCGCCGCTCCCCAATCCGCAGGGGTACGTGATGGACGCCATTCGGCGCGAGATGGGCCAGGCCCTTACGGGGCGGCGGATCAACCTCGGCGGGCTCAAGGTCTACACCACGTTCGACCCAAAGTTGCAGGCGACTGCGGAAAAGGTGATGGAGGAGGAACTGACGCGGATTGAAAGTCAAAAAGGATGGCCTCACCCCCGGCGGCCCAAAGAAGGTCTGCCCAAGGAGGTCTCGCAGACCCCTTATCTTCAGGGAGCCGTGGTGGCGATCGAAAACCGGACCGGCGCAATCCGCGCGCTTGTCGGCGGGCGGAGCTATCACGACAGCCGGTTTGACCGCGCCACGCTGGCGCAGCGTCAGGTCGGCTCGACCTTCAAGCCGTTTGTTTACACGCTTGCGTTTGAGCGGGGGCTCAACCCGGCTTCGCCCATTGACGACTCCCGGATCGCCCCCGGCGAGTATCGCGACATCCCCAAAAGCTGGTCGCCCAGCAACTCCGACGGGGAGTATGGGGGGCTCAAACCGATGGAAATCGGGCTGGTGAAGTCGCGCAACACGATGAGCGTCCGCGTGGGGGAGTATGTCGGCCTGCGCGCGGTTTTGGCGGCGGCGCGGCTGCTGGGGCTCGGCAATGCGTTGCCGCCTTATCCGGCCATTTTCCTCGGCGGGTTTGAGACGACTCTACGGCAGATGGCGGGAGCGTTTACCGTCTTCCCCAACCGGGGGGCGCGGGCGCAGCCGCACCTGATCTCGCGCATTGAAGACGACACCGGCAAGGTGCTCTATCGTGCGCCGGTTTCGCGCGTGCCGGTGTTTGCCCGTTCGGCGGCGTGGACCACTTCGGACCTGCTCGAAGAAGTGCTCCAGAGCGGCACCGGGGCACGCGCCCGGCGCAACGGCTTCACCCTTCCCGCAGCGGGAAAGACCGGCACGACCAACCGCCATCGCGACGCCTGGTTCGTCGGCTACACCAGTTCGCTCACCTGCGGCGTCTGGGTCGGGTTTGATCGCCCGAAAACGATTTCGCACGGCGGGTATGGCGCGACGCTCGCCCTGCCGATCTGGGTTCGCCTGATGGAAACAGCCCCCGAAAACCGCTACCCCGCGCTTTCGCTGATCGACCCGGAACGGACCACCGAAGTCGTCCTCTGCCAGGAAAGCCAGCGGCTCGCGGTGGAGGGGTGTTACCGCGCCCATACGGCCTACCGGGTCGTCATGCGGATGGCGATGGCTCCCAAGACCGAATGCACGATTCATGCGAAGGACTTCCGCGAACTGGAAGCCGACGCCGCCCCCACCCCGCCGCCCGTGGCGGAATGGCTGGAGCCGGAAACGCCGCCGCCGAAGAGCCAGCGTTCGGAAAAGGCGCGTGTTCAAAAGGAACGCCTCCAGAAGCAGCCCGCGCGGAAACAAGGTCAGCCGTCGTCGACGCCAGATCGGGAGCGGCGTCAGGAACCGCGCCGGGACTCGTATCAGGTGCCGCCCCCCAGGCGGGTGCCGGTGCGCCGGGCGATCCCCGTCGATCCGCGCGACCGCGATCTGTATTACCTCTATGAGGATGGCCCTTACCGGGGTGGGGTCTATGAAGACGGGATCTACGAAGCGGAGTGAGGAGCCGACAGGGGCAGGCTGGCGGCCTCCTCCTCGTGGGTGGCAACGGCGGAAAGAGCGCCGATGGCATCGTCGAGGGGAATTTCGATCCGCTTCCGTTGCCGGAACCTGCTGATGGAGCGAAACCCGGTCCGTTTCAACAGATGCATCGCTTCCAGGAAACGGTCGCCGACCCGTTCGGGGACGTGGGCATCGGAACCGAGCACGATCGGGATGCCGCGCGCGGCGATCTCCTCCAGAATGGCGGGTGCGGGGTTCATCTCCGGCACCGCCTTGTTCGCGCCGGAGGTGTTCAGTTCCAGGGCGACGCCGGTCGCGGCGATCCGGTCGAGCGCGGCGCGGATAGGTTCCATCATGGCTCCCAGGTCCCAGTTGGCGGCGAAGTTCTTGACGAGGTCCGGATGGGCCAGGGTGTCAAAAAGCCCCGTCTCGGCCGCGTCCGCAAGGTGGCGGAAATAGTTTTCCTGGTACTCCCGATCGCCGCTGCTCCCGAACGCTTCGCGGTATTCCCGCAAGTGGGGATGGACGGAACCGAGGATATAATGAAAATCAGCCCGCGAATGCAGTTCCCGCAGCCACGGCTCCATGCCGGGAAAGTAATCGCTCTCCATCCCGAGCAGGATTTCCACCCTTCCCTGCCACTGATCGGCCGCCTCCTGCACCATCGACAGGTAGGTGTCCAGTTCCTCCGGCGCCATCCGCACCCGGGCCGAAAACCGGTCCGGCATCGGGCTGTGGCAGGTGATCACCATACCGTGAAAGCCGCGACGAAACGCCGCCGCCGCATATTCCTCCGGCATGCCGACCGCGTGCTTGCACAACGGCGTGTGCATATGGGAGTCAAAAAGGAGCGTCTTCTGCGGGTCGGGAGCGGTGGTCATGGCAAGGGTAAAGGCAAAGGCAAAGGGAGGACGGGGGGAATCGTTTCGAGCGGTTTCGAAAGTGGTTTGGACGATCCATATCCATTGAAAACGAGAATAAAAGCCGACGCGATGTGAGGAAGAAAGCCTTTTCTGTAGGGGAATGCTCCAAAAATGGGGCGACTTCCGCTTCCCCTTCGCCCCGGTTTTTGCCACTCTCGTTGCCCATGTTGGCAAAGGTTTATTCGGCAGCGGTCTATGGAGTTGACGCGTACGAAGTGGAGATCGAGGTGAACGCGGCGAAGGGCGCACCCGTCACCGTGATCGTCGGTCTGCCCGATATTGCGGTCAAGGAGAGCCGCGACCGGGTCCTGACCGCCGTTCACAACAGCGGCTACCGCTCCCCCCAGGGTCGTACCACCATCAACCTCGCCCCCGCCGACGTGAAAAAGGAAGGCCCGAGCTTTGATCTCCCGATCGCTCTTGGCACCATCGCAGTCGGCGAGGAAATCCGCCTCCCCGATCTCGAACAATACGCCTTCGTAGGAGAACTCGCCCTAGACGGTGCCATTCGGGGCGTCAACGGCGTCCTCCCGATCGCGCTGGAAGCCCGCAAAAAGGGCCGGCGAGCCATCATGGTCCCGGAAGAAAACGCCCACGAAGCCGCCATCGTCACCGGCATCACCACCTACGGGGTCCGCAACCTGCGACAGGTCTTCGAATTCCTGCGGGGCAACGACCACAGCCTCACCCCCGTCATCACCCAATCAATCGACGAGGTCCACCCCGACTACGAGGTCGATTTCGCCGACGTCCGGGGCCAATACGCTGCCAAACGCGCTATCGAAGTCGCCGTAGCCGGTGGCCACAACCTCCTGATGATCGGCCCACCGGGAAGCGGAAAGTCGATGCTCGCCAAGCGCCTCCCAACCATCATGCCCCCGATGACTTTCGAGGAAGCGCTGGAAACCACCAAGGTCCACAGCATCTGCGGTTTCCTGGGCAACAAACGTTCCTTCATCAACGTCCGCCCCTTCCGATCCCCCCACCACACCATCTCCGACGCGGGCCTGCTCGGCGGCGGCTCCAATCCCTCCCCCGGAGAAGTGACCCTCGCCCACAACGGCGTCCTCTTCATGGACGAACTCCCCGAGTTCAAACGCGCCACGCTGGAAGTCCTGCGCCAACCCCTCGAAGACAAACAAGTCACCGTCTCCCGCGCCGCTGGCTCGATGACCTTCCCTGCCGACTTCATGATGGTCGCCGCGTTGAACCCTTGTCCTTGCGGGTACTTTGGAGACTTAAAACGCGAGTGCCGCTGCTCCCTAAATCAGGTCCAACGCTATCGCCAACGCATCTCCGGCCCCCTTCTTGACCGCATCGACCTCCACATCGAAGTGCCCGCCGTGCAATTCAAGGAACTGACCAGCACCGAAAACGGCGAATCATCCGCCTCCATCCGGGAACGCATCCTTGCAGCCCGAGCCATCCAGCAAAAGCGGTTCGCCAAAAGTACCCAAACCCGCTGCAACGCCCGGATGACCTCCCGCCAACTCAAAACGCACGGCCAACTCGACGAGCAATGCCGCGAACTCCTCCGCATGGCCATGAGCGAACTCAACCTAAGCGCCCGCGCCCACGACCGCATCCTAAAAGTCTCCCGAACCATCGCCGATCTGGAAGCCGCACAAGACATCGGAATTCATCACCTCAGCGAGGCTATTCAATATCGCACACTGGACCGCAGTCTATGGACCTGAGGACATCAACAAATTTACAGATCAGCTTATAGAAAGCTGCTTTGGGAAAATAAATAATCCAAATAAAACGTTAAAATTATCTAAAATGGCTGATCTATCACCCCAACAAACGTCCGTGCAGTCGCTTTTTTCTTGGCACAACGAAGGAAAAATATTTGTCAATCGTCGCTACCAAAGGAAGCTTGTTTGGACACTCGAGGAAAAGCAAAGGTTGATAGAATCAATTCTCAAAAAGTACCCGATTCCGGCCGTTCTTTTTGCCGAACGAAAGCCTCTTCCTGGCACCTACGAAATAATCGATGGACTCCAAAGAGTGCAGGCAATTATAGCGTTTATCGAAATGGCGTTTCCGACTATGGATGGCAGATATTTCGATGTAGCACATTTCCCGACAGCTAAAAGCAGAGCCGATAAGAAACAACTTTCGGCACGATCATCTTCTGAGAATTTAAACAGTGAAGAGATTGGATACCTGCTTGATTATGCCTTATCAATATCGATTATGAGAAATGCTACAGAGGCAGAAATCGATGATGTATTCGATAGGATCAATACGTATGGAAAACGATTAAGTGATCAAGAAAGGCGACAATCCGGAGTTCAGAACCAGTTTTCTAAACTAGTTCGAAATATAGGTTGCGTCTTCAGAGGTGATTCGAGCGAGGATGTCATCCCTCTCGAAATAATGCCTGAAATAAGTATTGATTTACCAAAATCTAAACACGGTTATACTGTGCAATCCGACGAAGTGTTTTGGGTAAAACAAGGGATACTTCGATCGACAGATCTTCGAGACAGCATGGATGAGCAATGTATAGCCGATATTGCCGCCTGTCTTATTGGAGGAATGCTGATTGAGCGATCCAAGGACGCCTTGGATAAAGTCTATTCTCCAAATGATCCTGAATCACAACGGATGGAAACCGCTTTAAGCGTATACGGGAGCGAAAAGTTCAAAAAGGAATTCGCGTTTTGCATCGACGAACTCATCAATATATGCTCTAGCGGTTCACCTTCGAAGCTTCGCGATATAGTTTTCGAAAAAGGAAATACAAATGCCTTTCCTTCTGTATTTGCGAGTTTAGTTATTGCGCTTCACGAGTTAATTGTGAAAGAAAAAAAGTCGATTTCGAATCGGGGAAAAATCAAATCCCTGATTACTGGAATATCAAGCCGCATAGCAACTGGAAGAAAGGCCACATCCACAGCCGAGCGCAGAAAGAATATTAATTCAATAAAAGGCCTAATAGGCGATGCATTTATCGAAAAAGACATTTCCTCTATTATTTACGGAGGGCATTCGGTGGTTGATGTCGAAGATATTGTAAGGCGCTCCGAGGTTGAAACATCGTATTATGAACTAAAGCAAGGGATTTTGAGACTGGATAAACGCAGGAAAATTGACGATGGAGTTTGTGAGAGGTTACTAAAAACAATCTGTGCCATCGCCAATAATGGCCCCGGCAGGGAGGGAAAAATAGTTATTGGAGTTTCAGATAAGAGTTCGGACGCAAAAAAAATAAAAGCCCTTGATAACGTGCTCGCGATCCCTATCAACAACAGATTTCTCGTCGGAATTCGACGAGAAGCAACTCATCTTGGGTGGAGCACTGAACGATACTTTCAATACATAAAAGATTGCATTGCAAACTCGGATTTATCAAGCCCTTTAAAAGAAGACGTTTTATCAAACATCGATTTCAATGAATGCTATGGACTTGGCGTGGTGATTATAACGATTCCCCAGCAAAAGGATATTTCTTACTTGAAAGACAATGTGTATCGCCGCTCCGGCGACTCTGTAGAGGAAGTGCATGCACCGAAGGATATATCAGCCATGACAAAGCGGTTTTTGAAATAGATCGATTTTTTGTATCTGAATACCCTCATTTCAATCCATCTGGACAAGGGTTCAACGCGGCGACCATCATGAAGTCAGCCGGGAAAGTCATCGAACCTGCGGCGCGGGAAACGGTGACTTGTTTGTCTTCGAGGGGTTGGCGCAGGACTTCCAGCGTGGCGCGTTTGAACTCGGGGAGTTCGTCCATGAAGAGGACGCCGTTGTGGGCGAGGGTCACTTCTCCGGGGGAAGGATTGGAGCCGCCGCCCAGGAGGCCCGCGTCGGAGATGGTGTGGTGGGGGGAGCGGAAGGGGCGGACGTTGATGAAGGAACGTTTGTTGCCCAGGAAGCCGCAGATGCTGTGGACTTTGGTGGTTTCCAGCGCTTCCTCGAAAGTCATCGGGGGCATGATGGTCGGGAGGCGCTTGGCGAGCATCGACTTTCCGCTTCCCGGTGGGCCGATCATCAGGAGGTTGTGGCCTCCGGCTACGGCGACTTCGATGGCGCGTTTGGCGGCGTATTGACCCCGGACGTCGGCGAAATCGACCTCGTAATCGGGGTGGACCTCTTCGATCGGTTCGGTGATGACGGGGGTGAGGGTGTGGTCGTTTCCGCGTAGGAACTCGAAGACCTGTCGCAGGTTGCGGACGCCGTAGGCGGTAATGCCCGAGACAATCGCGGCTTCGTGGGCATTTTCTTCCGGGACCATGATGGCGCGTCGGCCCTTTTTGCGGGCTTCCAGCGCGATCGGGAGGACGCCGTTGACGCCGCGGATGGCACCGTCCAAGGCAAGTTCGCCGACGAAGGCGTATTGGTCGAGGTCAGGGAGACGGATTTCCTCGCCGACCGCGATCGTGCCCAGAGCGATCGGAAGGTCGAAACTCGGTCCCTCCTTTTTCACGTCGGCGGGGGCGAGGTTGATCGTGGTCCGGCCCTGCGGAGAGCGGTAGCCGCTGTTGTGAACCGCCGTGAGCACCCGGTCGCGGCTCTCCTTGACCGCAATATCGGGCAGGCCGACAATCACGGTGACGGGGGCTCCCTTCGCCGCGTTGACCTCGATCTCCACCTCGTACGCGTCAACTCCATAGACTGCTGCCGAATAAACCTTTGCCAACATGGGCAACGAGAGTGGCAAAAACGGGAGCGAAGGGAAAGCGGAAGTCACCGGAATGTCGTGGTGATAAAACTACAAACGGAACCTTCGGCAAGCCGCCCCCGGTAATCGCGCGCGTTTTCGGCGATGAGGAACTTCAAAACTTCAACTCTTCCCCGCCACTATTCTCCGCCCCATTGACTGCGGAACATGAAAAAAACCGCCCCCATCATGCACAACCCCGCCCAGAGATAATCGAGCCGGAGCGGTTCCTTCATGTAAAAAACGGCAAACGGAATGAACACCGTCAGCGTGATCACCTCCTGAAGGATCTTCAGTTGCCCAAGGGAGACGACGCCGTAACCGATCCGGTTGGCGGGAACCTGGAGCAGGTATTCAAAAAGGGCGATCCCCCAACTGAAAACCACCGCGACCAGCCACGGCTTGGCGCTCAAATCCCGCAGGTGGGCGTACCACGCGAAGGTCATGAAAACATTGCTCAACGTCAGAAGCAGGATCGTCAACCCAATCTCACGCATAGTTATCGGTCGGAAGAGAGCGCACACAGTAGGATGGACCACCGGTTCCTGGCAAGCGGGGAACGGGAAAAACGCACGAAAAGCATCTCTGCCGGTTTACCGGTTCCCGGCCAGCCAAGCCACCCCCCCCGCTGCCTATCCGCCCGCCATGACGTTGATCACCACGGCGTTGATCAGGTCGATGAAAAAGCCGCACACCAGCGGCACGACCAGGAACGCCCGCGGAGCCGCCCCGTGTTCCCGGGTAACGGCGGTCATGTTGGCAACCGCGGTGGCGGTGGACCCGAGCGAGATCCCCCCGAAACCGGCGGCCATCACGGCGGCTTCGTAGTCGCGCCCCATCGCGCGATAAATCACCACCAGTGCGAAGAGCACCGCCAGCGTGATCTGGAGCAGAAGGGTGGTGGTGATAAAAAGCAGGTTTCCCTGCAACTCCCAGAAACGCAGCCCCATGAGGGCCATCGTCAGGAACATCCCCAGGCAGATATCGGAAATAAGCGAGAGCCCCTGGCGCGCCCCGGCAAGTTGCAGGACGGAACTGGAGCGAAAAAACGGCCGGACCGCGTTGCGCAGGAAAATCCCGGCCAGCAGACACCCGACAAAACCGGGCAACGTCAACCCGGTCGCGCCCAGGGCGGCGGAGATCCCGTGGCCGATCAGGAGCGCGATGTTAAGCCAGAGCCAGGCACGGAGTACGGCGTTGCTGTCGATCGGCACGGGCGCATCCTCCTGAAGCGCCTGTTGAAGCGTCGGCTCCTGCTGGGGAGCGCTCAACCGGTGGCGACGGATGAGCAGACCGGCAATCGGCCCGCCGACCACACACGCGGCGATCAGCCCGATCATGTTGCTGGCAACGCCGAGTTCCATCGCGTTGGCAATGCCGTGGTGCTGCACAAAGTCGGGCGCCCAGGCGATCGTCGTCCCGACCCCGCCGGTCAGCGCGACCGAGCCGGTCAACAGCCCCGCCTTCGGGTTGAACCCGAAAAAGGCGGCGCATGCCATGCCGACGCCGTTTTGCAATACCATGAAAAACGAAGCGAGCAGCGTGAGGAAAAGGAGCGACTTCCCGCCGCTGCGCAAGGTGTGGATGTCGCTGCTCAAGCCGATCCCGGCAAAGAAATAGAGGAGAAGGGCATCCTGAACATCGAGCGTGAACGTCACCTTGTACCCGGTGAAAACGTAGATGAGGCTGACACAGACGGCGCAGAACAACCCTCCCGCCACCGGTTCGGGAATACTGTAGCGGCGCAGAACCGCGATGCGCTGGTTGAGATCGCGCCCAAGAAAATAGAGGACAATGGCGAGCGTAAAGCTGACGAAGGCATTGAGGTTGATGGACATGCGAGGCCGGAGCATAAAAAACCGGCAACGACATTCCGAACCAAAAATGCACGAAAAGGACAAAAGCGCCGCCCGCAGGCTCTTCGGCCCGCCCCATCCTTTGGCGGCCGGTCGCATTTTCCCCGTTTCTCCTCTTTACAACCGCCCCGGCATGGATTGAAAAAGGATTGCGGCATTTCCACGCCGTTTATCTCTTACAAACGTCGGTTTTTTCGGTACGCAGCATCATGAAACAGGTCATTGTCGTCGGGGGTGGGATCATCGGTCTCAGTAGCGCCTATTACCTCAAACAGGCAGGTTTTGAGGTCACCGTTCTTGATCCGGACGGCGGGCGCGTCGGCGCATCGTATGGAAACGCCGGATTCATCGGCTCGAGCCATTA
The DNA here is from genome assembly GCA_035555975.1 of Chthoniobacteraceae bacterium. GTDB lineage: Bacteria > Verrucomicrobiota > Verrucomicrobiia > Chthoniobacterales > Chthoniobacteraceae > DATMFV01. The sequence continues at coordinate 80,159 of DATMFV010000084.1, forward strand.
CATCCCCCTCTCCAATCCGTATGCCTTCAGCAACGCCATGCGCTGGATGCTCAGCCCGACCAGCCCGTTCTACATCCAGCCGAGGCTTTCGCTCAAATTGATCCGATGGGGCCTGCTCTTCATGCGCCATGCCAACGCCACCCACGTCGATCGGATGGCGAAACCGCTGGCGGATATCGGCCTTTTAAGCCAGCGCCTCTTTGAAGAGTGGGAGAAAACCTTCGGCGGCTTTTCCTACGACAAACTCGGCCTGCTCAACCTTTACCAGACCGAAAAAGGACTCCAGAGCGCCATTGAAGAGTCCAAGCGGGCCCGTTCTCTCGGGCTGGACGCGGTTGAGGTCACCCCGGCCGAAATCAGGGAACTGGAACCCGACGTCGAGATCAAGGCGATCGGCGGGGTGTTCATGCGGAGCGACGCCAGCACCTACCCGCCCCGTTTAATGGCGACGCTGCTGAAAGTCGTCAAGGAACAGGGGGTCCGGATCATCGAGGAACGCGCGACCGACTTCGAGATCCAAAAAGGCCACATTGTTGCCGTCAAGTGCGGAGATCAACGCCACGAAGCCGACCATTTCGTCCTCGCCAGCGGCGTCTGGGCAGAGGATCTGGCTCATTCGATCGGCCTCTCCATCCCGATGCACGCCGGGCGCGGCTATTCGATCACCTACCCGATCGAACAACTGCCGCTGCACCACCCGCTCTACCTTGGCGAAGTCTCGGTGGCGCTGACTCCGATGGATGGCGACAAGGTCCGCGTCGGCGGGACCATGGAAATCGTGCCGGTCGGTACGCCGCCCCGGATCAACCGGGTCAAAGGTTTCCTCAGCTCCGCCACCCGCTTCATACCCAACGCAAACTTCCCCGAACCGACCTTCAAGGAAGCCTGGTTTGGCTATCGGCCGTGTTCCGCCGACGGCGTGCCGTACATCGGCCGCACCCGTTCGTTTGACAATCTCGTCATCGCCACGGGCCACAGCATGCTCGGCTTCGGTCTGGGACCGGCCACCGGCAAGCTCGTCTGCGAACTGGTTCAGAATGAACCGACCAGCATGGACGTGACGCCGTTTTCACCCGACCGGTTCCGGTAGGGAACCGCTGAGGCCCATCAAGGTAAACGCATTCCGGGCCAGAAAGCTTTTTTTTGGCCTGGAATGCCGTCCCCCCAGGGTCATTCGCCGGCGTCTTCGCTCCGCAGCGACGGCTCGACCGGGTTTTCGCGTTCGGCCTTGATCTTGTCGCGCAGTTCGGCGGCGCGTTCATACGCTTCGGTGGCGATGGCGTTGTCCATCTCCTTTTCGAGTTGTTCGAGGCGCGAAAGGGGCCGCTTGGCGCGGAGTTCCTCCAGCCATTGGTTGAGAAACTCGATCTCCGGGCACTGGGCCGGCGCGCCCTGACGGCTCGCCTGACTCTCCGCAATGAGATCGCGGCCTTCCTCAATCTTCGCAATCGCGGCGGCGTAGTCGTGCCGGTCGAGTTCGATCGACGCCTTGGCGCGCGTGTTCATCATCATGACGTAGGCGCGAAACGATTCAAACGACCAGGCGAGTTCCTCCTGCTCCGCATAGCGCGAGGTGAATGAAAGGAGGTCGAGATTGCGCTGGGTGTCGCGGATCACCCCCGCGTAGTCGCCCAATTGGAAGAGCGAGATGTAACGGTGGTAGTACTGGATGCCCTCCTGCTGGAGTTCGTGGCACTCCTCGCTGGTCAGGGTGAAGGGCGTCTCCTTTGCCTCGGCTTCGATCGCCCGCTCGCTGTGCCACTGGAGGTACGACTCCCGCCCGTGGGGGCGCTGGCCGTCGGGTCGCCCGGTCAACTCCATCTGGATCAGGCCAAGGTCAATCCGCAGTTGCAGCTTTTCCTTACCGTCGCGACCCATGATTTTCCGGACGCGGATCTGGCCCGGTTCGTGTGGCCAGCCGTCGAGGAGATGGTTCAAATCCAGGTTCATTTTCCCACTATCAAAGGAAAATGCCCCGTTTGCAAGCGCAACCCGTTGGGCAGCAGCCGCTCCCTTGAAACGCCGGGCACGGGGCATCTCCCCGGGCGGTTGCTCTCACGCGCTCATGAGTCAGGAAGGCCAAAGTGGGGGTTGCAAATCAAAGGTTCCCATTGCATTTTTCACTGGCAATGCAGAAGATGAAGGCGGTAGAAGGGGAGCGCGTCGGCAAAGAGGGCCTCTCCATGGCACCCGGAACTGCGCCCGGCGCACCTCCCCGAAGCGGCCAAAAGCGGCTTCCCTCTCTCCTTTTTGATAGATATTTAAAGATTTAATCCCCGTTTTTTCCCCCTTTTTATGGCCATCAAGACTGAAAAAGAACTCTCTCCCAACGGACGCGCCCTTTGGCTCAAGGCAATTACGGCAGTGGAACTCCGCAACCACGACTACGCCATTTCGCTGATCCAGACCATTCTCAAGGAAACGCCGGAATTCCTGGAAGGGCGCAAACTGCTGCGCAAGGCGGAGATCCTGGCCACCAAGGGGAAAAAGAGCATGTTCGGAGGGTTTTCGACCCAGGGGCTCAAGGCGGCGCAAACGCTGAAAAAAGACCCGAAGGCGGCGCTCGATCTGGCGGAAAAGATGCTCGAAAACGACCCGTACAATGCCCAGGGCAACCATCTCCTCAAGGACGCCGCGCTGGCGCTCAACCTCCATGAGACCGCCGTCTTTGCGCTCAGGACCCTCGCCGAAGGCAACCCGAAGGATACCAAGATTCTCCACGAACTGGGGGAACTCCTCTACAAGGATGGCGACAACGCCGGAGCGGTCGAAATTTACAACCGCATCGTCGAGATCGACCCGGCGGATCTCCGCGCCCTCAAGCGGGGCAAGGATGCCGCAGCCTCCAACACGATGAAGAGCGGCGGCTGGGAAACCGCCAAGGATTACCGCGACCTCATTAAGAACAAGGACCAGGCGATCTCCCTGGAGCAGAAAAACCGCGTCGTCAAGAGCGAGGATGTCATCGAAGCGCAGCTCGCCGAGTTCCACCAGCGCGTGGAACAGGAGCCGCAGAATATCGACCTCGCCCGCCGGATCGCCGACCTCTACGAACAGCAGGGAACCCTCCAGACCGCCATCGACTGGTACTCCTACGCCAACGACCTTTCCAAGGGGACCGACAACTGGCTGCTGCGCAAGCTTTCCGACCTCCGACTGCGCCAGATCAACGACGGGATCAAGGAACGCAAGGAGTGGCTCGCCCTCGCCGGAGCCGATCACGAGGAAGCCCCGCGCATCCAGCAGGAACTGGAAGACCTCGAACAACAGGCGCGCCGCTGGAAACTCGAAGAGGCCCGCAAACGGGTCGAGCGCAACCCGACCGACCTCCAGTTCCGGTTCGAGCTGGGCGAACAGTTGATGAACAACGGCGACTACACGGCGGCGATCCCCGAACTCCAGAAGGCGCGCAACAACCCGAACGTGCGCATCAAGGCCATGGGACAGCTCGCCCAGTGTTACGTCGGCAAAAACATGCTCGACCTCGCGATCAAGACCTTCAGCGAGGCCGCCGGAGAACTCCTGGAGATGGACACCACCAAGAAGGAGATCCTCTACAAGATGGGCCTCGCGCACGAACAGCTCGGGCAGGGCGAGAAGGCGCTCGAGTGCTTCAAGCAGATCTACGAAGTCGACTACGGCTATGGCGACGTGGCCACCCGCGTCGAAAGCAGCTACAGCGGAAGCTGAACCGCGGCACAACCTGCCCGGAACGGACCACCCGGTGGTCGCGGCACGATCCTTGGTAGAGAGGGGAAAAAGAAAATTCCCTTCTCTTCAATGAAAACCACCGACCCAACCCGACCAAGGGGCCGCACGAGATCAGCCAGGGGCGATCCCGCCCCTTTTACCGACCAGGAACCTGATCGCACCGACCATGGGGAACCGGCTCCGCGGCCGGATCGTCGCGTGGCACCCCCCGCAGGTTCCCGCAAACCGCGCAAGGAGGAGAAACCACCCTCGGGGGACACCCTTTCGGAGATCCTCGGCGCGCTCGGGGTCGGCTTTGGGATGTTCGACGCCCAGGGACGGCTCAAGCTTCACAACCGGCTCTTTCTCTCGATGTTCGGGATCGACCCCGACCAGGTCAAGACCGGCGACAGCTTCCGCGCGATCCTCGACCTCTTCATCGCCCAGGAGCCGACGCTCTCCGGCGTCCCGGACCTCCAGGCGTGGCGCGAGGAACGGCTGACCAATTTTTACGAAAACAAAGGAAATGGCGTGGACCTCAAAGTCCTTGGCCGATGGATCAGCACCACCCACCACCAGACGAGCCAGGGGGAAAAAATCTTTCTCTGCACCGATGTGACCGAGCAGATGGAGACGCGCCAGCGGCTCGAGTGCCTGGCTGAAGAGTTGCAGCGTTCCAACCGCGATCTGGAGCAGTTTGCCTCCATCGCCTCCCACGACCTTCAGGAACCGTTGCGGATGGTCAGCAGCTATACCGCGCTTCTGGAACGCCGCTACGGCGACCGCCTCGACGAACAGGCGCGCACATGGGTGCGGTACGCGCTCGACGGGGCAACACGGATGCAGCGCTTCATCGCCGACCTGCTGGAATACTCCCGGGTCAGCACCCGCGGCCGCCCGTTCGTGCCGGTCGACACCGCCGAAGTCGTCCGCAAAGTGCTGGCGAGCCTGCGCTGGAGGATCGCGGAAAAGGAAGCCGTCGTGACCGTCGGCGCATTGCCCGAAGTGACCGGCGACGAAGTCCAGCTCACCCAGATCTTTCAGAACCTGATCAGCAACGCGCTCAAGTTCGGCAAACGCGGCGAGCCGGTGCAGATCCACGTCGAAGGGGTCAACGAGGGGGGGAGAGTCCGCTTCACCGTCCGCGACAACGGGATCGGGATCGACCCGGAGGCGGCCAAACGGGTCTTCATCATGTTTGAACGGCTCAACCCCCACGACGCGTATGAAGGAAGCGGCATCGGCCTGCCGATCTGCAAACGGATCGTCGAACGGCACGGGGGGAGCATCTGGGTCGAGTCGCACGAAGGTGAAGGGTCGGCGTTTCACTTCACCATCGCCACAGGAAATCCATACCCTCCCCCTGCGAAAAACGAACAAGATTCATGGGAGAAAAACCGGTAGTACTGCTCGTCGAAGACAATCCCGGAGATGTACGGCTGATGCAGGAGCTTCTGGCGGAAGCCGGCGACCCCTTCGAACTCGAAACAGCGGGGCAGGTAAGCGAAGCCGTCGACCAACTCACCGGCGGGACCGGCTTCGCGTGCGTGCTGCTCGACCTGACGCTCCCCGACAGTTCGGGAATCGCCACCTTTTACCGGGTGCTCGCTGCGGCGGCCCACGTGCCGGTGATCGTCCTCTCCGGCCTGAGCGATGAAACGCTCGCCCTCAAAACCGTTCAGGAGGGGGCGCAGGATTACCTTGTCAAGGGCCATGTCGACCGGCATACCCTCATCCGCGCGGTCAACTACGCCATCAAACGGGCTGAAGCCGACCGCGCCCTCTCCCTGGAGCGCAACCTCCTGCGTAGCGTCATCGACAATCTGCTCGACGCCATCTACGTCAAGGACAGCCAGGGGCGCTACCTCCTCGACAACGGGACGCACCGGCGGCTTCTCGGGGTCGGCGACGGCGACTCGATCGTCGGGAAAAACCCGTACGACTTCTTTTCGAAGGCGGCGGCGCAGAAGCTCGACGAAATCGACCAGCGCGTCCTCGAGACCGGACAGCCGGTCATCAATCGCGAAGGGATCTTCGCCGGGGACGCAAGCGGGCAGCGCTGGATGGCGACCACCGTCGTCCCGCTGCGGGGCGATGCCGGGGAGGTGATCGGCGTCGTCGGGATCGGCCGCGACATCAGCGAACGGGTCCAGGCCCAGGAACAGCTCGACCGCTATCACAAGGAGATCCGCTCCCGAAACCGGGAACTGGAGGACGACCTGCAAATGGCGCGGGAGATCCAGCAAGCCTTTCTGCCGCAGCAGTTTCCGACTTTTGCGTTGGAGCCGGACTCCGAG
>DATMFV010000085.1:0-124674 GCA_035555975.1 Chthoniobacteraceae bacterium
GTCCCTTTTTCTGCGACCCCCTTCGGGGTCGATGATGGGGGAATCCAATAGCCCGGGGGTGTCGCTTCGCTCGACCCCCGGCTTCCCCGCTGTAAGCCCTCCGGGCTATTCCCTTGCTGATACCACTTTTAATCACACCCGGGATTACTTCCCCCAGATGTCGACCTCGATCATCGTCAGATCGGTCCCGGGTGCGGCGTCGAATTGAATCCGGAGGTGGGAGACGGGCGCCCGGGCGCTCAGGGCGAGCGCCTGCAACCTCGACGCCGTTTTTTTCGTTTCCGGAACCATTTCCCACCGCGCGGCCTCCCTCCATTGTACGCCGTCAGCGGAGAGTTCGCACCGGCCGGAGGGAAGCGTCCCTGCAAAGAACATCCGCAGATGAGCGGGAGCGACCGGGCGTGCGAAGCGGTAGGTGATGGCGGAGGGTTGTGCGGTGTTCCACGGCACAACGTAACGGTCCGGGTCGGCGTCGTTCGCGGCCTGTGCTCCCCGAAGCCTGTCGTGGAGGCGACCCTTGGCAAAGGCAATCTCCGTATCGACCGGTTCGCTGCCTTTGACCCCGGGAATCGTCAGCGTATAGCCGCCGTCCACGGCTGCATTGGCTGTTGGCACCGGCCGGTTTGCCTGCCATTGAAAAAAGTTGCCGGTGAGGCACTCTCCCTTCGGGCGGGGCAGGGGAACGGGCTGCGGCTGCGGAAAGCGGAAGTTCCACGCGACATTTTTCGCGCCGGCCCCTCCGCGCTGCTGGAGCGCGTCAAAGAAGCTGATCCATTGCGGGCTGGTGATGACCGAAGCCGCCAAAGGGTTCTGCCCGAAGAAGATGACTTCGCCCTTCCCGCGCGGCACGGCAATGACGGCGGGCGCACGGCCTTCGCCGTAGGAGGCCAGCACTTCACCTTCCTGCTCCAGTTCAAAGCTTTCTCCCATGGCCGGAAGCTCCGCCGACTCCCTGGAGAGACGCGACGCCATCGGGAGGACGCCGATGTTTTCAGGTGAAGCCAGCGGTGCCAGCAGGTCGCCGCCGTCGCGCCGGGTGCCGTCGCTGCGGAAGGTGAAGGCCTTGGGATCGCAGACGACCAGGGTGCCCCCTTTTTTTACCCAGGCGAGCAACTCTGCGTACTCGCCGTCGTCGACAATCGGCGCATACGGGATGTAGATGACCCGCAGATCCGCCAGTCTTTCCGGCGTTTTCCGGACCTGGTTTTCGTCGAAGAAGCGGAACGCACCGTGCAGCCGCGGCCCGAGCACGGTGTAGAGCCATTCGGGTTCATTGGTGAGCCGGAGATCGAAGGTGATCCCTTGCCCCTGGTAGCTGGTGTTGCTGTAAAAAATGCCTGTATCCGGCGGCGTCTGGCGAACGCGCAACGGAAGCCGCTCGGCAACCGATCGCGTCACCGCCCACCGCTCCGGAGCGCCGATGCGCTCCACGAGGGAGGAACCCTTTCCCGCCCGGCTGTTGACCACATCCTGCATGTAGAGATGCATCCCTGTCGCACCATTGCGGAAGACCTGGCTGAGCAGTTCATTGGTTTCCGCCGGTGTAAAATTGGCCGCATAATGCTCCACATGAGGCACGGGCCAGACTTCCTTGATCCCGGTAAGGTCGCCAATCAAGCGCGTAAGATAGCCGACGTTCTCGCGGTTTTTATCCCGCACGGGATAGAGCTGCCCGGTGACGATATCAAAAAGCCCTTCCCAGCGACTCAGTTCATACGGCAGGGTACGGCTGGTGTTGTCCCAGGAGATCAGCTTGAGGCGGGGCGCTTCGGCGTCGAAGATCGCTTTGACCTCGCGTTGAAGTTCCAGCATCTGCTCCACCGCCCAGCGTTGGGTGGCGATCCAGCGGAACGGGTTTTTGTCGCTCTCTGAAGTCGGAAGGCCGAAGGTGCCGTGTCCAAACCGGGCTTTGATCTCGCGATCGGCCGCTTGAAGCACCGGGTATTCATCCTTCGCGGCAAGAAACTTGAGGAGACCCCTGTACATGTATTCCCAGGTTTCGTCCCCGGCAAAAACGAACTGGATCCGGGGATTCTTGCGGGCCAGTTCGACGATCAGGCGCGCCTGGGCGAGGTAATGCTCCTTCGCCAGCGGATCAAGAAACCATGCCCGGCCCTTGTGCGCACCCTCCGGCGCACCGCGCTCAATGACATCCGCCCTCGCTTCCGGGAGAAAGATGGCAAGAGGAACGCCGTACCGCCGGGACAGCTCCATCCGCTCGGGGCTGGCGATACAGTTCAGGGGGGTAAAGAGAGGGATCGCTTTCTCCTTGCGATAATGCTCCCAGGGGGTCAGAGAGTCCGCCTCCATGCCGGTCCTCCACGCCAGAGCGGCGAGCGTTGGTGTTTTGGAAGCGAACTCGTGAATCCACACCAGACTACCGCTGGCCGCGAGACCTTCGGGAAAGGGTTCCACCAGAGACTCGAACTGCGGCGCACGGGTCTGCGCGACACGCTCCATGGCAAGATTTTGCGGGACATGGCTTGAGCGATAGAGAGGCTTGCCGGATACCGCGATCTCGCAACTCCGCATGGCCTCCATTTGGCCGGCACCGAAGGTAACGGTCAGCGGCTCTCCTGCCCGAAGCCCGGAAAGCGGTCGTTGATCCGTGCCGACCCGCAACTCCGCGTCGGAGGGCTCGTTATGGGAAAGCACCTGAAACGCCCATGTCCCGTCCGTCCCTTTTCCATTGAGCCGATAGAAAGGCCCCCGCCGGGTGGAGAGCAGGGAGAGACAGCCATGGACGATCGGCCCCTCCACCAGAACCTCCACCTCCTGTTTTTCAGCAGCAAGTGCCGCCGTCTGCGGGGTGGCGTTGTCCACGTGCCGGTAGCGCCGTACATTGACCTTGAAGACTTCGCCGCGCTGGAAGGTATGGCCCAAAGAAGCCATCGGCAGCGCCATTTCCACCGTCCAGCGGCCTGACTCGACGCGTGTGCGGATTGATACGTCCGACTCCCAAGTCGGCAGGGCCTGCGCATCGGCCACCATTGCGTCATAAACCGTACCCGCCGAGTTGGCGATCAGCCGGAAGGAGGAGCGACCGGTGTTTCCCGCATCGAGCACCACTTCCACGCTGTCATCCTTCCAGACCGGCGCGTCTACCTCATCGGGGATGGTGACGGTTTTAAGGTTTTCAATGGAAGGCTCCTCGCAACGGATGAGCAGGTATACTGTATTTGGGCCAAGGGCGATCCGGGCACGGGTTTCCGGCATCTCCTTCTCTTTGTCGGCAGGTTGCAGGATGCCGAGATCGAGAGCGTCCTTCCACTCTTCCTCACCGGCCACCCCGTCGATCTGCGGCACCGGCTCCAGCCGTGGGACGAGCGGGGGGAGAGCTTCTGCGCCGTGGGAAGCGAAAGCCGCACCCACCACCAGCAGGGCGATCCATCCTTTGAGGAAAGAAAGGCGAACGGAGGAGTGATCAATGTTTTCCATGGAATTTTTTTCTCACAAGGGAGCCGCCGCGGAGTGAAAGCAAGGTCAGAAACGCGGCACCGAGAAGATGCCCTGCACCCGCTTCGGGAATCGTTGTATAGTTGATGGTAAGGTAGGGTTGAAGCGCGGTGCTCTCGCTCTCGCGGGAATGGAACACGGCGCGATTGGTTCCGCTTGGGTTGACCAGCAGGAGATCGACGAAACCATACCCGGCCCACAGCGCCAGAACATCCGCATCGTCAATGACCAGCTCCAGATATCCCGCCTCTTCGCTACCGGTGAGCGACCAGGTTCCCAGCAGCACCGGCGATCCACCGGTTGCGCCCGTGACACCGCTGGCCCAGGGGGTTCCGTTATCCGAAGTGTTCGTCGCCGACGGGCCATGAAGCTGATTGCTCCAGGTCGAAGCGCCGGGGCGGTAGTTGCCGGGATAGGCCGCGCCGTCGCCTTCCACCCAGGCCCGGTTGGCCTCTGCCAGGGCATAGACCTGAACTTCCATCGCCGTGGTCGTCTGGGTAAAGTTCTTGAGGCCGAGCCCAAGAGTGGCCTCTTCAAGCGTCAGTCCGTCGTAGGAAGGCAAGTCGAAACGTATGAGCGTGGTTTGAGCATTGCGCAGGACCCATAGCTCCTGGGATGCACCTACATTCTGATTCCCGCCGTTGGCGGAGATCAACGAGGTATCAGCGCTGGCTTGCAGCGTCAGAGTGGCCGCTTGCGAAGAAGCGGCGGCGAGCAGGCCAACTGACAGGAGAAGATGGAGGTGGAGTTTCATAACGGGACGGTTTCGGGGTTTTGGAGGGAGGTTGGCATGGAGGGAGCCTTAATGAAGGGACCCGACGGCTTTTCCGTCGCTTCATTCCAGCAGAATATCTGAAGATGGAAAGGGGGCGGACGTTAGCGATCAGGACCTCCCCAGAAGACATTGGAGCCTTCCGGAACGGTGTTTGCTGAAAGCGAACTCACATGACCATCGAAATAGACGACGTTGATCTTGCCGCCATGCCGGAAAGCGTCGGCATCCTCGCGAAGCTGTTCCGGTCCGGAAGTAAAAATCCGGTAATGGTCAAACAGCATCGCTGTGGCAGACGGTTCCTCCACCTTGGTCAATGGAAAGCCGGACAGGTAGTCATGGCGGATGTTGCCGGGGTAGGTATAGAACCCCCATAGCAGGCCGTTGAGCCCGCAGAGGCCATAGGAACCGTTGAGGCTGCCATCCGTTCCCGAATAGGGACCGGTCGGGCGGGTGTCCGCCGGACAGCGGTAGACCCCTGCCGGCTCGGGGGTATTGTCGGTGGCAGCGCCTCCGGGACGGTAGGGAACGTTGAAATAAGGGCGCAGCCATGCAAGCCAGTAGATATGCTCGTAACCCGACGTGAACCTGGGGTTGGCCCTCCGGGTCATGTAGGGAGGCACCCTGCCTGCGTGTTCCCCGGCATATTGCATCATGGCGGTATGAATCTGGCGAAGCTGGCCGGCACAACGGGCCGTTTTGGAGATGTCCTTCACGCGATGGTAGGCGGGAAAGAGCAATACTGCCATCCCGAGAATCAGCGCTATCGTGATGATCAGTTGCAACAGGGAGAAGCCGGAAGCCCGTTTTGCGAGAGAAAGCTCGCGACCGGAGAGGAGGGCTTTGCGCCGCAGGCTCAAAAGTTGCAAGGTTTTCTTGAGGGGCGTTTTCATGTTGATGACGCCGGGGATCGTAGCCGCCCCCAGTGCGGCAGGGCAATGGAAACCGATTGGTAAACAAACCTTACCGATAGACAGGCGTAGCTCCGCTCCTCATGAACAGGAAGGCTCCGCCACGGTGGCCCCTTCGTGAAACTCCGGGATGACAAGGATCGACCGCTGGGTGCTGCCCCCGGTTTCCACCATCTCCAGGAGGCATTGCAGGATGCGTTGGCTATAGTTGCCCGAGTTGACGATGTAACGGCTGACATCCGGCACCAGGTACTCGAGAAAATCTTCGTGATCGCGGCAGATGAGGGAAAGATCGCGCGGGAGATGCCATCGCTCCTGTTGCAAGGCGCTCAGGACGGTCAGAAAGGCTCTCGGACGGTTGACGAGTAGAGCCGTTGGTCGCCGGCGTTTGGCAAGGAGGCGCCCGATCAGGAGCGGGATGTCGCTCCCGTCAGGGGCGTGGTGTACCAGCGATACCTGGTTTTCCGGACACCCGGCGGAGAGAAGCCCGGCGACGAAACTCTCCTCGCTCATCCTGTCTCCGGGCATTTCACTGGCGGGAGTGAGCATGGCGACCGTCCGATGTCCCTTGCGCCATAGATGCCCCGCGGCATGACGGCAGGCCGCCGTGTAGTCGATGTCAAAGCAGGGAAGCTGCAATTGCGGCGCGCTCGAACCGGCCACCACCGCCGGGATTCGCTTCTGCGAGAACCATTGCTGGATATAGGGGTTGGAGCCGATCAGGAGCCAGCACGCCGCCGGGTTGCGGGCGATGAATTCGCTTAGATGCGCTTCGGTTCTGCTTTTGGGCAGCGGTCGTTCAAAGTGGAGGTCCATCTCATACCCGCGATTGTGCAGCCAATGCTGGATCTTCAAAAGGATCAGGGTCAACGAAGGATTCAGGGAAGCACTCTGACCCCGGAAGAGCACCCCCACGGTGCGGGCCTTGACCCGCTTTTCGGGAGAGGAGACACGCAGGGCGATCTCATGCCCCTTTCTCCCACCCCGGCGGATGATCCCCTGTTGCTCCAGATGGGAAAGCGCCGCGCGGAGCGTCGGTCGGCTCACCTGAAGCGAGGAGGCCAGCTCCCTTTCAGGCGGGAGGTGCGTTTGCCATGTCCCGGCATTGATTTCCTTCGCCACAATCTGCGAGACCTGCGCGGCCAGCGAGACCTTCTTGGGTAGCTTCATTACGTTGCAACGGTGGATCATGGCATCCTCCAGAGCAAAGCTCAAAGTGTGGTCCCGTCCAGAAATAGTTCGCCCGCTTCGAACCGGAGCAGGTTGTCGATGGTGACCCGGGCGATCTCACCCAGCGCCTCGTGGGTCAGGAAGGCCTGGTGTGCGGTCACCAGCACATTCGGGAAGGCGAGCAGGCGCGCGAGTTCGTCGTCGAGCAACACCTGGCCGGAAAGATCCTCGAAGAAGACCCCTTCCTCTTCCTCGTAAACGTCGAGCGCCACGCCGCCCACCCGGCGCGATTTGAGTGCGGCGATCAGCGCCTGCGTCTGGATCAGCTTGCCCCGGCTGGTGTTGACGATGAAGACGCCCGGTTTGACCCGGGCCAGCGTCTCGTGATTGAGCAGGTGGAGCGTTGCGGAGGTGAGCGGCGCGTGCAGGGAGATAATGTCGCTGGTCGCCAGAAGGGCGTCGAGTTCGACATACCGCACCTGATGGGCGGAAGCCCACGCGCGGGCGGGGTAGGGATCGTGCGCGATGACTTCCGCCCCGAAGCCGCGGAAAATCTGCGCGGTCAATCGGCCGATCTTGCCGGTTCCGATGATGCCGACGGTCTTTCCAAAAAGGTCGAAGCCGACCAGCCCGCTCAGGGAAAAATTCTGTTCGCGCACCCGGTTGTAGGCGCGGTGGATCTTGCGATTGAGGGTCAAAAGCAGGCCGACCGTATGCTCCGCCACGGCATGCGGCGAATAGGCCGGCACCCGTACCACGGCGATTCCGTTGGCGCGCGCCGCGTCGAGGTCGACCTGGTTGTACCCCGCGCACCGGAGCGCCACGAGGCGGACGCCGACGCGCGCCAGCGCCTCCAGACAGAGCCGGTCGACCCGGTCGTTGACAAACACGCAGACCGCCTCCGCCCCGGCGGCGAGGGCGGCGGTTTCGGTGTCGAGCCGGAATTCATGAAACGTCCAGGCGACCTTCTCCGCGCCCGGAGCCTGTGAAAAGTAGTCGCGGTCGTACGGTCTGGTGCTGTAAACGGCGGCCTGGATCATGGCGGAAATCAAAACGTTGCCGATGCATTCCGTGACCGTTTCAGCGCCCGGTGTCAAGACCTCTTGCAGACCTCTTGCGGATCGTCAGGACGGGCGCAGGGCGAAAACCTTCAGGTTGCGGAACCACGATGTCATGCCGCCCCAGTTACGCAGGCCGATTTTGCCCCTGTCAAGGAATGGCCCCTGGTGGCCTTCATCGAAATATTCCAGGACGAACCGGCCATCAACGTAAAAAAGGAAGTGCGAGCCTTGTTTTGAAGCGGTGAGGGTATGCCAGCACGGTTCACCGGCGGTCGCGGCTTCCACGAGCGAGAGGAGCCGGAACGCCTCGCCGGTTTTGCGGAAGTTGGTCCGGCTGCGGAGGCGGGCGCGGCGGTTGAACGAAAGGTGGTAACACTGCACGCCGAAGTTGTAGTCGGGCATGTGCCCGGTGGCGGAGGCCATCAGGTCGACCGCGTCGCGCTCCACCATGGGGCGGCCCGAGAGTTGCAGGAAGGTGCCACGCTGGAACTGGTCGGTCGGCTCGGGCCGGTACTCCAGCTCGACGAGGTAGTCTCCCGAAAATTCGCGCTCGCTCCAGAGGTTGACGGTGGTGTTGGGGGCGACCAGCAACCCCTCTTCCGGGCAACTGCGGATCTCGCCAAACCCCAAGACCGACCAATCGGTCGGAAACGTACGGAACGACTGTTCGTAAAGCAGTCCGGCCCGTTCGGGCAGCGCTGCCGGAATCCGCTCTGCAACGGCCCGGCGGATCGTGGCTGCGTCGCGAAGCAGGGCGCGCGCTTCGACGGGGTTGGCGTCGGCATCATACCAGCGGGCTTCGTCGAGCTTCCAGGCGTGCAGGTCGCGGCGGAAGGTGGCAACCGCGTCGTCAGGTGAAGCCTCCGGGAGCGGTTGGGTCGCCTCCGCGTCAATCTCCGCCGCCACTTCGGGGCGATGGCGCGGCTCCGCCCCGGATTGTCCGGCGTCGCCGATTGCCACGGGGGTAAGGCGCCACCGGCTCGTGACCTGGTCGCCCTGTTGAAGGAGCTGGTCGGGACCGTAAAGCGCGGCGTGAATGCCGCGGCCGGTGGGGCTGTGCTGGAGCATCATGGAGCGCAGCGGGGTGTCGATTTCCGCTTCCAGAGCTGATTCGGTCGCCCCCGGCGTACGAAACCGGACGATGGGCGAACTCAGGCTCCACGAACGCACGGTGGTGTGGCCGTCCTGATCAAAGATGTTCCCTTCGGCACCATATTCGCTGCGGGTCAGCCTTTGTTCACCGACTTCGAAATCGACCTGCCAGAGCGGCGGACCCGGCTTGCCGGCCACCGCAAAGGAAGGCTGTCCCATCAGTTGCACCTTGATCTCTCCCGGGCCGGTCTTTCGGGCTTCGGCGATCAGTTCGAGCCCGCCGGTTCTGGCGGAAGCGATCCAGGTGGTGTTGAATACCAGATCATGCAACGCCCATTCGCCCCGGATCTCCAGCCGGTCGCCCGTCGCTTCCCACGTCAACGGTTGGCTGACGCCTCCCTGGGCAGTTTGGCCCAGCCAGTTGAGGAGACGCGGGTTATATAGGTAGCCATAGTGTGGAAAAACCCGAAGCTGTACGATGGCGGGAATGCCGCGTGCCAGCTTCCATTGCGGCGCGAGCACGGTTGCGGCGTTCTCCGGAGTCACGGAAAAGGCGAGCGCTGCGGAATCGACCCGAAGAGCGCCGTTCTCTTCCGTCACCGTCCACCCTTCCGTGGAACCTGCGACCGCCGACGTTTCATGACTTTGGGAAGGCTGTTGGCTATGCGATGGAGAAGGATGGCTCATGTTTGACAAGGTTGAAGATTTGTCGTCGGAGCAACAAGTGTAAAAAATCATCTTAAAAGATTGACGCGGAATGAGGTGTGGTGATATCACGTGGTCTCATGGATGGTATCACGTGTCCTTTATCCTCTTTAACCCCCGGAAACTGTAAAACCCCATGAACATGATGCCCTATCTCACGGCAGGAGCGGCGTTCTGCGCTTGGCTTGTCACACCGCTCGTTTCTCTTCACGCGGCAGATTACTCGGCTGAAATGACCGCCAGCTCAGACTGGGAGGCGGCTCCGTGGACCTCCACGCCGACGCCGCCCGCAGCGGGCGGACCCGGAGCGGAGGACAGAATCGTGGATCTCAAGGGGATCGATCCGCAAAGCGGGGACTCCGTTGTGCGCAATCTCTATCTCAACGGCCCCCGCACCCTCATCAGTCTTGGCAAGAAGAGCGCGGGAAGCATGCGCATCTACAACGGCTCCACCGCGGCGGACGGGGACTCGCTGCTGACCGTGACAGGGGGCATCTACGTGGAGACCGGCTCGTTGCTTTTCCGCAGCCAGGGCCCCGGCCATCGCCTGACGGTGACCGCACCGGAACTGGTGCTCGGCACCGCGGCCGAGGGCGACAACGGACGGATTATCCTTGGGGGAAATGCCAACTATCGCATGGTTTCCTTCACCGTCAGCGGAACGACCACGATTGCCGGTTACAATTCCAACTTCGGGTTGCAGTCTGACCTGACAGCGGCAGATACCCATGTCGATCTGGGCCATGTTATTTTCAAGGCGGGGCTGTCTCCCACCGGGTCGGCGGGACTCGACGTCCAGAGCGGAGTATTGGTGGTTAAAAGCTTGCGCAGCGAGGGGAACGAAGGCCTCAGCCGTGTCAGCGACAACAGCCTGGGCGGGACGCTGCGCATCGATGGCAATCTTGGCGATCCCCATCAGCCGACGGGCGCCAATGATTACGGGGCAAACCTTGCCGGGACCCTGCGCGTGGAGAAAACCGGCACCAATACCCAGATTTTTTCCCGGGCGAGCGGTTTCACCTATACCGGCGGAACGTTGATCTCCGGCGGGGTTCTCTCCATCCGGAATACGAACCATGTCAGTTCCGGTCTCGGCAGGGGGGATGTGGAGATCCGCGATGGCGGCACCCTTGCGGGGAACGGCTTTGTGACGTTGCGCGACCAGGGAATCGTCACCGTCAGGGAAGGTGGAAGCATCGCTCCGGGCGCGGAGGGGACCGGTTTTAATGCGCTGAGTATCGTGGGGTATCTGCCGGAGGGGGTTCGCGAGAAAAAACTGTTGAAGATGGAGGAAGGGTCGAACTTTACCTTTCGCCTGGATGCTTCAGGCCAAAGTGACGAGGTTCGCTTGACTCATTACCAGCCGGGCGATCTGATCCTCGAAGGAGGTGCCATCGCCATCAACGTCGACGGGACGCTCTCGGAAGGGGTGGTCTACAAGCTTTTTTCCTTCTGGAACGCTACCTACGATGGTGGGGTGGCCACCTCCAGCGGTCTCTCGGGCGGGCTGGTCATGGGGAGCGGTTTTGACAACATGGTGGCAACCTTTCACTATGATGACATTCACTACGGCGGGGTAGGGACCATCACCATGACCGTGGCAGCGATTCCCGAACCGCGTACGACGGCGCTCTTCTCGTCGCTGGCGGCGGTTCTGGCGCTCTGGAAAGTCTGCAACCGGAAGTCGGCGGTGTCCGGCCGCAGATAAAGACCCTCTCCCTGCCGCTCCCTGCCATGAACCGCTTCGATCCCCCCCGTTCCAGCGCATTCAGCCTGGTCGAATTGTTGGCAGTGGTTTTTGTGCTCGGCGTGTTGCTGGTCCTTGTTTTTCCAGCCTATATGAACCATCGCAAGACCAGCGCGCAGCTCAAGTGCGCCCAACATCTTCGCCTCATCGGCGCGGGGACGGCGGCCTACGTCAGCGACCACGCCGGCGTGCTTCCCCTCCATGCCTATGTGAGCGAAGCGGGCGGGGAAGGAAGCGGCGCGCTGGGGGGAACCTGGTATTACAACCTCGCTCCGTACCTCGGGGTGCCGCGCACGGAAGTCTCGCCGCCGGAGACGCCCCGTACGGAAAGGACCTTGCTTGGCACGCCCGAGAGCCGGATCACCGCACCGTGTGTCTTCACCTGCCCCGCGCATTCCCCCAACGAAAACAACATCAACTGGAAGCCGACGCCGATGACCTGGCCTGCCGACAAGCCGGTCAGCTATGCGCCGCCCACCTATGTCCGCAACCTGCCGGGTTCACCCGCCCCGCTGGCGCTTTATCACAGGCGCATGAGCGAGATTCCCTATCCCGGCAAGAAGATATGGATCTGCGACTCGGCCACCCCCGCTCTCTTCAATCCAACCGCTGCCCGTTGGGACCCTGAAAGGGAGATTTCCTACAACTTTGCCTACCAGGCCTTTTCCCGGCATCGCCAGGGAGGCAACGCCCTGTTTTTTGACGGACATGTCGAATGGCTCCCGCTTTCGCTCTTCAGGCCACCTTTTCCCGAGGGGAAGAATCCGATCTATCGCTATTTTGCAACCAACCTTGATCCCAGCAAATACTGACCTATGCCACCTTATTTCCGCTTGCCCTCCATTCTCTGCCTGGCCGCATTGAGCCTCTGTTGCAGTTGCAAGCCGCAGCCGCAGGGCGACCGTAACGCCGCCTCTGCTCCGCTGTCTCATGAACCGGTGCAAACGCCGGAGAGCGCGGCGGTTGCGGATCTTTCCGACGCCCTGTTTGTTTCGCCGGAAGGTAGCGACGAAGCCGCGGGGGATCGGCAACATCCCCTTGCGACGATCGCCCGGGCCGTTGCCAGACTGGAGGGAAGCGGGGGGACCATTGCGCTGCTTGGCGGCACCTATACCGGGGAGGTCAGAATCCCGGGGAGCAAGGAGGAGCCGCTTCCCTTGAAGATTCTCGCGGTACCGGGAGAGACCGTCATCCTCGAAGGTTCGCAACCGGTGACGGAATGGGAACCGTATCCCGGATATCCGGGGCTTTACGTGATCAACGCCCCGGGACGCCAGACCATGTGGGACGGCGATCCCTATTGGGAAGTCTGGAACGACCGGGACCGCATTCGCTACCGCAAGGTGCTGGACGAGGAGGCCGTGCGCGCCTGGCCCAACAGCGTTTGCGTCCTTGATGGCGACCGCCTGCTGGTGCATGTGGGCGGGGGAACGGACCCGGCGCAAGCCGCGCTCTGGCGAAACCGCACCGCGAACGGGATGGAAGTGGCCCGGGCCCGCGTCACCGTTGAGGGGCTGCGCTTCCAGAACTATGTGGGAGGAAAAGATGCGCGGGCTTTGACGATTCTTGGAGCCGATGACGTGAACATCAGGAATTGCGAGTTCATCCACTGCACCCTTGGCATCAGCGGAGGCGCCAACCGCACGGTCATCGAGGGGTGCCGCTTGCGCGATGTCGGTATGGGGATTCGCCAGCGCGGCCACGGGCAGGATATCACCATCCGCAACTGTGTGATTGAAAGCGCTTCGGGTCTGTTCGCCTCCAGCGACGTCGGCGAACATCAAAGGGACGGCATCCGGATCTATCATTCGGCGGACGGGGCCACGGTGGAAGGGTGCGTCACCGCCGGGTTCTGGGCCGGTCTCTATATCAAGACCATTTCGGGCAACGACGGCTCGCGACCCTACCATGTAACCGGCAACACCTTTCTGGATGGCATCCGCGGCGGAGCCGATCACCGGCAGCCGCGAAGCACCTACCGGTACAACATCGTCGGGCCGAAAACCGGGGATGGCGTCCGGGAGAATGGGAGCTACCTCGAAAAAATGGGCGCAACCCTGGAGGCGAACTACTTCTACGGCTCCGGCGGCAAGGCGCAGGGGAGCAACCTCGCCGGGCCGGTTCCCTTTGTCGATCTCGAGCGCGGGAACCTTGAACTCAAACCCGGTCTGGCGCTACCCGCGACCGGAGAGCACCCCCTTGGCGCGGCAAGGCGTCACGTCGATTGGGAACCGCGTTTGCAGGCAACCTTCGCGCCGGTTGAAGACCGGGCGGCGGCGCTTGCCTTCATCGACGAACCGGTCGCCTCGGGCTCCTCCGCCGGGGCCTTGATGACGGCGCGCTTCAACGCACCGGCAAAGGCAACGCTGTATTACCGGAAAGCCGGGGAGACCGCCTGGCAGAGCCGACCGGGCAAGGGAAATACCATCCTGCCGCCTGCCGATGTCCGGGCTGCGGCTCCGGTTGAATTCAAGGCTCCGGAGGCATATTCGGTCATCTTTGCGCTGATCGGCGGGGAACTCGAACCGGGCGCAACCTACGAATACAAGGTCGGGGCAAAGGGTGAGGGCGGCGAGAAGGTGGAGTCTTCGATCGCCAGCGTGACCACGGAAGGCGCGGCCAAGGTGCTTCACGTACGGGAGGCAGTTGCGGACGGGCAGGCCGACGGGTCGCCGGAGCGCCCTTTCTCCCGCATTCAGGACGCGCTTGATCGCGCCCTCCCCGGCGACACGGTGCGGGTGGCCAGGGGTATCTATACCGAACCGGTGTTGCTGGTGCATGGCGGCACGGAGACGGCTCCGTTGATCATCGAGGGCGCGGGACTCCGGGAGACGATTCTCGATGGCGGAAAGGAGGCCGGCGTGATGTTTGCGATGGAGGGGGCGGACGACGTCATCGTGAAAGGTTTTCAGATACGGTGGTTTGGCAACAGCGGGATTGCGGCCACCCGGTGCGCCCGCGGCACGCTGGAGGATAGCTGGATCTTGAACTCCTTTCTCAGCCGGGGAGGCAGCGGCCTGAGCGCCCAGGGGGTGACGCTCGCCGAATCCCCCCGCTGGACGATCCGCAACTGCCTGTTGACGCAGGTGGAAAACGGTGCGCTGGCGATCGTTTCGCCGGGCTTGGTTTTTGAAAACAATACGGCCTTTGGAAACCTCTATTCCGGGTTGACGCTGCATCGATCGAGCCGCGACTCCCGGGTGACGCACAACACCCTGAACTTTACCGGCAACCAGTCGTTCCGGATCAATGAGAGCGACCCGCAGGCCTTTGCCACGCTTGTCTGTGAAGCCAACAACTATGGAACGCGCCTCCGTCCCGGAGCGGAGGTAAACTCCGGCGGAACGGTGCTCCAGACCAACGGCCTGCGCCCGGAAAACGATTTCCAGCCAGCCGGGCGGTATGGCCACCTTGCGCAGAGCAAATATATCATCGAAGTGACCCTGCAGGGAAACAAGACCGTCTTCTACCGGATGCAGGACTGGCGGAAGTTCTCCGGAAAGGATGCGGGGTCGATCTTTGCCGATCCGGAGTTTGTCGACCCTGTATCGGGAGATTTCCGGCTGCTTCCCGAAAGCCCGAACCTCCTTGGCGGGCGCGGGAGGATCGGCGCGCAACCGGCGGCGGGTTCCATTTCGGCAAAGTAGGGCGAACAATCTTTTTGGAAAGTCGTCGTTGACGTCGTTTTTCCGTTCTAGTACTTGCTGGTTTTGTGACTAAAAACATCACTCTTCTGACAGCGCCCTCGGCGCTGGTCCGGCTGATCGCTCCAGCCGCTCTTACCCTTACCCTGCTGGCTTCCCAGATGGCCGCCCAGGCTTCCGTGGTCGTGTTCGATCTTTCGGGCTTGCCGGCCGACGCCCGCGGCAGCGCCTATGGTCCGATCTATCTGGACTTTGCGGCAGACAGTCCGGCAAACGCCGTTTCCACGACGGATACCCCCTCCTCCTCAGAGTTCCGGCTTCAAAACGCCTTGGTGCCCGGCCCCGGTATGCCCCCGGCGAATGCTTACGTGGTCGAGTTCGCCGGCCTCCTGGGAAACCAGGTCTACTATCAGGTTAACGCGGGAGATACCATCGGCGCAAGCGGGGATGGTATCCTGACTACCGTCGCCACCATCATGGATACGGCGCAGCCGGGTACCTCCCTCTTCAGCCCCGGCGACTCGGGATATCTCGGTGTCAGCGTCTGGATCGATGAAGAAATCCATTACGGCTGGGTTGCCTTTACCATCACCGACTACGATACCCCCAACGTCCGGATTGACACTTTTGCCTACAATACCGTCGCAGGGGAGGACATTGTCATCGAGCCGGTGCCCGAGCCTTCCACGCTCGGCCTGTTGGCTCTGGGTGGACTTGGCCTCTTTCATTACTCCCGTCGTCGGCAGCGCGGGAAGGTGTGCGGTTAAGAGGCTGTGAAAAAAGTCCTTCAAAGGCCATGGAGCACCTCTTTTTGCCTCTAACTGCATTCCTCCTTCCTTCTGTATTCCTTGAATACAGGCGGTCATCGGAATTTCGTTATAGGCTAAAAATAGGCACTCCGAGGCCATTAAAATCATTTTTTCACAGCCTCTAAGGGGCGATATCCGACGCCACCGGGTCGTAATGAGGATGGGGGACGGCGGGCGTCCGCAACCCTCCGGACTGGTAGAGCCGGGGCGGCTCGCTGCATTCGATTTTAAGCACCGTGCAGAGCGGCGAGGGGGCTTCCTGCGGCGCGGTCATCCGGAGCCGCGTGCCGCTTTGCCGGAAGGAAAGCTCCTGCCCGCCCTCCAGCAATGAAACGCGCTCCACTTTCGACGCCACCCCTCCCAGCGTCAGTTCGCTTCCCGGCCAGCGGAAGATCAGCCAATGGAAGGCGTTTCCCCGGGCGGTCAGCGGCCCGAGGTGGTTCCAGTCACTGCGGTGTTCGCCTTTTTCCCGCAGGTCCCAGGTAAAAAGGTCGGTATCGAAAATCGCTTCGCGGTTGGATTCAAGCCACGCCCCCGCTTCCCGCAGGACCGCTTCGGTCGGGCGGGGGAGGCGCCCGTCACCCTTAGGTCCGACATTGAGCAACAGGTTCCCCCGGTGGGCGGCGCACCGGGCGAGCATCGTTAGCAGCTCCTTCGCTGTTTTCCAGCGATCGTCCCCCACCGAGTAGCCCCAGCTTTCATTAAGCGTGATGCACGCCTCCCATGGCCGCCACGGCGTCGGCGCGCTCAAATGCCCTTCCGGCGTGCTGAAATCACCCGCAAGCCCGTTGCGGCCGTTGAAGAGAATGTGCGGCTGGATTGCGCGGACCATGGCGTTCATCTCCCGGGCCTTCCACCCTTCGGCGTCAAACGGCCACCAGCCGTCGTACCAGAGGAGGTCGACCGGCTGGTATCGCGTCACCAGTTCGCGGAGGCGCGCAAAGGTGTTTTCAAGGAAACGTTCGCGCGCGTTTTCGTTTTCGAGCGCTTCGACGGCATCGGGCCGGTCAAACCAGTTGTTCAGGCTATGGTAAAGGCCGACCTTCAACCCCCGTTGCCGGCAGGCGGCGATGATCTCGGCGGTAAAGTCGCGGCCGCAGGCGGTTTTGGTCGAGCAGAAGTCGGTCAACTCCGAATGGTAGAGCCGGAACCCGTCGTGGTGCATCGTCGTGAAGACGAGGTAACGCATCCCCGCCGCCACGGCGAGGTCGGCCAGCACCCCGGCGTCGAAACGGTCCGGATGAAAACGGTCGGCCAGCGCCCGGTATTCCCCGCGCGGGATTTCTTCACGGTTGAAGGCCCATTCCCCCCGGCCGAGCATGGAATAGAGTCCGAAATGGACAAACATCCCATACCGGGCCTGCGTAAATTCTTCGGTGGTCATCAGCAATTATGGTAAAGCGGTCCGAAACTGGCGCAGGCGCGGTAGTCGGCTCCCTCCGGCCCTTCGGTGCCAAAGGCGGTCCAGGCGCTCGGGCGGAAGATCGCTTCCGGCGCGACATTGTGCATATAGACAGGGATGCGGAGCATGGAAGCGAGCGTGATCAGATCGGCCCCGATATGCCCGTAGCTGATCGCCCCATGGTTTGCCCCCCAATGGTTCATGACGCTGTAGACATCGCGGAAAGCCCCGGTGCCGGTCAGGTTCGGGACAAACCAGGTGCTCGGCCAGGTCGGGTCGGTCCGTTCATTGAGCGCTTTGAAGACGGCTTCCGGGAGATCGACCGTGTACCCTTCGGCGATCTGGAGCGCCGGGCCGAGCCCTTTGACGAGATTGAGCCGACACATCGTCACCGGCATCCCCCCGCGGGTGACGTAATGGGTCGACCAGCCGCCGCCACGGAAATATTCCGCATTGGCGGGGAACCAGGTGGTCGCGCGGTAACATGCCATCGCCTCCGCTTCGCTGATTTCCCAGAACGGTTTGATCGCGGGCTGCCCGTCGCGCATCTGCTCGCCCGTACCGTCGAGGGTCGCGGGGCCGGAGTTGATCAGGTGCAAAACCCCTCCCTTCGCCATCCCTTCCAGCCGGTGCCCGGTGACCCGCTCCACCGCTTCCGGGCTCCAGTAGGTGCGGACATCGGCAAAAATCTGCGCCGTGTTGGTCAGGAGGTAGTTCAATAACATCGAGACGCCGTTGAGACTGTCGTTTTCCGTCGCGACGATGAACGGCGCACGCGTGCCGTTCCAGTCATGGGAAGTGTTGAGCACCGCCTCCATGAAATCGCCGTTGGGCTGGTAGTCGGTCCATTGCCGTTGCCCCTGGAACCCGGCGGCGAGCGCGTGGTGCCCCAGCGCCTCTTCGCCAAACCCCAGTTCCGCCAGCTTCGGGTTGCCGACCATCAGGTCGCGGACGATCAGCGCCATCTTGACCGAGACCTCCCACTCCCGGTCGAGCTGTTCGCGCGGGCGTTCCTTCCCTGCGGGCAGAGGCCCCTCCACGCAATATTGCTGTACCCACGCCAGCGCCCGTCCGTACTCCTCGTGGTCAAGGATGCCGTGGTCGATCCGGCGCAGGATCTCCGTGGAGTCGATCGTCTCCACCCGCATGCCGAGGTGGTTTTCAAAAAGCGCGGCGTCGACCATCGACCCGGCGATCCCCATCGAAACCCCGCCGATCGCCAGATACGCCTTCCCGCGCATCATTGCCACGGCGAGGCCCGCGCGGACAAACCGCAGCAGCTTTTCGCGGACATCATTGGGGATGGAAGCGTCGTCGGCATCCTGCACGTCGCGCCCGTAGATGCCGAACGCGGGAATCCCCTTCTGCGTATGGCCCGCCAGCGCGGCGGCGAGGTAGACCGCCCCGGGCCGCTCCGTTCCGTTGAACCCCCAGATCGCTTTCGGGAGGTGCGGCGTCATATCCATCGTCTCCGAGCCGTAACACCAGCAGCGCGTGACCGTAAGCGACACGCCGACCTTCTCCTGCGCAAATTTCTCCGCGCACGCCGCCGCCTCCGCCACGCCGCCGATGGTGCCATCGGCAATGACGCACTCGACCGGGCGGCCGTCCGGGTAGCGCAGGGTGGAGGAGATCAGTTCCGCCGTGGCGCGCGCCATCGCCATGGTTTGGGCTTCGAGCGATTCACGCACGCCGCCGAGGCGACCGTCAATCGTGGGGCGGATGCCGACTTTGGGAAAGGAGGAGGAGGGTTGGCTCATGGTAACGTAGCTTCCCGTTCAGTAAAGCCAGTCCCACGGGCAAATCACCATGCCCCGCATTGACCAAAGGATGTCAATTCTTGACCTCCCTCTCCCGGAGATCCTATTGCCCCGGTGCATACGGGAAACGGGGGTGCCATGGGGCGCGGCTCAGTTCCACCAGATAGTCGGAGAGCCCGCGCGCGGCGGCTTCGAGAAATGTCTTTCCCTTCTCCGCCGTGGCGGTGTCCGGCGTTCCGGCGTAAGACTCCGGCATCAGCAGATGCCACGGCCTGATCCACGCGACCGGCCCTTCGGCAAGCGCGGGGAGCGTCGGCGTGTTCATCGCCGCCGGCCTGCGCGCCTCATCAACGACCCACTCCGGCGCGAGGTGCATCACCATGCTCGTCTCATAATCTCCGGCATGGGGCGAACGGTCGCCAAACAGCTCCTTGTGAACGCCGCCGTTCAGGTCGGGCGTCCCGCAGGCGGAAACAAAGACTTCCTGCTGGAAGCGGTCGTAAAGCCCTCGCAGCGCCGCCTGAAGCGTGGAGGTGTTGCCGCCGTGGGAGTTGGTGATCACCACCTTGCGAACCCCTTCCTCCACTGCCATGGCCACGAGATCGCCCAGCACCGCCATCAGCGTCTCCACCCGGAGGCGGCAGGCAAACGGGAACGCCTTGAAGTTGACATTGTTGCCAAATGGCAACGGCGGAAGGCGCAGGACGCGCGCCCCTTGCGCGTTTGCCAGCCGCACCGCTTCGGC
Source organism: Chthoniobacteraceae bacterium (assembly GCA_035555975.1). Taxonomy (GTDB): domain Bacteria; phylum Verrucomicrobiota; class Verrucomicrobiia; order Chthoniobacterales; family Chthoniobacteraceae; genus DATMFV01. The sequence goes on from DATMFV010000085.1 coordinate 19,275, forward strand.
GGTGATGCCGCCGCCGATCACCGTATCGGTCCCATACGGGAGGTGCGGCCCGTGCGGCTCCGTGGAACCGAGGACGATCATCATGACCTCCGGCGCGAAAGCGCGCAGCTCTTCAATGGTCATGGTTTCCAGCAGGCCGCTGGCTTTGGGGTAGGGAGCGCGTGACATGGTTCCCGATCAAACAGGAGCGGGGGAGCGCGCGTCAAGCCTGCTGGCGCACCAGCAGCCGCTCGACCACCTCGGCGGCGGTATAGGCATCCTCCCCCGGTTTGAGAAAATCATCAATCAGGGAAAGATCCTCCCCGGCGGTCACCAGCGCCAGTTCCTCGTCGCCGTCGGCCTGGATCTGCCCGAGCCCGATCGTCGCGGTCAATCCGTTGCAGACACACTTCCGGTTGACCGTCTCCTCCACGCTCCCCCCCTTGCGAACATAGTCGTCCACCGGCTCGCTGGGGCAACGGTAGCCGATGGTCCCGTCCGGCCGCCGGTAGGCGCGGCGCAGGTAGCCGAGATCGCAGATCCGCTTGCGGTTCTGGTAAAGCGTTTTGTCGGAAAGCGTTCCCTCGATCTGCGCCACCTTCAACGGAAAACCGGTCGGGGAGGCGAAGGGATCGGTAAAGACGCCCGCCTTTCCTTCCCGGCTGAGATGGATCGCCCGCTCCTTCAACTCCGGCGCGATGCCCGATTCCCGGCTGAACGCAAACGGCGTTCCCGCCTGGATGCCTGCCGCGCCGAGCTGGAGCGCCTTCTCAAGCATGCCGGGGCGTCCGTACGAGCCCGCCAGCCAGAACGGCAGCCCGAGCGCCCGGAACTTCTCCAACTCCGGTTGATCGCGGGGGCCATAGACCGGTTCGCCCGCCGGGCTGAGCTGGAGCGTGCCGCGCGGCGGAGCGTTGTGCCCCCCGGCGCTCGGCCCTTCGATGACAAAGCCATGCACCGCGCCGTTCGACTTCCGCGCCAGCGTCGTGGCAAGCGTGGCCGAGCTGACGATCGCGATAAACCCGGGGCGTTTGAGTTGCGGCGGCTTGCCGTCAAAAAAGGTCGCCGGGTCAAACGAAGTGGTAAACTCCTCCCCCGGCAGCGCCCCTGCCACGTCGATCTTCAACTCCGCCCGCTCTCCCCGGGCGAGCCGATCGAGCGCTCCCGGGATGGTGCGCGGAATCCCTGCGCCCATCAGCACATAATCGACCCCTGCCAGCATTGCCCCATAGAGCGAAGCGAGGGTCGGGAACTGGATTTTCTCCAGCAGATTAAGCCCGACCACCCCCTTGTGCCCCTCCCGGGCGAGGAAGACCTCGGCGAAATTGGCCAGTACGGTGAGGTTGAGGAGGTTCTTCGAAAAATGGAGATTGGGCATGCCGCTTAACTTGAACGGCGCGTTTTTCGCCTTGCCTCCCGGGACGAAGTAGCGGGAGAGGACGCGCGCGGCGACCTCCGCAATCGGGAAATGCTGGAACGCCCGGCGCAGGTGTCCGTCGAGGTCGCCAAGCTGGAGACGGCGCGAAACCACCGTGGAAAGCGCCGTACCCGCCACCACGCCGAGTTGCCCGGTCATGGAAACCGCCCGGGCCAGCGGCCAGCCGGAAACGGCGACGCCCATGCCCCCTTGAATAATGGAAAAGTTGGAGATCATTTCTGTAAAAAGCTGTTGAAAAGGTCTTCGGTTTCGCCGCAGGGCGAGCCGGTGAAGTCGGTCACCATCCGTTGCAACGCTGTGACCCAGAGGGGGTGGTCGTTGAGACACGGGACGAGCGTGAAACGCTCTCCGCCCGCTTCCAGAAAGGCGTTGCGCCCCTGGATGCCAAGCTCCTCGAGCGTTTCCAGGCAATCCGCGACAAACGCGGGGGAAAGGATGACGAGTCTTTTGACCCCCGCCCGTGCCCGCCGCGCGATCTCGCGGTCCGTGTACGGCAACATCCACGGCTCCTTGCCTAGTCGCGATTGAAACGCCACGGAAACCTTGGCTTTCGGGACGGGCTGCCGCGCCAGAAAGGCCCGCACCGTGGCGAGGCATTGCGCGCGGTAACAGGTGGCGTGGGCGGGGCTCGGGGCTTCGCAGCAGTTGGCGGTTTTCAGGCAATGGGAGCCGGTCGGGTCCGCCTTGCGCAGGTGGCGTTCGGGCAACCCGTGGAAGCTGAAGAGGAGATGGTCGAACGGCTCCTCCAGAAACGGCGCGGCGCTTTCGCTCAAGGCATGAAGGTAGTCGGGCGCATCATAATAAGGCGGCGCGACCCGCAGTCGGATGGAAGGAGCGTTCCTCGCCAGTTCCGCCCGCGCCGCTTCCACCGCCGTTTCGTAGCTCGACATGGCGTAGTGCGGAAAGAGCGGGATCAACAGCAACTCCTCCGTCCCCAGCCCGGCCAGTTTGCGGACTGCGGCGGCAATGGAGGGGTTGCGATAGCGCATCGCCAGCTCCACGGGGATCTCCACCCTTGCCTGAAGCGCCGCGCGGAGGCGTTGGCTGATCACGATCAACGGAGAGCCTTCCTCCGTCCAGATCGACTGGTAGGCATGCGAGGAAGCGTGCGGACGTTTGGGGAGGATGGTAAAATGAACGATGCCGAAGCGGATCGGCCACGGCGCGTCGATCACCCGGCCATCCATCAGAAACTCGCGCAGGTAGCGCCGTACATCGGGCACCGCCGGGGAATCGGGCGAACCGAGGTTGACCAGGAGCACCGCCTTTCGTTTCATGACGCCATGGATGGGGCAGGGCGGTTGAGGTGGTCGGGTGAACGGAGGGACGAGGCGATTCGTCGCGCCACAGCTTCCCCGGCGAGGATCGAATCTCCCAATGAAATGCCGTCGCGGAAATGTCCTGCGAAATGGAGCCCGGGAAGTTCGTCTTCGAGCCGGTTCATGAACGTCTTGAAGCGACCGAAGCCGACCTCATACTGCGGAATCGCCCTTTCAAAGGCGGCATGGCGGACAAAAAGCGGCTGGCCCTCGACCCCGAGGACAGGCCGCAGGTCCGCCAGGGCGATCTGCACCGCCGTCGCCGCGTCACACCGCGCCAGCGAGGGCGACCGCATCCCGCCGAGGTAGCAGGTGAGCGCGACATGGCCTTCGGGAGCCCGGTTGGGAAAGAGCGAAGAGGAAAAGATGACACCGAGGAGGCGGCGCTGCTCGGCTTCGGGGATCAGCACGCCAAACCCGTCGAGCGGATGCGCCACCCGCTCGCGCCGGAACCCGAGGACGAGACTGGCCACCGGCGCATACGTCATTTCGCCGAGCAGCGCGAGCGGGCGAACGCTACCCATGGCCTCAAGCTCCATCCGGGCCAACTGGTAAGCGGGCGCGGCAAGCAGTACGGCGGAGTGCCGGTTCACCTGCCGTTCGCCACGGATGCCGATCTCCCACTCCGCGCCGTCAAAGGAAAGGTTCAGCACCGGCGAGCGGGTGCGGATCGACTTCCCCAGCCGTAGTGCGAGCGCATCGGTCAAGGTTTGCAGGCCGTCGGTGAAGGAAAACTTCCGTGCGCGTGTCTTCGGGATCTCCCCCCTTTTTCGTCGTGCCGCCGCCCCGAGAAACCGGCCGAGAATCAGCGATCCGTAACGCCGTTCCACCTCGTGCAGCCTGGGGAAGGCGTGCCGCAGCGACAAGCGTACCGGGTCGCCTGCATAGACCCCGCCCACCATCGGGTTGATCGCATAGTCGAGAAACTCCCGCCCCAGCCGTCGGTTGACAAAGGCCGCGACGCTCTCCTCGCCCTCCGCCCTGGCTCTTGGAACCAGCATCTCCAGCGGCAGGCGCAGCTTTGTGCGGAACGAGAAAAGGGGGCTCCGCAGAAAGGTAGCCACCCCGCCGGGAACCGCCTGCGGCCTCCCGTTGCGCAGAATATAGCGATGCTTCGCCTCTGGCGACGAGTCGATCCGATGCCGATCCAGCCCGAGTTCGCGGACCAGGCCGCCGATCAGCGGCGAGGTATCCAGAATCGTGTTCGGCCCCGCTTCCGCGAGGAAACCGTCGCAACTCTCGCTGCGGATCACCCCTCCCACCTGCGGGGCGGCTTCGTAGACGGTCACCGGAATGCCGAGGGCGGAAAGACGATGCGCCGCGCTCAACCCGGTGATCCCTCCCCCCACGATGGCAACCGGTTTCATATCGTCCGGGAGAAGTGTTGCTGCGTTGAACGCGGGAGCGTGGCGTCGAAACGCATCGCCAGGTTGCGGATAAAGAGGCGGCCCGTTTCCGTCGCTTCCAGGCCCCAGGCAGTCTGGCGGATCAGCCCATCCTCCTCCAGATCGTCAAGCGACTGAAGCTCCGCTGAAAAATGAGCGCGGAAGTCGATGTGCAACGCTTCGGAAAGCGCGGAAAAATCGAGCGCTCCATCGCACATCAGCCGCATGATGGTCGCCCGGCGGATCTGGTCCTCCCGCGTCAGAAGGTAGCCGCGTGCGACCGGCGTCTCCCGCCGCTCCAGCGCCTGGTAGTAGTCCGAAAGCCCTTTATGGTTCTGCCAGTAGAGGCTTTCGATCTGCGAGATCGCCGACATGCCAAAGGAATAGATATCGGTGCCGCGGCGCGTGCTATAGCCTTGAAAATTGCGATGCAGCGTTCCGTTGCGTTGCGCGATCGCCAGTTCATCATCCGGCCGGGCAAAGTGATCCATCCCGATATAGGCAAAGCGATCCTCACCGGTCAGCGTTTCGATCACCAGCTTGAGAATGAGAAGCTTCTCCTCCACCGATGGGAGCGCCTTTTCAAGGAGCTTTTGCGACGGTTTGATCCACGGCACATGCGCATAGCTGAAGACCGCGAGTCGATCGGGCTCCAGCTCCAGCACGGCTTCCAGCGTCCGGGAAAACGAAGCGACGTTCTGGTGGGGGAGGCCGTAGATCAGGTCGACATTGACCGATGCAAACCGGTTGGCGCGCAGCCATTCCACCGCCTGGAGCGTCAGTTCGTACGGCTGAATCCGGTGAACCGCCAACTGGACCTTCGGGTCAAAATCCTGCACGCCGAGCGATGCCCGGTTGAACCCCGCCTCGCGCAGCGCGACGATATGGTCGAAGCTCAGGCGCCGCGGGTCGATCTCCACGCCCCCCTCCATATCAGCGGCGATGCGAAAGCGGGAGCGGATCATCTCCCCCAGGCGGCGGAGTTCGTCGGGGCTCAGGAAGGTCGGCGTGCCGCCCCCGAGGTGGATCTGCACCACCTCGCGCTCCGGGTTGAGGGCGGGTAGCATCAGGTCCATCTCCTTCTCCAGCGCGTCGAGGTAGATCGCCCCGCTCGACTTTCGCGTCGTGATCACCGTGTTGCAACCGCAGTACCAGCAAAGCGATTCGCAGAACGGGATGTGAAAGTAGAGCGAGAGCGGCCGCTGCGTCCGGTTGTTCCTGATGAGTTCCCCCGCCAGTGTCGGCCATGCCAGTTCCTTGCTGAAGCGGGTTGCCGGAGGGTAGGAAGTATAGCGCGGCCCCGGGATGTTATACTTCCGGACGAGATCAAGGTTGACGTTGATTCGGCTCACGGCGGGTTATTGAAAACGGCGGACGGTATCGACCACGCTGCCGATGTTCTCCAGCGGCGCGGCGGGCGGAACCCCGTGGCCAAGGTTGAAGAGGTAGCCGGGGCGTCCCCGCATCCGTTCCAGCAGGTCTCTCGTGGCGGCGCGCAGTTCGTCCGGGCTCAGGTGAAGCAGCAACTCCGGGGCGAGGTTTCCCTGGATGCCGACATGGCCCGGAAAGATGCGGCGGATTTCGCTCAGGTGGAGCTTCGGATCGAGGCTGATGACGCTCGCACCAAGTTCCAGCAACGGTTTCCAGCTTCGCGTCCCCTTGGAAAAAACGATCACCGGGACCTTCTTTTGAAGACCGGCAATGATCTCGCGCATCCACCGGCCCGAACCCTCCCCGAAGAGCTCCGGTGGCAGCAACCCCCCATGGCTGTCAAAGATTTGTACCGCATCGACCCCGGCGGCGATCTGTTGATCCAGGAAACGGGTGATGGCCAGTGTCAGTTTTTCAAACAGAAGCCGGAACGTCGCCGGGGCCTCCCTTAACAACTCCAGCGCGCGGGAGGGATGTTTGCTGCTCCCGCCCTCCAGCATGAAGTTGGCCAGCGTCCAGGGCGAACCCGCGAACCCGAGGAGCGCGGTTTGCCCGCCCAACTGCGGACGGATCAATGCCAGCGCCTTTGAAACATAGTCAAGGCGGTCTTCGATGGCTGAGGGCTCAAGCCGCCGGATGGCGTCGGCATCATTGAGCGCAAAGTCCATGGCGATCCCGCCGGTTTCGCGGAAATGGTAGCCTTGCCCCATCGCTTCGGGGACGACGAGGATGTCGCTGAAAAGAATGGCTGCATCAAACCCGAAACGCCGGATCGGCTGCAACGTCACTTCACAAGCCAGTTCCGGCGTGCGCACCAGTTCCAGGAACGAATAGCTCTGCTTCAACGCGCGATACTCCGGAAGGCACCGCCCGGCCTGCCGCATCATCCAGATCGGCGGCCGGTCGGTCGGCAGACAATGGCAGGCATCCAGAAAACGCTGGCGGCTGGTCATCGGCGGGGGCGGCGAGGTGCGGGGACCGGTGAAGGTGAGAAGGTGGTTCATGCTCGGTTCGGGTAGACAATGGCGCGTTCCTGGTCCTGGTGATTGCGCAGGATCTCCAGCAGGACGATCTGTTCCGCGTCGGTTCGCAGATCGCCCCGGGAGAGTTTTTCCTTGATCTCAGCCAGCAGCCAGCGGATCTGCCGATGCTCCACCCGCATCACCGCCGTCGGGCCTTCGCTGGCGAGGCCGTTGGCTTCGTCAAAGTGCGGGAAGAGGACGTTCTCTTCATGTTCGATCAACCGCTCGAGCCGTTTGGCAAAAAGCAGGAAGGCTTTCAGCGCCTCCTTCGGCCCGCTTTCCTTGGCATCCTGTACGCATTGCAGCAGTCCGATCAACTCCCGGTGATCTTTCTCATATCGTTTGCGGATGGACGCCATGTCATGACTTTAGGCTCCCGGGGCGCATGGCTTCCTTGACCCAGATCAATTCCATTGAAAAAGGGGAGCTTCATGCGCCGGGGTCGATCGCCGAATAGGTCTGGCCGATTGTTTCAGCCGTTTCCAGCGTGGCGAGGAGCAGCGCCGCGAGATCGGCCCGCGAAAGGGAGCCCCACCGGCCGGGGTCGGGCGAGAGAAGGGCGGTGTGCGATGCCGGGCGGTCGCGCAGCGCGCCGGGCCGGACAATCGTGTACGGCAACCCCGAGGCGGCAACATACGCTTCCGCCTTCGTTTTCGCTTCGAGGATCGCCCCAAGCGCCGCGAGAAGACGCTCCGACGCATAGGCCCGGCTCTCTCCGGCCCCGAGGGAACTGGTGATCACCAGTCGCGGCGTCTCGTTGCAGGCCACGATCGCATCGACCAGGTGAACCGTGCCGACGTGGTTCGGGTTCGGCTCGCCGGGCGTGCCGCCGAGGGTCGAGATGACCGCCTCGACCTCGCCGCAGCGCCGGTACGCCGCTTCGGTCGCCACCCGGTCCATGGCATCGCCGATCTGCATCTCGACCCCGAGCGCCTCCAGCGCGGGCGAGGGGGTGCGAACCATCGCATAAACCCGGTGCCCCTGCGCGCGGGCAAGTTTCGCGATCTCCAGTCCCGTCCCGCGCGATGCGCCGAGGAGAAAGAGCGTGGGACGCCCGTTCACGCCGCCGCTCCCGTGGCAAGCCGTCCGCGCAACGCTTCGAAACGCTCCACCTGCCCGGGCTTGAGCTTCTCGTTTTCATCCCGCGAGACAAAGATTTTGAAGATCGCGTTGCCCCGCTCGTTGAAAAACTGGATCGAACAGGTCTCCATCCCCATGAAGGGACGGCGCACGAGACAGATTTCCGAACAGTTCGCCGCGCGGATGTGGCCGCGGATCGGGCTTCCCTCGCCGAGATTGAAGAACCCGTGTCCGAAGCTCCCCTTAGGCAGCGGCCCGGCGCATTCGATGATGGCGTCGGGCGTATGGACGATCAGCAGGATCTCGCCCCATTGCGAAATCTCTTCCATGACCTCGCTGAACGCCTTCCCTTCCGCTGCGGTAACGCATTGGGGAGGGAGGCACGAGACCACTTCGCGCGTGGTCAGCCCGTTCTGGAGGGCGATGGCTTCGAGGATGCCGTCGGGGTCGAGGGCCAGTTTTTCACGCACGAGCGCGAGTTGGGTAGCTTTGTCGGTCGGTTGGGTGGCAGTCGGTGGTTTCATATGGGTCACAGGTTGAGGCATGAGGAGGGAGTCGATAAGCTGGTGGAGTGCCGAGGTCAGGTTCGTATGCCAGAAGCGACCGGCAAGGGTGAGCCAGAGGAGCGTCGGCGGGTGGCGGAAATCGCGACGGATCAACCCGGCTTCCTCCCATTGGGCGGCGAGCGGCAGCGCCAGCGCGGTCAACCCGGGGACGGCCCGCTCCAGCCGGGCGAGGTCGAGCCGACCGGTTTCAATGCCGTCGGTCACCATCCCTTTGGCTCCGTGCCCTGCGCCCACCCGGTAGAGACCGCTCAACGGTTTTTGCACTTCGGCAATCTGTTGATGGTAGCGGGTCAGCTCGGAAGTCAGCCGGTAGCTATACTCTCCGGCGGTCCCGGCGGCTCCCGCGCCATAGGCAAGGCAGTTCGCTCCGGCCTTGATCAACTGGTTGTAAAGGTTGCGCTCCCGCGTGCCATTGGAAAAGTGGGCGGTGGTCAGGTGCCGCCACCCCGCCTGCATGAGCCGCTCCGCCCCGGCTACGTAGAGGGAGCCCTGATCCGGCACGGCGGCCCCCTGCGGCATGGAGCCTTTGCGGATGGCGTTGGAAAGCGGGCTTGAGGGGAGGACCGTCAGGCAATAGAGATCGACCCCGCTCAGGCCGATGTCGGTGCAGATTTCGAGGTCTTCCATCCAGCTTTGCCTCGTCTGGTGGGGGAGGCCGAAGATCAGGTCGCACACCACCGCCGCCTGGTCGAGGGCGCAGACTTCCCGCAGGAAGGCGATCAGCTCCCGGCGCTCCAGTTTGCGCCCGAGGCGTCGGCGCACGTCCGTATCGAAGCTTTGCACCCCGAAGGAGAAACGGTTCGCGCCCGCTTCCAGACAGGCCGCCACCTTTTCGACCGGGCAGCCGGTGGCGCGCGCTTCGACGGTGATCTCGCAATCCGCCGCCAGCGGAAGGCACCGCCGCAATGCCTTGAGAAGCTGCACCAGGTCTTCCTTCCCGAGGTCGGTCGGTGTCCCTCCGCCGAGGTAGACGGCATGAATCGGGCCGCTTGCCGCCATCGTGGTTTCCGCCTCGCGTTCGATCTCGCGGATCAAGGCATCCACATACTCCGCCGGTCGGTTCCGGCGTGTGGCATTCTGGTAAAACCGGCAGAAGAGGCAATGGTTGCTGCAAAACGGGATGTGAAAATAGGCTACCGTCTTCCCTTCGCGCGGGGTGTTGCAGATCGTCTCCCACATGGCGGGAACTTCCGCTTCCGGCACCGCCTTGCAGGCCGCCCACGGGATCAGGGGGCTGCGCCGCTGGAAGGCGTCGCGATGCGGCGTATCGCTCACCGCGGCGTGGTAGCGTTCCAGCGCGATCATCCGGTGGGGCTCCCGTGCTGAAACTCCCCGCCCGCCTTCCGGTGGTCACTTTTCATAACGTGGGTATCTGGACGCCATGAAAAGCAGGGTAGGGAAGGAGGGTGGCTACCTTCCTTGACCTGGATCAAGGAAGATCGACATTACCTTCTTTGCGGCGCGCCGGAAAGTTTCTCCAGCGTTGCGCGCGCATCCTCCTCCACCCGTTCGCACATCAGTTGGCAAAGGGTGTGCAGCCGGGGGTCGGCAATGGAATAGCGGGCGAAATTCCCGGCTTTTTCCCGGGCAACAAAGCGAACACCGTGAAGAACGCCGAGATGCTTGGAAACATTCCCCTGTTTCATCCCCGTCGCCTCGACCAGTTCGGTCACCGTCATCGGCCCGGCCATCAACGCCTTGAGCAGCCTGAGGCGGGAAGCCTCGGCGAGGATGGAGAAAAGCTTCGCCACTTCATCGAGTTGGGCATCGGAGATAAATAATTTTGTTTTCGGTTGCATATTACTGAATCGCGATATAGTAGTATATTGAACGATGAAAACCACTTCGGCAAAGAAAGAAGCGTCGGTCCGCACGGTGACCCCGGCGGAAGTCCATGAAAATCGGGAAGAGCTGCTGCTGGTCGATGTCAGGACCCCGGCGGAGTTCGAAACGTTCCACGTTGCCGATTCGGCGTTGCATCCCTTTGGGGAATTGCCGCCCGGGCGACTCCGTGAACTGGCCGCTGCCGGGCGACCGTGCGTGGTGGTCTGCCTCACGGGAAAACGGGCTCTCGAAGCAGCGCGGAAACTTGAGGAAAACGGCCTGCGCGATCTCCGCGTATTGGAAGGCGGCCTTCGGGCGTGGGTCGACGAAGGGTTGCCCGTCGAACGGGGCCGCAAACGGATGTCGCTGGAGCGGCAGGTGCGCATCGCCGCCGGGTCGCTGATCGCGGGCGGCACCATCCTGGCGCTCGCGGTGCATCCCGCCTGGAGCCTTCTCTCCGGGTTGATCGGCGCGGGGCTGGTTTTCGCAGGCATCACCGACACCTGCGGGATGGGGAGCCTCCTGGCGCGGATGCCGTGGAACCGGCACACAGGCCCGACGCCGCCCGCGTGCTGTACGCCCCGGTAGCGCCTGATGTTGCGTTCTTTTCACCATTCTATCTTATGAAACGTTCCACTTCCTTATCCCAACGGGTCCTCATCGTCGGCGGCGTCGCCGGGGGCGCTTCGTGCGCGGCCCGGCTGCGGCGGCTCGACGAACGGGCGGAGATCGTTGTTTTTGATCGCGGCCCTTACGTCTCGTTCGCCAACTGCGGGCTTCCCTACTATATCGGAGAGAAGATCACCGACGAAAAGAAACTTCTCGTAGCCGATGCAGAGCTTTTCCGGAGGCGTTTCAACATCATGGTCCACCTCAACACCGAAGTGCTTGCGATCGACCGCACGGAAAAAACGATCGAAGTGCGCGATCTGACGCATGGAACCACCCGCACCGAGCGTTACGACGAGCTGGTCCTCGCCCCCGGCGCAACGCCGTTGCGCCCGCCGCTGCCCGGCATCGACCTGCCCGGGATTTTCACGCTGCGCACCGTGCCCGACAGCCGCGCCATCCGCCAATGGATCACGGAACGCCGGGTCCGGCGCGCCATCGTCGTCGGGGGCGGCTTCATCGGTCTGGAGATGGCGGAAAACCTCACCCACCGCGGGCTGCAAGTCACGGTGATCGAAAAGCTCGATCAGGTGATGCCTCCGCTGGACGCCGAAATGGCGGCTTGCGTGGCCGATCACCTCCGCCGACAGAACGTCCGGCTTGCTTTAAGCGAAGGAGTCACCGGCTTTGAAGCCATTCCCGGCGGTCTTCGCGTGACCACGGAACGCGGAATCCATGAAGGAGAACTGGTGATCCTCGCCATCGGCGTGCGCCCCGAAACAACCCTCGCCACAGCGGCGGGGCTGAAACTCGGCCCCCGGGGCGGTCTTCGCGTCGACGAACGGATGCAAACGAGCGACCCCGACATCCATGCCGTAGGCGACGCCGTGGAGGTGTGCGACTGGGTCGGCGGAGCCCCTGCGCTGGTGCCGCTCGCGGGACCGGCCAACCGGCAGGGGCGGATCGCCGCCGAGGCCATCGCGGGGCGGGCGTCTTCATTCCGTGGCGTGCAGGGGACGGCCATCTGCGGCCTTTTCGGCTTGCAGGTCGCCTCCACCGGCTCGAGCGAACGCCGCCTTCAACAGGCCGGGGCCGACGATTACGAAAAAATTTACCTCCAGGCCGGACATCACGCGGGTTACTACCCCGGCGCGCAAACCATGCTCCTCAAGCTGATCTTCCGGAAAAGCGACGGGGAGATCCTTGGTGCGCAAGCCGTCGGCGGGGAAGGGGTTGACCGCCGCATCGACATCATCGCCATGGCGCTCCAGAAACACGGCACCGTCTACGACCTTGAGGAAGCCGAGCTTTGCTACGCGCCGCAGTTCGGCTCCGCCAGGGACCCGGTCAATCTCGGGGGAATGATCGCCGCCAACGTCCTGCACGGTGAGATGCCGGTCGTCCACTGGACCACGGCGGCCACCGGCGAAACCCTCTTTCTCGACGTGCGCGATGGCGGCGAATGGGAGAAGGAGCGCGTCCCGGGGGCGCTCCATATCCCGCTCGACACCCTGCGCTTCCGCCTTGGGGAACTCGCGTCTTTCACCGACATCCGCGTCTACTGTGAATCGGGCCAGCGCGGTTATCTGGCGACCCGCATCCTGAACCAGGCCGGTCTTCCCGCCAGAAATCTTTCCGGAGGGTTGGTGGTGCGGCGTCTCCTTTCCGGGCCTTCTCCGGGGTAAAAGCAGCGGGGCTCCTTGACGGAAGTCAAGAATCGCGTTCTCGTTCCTTGAACCCCGGCGGGCGATCGTTCACTCTTTCCGGAAGGACCCCGACACCTTCCGCAAGCCCATTTTGTTCGACGCCGCACCACAACAGCCAGTTCACTTCTCCCGCCCCGCCCCCGCTTCAGGCGTGGCGGGCCGGTGGCAACTCGGATTTACCGGGTTGTGCCTCTTTTTTCTGATGATCCCGGTGACCGGCGTGGTTCCGGTGCTTCATGAAGTGACGGTCGGGCGCTTTCCGGACCTCTCCCATTTCAAGAAACATCTCTTCATGTCAGCCAACATGATCGGGGCCTTCCTCTTTGCACCGCTCGCCGGATTGCTTTCGGACTGGCTTCGGCAACGGAAATGGTTGATCGCAGGCGCGCTGGTCGTCAACGCCGTCGCCCTTTACCTGATGCGCCTGGAATGGAGCTATTCCGCCTACCTCGGCCTGCGGTTTGTCGAAGGGTGCGCCCATATTGCCTCGCTGAGTCTCCTGCTGACCCTCGGGATGGAGATGGCCCGCGCGGAATCGAGCGGACGGGTGATGGGATTTCTCGGAGCCTCGATGACGCTCGGCGTGGCGGCCGGGGCACCGCTGGGCGGCATCATCGGGCGCGGCGACCCGCTCTCCATCTTTCTTTACGGAAGTTTCCTGATGGCCGCGCTCGCCGTCGTCGCCTCGTGCCTGTTACACGACCGGATGGGAGACCGTTCGCGCTTCACCCTGCTGGAACTGGTCGGGATGTTGAAAAACCAGCGGCTGCTCGCGATTCCCTACCTCTTTACCTTTGTGGACCGGCTCACCGTCGGGTTTGTCGTCTCCACCATGACCTTCTATCTCCGTTCGGAAATGGGTGCCCTCCCGCAACAGATCGGCTGGATCATGGCGCTTTTCATGATTCCCTTTGCCCTGTTGACCTACCCCGCAGGGCGTTTCTCCCAACCGCTCAACAAGCTCAAGCTGATGATCGCCGGGAGCGTGATCTATGGGGTGATCTTCATGGCGATCGGTCTCGCTCCGCTTGGCGCGATTTCGTGGCTCATGCTCGGCGGCGGCGTCGCGGCGGCCTTGATGTTTGCCCCTTCGCTGGTACTGGTCCAGGCGCTTTCGGGTGAACACAATCGCGCCCTGGCGATGAGCGCCTTCAACACCGCCGGTTCGCTCGGTTTCCTGCTGGGGCCGCTCTTCGGGGGAACCATGGTCGGGCTGATCGGCTACCAGGGCGCTTTCCTCGCCACTGGCGCGCTGGAGATCATCTGCGCGCTCCTCTTTGTCGGCTTTGTCCGCCGGGTGCGGGTTTAGAGGCTGTGAAAAAAGTCCTTCAAAGGCCATGTTTCACAGCCTCTTAGCGAACCGTAATCTTCAACGCCCGGGGGCGGAGCAGGGCGGGGGGTGGCTGACCGGTCGGCACCGCGCAGAGCGCTTCGTCCACGCACCCGTCGGGCCGGAAACGCTGGACGACCCATTCGCGGCACCCGGCTTCTTCAAGAGTCTGTGCCATTTCTTCGAGATCGTTGCCGGAGAGGAGCGACGGGTGCCAGGTGGTGCGGACTTCATAGGCGACCCCGGAGGCAAGAAGCATCCCGAAGCTCTCCTGCGCACACCGGCCCTGGTCGATGCCGGTAATCGGCGCATAGCGATCAAACGGAGCCTTGTAATCAAAGCCGACCCAGTCGAGCAGCGGCAGGACCTCGGCCATCCGTTTCGGGTAGGGACCGCCGGTATGCAGGCCGGTCTTGAAACCAAGCCTGCGCACCTCTTTCAACGCGGCGGGAAGGGCGACCTGGTAGGTGGCCTCCCCGCCGCTGAAGACGACGGCATCAAGCAATCCGCGCCGCTTTTCCAGCCACGCGAGCACGCCCTCCCATGCGATGTCGGTACGATGCGCAAACGGGATCAGGTGCGGGTTGTGGCAGTAACGGCAGTTCCACGCGCACCCCTGGCAGAAGACGACGGCGGAGAGTTCCCCCGGCCAGTCGACCAGCGAGAGTTTCTCCAGCCCGCCGACCTGCAACCCGGGCCGCGGAACCGCCGTGGGCAAAACAGCGGGGGAAGGGGATGCCGTCTTCATGGCTTGCGTGGTGGTTTACAAAGCGCAGCGCGCTTCCTGAAAGAATCGGCGCTCCATATGTTCACCCTTCTTGCCGATGTTGAAGCTCGACACCGGGCGATGGTAACCCATCACGCGGGTCCAGACTTCGCACGGCTGGCGTTCGCCCGGCAGGAGCGTGATGGCGGGTTTTGACTTGGCGGGTTCAGTGGTGGTCATCATGGCATTTTTTCTTTTTTTTCGTGGCAGTTTCATCAACAAGCGACTGCCTCTGCGCTTGCCTGTTTTTCCAGCAGGAGGATTTCATCGCACTTGGGACAGAAAGGATGTTCGCCGACCAGGTAGCCATGCTTGGGGCAGATCGAGAAGGTCGGCGTGATCGTGATGTACGGCAGCGCGAATCGCTCCAGCGCCCGCCGCACCAGCTTTTTGCATGCCTCGGCGTCGGAAAGCTGCTGCGCCATATAGAGATGGAGCACCGTCCCGCCTGTATACTTGCATTGCAGCACATCCTGATGTTCGAGTGCTTCGAACGGATCGTCGGTATACCCGGCGGGAAGCTGCGATGAGTTGGTATAATACGGGTTGCTCTCCGTCCCGGCCTGCAAAATGTCGGGCCAGCGGCGGCGGTCCTCCTTGGCGAAGCGGTAGGTGGTCCCTTCCGCCGGGGTCGCCTCCAGATTATACATGTGCCCGGTCTGTTCCTGAATCTCCACCAGCCGCGCCCGCACGTGATCAAGCAGCCGCACCGCAAAGGCATACCCCCATTCGGTCGTGATGTTTTCGCGGTCGTGGGTGAAGTTGCGGATCATCTCGTTGATGCCGTTGACGCCAAGCGTGGAGAAATGGTTGCGCAACTTCCCGAGGTAGCGTTTGGTGAACGGGAAGAGCCCCTGGTCGATCAGGCGCTGGATCACCTTTCGCTTGATCTCAAGGCTGGAGTAGCCAAGGTCGATCAACTGGTCGATCCGCGCCAGCAGCGCTTTTTCATCGCCCCGGTAAAGGTAGCCAAGCCGCGCGCAGTTGATCGTCACCACGCCGATCGAGCCGGTCTGCTCCGCTGATCCGAAGAGCCCGTTTCCGCGCCGGAGCAGTTCGCGCAGGTCGAGTTGAAGGCGGCAGCACATCGAGCGGATCATATTCGGTTTCAACTCCGAGTTGATGAAGTTCTGGAAATACGGGAGGCCGTACTTCGCGGTCATCGCAAAAAGCCGGTTGGCATTTTCGCTATCCCACGGAAAATCGGGCGTGATGTTGTAGGTCGGGATCGGGAAGGTAAAGACCCGGCCCTTGGCATCCCCCTGTGTCATCACTTCGATATACGCCCGGTTGACCATCGCCATCTCCTTTTCCAGGTCGCCATAGGTAAACGGCTGCTCCTTTCCGGCGATGACCGGCACCTGATCGCGCAGATCCTCCGGGCAGGTCCAGTCAAAGGTGAGGTTGGTAAAGGGGGTCTGCGTGCCCCAGCGCGACGGGACGTTCAGGTTATAGATCAGCTCCTGAATACATTGGCGCACCTCCGGGTAAGTCATCCGGTCCTTGGCGATGAAGGGAGCCATATAGGTATCAAACGAAGAAAACGCCTGCGCACCGGCCCATTCGTTTTGCAGCGTGCCGAGAAAGTTGACGATCTGGCCGACTGCCGAGTGGAAATGCCGCGGCGCGGTTGCCTCGACCTTTCCGGGAACCCCGTTGAGCCCTTCCGCCAATAGCGAGCGCAACGACCACCCGGCGCAGTAGCCCGAAAGCATGTCGAGATCATGCACATGCAGGTCGCCCTGCCGGTGGGCTTCGCCGACTTCGGGCGGGTAGATATGGTTGAGCCAGTAGTTGGCCGTCACCTTGCCGGAGATGTTCAGGATCAACCCGCCGAGGCTGTACCCCTGGTTGGCATTGGCGGCGACCCGCCAGTCCTGCTGTGTCAGGTATTCGTTGACGGAAGCCTCGACATCGACCATTGAGTGCGCATCGGCCCGGGCCGTACGCCGTTTTTCACGATAGGCAATATAGGCGCGCGCCGTGGCGATATAGCCTTCTCGCAAGAGCGTCATTTCAACCTCATCCTGAATGGTCTCGATGCCGAACGCCGGAGCCTGCGCGCGCTGGAGGAGTTGCCGGGTCACTTCCGCCGCGAGGCGCTCCGCCTCTTTCACGGCGTATTGCCCCGTGGCCGCACCGGCCCGCTGGAGGGAGTAAGCAATCTTGGTTTCGTCATAGGCAACACGGTCGCTGTTGCGCTTGACGACGGAGGGGTAACGGGATTCTTCCATATATTGTGGGTAGTTCCCGTTAAAGCCACACTATATTGTGGGTTGCATCAAGCCGAACCCCTCCCGAAGTTTGATCTGGGTCAAGCTTTTGCTATTCTTTTCAGCTCATCCAGCCATCGGCGCGCCGCCTCCGGTTCCTCCGGTGTGAGCCGGTGGCCGTTCTCGCTCCAGCGTAGCGTCACTTCCGCTTTCGACTGCTCCAGCAATCCGGCGAGCGCTTCGACCTGCTGCACCGGCACCAGCGGGTCGTGCTTCCCTGCGGCGAGATAGACCGCGGTACCGGCAAGATCGGGCGGCGTTTCCGGCAGGAAGGGTAGCATCGCCCGAAACAGGACCGCACCACGCAACAACCCGGGCGCAAGGAGCAACAGGCTCGCCGCAATGTTCGCACCGTTGGAATAGCCGACCGCAATCACGTTTCGCACGTCAAACCGGTACGCCCGCGCGGCAACGCGGACCCACGCGGCGAGTTCGTGGCTCCTTCGAACGAGATCGTCATGATCAAAGACCCCCTCCGAAAGCCGCCGGAAAAAGCGGGGCATCCCGTTTTCAAGCACTTTCCCGCGCGGGGCGAGCAACGAAGCGCCCGGGGCCAGCAGATGGCCGAGCCCGAGCAGGTCGTCCTCGCTCCCGCCGGTCCCATGCAGCAACAGCAACACGGGGGCGCTCTCCACCGCTTGCCCGGGGACGAAACGGTGGACAAAATCGCCGGGCTGCACCCCGGCCTCCGGTGTGGGGTTATTCATGGTGCGGGGCAGGGGTTGCGAGCGGTTCCAGCCCGGCTTCGATCCTTTCCCGGGCATGTTCCAGAAAGGGAGGGAGCGAGAGCCGCTCCCCGAGCCGGTCGACCGTCTCCCCGTCGGCGGTGAAGCCGGGGCCGTCGGTGGCGATCTCAAAGAGAATGCCGCCGGGGATGCGGAAGTAGAGCGAGCGGAAGTAAAACCGGTCGATCAAACCGGAAGTCCGCACCCGCTTTTCGGCAAGGCGGGCCTCCCAGGCGCGGATCGCCGCGTCATCGGCGACCCGCCACGCGACATGGTGAACCCCTCCGCCGCCGGGTGCCCCGGGCGTGGTCGTTTCGTAAAGGCGAAGCTGTGCCCCGGGTCCGCCCGGGCCGGTCTCAAAGAGCGACGGGTCGTCCGGATGAACGCGAAACCCGAGGGCGTCGCTCAGGAGCGCCCCCGTCGCCCCGGCGTTCGGGACATTGAGGGTCACTTCGCTCAACCCGACGATGGCGGCCTGCCCGGGAATGGGCGAGCCGTTCCATGGGTGAAACGCGCCATTGCCCGCCGCATGCGGTTCGGCGATCAGGCGCAGCGACAGCCCCTCCGGGTCGTGAAACGGCAGGCTGGGGAGCCGGGTCGCCGTCCCGGGTTCGATCGCCCCGCGCCGGACGCCGTTGCGCCCCAGCCATTGCGACCAGAGTTGCAGCGTCGCCTCGTCGCCACGGACGCGGAATGCCGTTTCCGTGACGACCCCGCCGCCCGGCCGCGCCTTCTGGATCGGTTTCCATTCAAAGAAGGTTAGCTCCGTACCGGGCGAGCCGAGTTCGTCCGCATAAAAGAGGTGATAGGCCGAAACGTCGTCCTGATTGACCGTCTTCTTGACCAGCCGCACCCCGAGGATGCCGGTGTAGAAGTCGAGATTGGCCCGGGCATCGCTCGTGATCGCCGAAACATGGTGCAAGCCGCCCAGATGAAGCGTGTTTTGTAAAGATGTCATGATTTTGATTTCGTTAACTTGTCCGCCAGATAGGAATCGAGCGAACCCTTGCCGCCGCCTTTGAGGACCAGCGCCGCAGCCAGCCCGATCGCCAGCAGATGGTATTCGAATCCTTCGCCCGCCTGGGTTCCGCTCCAGTTCATGAAGAAACCGTTATCGAAATGCCCCATGAAGATGGCGACCAGCATCGTCGCCCCGATACCGAACGCGGCGACCCGGGTGAAAACGCCGAGGATCAGCCCGATCGACCCGGCGAATTCCGCCGCGATCGCCAGCAGCGCAAAGACGAGCGGAATCTGCAACTGCCCGGTGAAGAACCCAAGCGTATTGCTCAAACCCCCGCCGCCAAACCAGCCAAGGACCTTCTGCGCGCCATGGGGAAACATCACCACGCCGAGCGTCAGCCGGAGCAGCAGGGTGGAAACGGTGGAATCGGTTTTGAGGATGGTTTGAAGTGCTTTCATAAAAAGGTGGTTGGTAACGGAAGAAAGCCTACCAGCGGTTTCGGCCCGGGGATAATGCTCGCTTGTTGCCACCGCTATGCGTTTTAATTATAACGTCCATTGACCGAGCCGTTTTTCCTTCATGATCAGCCGCCTTCGTTCCTTTCTCGTGGTCCTCAAGGAGGGCAGCCTCAACCGTGCCGCCGCACGCCTGCGGATGTCGCAACCGGCCCTCTCGCGGCAGATCCAGGCGCTGGAGAACGAAGTCGGCGGCCGGTTGCTGGAGCGCTCCACCGCAGGCGTGCGCCCCACCGACGCCGGGCACCTCCTCGCGCGTCGTGCCGAGACGTTGATCGCCGACTACGAAGCCGCCTTTGCCGAAGCGCGCCGCCTCGCCCAGGGGGAGAAGAGCGAACTGCGGATCGGCTACCTCGCTTCCACCGCGCAAAGCCTGCTCGATCCCGCGCTCATCGCCTTCCGCAAACGGCACCCGGAGGTCAAGGTACGGCTGCTTGACCTTTCACCCGGGGAACAGATCGACGCCCTGCGCCGCGGCGAGATCGACATCGCCCTCATCGGACAGGAAGGGGAAATCGCGAGCCACGATTTTTACACCCGCAAGCTGATCACCCTGCCTGTGATCGCGATCCTCCCCGCCGCCCATCCGCTGGCATCGCGAAGGGAGATCAACCTGGACGAACTGAGCGCGGAACGCTTTGTCAGCGCGCCTGAAGACGACATGCCCGGTCGCGACCGGTGGGTCGCCCGGCTTTGCCGCAAGGCGGGGTTTCACGCCCGGTTCACCCACCCGGCCAAGAGCCTCCAGCAGAAGCTTTCGCTCATCGCCAACGAAAACGCCGTCACCCTGGAACCGGCCTACCTGCGCCACTTCCCGACGGCGGGCGTCAGCATGGTGGCGCTGGCCGACCCTGGCGCGACGTGGGATTTCCTCGTCGTCTGGCAACGGGGCCGCACCGCCGGACCGACGCACGCCCTCCTGGAAGCCCTCTCCGCCGCAGCCGCCCGGTCGTGCGCGGCGGCGGAAGGCATCGCTTCATAACAGACTTTCCTTCTGCCCAAGGATGTTCAAAAATGTTTCGGCTTTTTTGCATGAACAGACTCTCCACCTCCTTTGATCTCCGGTTTCTGAAAGAAGCCGATGTTGACTTTGTCATCGTCAGCGATTCCCACGACTGCCCGCCCAATCATGCCGCCGTCGGTGAATTTCCCTCGCGGGCAAAGCAGCGGACGCGGGCCGATGCCGCCTTTCGCGCCGCAGCCGGCATGGGAGCGCGTTACCTCTTTCATCTCGGCGACCTGGTGCAACTCTATCCCGGAGCCCCCGGGTTTGAGGTGGCTTTCGAGAGAGCCCTGGTGCGAATGGAGAAGAGCGGGTTCTCGCCGTGCGTGTTGGTCCCGGGCAATCACGATGTCGGCGACAAGCCCGACGCCACCATGCCGACGCACCCGGTCACCGACGAAGCGCTCGCCTTTTTTCACCACCGCTTCGGCCCGTCGTACCGGAGCATCGACGCGGGCAAAGTGGTTTTCATCACGCTCAATTCCCAAGTGATGGGGAGCGGCCTTGCAGAGGAAGCCCGGCAGCACGCCTGGCTGGTGAAGGAACTGGGACGCCACCGCGGACGGCGGATCATCGTGCTCCTGCACCTGCCGCCTTACATCAAGGAAAGCGGCGAACCGGCGACGGGGCATTACGACAACCTCGACCGCCCCAGCCGCCGCGCGCTGCTCGCGCTGCTGGAAAAGGCGGGGGTCGCGCTGCTGGTCGCCGGGCATGTACACCACCGGTTTGAAAACCGGTTCGGCGGGGTGCGCCTCGTCACCGCGCCTTCCCCGGCGTTTACCCGGCCCGGTTACGGCCATCTTTTCGCTTCGCCGCCCCGTTCGGAACGGGGTCGCGACGACCGCCCGAAGCTCGGTTTTCTCTACGGCCGCGTCCGGAAAGAGCGGCTCGATCTCCATTTCCTGAGGACCGACGGCGCGCAGCAGACCGTGGCCGACGCCCCTTCCACCGTCGTCACCCCGCTCGCGGGCGATCTCGCCCGTTCGCCTCTCGGGATCGATCTCCTGAGCCCGCTCTCCAACAGTTGCGAACTGCCCGCCGTCTTCCCGGCGATCATCCGCCAGCCCGCGCGCAACGACTACCCGCTGCTGGCGTGCGAGGAGCTTGGCATCGGGCAACTCCGCGTGACCGTGGAAGATTTACGCGACCCGGGGCAGCGGATGGCGCTGGAACGCCTTCGTTCGCTCGGCGTGCGCATCGTCGCCTGGCAACTCGCTTGCGAAGAGGCGCTGGAGGAGGCGGCGGAGACGATCCCATGGGAACTGGTTGATGAATGGGGCCTCTGCCTGCCGGGCGGCGTCCTGACCCGGGAGATCGTCGCCTACGCCCGAAAACTCGGGGAGCGGGGCCTCCCCGTCTCGTGGTCGCCGGTCTTTCCCTTTGAACCGGCTTCGGGCAAGCAGCACCCCCGGCCGCGAATGGCGTTCCGTTGTGAGGAGATCGCTCCCTTCCTCGACCTCGCCGCCGGTGCGGGCCTCACCGTCAGCCGCCTGGTCGTCGTGCCGCAGGCCGCCGGGAAAGCCGCATCAGCCTTCCCGCAACTCGGGCTAGACGTTCTGCTGCACCTGGGCGAAGGGAGCGAACCGTTGGCCGACCGGGTGGCGTCGCTCCTTCTTCAGGCCGCCTGTTTTCCCGGTCTGCGCATCTACCTCGGCCCGCTGGTGGAACTCGACCGGACGATGGATTGCTACTCGGGCCTCCTCGACCCGTTGCAGAACCCGACCCCGCTTTTCCACGTGGCGCGGATGCTCAATGCCATCCTCTTCAGCGACGACGCGGCGGCAGAGGCCATCAGTCCGTTCCGCGTTCGTTCCGCAAGCGGCAAGGAATGGCGCTACATCCCCCGCGGAGCCGAAGCCCCGGATGCCGCAGGGGCAACCCTCTACCGCCTCCAGAGCGGGAGCGTGGAAACGATGGCGGGGGCCGACACCCTCTACGCCGGGGAACCGCTCCTGATCGAAACCACCTCCGACCCTCTTTCATGAAAGACATCGCCCATCCTGACAAAGCGTTTCAACACGGCCGCTTCTCCTCCGCCATCGAATGCGACGGCTGGCTCCACATCAGCGGGCAGGGCCCGCTCGACATGAAGACCGGCCAGCGCGTCGCCGGTACCATTGAGGAGGAGACACAGCTCACCCTGGAGCACATCGAAAAGATCCTCCACGCCGCAGGGTATCAGAAGTCGGACATCGTCAAATGCACCTGCTACCTGCGCGACATGGACGACTTCGACGGTTTTAACCGCCAGTACGCCGCTTTCTTCAACGAACCGCTTCCCGCCCGAACCACCGTCGGCGCAGTGCTGATGAAGGGCATCCGCGTCGAAATCGACGCCATCGCCCGCCGCAGAAACGTCGCTTCATGATTTTGATTTCATGAAATAAGAAATACCGAGGGATTGAGGCCCGGAGGCGAAAAAACGTCACCCTCCAACGTTTGGCGCGGGAGCGCCTTGGAGGGCGGGCCTCCGCGCCCGCCGCGGGGTTTGATGTCGCCGGGAGAGAACAGGTGTACCAGATCCAATGCCCCAATCGATGCGGAGATCGACCCCAAGGGACGCAGCGTTGGCTCTAGGCCGTGTCTACGAATTTAAGTGAAAGGCGACTAAAAGCCGCTTTTTGGCCAAAAATGGGTTTCCTCGGGCGTCCGAATCTCGATTCGGCCTTCCTCGAAAGCCCCATTTTTGACTCAAAAATCGTTCTTTTATTCATCCTTCAAAATTCGTGGACACAACCTAAAGTCCTTCCTGCAACTCACGAATCTCCCGAATGATCCGTGAAAGCTTTTCCCCGTTGGGGGTCAGCCCATACTCCACCCGCGTCACCGGCCCGGGGAATTCCTTTCGCGAGATCATGCCAAAGTCGAGCAGCTTGCGGAGCCGTTCCATGAGCACCTTTTTCGAGATGCCGGGGATATAGCGTTCCAGTTCGCCGGGGCGGTGGACCCCTTCGCCGATCGCCGCCATCACCCCCGCCGACCATTTGCACCCGATGACATCCTCCAGCCGATGGTAGGCGGAGCGTTCCGCCAACGTCAGGTATCGCTTTTTCTGGGTCATGAAACAGGGATCATGGACCGGTTGGCCGCTCCAGGTCAACCCGGTTACCATTTTGTGCCCTGTTGAACGCTTTGGCCCCTTCCGCGATGGTTGCTCCACGGCAACGCGGCGTCTCCACGTTGCCGGTAAAAAACCATCAGCGAAAGATTATGAAAACCAAAGCCATCTTCTACCATGCCGGATGTCCCGTCTGCGTCGACGCGGAACAGAACATCGCCTATGCGCTCAACCCGGAGCGTTTTGACCTCGAAGTCGTCCATCTGGGCGAGCAGCCCGCGCGGCTGGCCGACGCCGAAAAGGTCGGCGTCAAGTCAGTCCCCGCGCTGGTCCTTGACACCCAGGTCTACCACATCAACCACGGTGCCGATCTCTCAGCGCTGAAAGGTTAGGCTGGCCTAAGAGGCTGTGAAAAAATGAATTTTAATGGCCTCGGAGTGTCTATTTTTAGCCTATAACGAAATTCCGACGACCGCCTGTATTCAGGGAATACAGAAGGAAGGAGGAATGCAGTTAGAGGCAAAAAGAGGCGCTCCATGGCCTTTGAAGGACTTTTTCACAGCCTCTAAGCCCTTGAAACAGCAGCTTCCGGCAAGTCGCCTCAGGAGTCTCTCTCCCGCTTCTGCCGGAAGCCTTTTTTCCCCAGGAACGCCAGCAGGGCGGCCACGCCGACCAGCGCGAGCGACGACGGCTCGGGGATCGCCTGATCTGACGGTATAGGGATCGTCGGGGGTGATCCGGATTCGCGTCATGAAAAAGATTAAAACCTCCACCCGATGCTGCCCGAGACCATCTGGCTCGTGAAGTCATCGCGGGCGAAGTCGGCGTTGTAGAAGCAGGAAACACTCCAACGCTCGCCGAATTGTGCCGTCACCCCGGCTCCTGCAAAGACGCTGTCGCGGTCGCCGGGAGAGGTCGCGGTCGTGAAACCGCCCGCCGCGCCGCCGTCGAGCGCGGCATGGAGGTCGCGCGAACCGTGGAGGTATTCGTGCTGCCAGAACGCCCGCGCTTCGGGGATGATCACGATGTTTTCGCCCGCCTGCCAGAGCCACGCGACCCGCCCGCCGAGCTGCGTGCGCAGGCTGTGGACGCGTTGCCGGTCGACCTGCAGGTTCAGGCTCCGGGCCCCGGTTTCCGTGAACGAATCAAGCCCGGTGTAAAGGTATTGCCCGGCGACAATCGGTTCGAAGAGGAAGTAGCCTGCCTTGAACGTGTAGCCAAGATCGAGGTAGGCGTTGAATTGTCCTCCCTGGAGTTTGCCGACGGCTTGCCGGTCGATGTTGCCGAAGGCGATCGGCCGTCGCACGTCGTAGTCGGTATAGACCCCGCCGACGACCGCGTTGGAGTAGAAGCCGCCCTTTTGCCAGGTGGCATAAACCCCGCCGATGGCGCTGTCGAGCGCGCTCCGCCCGCCGCCGTCGTACTTCGCCCGCACGCCCTGATAGCCGCCGTAAAGACCGGTGAGAAAGGTCTCGCTCCAGCGGTAGTCGACCCCTGTCAGAATGCCGCCGCTCCGGTAACGGTGGTTGGGAACCTGGGCGGTGTGGGTGATCCGCGAAAAAATGCCATTCCCCTGCACCCAGAGACCCCAGCGGTTTTCAGGAGCCGGGACGAGGATCGTGTCGCCGCCGTGGAGTTCTTTGACGTTCTTGCCGCTTTCGACAAACACCAGCGGTTCGCCAAGACCGATGGCCTGAAAACCGCGCCCGCCGACCCGGGTCGCTCCAAACCGCTGGGAGAGCATCTGGTTCCGGGCGTTGGCCTGCTCAATGGAGATGTTGGGGAGCGTCTGGTAAAATGCGGGCGACATTTGCAGAAATGCGCTGGAATACGCCTCCTCGGGAAGGCGATCAAGGGCGATGCTGACGGTCTCCCGGTCGTCGCCCCGCGCGGAGATGAAGCCGTCGAGCGCTCCGGCGAGACTCCGTTCATTGGCGTTTCCGGCGACCAGCGTGTAGCTGCGCGGCGCGATCAGGAGCGAACCGACGCCATCTTCCTTGAGGAAACGGCCCCGGAGCCGGTCGGGATCAGGCACGACGACCTGCGAAAAGCCGCCCCGGATCTCACCCGCCTGTAAAAAAGGAATTTCTTCGCCATAGGTCAACCGGTGGTCGCCGAAGTTGAGTGCCTCCAGCGTTCCGGCCAGTCGCGCCGTTCCGGTGACCAGCAGCCGGTCGAAAAGGGTGGGGGAGGCGACCTCGATCTGCAACGTGCCATCTTCAGGCTGGAGGTAGGAGCCGTCGATGGCGAGAAGCCCGGGAGAATGACCCGGGGCGACGGTCCCGTGGTTGATGACGCTGGCGATGATCGTACCATTCCCGCCCAGGATCGAGTTGACGTAAAGGGTCAGCGGCCCGTTGGAAGCGATGGTGTTGTTGTTCAGCAGCAGCGAGCCTTCCTGAATGGAAATCCCCCCTCCGGCGTAGATAGGGTTGCTGGTGACGAGGCTTCCCGGTCCACTTTTAATGATGGTATTGGAAGTGGTCAGGAGACCGCCCGCGAGGGTGGCAATGCCGGAACCGACGTTCAACTCCCCGCTGGTGACGGTCAGCGTGTTGAAGATTTGCAGGATGGAGGCGGGGTTGAAGATCAGGCTGTTGATGATGTTGCTTTCCGTCGCGCTCCCGGTGATGACGGAGCCGTTCACCAGAAAGTCAGCCATGGTCGGGATGCCGACCGGCGCACTGTTCTGAAGGACCGGGCCGGAGATCACGCCGCCGTTGTAAAGGCTCAGGAAGAGGGTGCTTCCGTCTTCACTAAGCAGGAAGGTGGCGTTGACGGGGGAGATGCCGCTGTAACTCAGGAGGCTCAGATCCCAGCCGCCCGCCAGCCCGTCGATCAGTTCATAGGTGCCGTTGGAGAGATGGGTGTTGTTGAAAACAAACTCCGTGGCGGCGTTAAGCTGCCCAAGGCCGTCGGCCACGGTGAGGTGATCGCGCGCGCCGTCCTCGAAGTCGAAGAGCAGTCGTCCGCCGTTGAGTTCCAGCCCCCCGAGCGTGAGGCTCACTGCGGCGTCGCCACCGGGCGAAAAAGCGCCGTCGCCTTCCAGCCGCAGCCGGGAGCGGGCGAGATCGCCCGAAGCGAGCGTGCCTTCCAGCACGGTCGTCGCGCCGGTATGCTGAAGGCTGCCGGTGAGGTGGAGGGTGCCTTCGCCCTGTTTGACCAGTTCGCCGGTCCCGTGGATGTCACCGGTTGCCGTCAGGGTGGTGCCGGAGGCGGTTTCGAGGATGGCGACGGTGTGGGTGGTGAGGTCGCGCCCCGTCTCAAAGGTCGCCGTCGTACGGAGAAGGCCGCTGTAAAAGACGAGCGCGCCCGCAGGATCGCCCAGGCTGGCGTCGGCGGCGATCTCGATGGTTCCGGCGGTGATCGTGGTCTCTCCTGCAAACGTATTGTCGGCAGCAAGAACCAGGGTGCCGCCGCCGGTTTTGTTGATGCCGCCCTCGCCGGTGATGACCGTGGAGAGGGTGGCCGTGACATCGGGGTCGAGCCGGAACTCGGTGGCGGCATCGTCGAGGATCAGCGCCCCCCCGGCGTCGAGCAGGTGATAACCGTCCGTGGCAAACTGCAACCCGGCAATCTTCAGGTGCTCGGCGATTTCCACGTCGCCTCCCGCAGCACCGCTGAAAACGGCGGTCAGGTCGTCCCACGCCACGGCGACATTGCCGTTTTCATTGGTCCAGTTGGCGGTCGTGGCGTCCCAGGTGCCGCTGCCGCCGTGGACGACGCCGTCCGGCGTGGTGGTGGTCCCGTTCCAGAATTGCAACCCGGTGTAGTCGACCCGCAGGACGACCCGGTTTGCCTCGCTGGTGTCGATGGAGAGATTGTAACCGGCAGGGGCCAGACCAAACCCGATGCCATGGTCTGTCAACTGGTCGCCATACCCGAAAAGCTGATAGACGCCGGTGGTGAAATCGTCGGTGGTGGAAAGGTTCAGAACGCCGTCGAGGGTCACATTGCCCAGGGCGGTGACCTGATCGTTGGGGCCATCGGGAGCGCCGAGGTCAAAGTTCACCTGCGAGGTCGCGTTCAGGACGAGGTTGACCACCGTAAAGTTTCCCGCCGGGTCCCCCGGGGAAAAGATGCCTCCGTTCTCAACGACGACATCGCCATCGACATTTCCCGAGCCGAGAAGGGTGGCTCCGGCGTTGACGGTGACGGTGGAACTGGCAAACAGGCCGTTGATCCTGAGCGCCCCGCCGTCGATTTCCGTTGCTCCGGTAAAGGTCTGGTCGGCACTGAACGTGAGCATCCCGTTGCCGAGCTTGGTGAACGTGCCGCCGCCGCTGATCTCCCCGTCGTAGTCGAAATCGTTGGAACGGCTGAAGATCAGCGCCGCCTGGTTGACGATGTCGCCCGCGACGCTCCCGGTCGTCCCGCCATTGCCGAGTTGCAGCGTTCCGGCCTCAATGGTGGTGACGCCGGTATAGGTCTGGTCTTTGGTCAGCGTGAGTTTACCGGTCCCTTTCTGGGTGAGCGTGCCGGAACCGCTGATCACGTCGTCATAAAGAAGCGCATTGGAGCGGTTGAAGACGAGCGCGGCTTCGTTGGCAATGTCGTCGTTGATGCTCCCGGTGGTCCCGCCATTGCCGACCTGCAAGGTGCCTTCCTCAATCGTCCACGGGGTGGTCTGATGGGCGGCACCGAGGAGGGTCCAGGTGCTCGTTCCGGTTTTTTCAAACAAGGCGAAACCTTGAAACTGGAACGGCTGCCCCCCGACATTGGAGAGGTCGAAGGTGGCATCGGTATCGCCCCCGAGCCGCAGGATGTTGTCGGAACCTTCGGAGATGACGCTGCCGCCAAAGGAACTCCCCGCCCGGATTTCGACCGCATTGTCGTCGCCGGTCAAGAGGACGGCCGCCGGACCGGGGCCGTTGATGGCTCCCTTGTTGACGAGGGTCGTCCCGTCGCTTTCCACAAGAACGCCGTAGCCTCCTGCGCCGGGAAATTGAGCCGCACCGGCGCCTCCGTGACCGCCGTTGATGGTCCCCTCATTGATCAGGCTCCCGCCAACGCCTCCGGCGATAAAGGTCACCCCGTTTCCTCCGGAGCCGCCGTTGGTCCCGAAAGTAACGGCCGCTCCTCCGCCGGTGCCGCCCTCGATGGTTCCTTTGTTGACGATATCGGTGCCATAGACGGCGATACCATCGCCGCCCCGCCCGCCGACGGAGCCGTAGGTGGCGGCCCCGCCGCCGATGCCGCCGTTGATAGTGGCGGCGTTCTCAATCCGTCCGCCATTGGCAAGCACCCCTGCGCCACCGTCGCCACCGAGTCCGCCGGTTCCCCCGTTTCCACCGGCCACGGTACCGCCCGCTTCATTCCGGAACGTTCCGCCATTGTAAATGAACAGGGCCGCGCCTCCGCCGCCACCGACTGAGGAGGAACCCCCGCCGCCACGGCCTCCTGAAAGGGAACCGTTGAGATTATTGACGACGGTTCCATGGCCCATCAGGAGCAGACCGGCCCCGCCTCCTCCGCCTCCCGCACCGGCGCTGCTCGTCCCTCCGTCGCCGCCATGGACCATGAATCCGCTGATGCTGAAGGTTGTTTCGACATCACTCAACAGGATGAGCGCCGCACCGCCGCCGCCTCCGCCCCCGTTGCCACCGCCGGAGGTGGGGGTATCGCCCGGCAGTCCGTTGTCGCCCGGTGTGCCGTTGGAACCGATGATGTCGGCGACGGCAGAGAATTCGCCGGACCCGGCGACGTATTGTTCGCCCATTCCACCGCCGCCGCCTGTGCCTCCGGTGCCGGTATAGCCGCCCCCGCCGCCACCACCGCCCCCGCCGGTCAGGCTTTCCACGGTGAGCACGCCGCCCCCGGGACCTCCCAAACCGCCGGGCGCGACATTGCTTTCGCCATTTCCACCATTCTGGGCATCGGAGCCTGTCATCGCTCCCGCTCCTCCGCTTCCCCCCGCGCTCCCTCCCAGAGGAGTGCCTCCCTGGCCGCCTCCGCCCCCGGCGACCCCTCCATTGTCACCGGCCTTTCCGCCGCCTCCGCCGCCGCGCTCGAGTTGGGCATGGGAGGGTACGGGGGTGAAAAGCGCCAGGAGAAAAAGGGCGGGTAAGGAGAGAAGAGCCGTCCGGATAGCTGGCACGACGACGGGTGAAACCACGGTCTTCGTGTTCATGGAAAAAAAGTAAAACCCAATCAAAGAGGGTGAGTCAAAGATTGGTTTTCACTTTTTCCTTGACCGGGAGATGGGGGAAACCCGGATTGCTCCTCCCGGGGGGGGAGGCTTTCTGGAAGGAGGGGAAACAAACAGAGCCGTATGGAAGGCCTCTTTCAGACAGGGTTTTCTCAAAACGCCCGCCCGACGAGGCACCCTCGCATCCGGCTCTTTCTTCTTCAACGGCTGGGCGGCGCGCTTTTTTTCTTTCAGGAGACGCTTTGGATCACGTCACCCGCGCCGGGCCGTTTCGTTGATCCGCCCTTACTTCGCGTAGGTCGAAGAAGGAGGCAACGTGGTGCTCGTCTGGGTCGTGGCCGTGCGGCTGGCGCAGGCGCCGAGACCGACGAGAACGATTCCAGCGGCAATGATGGCGATAGTCTTGAACATAATGGATGAATTCCTGATTCAGGTTGGTTGATCAACGGCGGGAGCCACCCTCCTCCTGAAGCATTTTGCAAAAAGCCTCCGGCGACGAAACAAACTTCCACCGCAAGCTCTCATCATAGAGCTGGTTGCCGGGCAAAAGGCAATCTCTTATTTCGTTTCCACGAAGACGCAGAGTCGCCTTGGAAGCGTTTTTTCTTTGACGCCGCGCTTGTCACCGTCTCCGCCGGTCCATAGGGTGGCGCTCTCCCCCTTGCGCTTTCTCTTCTTTTATAATGAATGCACCTGCATCCTCCAGCCTCTCCCACCGCATCCTTGCGCTTTTGACCGAGGCTGACTACCAGCCGCTCGACGACGTCGGGCTTTCAAAGAAACTCGGCATCAAGAGCGACGACCGGAGCAAAGTCCGCCGCGCGCTGCGGGAACTTGAGGAACGCGGCGCGATCGCGAGGGTCCGCCGGGATCGCTACGTCCTGCCCGAAGAGGCCGAACTGGTCACCGGCATCATCCAGATCCACCCGAGCGGCAATGCCCACCTTTTGAGCCAGCGGCCCGGCCAGCCCGACCTCTACATCAGCGCGGAAAATACGTGGACCGCCATGCCGGGCGATACCGTACTGGCGCGCATTCACCATGTCGGCCGCCCCTCCGCAATACGGCGAAAGGCGGCTCCCGCCGGGCAGCCCGAAGGCCGCGTGATCCGCATCCTCAAACGCGCGCACGACACCATGGTCGGCACGCTCCAGCGGAGCAAAAAGTTTCACTACGTCATCCCGGACGATCCCCGCTTCAACCGCAACTTTTACGTTCGCCCGTCGCAATCGCCGCTGCCGAAGCCGCCGGAGGTCGGCGACAAGGTGGTGGTGCGGCTCGATGAATGGGAATCGCGCCACATCAACCCGGAGGGGGAGATCGTCGAAGTGCTCGGCGCGGCCTCCGACCCCGGGGTCGACATGCTTTCCATCATCCGGAAGTTCCATCTTCCCGTCGAGTTTCCCGAGGAGGTGATCCGGCAGGCCGAAGCGCTCAACGCCCGCGTCTCCCCGGCGGAACTCCGCAGGCGGGAAGACCTCCGCGCCGAATTGATCTACACGATTGACCCCGACGACGCGCGCGATTTTGACGACGCCGTCCAGGTGGAAAAAACCGCGAACGGCTGGCGGCTCGGCGTCCATATCGCGGATGTTTCCCACTACGTCACCCCCGGGAGCCACCTCGACAAGGAGGCATCGCTGCGGGGCAACAGCGTCTACCTGCCCGACCGGGTCATCCCGATGCTTCCCGAGCGCCTCAGCAACGGCGTCTGTTCGCTCAAACCGAAGGTGGAACGGCTGACCCGCTCGGTCTTCATTGAGTTTTCCAGGGACGGGAAGATGAAAAAGGCCCGTTTTTCGCGAAGCGTCATCCGGAGCGTCGCCCGGCTCACCTACCGGCAGGCGTTCGCCCTCCTGAGCGGCAAAACGCCCGAACCGCTGCCGGTGACCGTACCGGACCGGACCGAGGAGATCCCCCCCGAGGTGGCGGAAAACATCCACCAGGCATGGGAGCTTGCCTCGCTTCTGCGCAAGAACCGTTTTGCGGCCGGCTCGCTGGATCTCGACTTCCCGGAAGTCAAGGTCTGGCTCGACCGGGAAGGGGTGCCTGTCCGCCTGGAAAAGATCGAAAACGATATTTCCCATCAGTTGATCGAGGAATTCATGCTCGCGGCCAACGAAGCCGTTGCGCGCGAGACCAGAAACCGCCAGTTTCCCTCCGTCTACCGTATCCATGAAGATCCGGACCCGGAAAAGCTCGCCGAGTTTCGGGAACTGGCGGCCCACTACGGCTTCAAGGCGGGCGACCTCACTCACCGGGCGGAGGTCCAGCGGCTTCTGGTGAAGATCAAGGCCAGCCACGAGGAGTATAGCCTGAAGATCGCCTTCCTGCGCAGCCTCAAGCGGGCCACCTACGCCGGGGAACCGCTGGGGCACTATGGGCTGGCCAAGGTCAACTACACCCATTTTACCAGCCCGATCCGGAGGTATGCCGATCTCGTGGTCCACCGCGTCATCGACCAGATCGAAGGCAAACGCCAGAAGCTCGCCGCTGCGGCCATTCCCGACATCGCCGCCCACCTTTCGCGCACCGAACGTAACGCCGAAGAGGCGGAGCGCGAAGCGGTCAAACTCAAGAAGATCGAGTTCTTCATGCTCGCGGCCGAGCGGCAGGAGCGCTTTGAGGCGGTCGTCACCGAAGTGCGCAACTATGGGCTCTTTGTGGAACTGCCGGAGTTTCTCGTCTCCGGGCTCATCCATGTCTCCTCGCTCGCGGGCGATTTTTATACCTTCGACCCGATACGCCACCGGTTCATCGGGCGGCAGAAACGGGAAACCTTCAACGCCGGGGATCGCCTTCAGGTCGCGGTCGTCAAGGTTGACATCTATAAACAGCAGATCGACTTCGAGCCGGTTGCCATCCTGGCGCAGAGCGGTTCCGGCGAAAAAGCGAAGGGAGGCCGGAAGACGGATCGCGACAAGTCGCAAGCGAAGGGAACCCGCAGCAAGGGCAAACCCCAAAAAGCCGCCCCTTCCCGGGAAAAGAAAAACGCGAAAGGCAAGGGGAACGAGAATGAACCTGCCCGCAAAACCAAACAGAAACCGGTAAAGAAGCCGTTCGCCAAGGCCGCCAAGGCTCCCAAACCGGCCGGGCGGCGCAAGAGGTAACAAGAGGAAACCTCTCTCTCCCTGCGGCGGCTACTCCGCAGGAGACTCCGGCGGAGGGGGAGCGAAATCGCGGATGTCGCGAGCGCCGTTGCTTTCCAGGATGGCCCTGGCGATCGCCCCCTTGCGACCGGCTTCGACGATCAGCAGCGTCCGGGCTCCCTTGCCGGTGACGCCTTCCATCTTGGTGGAGACGCTCAGGCTTTCCAGGAGCGACCAACCGATGTTTTCGGTGCTCGTGGCGCCGCTGCTCCAGGTGTTGAGCGAAGAGGGGTGGCTTTCGAGCCCCGCCTGGTCGGCCACAAAGAGCTTTTCAGGAGTGCCGTCCGGTCCCCGCCTCCTGCTTTCCCCTTCGTCGCGGCGGGCTGCGAAAAGCGCTTCCACGTAGCGCGCCGGGGTGGTGGTGACTTCCGTAAAGCCGCGCAGCCTCAGTTCGCTGGCGGCTCCATCGGCTTGATTGGCAGTGGTAAAAAGTGCGGCGAGTTTGCTCATTTTCTTTGGGATGGGGAGGGTTTTGGATGAGTCGGCTCTCATCTCATGCTACGCCTTCGAACACCGCCGCGAGCTTCTTTTTTGGCCCGGGGCAGGCTCTTGACCGCCCCACCCCGGACCAAAGATCGGGCATTATATTTCCGATTTCGGCTCGTTCTCCATCGGGCGGAACGGCTGGTGCAGCGGCGACGGCGTCGCCTGCGAACCCGGCGTGGTGTTCAACCCGGGCGAAGGTGCGGGCACCCCTTGCTTGGGCAGAAGCGGGCCTTCCCCGACCGGCGGCGCTTCGAGCGCCTTTTCGTCGATGCCGACCTTGCTCCCCAGCTTCTTGGCTTCAGCCAAGTGGTGGCCGGTGGTGGCCAACATCCTGTCTGCGAGGCTGCGGATCTCCCGGTCCTGAATCCCCGCCAGCGACTGCTGCAACTGCGACTGCCGGGCCTGGCCGTCGTTGAAGAGCGTCATCACCAGCGCGGTGTCAAACTCCTTGCCTTCCTGCTTGGAAAGGCGGTTGAGTTCCTCGGTCGGCAGCTTGAGCTGGTCCATCGGGATGAGGATATGCTTTTTCTGGGCGAGTTCCATCAATTCCTTGTTGGCCTTGATCGACTCGTCCACCAGCTTGTCCCCATATTTTCTGACATCCGACGTGCTCCCCTTCTGAATCCCGAGCAGCCCCAACAAGGTTCCTTCCAGATTCTTTTCGACCGCCTGCTGGATGAACTGGATATCCTGATGGTTGAGGGCGGCGGTCTCCTTCGCCTCGCCCGGCGCGGTGAAGGCTTCCGTTGTTCCCGGTGCGGCGACGCCCGGCGTCTGGCTGCTTTCGCTCTGCTGTCCCGTATGGCTGGCGGCCTGAAGGCCCGTCGATGACATGCCCAGGGCGATCAGCCCCGTGCAGACCGGATAGTAGATTTTCGATAACTTCATGGATCTTCCTCCTCGTTACAATCAATCGCTGGCGGAAGCGGTACCCGGCACTCTGGAGGCGACGTACCCCGTTCCTCGATCAGCGGTTTCACAACGAGGGTTTCGGACCAGCCGGTACTTTTAGCCGGGTAGCGCGCCCCATGGGAAATGGCCCAAAAAAACGACGCGAAAGGGGACCGCTGCCGGCGGGAGCGCCGAATCCTCCGCCAATGCCGTGAACCATTCCATCCCAGGCAGTTAGGAAGGGCGGCGCCAAGGTTCGTGGTTGACGCCATGGGGGAACTCCCGTAAGGGAAAGAGATTCTATGTCGCATACATCAACGCGCAGCGTTACCGAAGAAATCGAAGAACTGGAGCGGCAGCTTGCCGACCTTAGGCACCGTTCCCTGCTGGAGCTGAAGGTGAAGCTCGGGGAAGCGCGGCACACCGTCGCCCTGCTGGAG
Organism: Chthoniobacteraceae bacterium; assembly: GCA_035555975.1. Lineage (GTDB taxonomy): Bacteria > Verrucomicrobiota > Verrucomicrobiia > Chthoniobacterales > Chthoniobacteraceae > DATMFV01. Next base: position 53,385 of record DATMFV010000085.1, read on the forward strand.
AGAAAGATCCAGGAATTGACCCAGGAACCCGGGAAGACGCCCGAGGCCGCCATCGCCGCAGCCGAAGGCCCGCAATCCCCTGCGCCGCAGCGCCGCAGCCGGGTCAGCGTGACCATTGAACAGGTCGTCGAAGCGATCCGCGAAGGGGCAACCAACTACCGGCAGATCGCCCGGGAACTCGGGTGTTCGCCGATCACCGTGGCAAAGAAGGTGGAAACCGAAGGAAAAGCGGCGGGCATCCGCAGTTCCGGTCAGAAGGGGTCGTTCAAGCTCTTCTTGAAATAGCCCATCCCGTCTTTACCCGTTTTATCCGCAACATCTTTACCCGCGTTTCCTGCTTGCCCAAAGGCTGGAGCGCGTTTAGGATGGGCACCATCGTGTTGAATCGGACAAGCCAGCCTTATCGCTTCATCAGGAACATCACCTCCATGGTGTTGTTGCTCGCTGCGCTGGTCTTCTTTCATCATTGTTCGCTGGTCAATCTGTTTGCCGAGCCGGTCCACGAAAGCTGTTGCGCGACGTCCGCTACCGGACCGGGGACCCCGATGTCCAATACGGTGGAATGTTGCCATTCCGCACGGGTTCTCCTGCCGGACACGCTGAAGGCGGTCACTTCAGCCGAAACCTCCCTGCTCAAGACCTTCTTCAAGACGCTTCCCGTCTTTTTTCAGGCCGGATGGAGGTCGGACCTCGCCGACGCCTCCCCGAGCTTTGCGCCGGTCTTGCCGGATGCCTGGACTTTCACCGAAAAGGTGCTCCAGAAGAGCCTCGGGACCCATGCTCCCCCGCGCGTCGGATGATCCTTTCCGCACGTCGCGTCGCTCCTTCCTTTTCTTCATCCGGACGGAAGTGCTCCAACGGGAGCTGTTAGCTATTGTTCCCGACTCAAGAGCGGCATCGACGGGGTGTAAAGCCCCTTTTTTTCAGAGCCGGAGCGCTTCCTGACTGACCGTTTCCATTTATGTACAAAAAGATTTTCGCATCGCTTCTCTCTCTCGGCATCGGTATCGGCTTTCTTCAAGCCAATGAGGTGCCCAAAGACTACCCGCTCAAAAACTGTCCCGTCTCGGGCAAGCCGCTCGGCTCCGGGGGCATGGTGCCGTACAAGATGACCCACAAGGGCGTCGATGTCTGGCTCTGTTGCAGTCATTGCGACAAACGCTTCCTCAAGGATGCCGACAAACATGTCCGCGCGGTCCAGGAAGCCGCCGCCGCAAAGGCGGACTGATCGCCAACCTGGAGACGATACCAGACCCTGACGGTGCCGGAGGGTTGATCTCGCGCCCTTGCAGGGGAAGACTCCCCACGCCTGAAACGGGAGGGGCGGCCCCTGCGCCCTCTGCGGCGTTGGACTTCGCCTCGCCTTCGTGATCCCGTTTCCCCATCTGGGGGACCAGCCTCCCCCGGTCGTTCTGCGCGACGACCGGGGGCAGGAGGGCGATCCCTCGTGCCGTGCTGTCAGCAACTGGTGGTCTTCTCCAAAAAGGGATGACCCATGAAACCTTCTTCTGATTCCTCTCCCATCGGGCGGATGCTTCTGACGGTGGCTGCGGTTTTGCTGGCGCTTGGCGTCGGGTGGTGGCTGGGCGGTCGCAACGAGCCGCCCGCCCATTCCGATCACGCTGCGGCAGCGCCCCGCAAACCGCTTTTCTACCAGTCGCCGATGCACCCCTGGATCAAAAGCGACGAGCCGGGGCAGTGTACCATCTGCGGGATGGACCTCGCACCGGTCTATGAAACCGGCGGCCCGGCCGGGGAGGAGCCCAACCACGACATCGTGCTCCTGCCCGCGGAAAGCCCCCGAATCGTCGGCATTGAAACCGAGCCGGTGCGCCGGGGCGATCTCGTCCGCCGCCTGCGGGTTTCAGGCCGGCTGGTGGCCGACGAACGCAAGACCAGCTACCTCGCCGCCCCCGTCCGGGGCCGGATCGAAAAGCTTCACGTCGATTTCGTCGGCTCCGAAGTGACCGAGGGCGAACCGCTTCTGCGCCTCTTCAGCCGCGAACTTCTGGCGGCGTTGAGCGAATACCGGCTCGCTCCCGACGGTCCCCTGCGAGCCGCCGTCCACTCCCGTCTGCGACAGTTTGGCTTGAGCGAGGGGCAGATCGACGCGCTGAAGGGAAGTGCTTCGGGCGACCTCGGCTTCCCGCTGGTTGCGCCCCGTTCCGGCACCGTCATCGCCAAAAAAGTGCTGGAAGGGGAATGGGTTGACGAAGGCTCCCCGCTGCTGGAGATCGCCGACCTGAGTCGGATCTGGCTGGTCTTCCCGGTCTACGAGCGCGATCTCGCCCTCCTGAGCGAAGGCTTGCCGGTGGAGATCCGCACCCCTTCCCATCCCGGCGAGGTCTTCCGTTCCAGGATCGCCTGGATCGACCCCACGCTGGACGAGAGCACACGGACCGTCCTTGCCCGCGCGCCGCTTGACAATCCTCTGGACGCGACCGGCGGCAACGGACCGCGCCGCCGCTTTCTTCACCAGCTCTTTGCAGAGGCGACGGTCGAAAAGGTGTTGAATGACCGGCTCCTGCTGCCGCGCTCCGCAGTCATCTGGCCCGGCGGGCAACCGCGCGTCTTTGTCGATGAAGGCGAGGGGCGCTACCGCCTGGCCAAGGTGAAGCTCGGGCAGGAAGGGGAGACCGAGGTCGAGTTGCTCGGCGGAGTCGGCGAAGGCGAACGGGTCGTGACCAAGGGGGCGATCCTCCTCGACGGGCAGGCCCAGCTTCATGCCGGCGGCCCCGGGGGGGAAGAGGAACCGCCCGCCGTCGCCGGGAACTGCCCGGTCTCCGGCGAAAAGCTCGGTTCCATGGGCGAGCCGTACCGGTTCCACCATGAAAAACAGGAGGTGTCGCTCTGTTGCGAGTCGTGCATTGACGAGTTTAACAGCGACCCCGCCACCTACCTCCGGAAGCTTTTACCCGCCGCCGCGCTATGATCCATCGCTTCATCGCATGGTCGCTCCGCAACCGTTTCCTGGTCGCAGTGGCGACACTGGTCCTCGTCGGCCTCGGGGTTCGCGCGCTCCTGCGGACGCCGGTCGATGCCATTCCCGACCTGAGTGAAAATCAGGTGATCCTCGTCGCCGACTGGGCGGGCCGCTCGGCGCAGGAGGTGGAGGACCAGATCACCTACCCGCTGACGGTCAACCTCCAGGGGCTCGCCGGGGTGAAAACCGTCCGGGCCAGCAGCATGTTCGGCCTGTCGATGGTAACGGTGATCTTTCACGACGCGATCGACCTCTACTTCGCCCGGCAACGGGTGATGGAACGGCTTAACTACCTTGCCGAGACCCTTCCCGAAGGGGTGACGCCCCGGCTCGGCCCCGACGCCACCGGGCTTGGCTGGATCTATCAATATTACCTCGATGTCGATCCCTCCCGGGTGCCGGTCGATGAAAACGGCAAAGGCCATGGCTACGACCTCGGCACCCTGCGCGCGCTTCAGGACTGGTTCATCCGCTACCAGCTCAACGCCGTGGAAGGGGTGGCGGAAGTCGGCGGCATCGGCGGGTTTGTCAAAACGTACCAGATCGAAGCCGCCTCCGCCCGCCTGCGCGACCGGGGCGTGACCCTCGGTCAACTGGAGGAGGCGCTCAAAGCCGCCAATGTGAACGTCGGCGGCAAGGTGATGGAGGAAAACGGGCAGGAGTTTGTCGTGCGCGGCGTCGGGCTGCTCCAGGGGGTGGGGGAGATCGAAGAGATCGTCGTTGCCCGGCACGGCGGCGTACCGGTCTACCTGCGCGACGTGGCGGAAGTCACCATCGGCGGCGATTTCCGGCGCGGAACGCTTGATGTCAACGGTCGCGAAGTGGTCGGCGGGATCGTTGTCATGCGCTCGGGCGAAAACGCCTGGTCCGTCATCCGCTCCGTAAAGGAAAGGGTGGCCGGGATCCAGAAAAGCCTCCCGCCGGGCATCACCATCCGCCCGTTCTACGACCGGAGCGACCTGATCGGCCGGACCATCGACACGCTACGCCACGCGCTGGTGGAGGAGGTGATCCTCGTGACCCTCGCGCATGTCATCTTCCTGTTCCATTTCCGCTCGATCCTGATCGTCACCTTCCCGCTTCCCGCGAGCATCCTGATCTCGTTCCTGCTGATGGACCTCTTCGGCATTTCCTCCAACATCATGAGCCTTTCGGGGCTGGTGATCGCCATCGGCGTCCTGGTCGATGCGGGGATCGTCATGACCGAAAACGTCCTGCGGCACGGCGAGCAGAAACAGGAGGAAGTCGGCCGTCCCCTGACCGCGCAGGAGCGGATGGCGTGTACCCTTGCCGCCTCGCAGCAGGTCGGGCGACCGATCTTCTTTTCCATGGCGATCATCCTCCTCTCGTTCCTGCCGGTCTTCGCCTTGCAGGGGCAGGACGGGAAGCTCTTTCACCCGCTTGCGTTTACCAAGACCTTTGCGCTGGTCGGCTCGACGGTGCTCGGTGTCAGCATCGTCCCGGTGCTCTGTTCGCTTTTGATCCGGGGTCGCTTCCGGCGCGAGGAGGAACACCGGGTCATGCGCGGGTTGATGCGCCTTTACGAACCGTTGCTCGACTGGTCGCTGCGCCACCGCGCCGCCGTGCTGGTGCTGGCGGCATTGCTCCTGCTCATTTCCCAACTGATGTTCTGGGGCCTCCCGGCAGGCTGGAACGCGAAGCTCGCCGCCGTGCCGGGCATCCAGCGGCTTTTCAAGGGCATCCCGAGCGAACCGATGCCGAAGCTCGATGAAGGGAGCCTCCTTTTCATGCCGGTCCTCTCTCCCGCAACCGCGCTGGGCGAGGTCAAACGGGTGATGGCGTGGCAGGACGAAGTGTTCGCCTCCTTCCCCGAGGTGGAACTGGCGACCGGCAAGCTCGGCCGGGCCGATACGGCGACCGACCCCGCCCCCGTCGAAATGATCGAAACCACGATCCTCCTCAAACCAAAAGCGCAATGGCGCGAGGGGATGACGCTCGAACGCCTCAAGGACGAGATGAGCCACGCGCTGATGCAGGTGCCGGGGTTCGTCCCGGGCGGGTTCCTCCAGCCGATCGAGAACCGCATCCTGATGACCTCGACCGGCATCCGCGCCCAGCTCGGCGTGAAAATCTTTGGCGACGATCTCCAGGCGTTGCAGCAGAAGGCCTACGAGGTCGAGCGCATCGTCAGCTCGGTGCCGGGCGCTTCCGGCGTCGCGGTTTCAAGGGTCGTCGGCAAGCCGTACCTCGAGGTGATGCCACGGCGGGAGACGATCGCGCGGTACGGGCTTTCAGTCCGCGAGGTGCTGGAAGTCGTGGAAACCGGCATCGGCGGCAGGGAGGTCGGGACGTTGATCGACGGGCGCGAACGCTACCCGATCCAGCTCCGGCTCGAAGCCGGGGAGCGCGACGATCTCCGCCGGGTCGGCGACCTGCTGGTGCCGATCACCGGTGACGACGGCGTGGCCGGTGCCGTGCCGCTTGGGCAACTCGCCGACATCCGGCGGGTCGTCGGCCCCAGCGAGATCGCCAGCGAAAACGGGCGGCTGCGCGTCTTTGTCCAGGCCAACGTCGCGGGGCGCGACCTGAGCGCCTTTGTCAAAGAGGTGAAGGTACGGATCGAACACGAGATCGTCCCGACTCTCGCCCCGGGGATGACGATCGGCTACAGCGGCGAGTACGAAAACCAGATCGCGTTTATGAAGACGATGCAGTGGGTGATTCCGATGGCGCTCGCGATCATCTTCGTCCTCCTCTTTTCCGTCTACGGTTCCGCGAAGGAGGCGGCGCACGTCATCCTCGCCGTTCCCTTTGCCTTGAGCGGAAGCGTTTTTCTCCAATACCTGCTCGGCTTTCCGTTCACGGCGGCGGTGGCGGTCGGCTACCTCGCCCTTTTCGGGATGGCGATCCAGACCGGCGTGGTGATGGTCGTTTACCTCGAAGAGATGCTCGAACAACGGCGCGCGGAACGGGGCCGGCCGCTCGATGAGGAGGAGATCATCGCCGCCGTCAAGGATGGGGCAAGGCTGCGCCTGCGGCCCAAAGTGATGACCGTCGCCACCACGCTTGCCAGCCTTTTGCCGGTTTTCTGGCTGGATCGCACCGGGAACGAAGTGATGCAACCACTGGCAACGCCGGTCGTCGGCGGCTGTTTGAGCAGTCTGGTACATATCCTGTTGGTGACCCCGGTCATCTTCGCCTGGCTGCGAACCCGTGAACTTAAAAAAAGCGGCCCATCCGCCAGAACAGAAAGGGAGGTCCTCCATGCCGGTTAAGATCGCAATGTTGTTCTGGTCCATCGCGTGCTGCTTTCTTGCGCTTCCGGGTCTCCGTGCCTTGACGCCGGAAGAGGCGGCCGCCGAAGCGCTCGAGCGCAACCCGGAACTCCTTTCAACCCGCTGGATCATTGCCGAGGCGGAAGGGCGACTCATTCAGGCGGGGTTGTGGGACAACCCGGTCTTCGAAGCCGGGCTGGAGAGCGGTCGAAGCTTTTCCGACCGGATGTACCGCTACGGCCTTTCGCAGAACTTCCCGCTCGCGGGGCGGCTTGCCAAGGCGAAAGGGGTGGCGCGGGTCGATGTGGCAATGGCCGTGGAGGAGTACCGCGATGCCCGGCGTCGGCTGGCGGGCGAGGTTCTGGGCATGGCGCGGCGGCTGTTGCTGCTGGAGCGCCGGGCGCAACTGGTGGAGGAAAACCGCAAGCTACTGGCGGCGATCCGCGAGAAGGTCATCCCTCAGGTCGCCGCCGGAACGGCTGCAACGAGCGACGCGGTGTTGATCGAACTCGAGGAAGCCCAACTGACGCTGGAGGAGGAACGGCTGGCGGTGGAAAAGGAGGCATTGCAGGCACAACTGCGCGGAAAACTTGGTCGCCCGGACGATGCCCCGCTGAAGATCAGCGGAAACCTGCCCGCCACCCCTTCGCACGCCGTTCTGCGCCGGGAAGGGGAGAGCGCCCTGACCCGTCGCCCCGATCGGCAACTCGCCCTGCTCTCGGTCGATCGCGCCCAGGCGGAGCAACGGCTCGCCCGCTCCCAGCGCTGGGATGGCGTGATGGTCGGGGTCGAAGCGGTTCAGGAAGCGGAACACGGTTACAGCGGCGTCGGCGTGCGGGTTTCCATTCCGCTACCCCTCTGGGACCGCCAGCGCGGTCGGCTCGCTGAAACGGCGGCGGCCCGGCAACGGGCGCAGGCCGGGGTCGCCGCGCGGGATCTGGCGATCCGCACCGAGATCGACGAAGCGGGGGAGCGGATCGAAGGCGGCGCGGCGCTGGTGAAGCGTTCGCGCGGGGCAATGCTGGAACTCGCCCGGCGCAACACGCACCGGGTCGCCGAAGCCTATGGCCACGGGCGGGCGTCCTTTGTCTCCATCTTCGAAAGCCAGAAGCAACAGCTCGCCCTGGAGCGGCTGGCACTGGAAAACGAAGAGCGGCTGGTGGAAGCCGTGACCGCCTGGGAAACCGCCACGGTCAGCTTTCCGCCGGTCGTGCGAAAAAGGTTGGAATAGAAAGCGTAAGAATCGACCGCATTAACACAAGATAGGATCTGTTTGAATCTTCTTCGACAGATTAAGTTGAAGTCCTTTCCATCCCAAAACCTACCTCTTGTGATATGCAACATCAACGCTCCTTTCTTTGCCGATTGGGTCTCCCCCTGACCTTCGCCATCGCCATGCTCTTTCCCGGTTGGTCCAACGCGGCGGATCGAACATGGACCCAGGGAGCAGGGGGCGACTTTCTTGAACCCTCCAATTGGATCAATGACGATCTCCCCAGCGCGGGAGATACGGTCTACTTCGACGCGGCGGGGCTCGATCCCTATACCGTAGAGTTTCACGACGATTTCGAGCTTCGTTCGGGGAAGACCGGTCGCATCTATTTGCAGACCGGGAACCAGGCGATCTTCAAGCTATATGACGACGAGGGAAGCTATGCCCTCAGTTCCTTTTCCCTTCAGGTCAACCATGGAACCTTGACCCTTGACGGCGGCACCACCACGGTCAATGAGGTGTTGACGGTGGGAGCGGGAGAAGGCGGCAGCGGCACGCTGAAGCTCACCAATGGAGCGGTTCTCAATGGAACCATCAGCAACGACTACTATCGCGTGGGAAATTCCGCTTCCGGCGCCATGGTGCTGGAACAAGGTTCCAGCGCGACCTTCGTCAAACGGTTGCAGATCGGGTACAAAACGGGCGGCGGGGGAAGTTCGGTGACCGTTTCCGAGGGGTCCTCACTGGAGGTCATCGGGACCGGAGGTATCTACCTGGGGAGTTCGGAGGCGAACGTCAGCGGCGACCTCCCCACCGCAACGAGTGACAACAGCCTCTCCGTATCAGGCGGTTCCACCGTCAGCACCTCCCGTCTCTACATCGGCTATCGGGAAGGCGCCGACAACAACACGGTGGTGGTGGGAGGAGCCGCGGGCGAGACGGGCTCAACCTTGACGGTCAGCGGTTTCCTGCGTGTCGGCATCGGCAGCGGGTCGGGGGCGGTGGGCAATTCGCTGACCATCAGGGACGGCGGCGAATTGACAGCCTCCGATCTTTTTCAGGTCGCCGCGGGAAACACCTTCACGGTGGAGGAAGGGGGCAGGGCCACCTCGACCAACACCGGCCTCAACAACTCCATCAGGGGAACCATCGCCATCAAGGGCGGGCAGTTCACGGCAGGCACCCTGCACATTCGCAATCTGGTCACACTGGAGGGAGGAAGCTTTGAGCTGACCGCCGATCTCTATACCTTTGCCGACAGCCGCTTTGAGTTTACCCTCGACAACAACCTGACGATCAACGTCGGCGGAAAGCTGACCGTCGACGGCATCACCTCCATTGATATCACCGGCCTGGCAGGCGGGGCGATCCCGGGTACCTACACCCTCTTTAGCTCGACCACCGCTTCGGGATTGGATCTTTTCACCCTGGGAAACACCTTCGAAGGTTTTGAGGGCGCCCTTTCCTATGATGCCAATCACCTCTACCTGAATGTCACTGCTATTCCCGAACCGGGGGCGGCCTGGTTTTCCCTGTTAGCCTTTCCGCTTCTGTGGCAGGCATGCCGGCATCGCCCGGGGATCACCTCCACCAGCGTTGGCTAGTACTTTGTACCACGTGAAATTTCGTATTGAGCTTGTCCTTTTGGCCCGGGGCTGCGTTGTCAGCCCGAAACTGTTATCTTCGGCGCAGTCTACGAATCATGTCAGCAACATCCTGCTTTAATGTCAGAACCCATGGAGCCGTCGGCAACGGCATCACCAGCGATCAGCGCGCGATTCAGGCGGCGATCGACGCCTGTGCCGCAGCAGGCGGCGGCACCGTCGTCGTCCCGACAGGGCGTTACCTGACGGGCACGCTCTGGCTCAAGAGTCACGTCGAGCTTCATCTCGGCCCGGGGGCGACGCTCGTCGCAAGCAGTGCCCGCGAGGCTTACAACGCCGACGATGTTTTTCCCGAAAATGTCGTCTTCAGCCGCGAGCAGGTCACCGGAGCGCATCTGGTGATCGCCTACCGGCAGGAGAATGTCTCGCTGACCGGCCCCGGCTGCATTGACGGAAGTTCCTCCTCTTTTTTCGGGGAACTTCCCGATGGCACGATCGCCACCTATCGCTACAAGAGCGGCAACTACCCGATCCGCTCCTGGCGTCCCGGCCAGATGATCTTCTTCTGCCAGTGCCGCGAAGTGCGCGTGCGCGATCTTTCGCTTCTCAACGCCCCGTACTGGACGCTCTTCCTGCTCGGTTGCGACGATGTGCAGGTCCGCTCGGTGCGCATCACCAATCCCCCCGCGACCGCGAACGGCGACGGGATCGACATCGACTGCTGCCGCAACGTGACGGTGAGCGACTGCATCATCCGCTCCGGAGATGACTCAATCACCATTCGCGCCAGCGGCAGGAGGCTCGGCAAAGAGGCGCAAGCCTGCGAAAACGTTACGGTCAGCAACTCCGTCCTGAGCAGCCCTTGCAATGCGATCCGCGTCGGCGTGGGCAACGGGGTGATCCGGCGGATCACCTTCAACAACATCGTCGTCGATGAAACGCGCACCGCGATCAGCATCGTCTCGCGCTATTCGCCCCATGGGGCCAGCGGCGTTGCGATCCGGCAGGTCGCCTTTTCGAATTTCATCATCGATGCGATCATCCCGATTTCCATGAATAGCGGGTGCGACCCCATGCCGCCCGCCGAAGTCAGCGACATTTCATTCTCCCACTTCAAGGTGGTCGCCTCCGCCGCTTCGCAATGGGTAGGGACCGCCGAGGTGCCCCTGCGCCGCATCACCTTTCAGGATGTTCACCTGACCCTTCGCGGCGGCACGGACAACACCGCCTTTCAGGAAATCGTGCCGACGCCGCTTCGCCATATCGGCTACCATGGCCGCAACGGAGCCCCGGCGCTGCCGTGTGCGCTCCATATCACCCACCTGGAGGAGGGCGTGATCGACGGTTTGCGGATCGATTGGGAGGAGATCAGCCCGGTCTGGCAATACGGGCTTTGGCTGGAGCATTGCGGGGAAGTTCACCTCAGCCGCGCCTTGCTGCGCCAGCCGCAAAGCTCGGGTGGCGCCGCCATTGCGTGCCGCCACGTCACCGGCCTCCGTCTCTCCGGGTGTATCGCCCGGCCCGAGACCGATCTTTTTCTTCAGTTGGACGCCGCATCCTCCCTCTCCGGCGATTTCGCGGGGAACAACCAGCTCGAAGCCGCCGCGACCGCCTGCGCCATGGCGGAAAAGGAACCGGCGTGGACGTAGAGACAGGCGTCCCACCCGCCCGGCTTCGAGTCTTTATTTCTCATCCCTCGCCCGAAGCCCAGAGGATCAGGAGCACGACCGCGATCGCCGCCAGCACGGCAAAGGTGATCTTGATCCAGCTTCGCGGGTATTCCCCGGCGATCTGAGCCGTCGCGCCGTTGATGATCACCTGAAAGGAACGCCGCCCGTAATTGTAGGTCCCCAGCCAGACGGGGACGAGGATATGCTTGAAGGTGCGGCCTTCATAGCGGGAATCGACCGAAAGGGCGCGGTGCGTATCGCCCGGCACCTGTTGCGCGCAGAGGCGGGCGATGGCGGCATCCATCTGCTGTTTGCTGACGCGGGCGGCTTCGCGGAGGTCGACCTGGTAGCGTTCCACGACCCATCCCCGTACAAAGGCCGGTTCATACGGCTTGAGTTTGTTGAAGGTCGGGAACGGTTCGATTCTGCGCAGCAGCGGCAGATGGACGCCAACGGTCCCGGGCACCAGGTCATCGTCAAAAAAATGCTGCAACTCGCCCGAACTCGGCACCCAGCGGACATGCCGCACCTGGCGCGTCTGCATCCGCCCGTTCGCATCGCGGTAGCTTTCCGTGGTGTAGTAGTAATAGCCCGACTGCGCGGTCCACTGCGCGTCGACATGGGCGTCAAAGGTCCAGTACGGCAGGTAGATCCCCTTGAGCGTGTCGGTCAGCGCGGCCCGTTTGAGCCGGTTGGGGGCAAACCAGCGCGAGCCGTACCATTGGCGCAAAAGATCGCGCACCTGCGTTGCGGGAACCTCCGCCGGGATGACGCTTTCGGGCGTGATCAGGTCGGTCAGTTCCTCCGCAGGAACAATTGCCGGGGAACCGCAGAAGTCGCACCGCTGCGCCACGCGGTCAGGATCAAAGAGGGTGATCGCGCGGCAGCTTTCGCACCGCACCGCCTGTTTCTCGGCCTTGAGCCCCTTGCCTTTCCGGCTGGCATTACGGAGCGCCTCCTCCAGATCGTGTTCGAGGATCTGCGCGCCCACCGGCGTTTCACCATCGTCCCACGGCAGGACGGTGCCGCAAAAGGGGCAGACGAGCGATTTTTTCGCGGCGCTCCATTCCGCATCCCCACCGCACGCGGGGCAGGGATGCTTGCGCATGGCGCTGACTTCAGCCATGAGGGGAGACTATCCTTCCAGAAAAGCCTGCAACGCCGCCCGGGTAACGCGGTAGGTGGAGCCGATCTTGCGCCCTTTGAGGTCGCCCGCCTCCAGCGTGGAGAGGACGTCGGCCTCGCTCACGCCGAGCGCTTCGGCCACCTGCGCGGGGGTGAGCAGTTCCGGCAGCCCGTGGTTCGCGGGAGCCGCCGCCGGTGCTGCGGGAGCCGGGGAAGCGCCCGGTTGCTGCATCTGCTTGACCATCTCCTGCGCCAGTCCGAAGCCCATCGCCATCTGCGCGGGAAGCGCCGCCGAAGAACCGCCCCCTTCGCCCCCCTTGGTCATCGACTCGGCCATCTGGAACTTCACATAGTCGTTGAGATTGCCGATGACCGACATGCTCGAGCGCTTGTCGATGGCGGCCTCGACCTCCGGCGGGACGGAGACGTTCTCCACGATAAAGCTGGTGATCTCCAGCCCGTACTTTTCGCTGACTTCCGGGTTGATGAGCGGCAGGAGCGCTTCGCCCAGTTCCACATACCGCGCAGCGACATCAAGCGCGGGGATCGCCGCCTTCGCCAGCGCATTGCTGAAAACGCTGACGATCCGCGAGCGCATCGTGTCGGAAAATTCGTCGAGCCGGAAGTGGTGATCGGTCCCGGCCACTTCCTTGAGGAAGAGCGCGGGGTTGACGATGCGGAAATCAAACGTGCCGAAAGCGCGCAGGCGGACGACGCCGAAATCGGCATCGCGCATCATGATCGGGTTCGCCGTCCCCCATTTGTTGCCGGTAAAGAGGCGGGTGGTGACGAAGTAGACATCCGCCTTGAACGGTGAATCAAAGCCGTATTTCCACCCCTTGAGCTTGGTGAGAACCGGGATGTTGTCGGTCGAAAGGGTATGTTTGCCCGGCCCGAAGGTATCGCCATACTGGCCGAGGTAGACAAACTGGGCCACCTGGCTCTCGCGGACGATCAGTTGCGCATTGTTCTTGATCGCCCGGTCCTCGTCGGGAAAACGCCACGAAAGGGTGTCGCGCGAATCGTCGAGAAATTCGATGATCTCCAGCAGTTCGCCTTTGAAAAATCCGAAAATGTCCATGATGGGGCGTAACGTAGCTCATTCCCTGCCAAAAAGAACGCAAAAAACAGGGACTTCACGGCGCGCGGGCGCACCTACGCTTTTTTCGCCGGAGCCTTCCCAACCGTGGCCTTGAGCAGCCGCTCAAAGCGCCCCGAGGGGTTGGCGTAAAACGGGTATTCCTCCGGCGGGGTCGCCTTGGGCCGGTAGCGCCAATGTTTGTACGCCCACATCCAGAGTTCGGGCCGCTCCTCGATCCGTTTGGCAAAGTGATCCCAGCAGATCTGCGCGATCTCCTGCAGGTCGGCCCCTTCGGGAAGCGCAAGCGGCGGGTCGACCGTCACCCGGCACCGGCCGTCCGGAAGCGATTCGCCGTGGACCGCGATGAGATCCGCGCCGCCCCGTTGCGCGAGGACGGCATGCAGCGAGGTCGCGGAGATGAACCGGCCAAACGCGACCACCGGCACGGCCGCCTGTTCAGGCCGGAAGGTAAGGTCGACCAACATCCCCGCCAGCCCCCGCCGCTTGACGATCTTGAGCAGGCGGACCATGGAGTACTCCTGCGGAATGATCGTGTGACCCGCGACTTCGCGGCATCCGTTGAAGATCGCGCTCAAATGAGGGTTCTTGAATTTCTCGGCAACGATGTGGACATGGCAGTCATGGAACCCGACGGCGAGGCTCGACCATTCAAAGTTGCCCCAGTGCGAGCAGAGGAGCACCGCCCCCCGCCGGTCCGCGTCGCCCTCATCCCGGTGTTGTTTGAAGACCGTCATGTCGCCCTCCATCACGATGAAGTCGCGCCAGTTGTCCCGGTTAAGCCGGGGAGCCCAGAGGAGATCGACCATCGTCCGCACAAAGCTCTGGTACGAACGCCGGACGATCTCGCGGCGTTCTTCGGGGTTGTAGCGCGGTCCGAACGCCATGGTCACATTGGCCAGCGCCACGGTGCGCCCCCGGCGGTCAAAATGAAAGGCGAGCGTACCGAGCAGGTCTGCCAGCACCGCGCAAAGCCGCCTCGGGAGCCAGCGCACCGCCGTCGCCAGCGATTGGCAGAGGAGCCATTCCCCGCGATAACGGAGGGCTTTCCATCGTGACACTGACGGCTGCGGGCGGTCCATAAGGAACAAGAGCGGCTACGGGGCGGGATCGGCGTTCCGGTCCGGAGCCGGGTATGCGACCGGTTGGGAAAAGATCGCCTCGTAGAGGTAAAGAAGCGCGACGAGAAAAAAGACCCCGCAACCGAGCAGCAGCAGGACGCCGATCTGGGCCACCTCCGTCGTCATCCCCTGCCACGCTTCGAGCGAACCGGCGTACCAGAAGCTCCCGGCAAAGAGGAGGAGAAACGGGATCATCAAAATGAGCGAGAGGAGGGTCAGAAAGATCGAGAGCCGCCACGGGTGCTGGAGGACCTTGTGCCGGCTGAGGCGGAGCGCCCGCTGGTAGCCGATTCCCGCATGGTCGAGGATCAGCGGCACTGCGAACATCCAGCAAAAGCCGAAATAAAGCGCCGGAAGGAGCGCCACGCTGCCGACCAGAAGCAGCACCAGCCAGACCATCGGCGGCCACTCCTGCCACTCCTGCGCGGCGTTGCCTGCGTCGATCAATCCGCTGATCTGGACCAGCGCCAGTCCAACAAAGAGGCAGAGATAAAGGATGCCCTGAAGGATGAACTTCGTCGCCACCACGCTGCCGAAGACCCCGCGTGAAAAACCGCGAACGAGGTCGGACGCCTTCCCACCGCCCCGGATGGTCTGGAGGTAGAGCGCATAGATCCCCGCCAGCATCGCCGGTTCGTAGATCAGCGAAAAAATCACCTTCATCAACGGCGAGGCGAGCAGTTCGCTGATGAGCGCCATCAAAATCAGCGGCGGCACCGTCAGGCCGACCAGCCGCAGAAAACGGCGGCGCATGAGCGAAAAACTCCTGGCGAGAAGCGAGCCCGTGGCGACTTCGTAGTCACGCGCGGCGATCTGCTCGAGACGTACTTCGAGCGGTTCCTCCTCCCTGGCCATCTCGGCGGGCAGTTCGGGGTGTTCCTCCTCCACTTTTGCGGCGGCGGCCTGGAGCGCGGCGGCGATCGGCCGGGGGTCGTCATGGTCCGCCTCAACCTGCGGCGACAGCTCTCCCGGCGGGGGCGGGGGAGCGGTTTCCCCGTTGCCGCAGAGGTCGCGGTACGGCGTCCAGGCGGGAAGCGTCGGGTTCCAGACCAGCGTCTCCGGGGTGATCTCGTCGGTCTGGACGAGTTGATCCCAGTCCGCCTGTTCAAGCGGACCGATCCGTTCGGAGTCGTTGGCGTAGTACCATTTCATGAGCAATCTGATCGTCGGTTACGATTTTAACCCAACGCAAGGGGAAAGCGCGTGAAATTTTGATTTTCGACCGTTTTTGGTTCCCCGTTGCGATGATTTTCCGGGCGGCAGACGGCGGCGGCATCACCATTTCGCCGTTGCGGTTTGCGAAATGAAGCCGATCCCGCCCGAAACATCCGTTTTAATCACGAAAAAGGTTTCCTTCAGAGGGTTCTTTTTGATAGACTCTCTTCTGCCGGACGCGGAACCGTGGGGACTCGTGTTTCAGGAGAGGCGCGGGCCTTTGCCGGGACCTTCACCTGCCCGGTAGAGTGCCTGGGCCTGTCGAGCTGTGTGGTTTCTTCTTCGACACACCCACGGGCCGCTCCGAGCGCGAACAAGAAACGAGAAAGGTATTTTTATCTATGGCTACAAAAACTCACGCTCCTTCGTCATCGGCGTCCTCAACACTCCACCCCACTCTCAACGATCTGCCCGAAAAAGCGCGGCAGCGGATGGTTCAACTCCTTAATCAGGAACTGGCGGACCTGACCGACCTCAACTCCCAGGTCAAGCAGGCGCACTGGAACGTGAAGGGACCCGATTTTATCGCGCTGCACAAACTTTTTGACAAGGTCAGCGCGGCGCTGCTCGAAGCGATCGACCTCGTGGCCGAGCGCGCCGTCCAACTCGGCGGCACCGCCCTTGGCACCGTCCACCTCGCGGCCGAGCATTCGCGCCTTCCCGAATACCCGATCGACATCACCGACGGCCTCGACCACGTGCAGGCGGTCTCGACTTCGATGGCCCATTGCGCCAAGTCGGTCCGCGCCGCCATCGAAGCCTCCGAAGATTGCGACGACATGGGGACATCCGACCTCTTTACCGAGGTCTCCCGGATGCTCGACAAAAATCTTTGGATGATCGACGCCCACCGCCGATAAAAACCGATTTGCCGGGAGTCCCCGCGGGCGGCATCTCCGCCATCGGAGGCTCCCGGAGCCCATCCTTCCCGGCTGCGGCCCCCCGTTCCGCCGCCCCGGAGGGCCTCCACGCGACCCGTCCAAAAAAAGGATGCACTTTTTTTCGAAATCGGTTTGACAACCGAGGCGGATTTCCCCACCTTAACCGCCTTCCGCAACCGGAAAAGGGCATCCTTAGCTCAATTGGTAGAGCACGTGACTCTTAATCACTAGGTTCTGGGTTCGAGTCCCAGAGGATGCACCACCCTCAGCGACAGGCACTTACGCAAGTTTTCAAAAGAGCGGAAAATTCTCCGCTTAGTCACTTCTTAGCCAGTTTTCGGGTTCAAGAAAGGACGATCTCCTCCCCAACCGGGTTCCTTTGCCGGTTGAGTTGCCCCCTCAAAAAACAAACCGAGAGGCAACATGAAGAGGGCGCAGGTATTCGCGCCCGCCACGGCTTTGATGCCGTGTCCCTTTGATCGCCTCCATTGGTGAGCGAAGCGATTGGCAGGCGTGGTCGGAGATTCAAACCTCGGACAGTCAACCGCACGCAGCCCAGCCTTCGGCCTCGGTAGTCGATAGAAGTGCATTGATGATATTGTTTCGGCCACGTTCTGTGTAATCACGTGCATTGGGAGTAAAGCCACCTTCACGCACCATATCGTCACACGGTTGTATATGGTGATAACAGGAATAGTCGGTGATCCCGTCCTAGGCTTTTGTACCGCTCTCTCGTTCATGAAAGGCTTCGTTCCCGGTCATCTCCGATGACATTTCTGCACTGGTATCGCTCCATTTGAGTCAGGTCGCAAAAGATGTTACGTTTGATGGGAATCGGTATGGGAGTGATTCCCCCGGATAATAATGAATTGCGCCGGTCCGAAACTTTTCCTCTTCGGGAACCGACTTACGACTGAGGTTCATCCAAAACTCGCTGTCAAAGGGGTGAATCGTCTGTATCGTCGTCAGGGGCGGGACCGAAGCTAAATGAATATTTGACCTTACGAAGTACAATTCCATTGACGGAGGTGAGTGCGAGTTTGCGAGCACCCAAGGGTCTTCCAAAAAGTGCAACATTTTTTGGTGCGTTTGGCTTTACTAAAGAGAAGTGGCTCTCGTAAACGAATCCATCAAAGCCTGCTGACCGCAACGATGCAGCTACCTGGCGACAAGATGGGTAATGGTTCTCGCCGCCCAATGAAAATGTCCGGCTGAGAAGCTGCAAGGAGTTGTGGGGATCGACATTGTCTGGAAACGCTGTGAGGTCGGCGAGCTTCAATTCAACAAGAGTGTGCAAAGTTGCCAATGTGATGTCATCCGCTATCGCTACGCGGGCTTCATGAAGGCAAGTCTCAATGTCCAAAGACGTGTACAAGATATCCACATCCCGCGAATCGAATCGACCGTGTTGCTCCCGATTGTAAGTCGGTGGAGGATCAAACTCCGCTGAGTCAGGTGAAACACGACCGAGTCGAATGCGGTACAGCACGGTGGCGATCGGAAACACCACGGCCGGTACGGACGTAACGATCTCGTTCAGGACTCCAGCAGTTCTTTTGCCGTCAACTGACAGGGCTAGTTGAATGTCACCGCATCCGATCCTCCATAAAGGCGATGGTTCGTATCGACAGACCCGAATACCTATTTTTCTGCGGAGGAGATCACAGTCTGTCGCAAGGGAGCTTTTAAAGGCTGCTTCGTTTCCGTTGTCACAGTCCAATATTCGGAATTGCTCGGTTCCAAATTGAGAACGTGCTGGAATACTTCCGTTTATGAAGAACTCAAATGCGGCTTCCTCCACTTGTTCGGCTGTCAATGGTGGAGCAAAAGCCCCGCACTGATGACAGGTGGTCGCCGCCGCAGAAGTAAAAGAGCTTGCAACGCGGCGAAGACCTTCGTTGTGGAAACACGACACGCAAACCATTGAAAGCGCAGAAATAGGGTGATTTTTAATATTCAAAACTCGGGCTCAAAGGCGATTAGTTTGGGTTCGATAGAAAGGGCGTAGTTTGGAGCATTGAAGCCCTTTTTGCGGCTGGTTTTCGCTTTTGGGGAGTTTGAGCATAAGGTTTTCGTAGTTGATTTTGAGGCAATACGACGCAGCGCCCCGGCTGCCGTAAACCCCTTGTCGCTTTTCCAGCACACCATGCCGGACCATCCGGGCGAGTATATCCCGAAGGACGGTGGTTTTTAACCCAACCGGGGCAGCGAACCACACCTCATGGTTTTCGTTTGGCTCTGGTCGGAGCATTCCGTTGATCATCTGGTTTAGGAAAATCGTCTCTTCCGTTTTACCCCAAGCTACGGTGCGGTCGAAGATGAAATCGGCAACGAGGTATTCCGTTGGGTTTAGCAACGGCTTGAGGCATCGCCGCAACTGGAGTTGCAGTTTCCAACGCTCGGAGGACAGAAGGTCAATTTGGGCCATGTGCAGAGGTGTTGAGATTAATTTTTTAACCGCTCACGGGTTGCTCACAAGTTGAGCTGCTTCGACTTCTCGGACATTCTGGAGCGTGTAACCGCATCAAGAAATGCTCCCACCGTCGTCGTGGAAACGGTCGCCTTTGGTTTATACTTCGCCAGCGTCTCCTCCCACCCGGCAGATTGCAGCCCGGATTCTTTTTCATGGCGGCGATGTTGAGTTGTGTCATCGGGCAGGCATGATCCATCTGCCACCGGTTTCAATAGCATTGAACAGGCTTCCCCAATGCAGACCGGGAGCGCTCGGCAGGGTGGCGCTCCTGTGGAACTGGGAAATGCCGTTTTGGGAACCGCCACTCGAATGAGTGGCGGAGCCTACGGGACTCGAACCCGCAACCTCTGCCGTGACAGGGCAGCGCTCTAACCAATTGAGCTAAGGCTCCTTTCGTCTCCGGTTTCGGAGAAGAGACGCAAACGGTAGGTGGGAGGTTCGATTTAGGCAATCGAAAAAATAAATTTTTTTTAACCCGGGGAAATCGGCGCCTCGGCGGGCGCATTTTTCGGAGGAGGCGAGGGGGGCCGCAACCCCTTTTTTCGAAGGCAGGCGGGCCGTTGGCCTGTTCTTTTCTGGCGATCGGGGGTATCGTTGTCTCCATGTCAGATTCCTTCGTTCACCTTCATACGCACACCGAATATTCGACCCTTGATGGCGCGGTCCGCATCCCGGCCCTCATGGCGAAAGCGAAGGAGTTCGGCATGCCGGCGGTGGCGATCACCGACCACGGCAACATGTTCGGTACGGTGCCGTTTTACAACGAGGCGAAGAAGGCGGGGATCAAGCCGATCATCGGGTGCGAGGTCTACATGGCCCCCGGTTCCCTCTTCGAAAAGAAGGCGACTTCGCAGCGCGACGCCTCGTTTCACTTCACGCTCCTGGCCGAAAACGAGGAGGGATACAAAAACCTCGTCCGGCTCGTCTCGATCGCCCACCTCGACGGGATGTACTACAAGCCGCGCATCGACCACGAACACCTCGCCCGTTACTCCAAAGGGTTGATCGGCCTGAGCGGCTGCCTCAAAGGGCAGGTGGCGATGGCGCTGCACCATGACGACGACGAGTCGAAGGCGCACCAGATCGCGGCGACCTACCGCGAAATCCTCGGCAAGGAGAACTTTTTCCTCGAAATGCACGACCACGGCCTCGAACAGCAGCGCCGGGTCAATTCCTCCATCCCCGCCATCGCCAAAGACCTCGGGCTCGGGCTCGTTGCGGCCAACGATGTCCATTTCCTCACCCGGGCCGACCATGAGGCGCACGATGTCATGATCTGCATCGGCACCGGGGCCAACGTCGCCGACGAACGGCGCATGAAGTACATCCCGGAGGTCTACTTCAAGAGCCCCGCCGAAATGCGCGCCCTCTTTTCCGATTATCCCTCGGCATGCGACAACACGCTCGTCATCGCCGAGCGGTGCGGCTTCGACCTCGACACCTCCCCGAAATACCCCGACTACCAGCCGCCCGAGGGCAAGGGCCAGAACGAGTACCTGCGCGAAATCACCGAGGCCGGAATTCAACGTCGTTACGGGGCGGAGGCCGATTCTCCGGTGATCCGGGAACGGTACGCGATCGAACTCGAGGTGTTGGAAAAACAGGGGTTCGTCAATTACTTCCTGATCGTCTGGGACTTCATCAACTGGGCGAAGGAACAGCGCATCCCGGTCGGCCCTGGGCGCGGTTCGGCGGCCGGTTCGCTGATCGCCTACGCGATGGGAATCACCGACATCGACCCGATCAAGTTCAAGCTCCTCTTCGAGCGCTTCCTCAACCCCGAACGCCTGAGCCCGCCCGATATCGACGTCGACTTCTGCCAGAACCGCCGCCCGGAAGTGATCGAATACGTCCGCGAAAAATATGGCGAACGCTCGGTCTCCCAGATCATCACGTTCGGCACGCTTGGCGCAAAATCGGTCGTGCGCGATGTCGGGCGCGTCATGGGCTGGAGCTACGGCGACGCCGACCGGATCGCAAAGATGATCCCGACCGAACTCGGCATCACCCTGACCGGGTTCAACAAGAAGAACAAGGAGACCGGGGCGACTGAGCACGAGCCGGGGGCGATCGACAAAAACCCGGAACTTAAAAAAGCGGTCGATACCGAACCGGCCACCCGCCAGCTCTGGGAAGCGGCGACGAAACTCGAAGGGTTGACGCGCGGCGTCGGCGTTCACGCCGCCGGGGTGGTCATCGGGGCGTGCGATTTGAGCGAATACATCCCGCTGACCCGGGCCAACGACGGCTCCATCGTCAGCCAGTACGCCATGGGCCCCCTGACCGATGTCGGGATGCTCAAGTGCGACTTCCTCGGGCTCAAGACGCTGACGGTGATTGATGACGCGCAGAACCTGATCCGCCAGCACACGCCGGAGTTTGAGATTTCGACGATCCCGCTCGAAGACGCGCCGACCTACGCCCTGCTCAACCGGGGGGAAACCACGGCGGTCTTCCAGTTGGAATCAGGCGGGATGGTCAGCGTCTGCCGCCAGTTTGAACTCAAGGACATTGAAGACATCAACGCCATCCTGGCCCTCTACCGCCCGGGGCCGATGGACCTGATCCCCGACTACATCAAACGCAAGAAGGGGTTGCAGAAGATCAAGTACGCCCACCCGCTCCTGGCCAAGGTGTGTGCCGATACGCAGGGGATCTTCGTCTACCAGGAACAGGTGATGCAGGCGGTGCAGGTGCTCGCCGGGTACACCCTCGGGGGCGCCGACCTCCTGCGCCGCGCCATGGGTAAAAAGGACAAGGCCAAGATGGCACAGGAGCGGATCACCTTTGTCGAAGGGTGCAAGAAGCTCCACGACATCCCGGCCGACAAGGCGAACGAGATTTTCGACTTGCTCGAAAAATTCGCCGGGTACGGGTTCAACCGTTCGCACTCGGCGGCTTACGCCTGGGTCAGTTACCAGACGGCCTACCTGAAGGCGAACTATCCCGTCGAATTCATGGCGGCGGTGATGAGCAACGAAATTTCCAATACCGACAAGATCAGCATCTTCGTCGGCGAATGCGAACGGATGGGGATCAAGATCCTACCGCCCGACGTGAACCACAGCTCGCTCAAATTCGCCCCGGAAGCGGTTCCGGCCGATCTGGAACCGAAAGTGGACGGCACTCCGTACCACGGCGCGATCCGCTACGGGCTTGCGGCGATCAAGAACGTCGGGGAGGCCGGGGTGGAAGCCGCCATTGCCGAGCGCAAGGAGTCGGGACCGTTCGCGTCGCTGGAGGATTTCTGCCTCCGGGTCGATTCGCGCAAGATGAACAAGAAGGGGATCGAATGCCTCGTCAAGTGCGGCGCGTTTGACTTTACCGGCGAGGAACGGGCCCAGCTCTTTTCCGAGATCGACGCCGCCATGGCGGTCGCCGCCAGTTCACACCGCGACCGCGCCGCCGGGCAGGTCTCCCTTTTCGACATGTTTGAAACCGCCCCGCCCAAGCGGAAACGGGCCGGCTCCACTGTCCAGCCGTGGACGATGGCGGAAAAGCTGGCGTTTGAAAAGGAGCTGCTCGGGTTTTACGTCACCGGGCACCCGCTGGAGGAATACCGCCCGGTGCTGGAAGGCGGAAAGTATACGCCGATCGCCAAACTGCGCGAACAGGAGGACAAGGCAACGGTGACGATCGCCGGGGCGCTGGCGGTGGTGGAGAAGAAATTCACGAAGAAGGACAGCAAACCATTTGCCATCGTGACTGTGGAAGACCTGACCGAATCGCTGGAGGTGATGATCTGGAGCGAGGCGTACACCCGTTCGCAGTCGCTGCTGGTCCAGGGGGGCGTCGTCGCCATCACCGGGCGG
Source organism: Chthoniobacteraceae bacterium (assembly GCA_035555975.1). GTDB lineage: Bacteria > Verrucomicrobiota > Verrucomicrobiia > Chthoniobacterales > Chthoniobacteraceae > DATMFV01. Next base: position 75,817 of record DATMFV010000085.1, read on the forward strand.
CTCGATCTCCGCGAGGAAGGCCCCCGGCTTTCGGCCAACGAGGTCAAAGCGGTCAAACGCCCGGAGAACGGCGGCAAGGCGGTCCGCCTCCGGCTCGACCGCACCACCACAACGGAGGACGACCTGATTTTCATCCGCGATGTCATCTGGCAGAACCCGGGAGAGAGCCGGGTGGTGCTGGAGTTTACCGGCGGTGCGGAGACGCCGCTCCGGATGCTTCCCGACGACGGTTTCAAGATCACCGTCACGCCGGAGGTCGAGGAGAAGTTTTCGCGCTGGCTGGTCGCGCCGCCCGCACCGGCGGCCGAACCGGTGGAGAGCGCCGTTTCCTAACCGAAAACCATCCGGCGGGAGCGATTTTCAGTCTGGCCAAGGCAACCCCCACGAGGGTAAAGATAGCCCCAACATGCAACTGACCGAAGAACACCGACAGGCGGTAGCCCAATGGGTTGCCCAGGGAGCCACGCTGGCGGAAGTCCAGAAACGACTCGGGGAGGAGTTTGACGTTCGCCTCACCTATATGGAAGCGCGGTTTCTCGTTGATGATCTGGAGTTGAAGCTTCAGGAAGCGGAAACGAAGAAGCCGGAGGCTGAAGCCGACGCCGCCGGACCCGGCGCGGGAGCCGCTCCTTCCGGCCTGGTGGATGAATCGGGCGCGCCGATCGCCGACGAAACGGCGGGAGCCGCAGGCGGCGTGCAGGTCTCGCTCGACAAGATCGTCCGCCCCGGCGCATTGGTCAGCGGCAAGGTCACCTTCAGCGACGGGGTGCAGGCCGAGTGGTATCTCGACCAGACCGGCCGTTTCGGCCTGATGCCGCCGACGCCGGAATATCGCCCCTCGCCGGACGACATGGCCGATTTCAAGATCGCCCTGGAGCGGGAACTGCAACGCCAGGGATTGTAGGCGCGCAAGCGCCATTGACGGATTACTGGCGGACCTCCGCGTCCGTCGCGGGGTTGGAGGTCGCCGGGAGAACACGGGTGAACCCGAGACCTACTCCAGCAGCGACCTCCTTGGCGGCGGCTGCGCCCGGCGGCTCTGAAGCTCGGGCATTTCGTTGATCTCCTGGCAGATTTCGAGGCAATGCTCCTCGGCATTGTCGAAGTCGATCCAGACATGCTTGATCAACTCCTCGAGTTTCAGGACGGCGGAGCGGGAGGCGGGGTATTCTAGTGGTTCCATTTCCGGCGCGGCCTTCATGAAATCGCGCAGGATGCGGACGCTCTGCGCGGGAGCGGTCGCTTCAATTGCGGCCATCCCGCTTTTCGAGGCGACCGGCATGTTGGAGACCCCGAACTGGTGCGCCAGGATCTCGGGTCGACGCGTCAGGTGGAGAAACTCGGCGATCAGCCGGTGTTCGCGCAGGTGGGGTGAAACGGCGATGTTGAACTCCGCCATCACCGTCGAACGCCGCCGCCCCTCGGGCAGCGCGACCATCCCCCAGTTTTCGTGGCCGCTTTCCTTCAGGAGGTTGACCGTGGCGAAACTGGCGAGCTGGATCGCCACGCGATCGCGGACAAAAAAGCTGCAATCCGCCGTGGTTTCCGCGCCGATGATCGCCTTGATGAAGCCGCGACCGACGCTCATCTCCTTCAGGAAACGAATCCCCCGCAGGCTCGCCTCGGCATCAAGGGTGCAGCGCAGACCGTCTTCGCTCCAGATCCGCCCCCCTTCGCGATAGATGAAGGCGGGCCACCGTTTGGTGCTGAAAAACTCGCAGAGAAATGGAAAGACACGGTGGGTCCGGTCGCAGTCGACCAGTTGCTGGCAGGTGGCCAGAAACTCCGCTTCGCTCCAGTTAAAACGGGGGCGGGGGACGCGGGCCGCGTCAAAGACATTCCGGTTGTAGACCAGCACCAGCGGACAGAAGGTGACCGGCATCAGCTTGGGGAGGAGCGGTTCGCCGATCGCCCGCGCCACGTCGTCCGGAAGGTCGTCCACCAGGGCGTTCCACCCGTTTTCGCCGAACACCTCCCGCCAGTCTCCAATCAGGAAACGCCGTTCCGCCGCGTGAACGAAGGTGGAGGGCATCGTGTAAAAGTCGAGGCCGACCAGCCGCCGGTCGTCCTGGGGATTGTACGGCCTTTTGAGGGTGTTGATCACGAGATCGACCTGCGGAAGCTCCCGCTTGAGGGCGCGCTGAAAGGTTGGAGTCGTCCAGGTATCGCGCAGGAAAGGGGCGACCTGGCAGCGGATTTCCACTCTTCGCGTGATGTGCGGCGCCTGAAACGCCGGTGCCGGATGTTTTTTGACAAAGGAACCCTTGCCCCGGCTGCGGCTGATCAACCCGTCGTGCTCCATCAGTTCCAGCGCCTTGCGCAACGTGTTGCGGCTGACGGTGTATTGCCGGCAAAGGTCGTGCTCCGGCGGGAGCTGGCTGCCGATCGGGAACTCTCCGCTGGCCAGGCGGCTCTCCAGCGTGCGGCGGACCTGCGAATAGAGCGGCGTCGGGTCAGCCGTTGTCGCGGCCGTGGAAGCCGGGATGTCGCTTTCCGGGGCAAACGTGGCGTGGCGTTGGGGTCGGGGCATGGTGAAGCGGTGAAGGTTCCTTAGCGTTGTACCAACAAGGGAACAATTTCAGCGCCAAAAAGAAAAGCCTCTTTTTTAAAAAATCGCATTTTTATGGATGGAAACAGCAGAAAACAGGTTGTTCCTTAAAAAATACTATTGACCCAACAACTTTGAAAGTTGTATCCATTGGTCCGTATTCCAAAAACTGCGGAAACGATGTTCGTTCTCCGCTTCCTCCTCTTCATTGCCATGTTCAAGAAAACTCCCCCGTCCTTTTGTCGCGGCCTTTCCCGTTCCTTCTTTCCGATCGCCTGCGCTGTAGCGTTTGCCGGGATTGCTCCGCAAAGCGCCTTGGCTGAACTTAAAAGCTGGGCGGGAGGCAACGGAAACTGGACCTCGCCGGGCATGTGGGACAAGGGGGTGCCAGGGGCAGGGGATGATGCGCGTTTTGACAATGCCGTAAATTCCGACGTGACGGTGGGGCCGGGCGAAATCATCAGTTTTGATGCGTTGAATGTCCGCCGGATGCAGGTCTCCATTGCGCTGGGAAATGCCAGCAGTTTCACCTCGACGGGCGTCACCGTCGGCGCGCGTGCGAACTACGCCGGGCATCTTATTTTCAGCGGCCCGGCGGGAGGAAGCGCGACGTTGAGCCTGGGCAATCTGGTGATCGGGCAACCCAATACGGCGGACGGAAACAAGCTGACGCTGAGCGGCAGCGGGCTTAACGCCACGGCGACCGCGAACCTGAGTATCATCGGGCGGGGCTCCGGCTCCAACGAACTCCGGGTCATTGGCGGCGCGAAGCTGACCCTCAACGGTGTCCGGATCGGGTATATTGAAAACTCCTTCGGGAACCAGTTTGCGGTGGAAGGAGCGGGGTCGAAGGTGACCATCTCCACGGATTCCAACCGGTCCATTGAAATCGGCGCAGGTGTCGGCGAGGGGGTGAACGGGAGCCAGATGAACATCAGTCAAGGAGGTGTCGTCAGTTCCACGGTCTCGATGAAAATCAGCCAGATGGCGGGCACCCACTCCAACTCCGTCACCGTGAGCGGAGCCGGTTCGAAGCTCGAAATGACCTCCGCCGCCGCCCTGACGATCGGCGTAAGCAGTACGCCGACCGGTGCGGGCGGCAGCTTTGTGCGTCTCACCGATGGCGGGAAGTTGACCACCGACGGCAATGTCACCATCCACGGGCACGACATCACTTCAACGCTCGAACACGGGAGCAATGCCCTCCTCATTGAAGACGGATCGACGCTGACCCAGACGGCGGGCGCCCTTACTATTGGCAAGAACGCCCTGCTGCGGCTTGAGTCAGGGGCGACCCTCACCTCGCCCGGCGTGCAGGTGGCCGGTCGTTTCGAAGCGGAAGGCAACGGCCTGCAGGCGACGCCGGTAACGATCGCCGAAGGGGCGGTTCTCGCCATCGGCGTGGAGGGCCGCACGGCGGCACAACAACTCAACATCACCCAAAGCATGACGCTGGAGGCGGGCAGTTTTCTGGAGGTCAAACTTTTTGCCTCCGGCGAAATGGATCAGCTTGCGCTCAATCCCGGCGCAAGCCTGGTGCTCGGGAGCGGTGTGACGCTCCGCCTCTCGCTGGCCGGGTACGAACCGGTGCTCAATGATAGCTGGACTCTGGTCGATGGAGCCACCGGAGGTGTTTCCGGTGATTTCGAACTCTTTGAGATGCCCGAACTGCAGGGCGGCCTCTCCTGGGATCTTTCCAACCTGAACGAAGCGGGAGGGTGGAGAGTGGCCGTCATCCCCGAGCCGGGGACGTGGCTCTTGACCGGACTCGGCGGGCTCGCCCTGCTGGCGCTCCGGCAAAGGAGGTCGAAGTCGCTCGCGGCGGACCGATGACCGGAGGTTTCGCCGCTATCGGCTTGAAAAAGCACCGGCTGCGGCGATCAATAGCGAACCCCTCATGAAAGCTCCCCTCATCTTCCATCACCCGATCGTTCACTCCCGCCGGAACGCCTACACGCTTCTCGAAATCGTGGTGGCCCTGGCGATCCTTGCCGTGTTGGCGATCCTCGCCGTGCAGGGCACGGGCCGGACGCGGGAAGTGAGCGACAACGTCCGTTGCGTCGGCAGTTTGAGGATGATCGGCGTAGCGATGCAGGCTTACGTCAACGATCACAACGGCATGTTGCCCGGGCCGTTGTCCGGAGGGCAGCGCCTCGGGTATGACCTGACCTACAGCGACCAGTTCCACATCCCGCGCGTGTTGGGCAGCTACCTCGGTCTGCCGCCGCCCGGGCCGAAGGGCCACCGCCAGTTTCCTTCGCAGATTGCCTGCATGGCGTGGCTCAGGAAACTCGACACCGGCGGCGACAAGCTGACGACACCCGGCTTCATCACGTTAAGCAAAAAAGTCAACGGCGAGACCGTCCGCCCCTTTGGCAAGACCGAGGATATTCCGCCGATGCGCCTCATGGCGATTGACGAGCGGGCCTCCTTTGCCGTGTTGAGCGACATCGACGTCGGCAACGCCCCCACCTACGCCGGGAGCCTTTCGCCCCGGCCCGTTCACGGCAAACACCGCAATACCCTCTTCCTTGACTGGCACGTGAGTGCCGTCCCGGTCGATTAACCTTACTCAAAATGTCCCTGCGAACCACGCTGCTTCAAGCCGCCCTTTTCCTTTCCTTCTCCCTCGCCACGACCGGCACCGGGCTTGCCCGGGAAACGCCGCAGGAGCCGATGCGCTACAGCATTCCGCCGGTCCTCTCCAACGAAGGGGGCGTTTACCTGAAGGCGGAGAAGGGGACGCTGCGCGTGGAAGTGCTCAAGCGCGACATCAACCAGCGCGACAAATACCAGGGGAACCTTTACGCCTGGCTGCTTTCGCCCGACCGCCAATGCGTAGCATCCGCCAACCTTCAGGACGACGGAAGCAAGGCCGACGGCACCCCGGGCGAAACCACGGCGGTTGAACTCAAGGCCGAGGTTGGCGAACCGGGCATCTACCTTTTAATGGTCTCGCTGACCGGCTTTGACGGGGTTCGCTACGATACGGCGTGGGGTTTTTCAACCAACGCCTCCAAATATGTTTTTGCCCGGGGAGAGACGCCGGGCGGGCGCGGCAAAACGCCCCTGGTGATCTTCGGCGACCAGGAACCGGGCGTCTCGCTCTGGTTCCAGCCGACGCAGGAGCGGTTTTCCATCAAGGCAACCGCCCTGCCGGAGACAGCGGGCAGCCTGGAGATCCACCCGCCCGAGGCAAAGGAGGTCGCGCTCGCCGTTTCCGAAAAGGAGACCCGAAAGGTTTTCACGGCAAAGCCGGGCCGCGAACCGTTGTGGAAGATCGACACCGGCGGCGCTTTGGTTGCGCTCGACGTGGAAGGGCTCACCTCCTGGCATCAATGGGGTGGGTTCGCGCTGGAGGACCACGGGTTTTTCTCCTTTCACAAGGAAGCGTACCTCCCCGTCGCCGACCTGCGCTGGGTGTTGACGCCGTATCAGACGATCCGCGAACTCGCGCCCGCCGCGCAAAAGGGCGAACTGGAATGGCGGATGCACAACCACGCCAGCGCCGCGAGCCACCGTTTCAAGGTGGAGGCGGTCTCGCCGGAAGGGGCGGCGGTCGCCCTGAAGCTCCCGGCGGAGGAAATCGTGCTCGCCCCGGGTGAGGACCGGACGTTGAAGGTTCCGTATGAAGTGGCCGGCGGGTTTTCGAAGCCCGAAAAACATCTCCTCCGCGTGACCGCGCTCGACCTTCCCGGTTACACCACCTTTGGCTCGATCCGTTTTGTTCCGGAACGGAAGGAGGAGGCGCTCAAGCTCCCGGTCGCCTACAAGCCGTTCGAACACGTGGCGGAGAAGTTTGGCTATGAGCCGGGCTATCCGCTCAATCAGGTCGATTTCGATCCTTCCAACCATCCATTCGTCCGCCAGACCGTCACGCGGAGCCGTTCCGACGGGGTTTTTCACCGGAGCGGGGGCAAATGGGTGCTCGATAACTTTGCCGGCGCCATCGCCTCCGTGCTCCCCGGTTTTCAGGAAACCGTGCTCGGCTCGACCTTTTACTCGACCCGGACCGCCTTTGACACGGAAGGGGGCGTCTATACCACCGTTTCGGCGACCGCCACCGGAAAAGCGAGCGAGGCGGTGCGGGTTTTACTTCATGAACCGTCTCCCGGAGGCGGCTTCAAGGCCTATCTCCTCGACAAGCCGGGGGTCGCCCTTGCCGACATCGAGGGGTTCACCGGGCACAACCGCGCCGAAGGACCGCCGCCGGTGGTGATCTATACGGCGGTCGAACATGAGAAGCGGAGCGCGGAGGAAAAGTGGCGCGATCACCGGGTTCTCGAGCTGATCGTTCCCGAAAAGAAGAAGGATGGGTCGCTTTCGCTGGAGAAGCGGGTGGTCTTAAGCCGCAACGCGATCAATCTCTGCACCCATTCCGGCGGCGCATCGACGATCGCCTCGCTGGGCAACAAGATTCATGTCGTCTACGGCGAAGTGACCGACGAGCCGCAAAAGAACGCCGGGGTGCCGACCTATATCGTGACGTATCACCGCGATTCGGGTCAGCTTGAAGGGCCGGTCTTCCTCGGGTACGCACCGCCGGTCAACGACATGCACAACAGCTCCGGCATTGCGCCCGACAGCAAGGGAATCCTTCACGTCGTCCTCGGGGCGCACGGGAAAAACCCGTTTCACTATGTACATTCGCTGGAGCCGAACTCCATCTCCGGCGGCTGGAGCGCCCCCGAAGTGGTTCTGAAGACCGGATTGAAGGCCAACGGCGTCGGCCCGGCCGAGAGCGGCGCGCAAACCTACGTCGGCCTGGTCTGCGGCAGCGACGACGCGCTTCACATCGCCTTCCGGCACGATTTCCAGGATGTCAACGGACCCTTCCCCGGGTTCACCGAGCGTTACCGCGCCCTTTCTGTCCAGAGAAAGCCCGCAGGCGGGCCATGGGAGGAAGCCACCCCGATGATCCTGCCGCCGCTCCCCGGCTACAGCGTCTACTACCACAAGCTGACCGTCGACCGCAAAGGGACGCTCTATCTCTACTTCACCTACCGGATGACCCATTCCATCTACCGCTCCGAAAACCCGGCCACCGGAAACTACGCCGGCCTTTTCAAGAGCAGCGACGGCGGCACGACCTGGACGCTCGCGAGCGATGCCGGGTTTGGGGAGTAAGGGGGAGGGAGGTCGGAACAGGTCGACAGATGGTTGACGCACGGCTGCTTTTGAGGGGATGCCAGGGCCGGGAAGTTCTTTCATCGTTCTCAAAAAGTCCCCCGCGAGATGGGAGCTTGCAGCCTCCCGGTTCTCTCCGGTAAAGTGACCGCCTCACCATGAATCTTGCCGAGCTTCAACGTATCTACGACCAGCCGTTTTTCGAACTCATTGCGCAGTCGAGGAGCGTCTATCTTGACCACTGGAAGGGAGACGAAGTGCAGCTCTGCACGCTCCTTTCCATCAAGACGGGAGGCTGCTCGGAGGATTGCAGCTACTGCGCCCAGAGCGCCCGTTACTCCACCGGGGTCGAGCGGGAGAAGCTGATGTCGAAGGAGGCGATTCTGGAAAAGGCGAAGGCCGCGCGCGAAAACGGTTCCTCGCGCTTCTGCATGGGCGCGGCGTGGAAAGGGGTGCGCGATGGCGATCCCCGGTTCGAACAGGTGCTCGACGCCGTGCGCGATGTCAGCAAACTCGGCATGGAAGTCTGCGTGACCCTCGGGCAACTGAGTTCCGCCGAGGCACACAAGCTCAAGGAAGCGGGGGTGACCGCCTATAACCACAACATCGACACCTCGCCCGATTACTACCCGGAGATCGTGACGACCCACACCTTTCAGGACCGGCTCAACACCATCGCCGCCGTGCAGGAGAGCGGGATGTCGGTCTGCTGCGGCGGGATCATCGGCCTGGGCGAGCAGGAGATCGACCGGCTCAAGATGCTGGAGGTGCTCACCAAGTTTGACCCCCCGCCCGAAAGCGTGCCGATCAACTGTTTGATGGCCATGCCCGGCACGCCGCTCGAAAACCAGCAGCCGGTCGATATCTTCCAGCTCGTCCGCCTCGTGGCGACGACGCGGATCGTCCTGCCAAAAGCGCGCGTCCGCCTGAGCGCGGGGCGCACGCGGCTTTCCCGGGAAGGGCAGGCGCTCTGCTTCTTTGCCGGGGCGAATTCCATTTTCTACGGCAACAAACTGCTCACGGCGGCCAACCCGGGAGCCGATGCCGACCAGGAACTCCTCAGGGAACTCGACCTCGTGCCCAATTCGCCGCAGTGCGAGATGGCGTGCCTGACCTGAAAGCGCACCGGCTATGATTTCTTCAGCGGACTCCCTGCGCGACCTGACCGTGGCGCTCGCCGGAACGCCCTCCCTCGGTGGCGACGCCATCCGTTTCGCCGCGCGCGCCCTGCTTTCCGAGGCGGTGACCCTTCCGGAGAAGGCCGATTTTTTGCGCGCCCTGACCGCGCGCGGCGAAAGCGCGGAGGAGATCGCGGGGCTCGTTGAAGCCTTTCTGGAACATGCGGTTGACCCGGCGCTCGACCCGGCGACCCTTCCCGGGCCGATGCTCGATGTCTGCGGCACGGGGGGCGATCGGCTCCATCTTTTCAATGTCTCGACGACGAGCATGTTTGTCCTCGCCGCAGGGGGCGCGGTGGTCGTCAAGCACGGGAACCGGAGCATCACCTCGCAATGCGGCGGGGCCGATGTGCTCGAAGCGCTCGGGATTCCGGTCGAGCAATCGCCCGAAGCGTTGCGCGAACAGGTCCGCCGGACCGGGCTCGGGTTTCTCTTTGCGCCGCTTTACCACCCGGCGTTCAAGGTGATCGGGCCGGTCCGCAAGCAACTCGCCGCCGAAGGGGTCGCCACGGTATTCAACCTGCTCGGGCCGCTGCTCAACCCGGCGCGACCGGCGCACCAGTTGATCGGGATTTTTTCGAAGCCGGTGCTTGCAAAGTACGCCAGCGTGCTTCAGCAGCTCGGGCGGCAGCAGGCATGGGTGGTCCATGGCGAGAGCAGCGACGGGCAGGGGATGGACGAACTCTCGACCATGGGGCCGACCGATTACTACACGGTTTCCCCTAAGGCGATCGCCACCGCCCGCATCGACCGGGAGACGATTGCCCAACTTGGGCTGGTTCCCGCAACGCTTGAAGAACTGCGGGGCGGCGACCGGCAGGTCAACGCCACCATCCTGCGCGACATCCTTTCCGGAACCCTCCGGGGGCCGAAGCGCGACCTCGTTCTGCTCAACGCCGCTGCCGGTTTTGTCGTCGTCGGTCTCGCCGGGAACCTCGCGGAGGGCCTCGACCTCGCGGCGCGGCAGATCGACTCGGGCCGCGCGCTGGAGAAGCTCCGTGCCTTGCAGGCTTGAAGCGAACGGGTCCTGAAACAGGAGGCGGTTTCCCGTGAGCTGGTAGAGAAAAATTTCCGCTTGACGTTGAGCCTAATTCATAGTTATGAAGTAAGGACGCTATGAATACGTGGCCACCATCCCATCTCCCGCCTCCCGCTTTGAGTGAGCCCCATCCCATGGAACGACTGCTGCCTCTCTACCAGCAGGTCAAGGGACGGATCATGCGTTCGTTTGCGGACCGGAAACCGGGCGACCGGCTTCCTACGGAGACGGAGTATATCAAGGAGTTCGGCGTTTCGATCACAACGATCCGGCAGGCGATGCGGACGCTTGAGCAGGAGGGCTGGATTGAAAAGCGCCAGGGGCGGGGAACCTTCCTGCTGGACCCCGACGCCCGGCATGGCAAGCATGTGGCGCTGCTTCTGGAGGCGGATGTTTCCAGCGACAACCTTTCCCCGGTTTACCTGAAGCTGCTTCAGGAACTGCGGCTCTGCTTTTTCAAGTACAACATCCCGACACGTCCTTATCTGGGCCATCTGCGCCTCGGCGTAGAGATCGGGGAACTGACCTGCCGGGAGTTTTTCGACGAACTGCGGCAGAACCGCATCAACGGAGTGGTTCCGCTGCTGGCCCAGAGGCATCCTTCCTGGATATCCGAGTTGCAGAAACGGGCGATCCCGATCGTGGGGGCCAGCCTCTCCGCGGACATTCGCGTGGGGGCGGATCACGAAAAAATGATCTGCACGATGCTCGATTTTTTTCGCAGTCGTGGACATGAAAGGATGGCCGTGCTCCTGAAGGATACTCCCACGGCGTTTCCCATCCATTTCCTGGAACTCTTTCGCAAGCACGCGCCGGATTACGGCATCACCCTCGCCCAGGATTGTATCCGCGATGACATCAGCGGCCTCGATGCCCAAGAAGCGCAAGAGGCGATCCGCGAAATCTGGAAGCAGGCAGCGCACAGACCCGATTGCGTCTTTATCGAAAGCGATCTGATCGTGGAAGCGTGCAGCGCCGCGATTGAGGAGCAGGGGAATGGCTCGCAAGTCGGGTTGGCGAGTTGGGGGTCTGATGCCGTGAAACTGGCGCCCCGCCCCAATCTGATCCACTGTTTTGTTTCCGTGAAAACAGTGGCGCAAATCTGCGCCGACAAGATGAAGGAATACCTTGAGGGCCGGGAGCCTTCGTCCTCTCCCGTCGTCCCTTTCATGGTCTCGCGCGGAGAACGTCGCCCCGTGAGTCAGGAAGCCTGACATCAACTTTTTAGAAAACCCTCCCCATATGAAAACTCCCCTACTCGCCCTTGTCATGGTCGCCCTCACCCACGCGGCTTCCGCCCAGGTGGTGGTCACCCACAGCTCGGTCGCGCCAAGCCTCGATATTGTTCTAAGCCATCCCTTACCCTCAGCGGAGAACCGCGCCGGCAACACCTGGAGATGGCGCGAAGAATCGGAGCAGCCACGCAACGAAACCGCTCAACTCTTCCAGACCGACACAGCGTTCAACCTGACGGGGATCGTCCTGCATGCTCCGAGTTCATCGCAGACGACCGTTGACCGTCCTTTCAAGCTGATCGTCGAGAAGTTTACAGGAGCTACCCTCAATGGCGGGCGCGAGGAGGTTTCGGCCCAGTCCGGGCTCCTGCCTTCCTTTGGAGCCGGAGGCTATATCCACTTCTCGCTCGGCCAGGCAGTCGCCATCGAAGCGGACCAGATTTATGGACTTCGCCTGGCGTTCGACGGACCGCAGACTTCTAACACGATGGGGTTCACCCTCGATAATATCGGTACGACGCTGCCTTTTGGCGAATACTTCTATTACTATAATCCTTCGATTTCGGCCAACCTGATACCGATCGCTACCCAAACGGCGGTTTACTATATCACCGGATCGGTAGTCCCTGAACCGGGTGTTGTCACTTTGGGAGCCCTTGGCGGGTTTGGCCTGCTCCTGTTCGCAAGCCGCCTGCGCCCCCGGAAAAGGAGCGGCTTCAGCGTTTGAGTCTCTTCACCAACCATGAAAAATTTCTCAAAAATCGTTCTGGCGTTCTCAGGCTATCTCTGGGCGCTCTTTTCCCCTCCCTTGCAGGCCGACACGCTATTTGAACGGGTCGAAGTGAAGGCCAACGAAGCGGAAGTGACCCACGACCCCGGCATGGGGATGATGGTCATCCCAGGCAGACAGGGGAGCACCCTGGAACTTAATGAAGCCTTTCCGCTGGAGGAAGGCTGCCTTTTGGGCTGGGTGCGCCCGGTGAACTGGGCCGGGCAGGAGCAGGATATGGTGCACCTGGTGAGCGCGAAGACGGAGACCGCCTGGCTGAGCGTCTACAAATATCAGGAGGACCAGAACAAGCTCGGCCTGATCTTCCTCTATGGTCGCCCCTCTCCGGGCGGACGAGACGCGCAATATACCCTTGCCAATACTTCAATCTCCGGCTGGAAAAAGAACCAATGGCATCATTTCGCGGCAACCTGGTCGCAGAACGACCGGCAGATCGTCCTCTACCTTGATGGCAAGGAGGTGTCGTCATCCAGCATCAGGGAACACCAGCTTCCCGACGGGACGATCACGAAGCTGCGCCTCTCGGCGGCCAATGCGAAACCGGACGGCGATTTTTTCCGGACGGCTTTTGCCGGATTGCAACTTACAGGGACCATCCCGACGCCGGATGAGATCCAGGCGATGGTTTCAAAGAAGCAGGCCGGGGCTCCCAATCTGGAGTTCGTCCCCCCCTCGGTGGCGACGATTCCCTACCTTGCCCGACCGCCCGTCATTGACGGGGTGCTGACTTCGGGCGAATGGGATGAAGCTTCCGTCCTCTTTGGCGGGATTCAGGCGATTATACCGGTGGTCAATCCCGACCAGACCTTCAAAACCTATGCCGGGTATGATGATGAACATATCTACCTGATGATGGTTTCCCGCGCTCCGGGGATGAAGCTGCGGGCTGAAGTAAAGGAGAACGGAACGAAGGCCGTCTTCAAGGATGATTCCATCGAGGTCTTCTTTGCCCCGGATAACGAACCGATCAATTGCTACCAGTTTATCGGGAACTCGCAAGGCTTTCATGCCTACCACCGTTCCAAGGATGCCCAGTGGAAGGCGGACTGGGAATACCGGAACACGCTCTATGAAGGTTACTGGTATGCGGAACTGAAAATCCCCATCCGAAGCATCTTCACCGGGAAGATCGGACCGGGAACGCGCTGGTCGGCCAATTTTGTCAGGAACTGGCGGACGGTCGAGCCCGATTCCCAGACTGCCTGGTCGTTCACGCCCCGGTCATTCTATTCCCATATGGGCGAACTGATCTTTGGGGCAAAGGGCGAGGCTTACCGCCTGAACATCGATGAACTCCCCTTGCAGGAGGCGTTGGTCAAGGGTAGCTTTGAAGCGCTGGCTCCAGAGAAAAAGGTTGAGGAAGTGACCCTCTCCCTTGTCGAAGGGACGGAGACGGTCCTTGAACGAAAGCAGACTCCCTTGACGGCAGGCGCTCGGGCGAACCTTGAAGAACAGCTTCCAAGTGGTCAGGCATCGAACCTGATTGTTGAGGCGTCCGACAAAGGTGAGAAGGTGATCTTCCGCCAGTCGATCCCGATGAAGGTCCGCGGAGAGAGCGCCTTCCGTGTCCGCACCGATTTTGAGGCGGGCAAGCTGATCATCGAAGCGCCTTCACTCGCCGCCGCCGGTGCCGTCATCCGGCTGCTGGATGAAACGGGCAAGGAAGTCAGGAGGGAGACGGTAAAGATCGAACCGGGGAAACGGCAATGGGTGTACGCCATTGACGCCCGGAATATTCCCGCCCATCGCTATACTTTCGAGGTGCAATGGCTTTCGAGGGAGGGAGGGCAGATTTCCGTCCATCAGGTCGCCTATAACCATATCGGACAACCCGAATGGCTCGACTGGGACCCTCAGTTGACGAAAGTCCCCAAGCCGTGGACGGCGATCTCCTACGGGAAGGAGGAAGTCGGCGTGTGGGGGCGCAGGTATGGGCTTCAGAAGGCGCCTTTCCCGGCCTCCGTCGTCTCCGGCGGCACAGCGGTGATTCCCGAGCCGGTCACGCTCACGATCGTTCTGGACGGGGAGCCGGTGAAGTGGGAAGGCTCGGGAGAGTGGACCGGGAAGAAGGATTGGGAGGGGATCTATTCACTGACCGGGAGAACGAAAACGGCCGCGGTAGCCGCCCGCACCCACTTCGAGTTTGACGGGTTGTGGTATGTCGAGCTTGATATCGTCCCCACCGGCGCGGAGGTGGAGGTGCAGGAGATCAAGGTGGACGTGCCCCTTGAAAAGGGACTGGCCCGGCGGATCTATGCGCACAACCATCACCGCGATGTCATCCAGGGGGCTTTCGATCCAAAACTTCTCGGGCGTTATCTACCCCATGTCTGGATCGGCAACCACGAGGCCGGCGTGACGTGGTTTACGGAGTCAAACCAATACTGGAGCCATCGCGACGCCGAAAAGGCCATTCGGTTTGTGGCGAAGCCGGAGACCGATCTTCTGCAGGTGACGGCGGTCGACAAGCCTTTCAAAACGAAGACCAAAGTACACTACCTCTTTGGACTTCAGGCGACTCCGATCCGCGAAACGGCTTCCCTGAGAAGATCCTTGCGGATCAGCCCCGACCCGTACGATAGCATCGGGAACCCATGGCAACTCGACCGGTCGATCTTTCATGACGATAACCAGGATGGATTGTACGGCGCGTTGCCCACCTTCCCGAAGAGTTTTTCAGCCTTGGAAAACGAACTGAAGCGCTGGCGTGAAAAGGGGGTGAACATGGCGTTCTATGTTGCGCCCGATATTGTCTCGCCGACCACCACGGAGTGGGAAGTCTTCGGGACCCGGTGGAAGAATCCCCACGGTCCCTACCAATGGGGGTGTGTGCACTCGGACAGCGCACGCTTTCAGACCTGGTTTTTTGACCGGATGATCCAACACGCTGATCTGAGGGCTATCTATGTCGATTGCGCCAAGGCGTATCCCTGTGCCAATGAACTGCACGGCTGCGGGTATCGGGACGAGGCGGGGGCGGCGCATGTCACCACCCCGATCCTTTCCCTGCGGAAGTATCTGAGGAATCTCTATGTTTCCCTTCATGAAAGCAGACCGGTCGGAACGATCCCCCCGGCGCTGGTCCTGCACATGTCGGCGGGATTGACCTCGGTGGCCCACGGTTTTTCGGACATCGTGCTGGAGGGCGAGGAGATCAACCACAGGATGGTGCAGACCCCGAGCTACTTCGATCTCTACCCTCCGGACAAGTGGCAGGCGATCTTCGGCCATCAACAGGGGGTCAACGTCATGCTGTTGCCAAACTACGGACAGGTGGGGCCTAAGGAAGACCAGATGTCCGAGGTGCTCAACGCCACCTTCCTGACCCAGGCCCTGCTCAACGATACGCCGATCTGGAACGTCTGGAGCAACCGCCAGTATGTTTCCCGGCATCTCGAACTGGTGAACCCTTGGATTCGGGACCCGGAGACGGAGTTTCTCCCGTACTGGAGCCAGAAGTTCGTCTCCCCGGCCAACGGGACACTGGCGGTCAGTCTCTATCGGAACAAGGAAGGCATCCTTGCGACCATCGGCAATTTCTCAAAGGAGGATCAGCGCGAGCGTCTCGATGTTGACTGGAAGGGGCTGGGGCTCGACCCGGGGAAGGTTAAGATGACCGATCTTGTCTCCCGGAGGGAGATCGCTCAGGGGAGCGTCATCGCAGTTCCCCGGGAGAACTTCCTTCTGCTAAAGATCGCTTTGGAATAGGATGCAAGGCTGTATGATGGGAGATCAAGTGATGAGGCGAAGCTTAAAGGCGTTCTCCACCCCGGAGATGCTGGTGGTGATCGCCATCGGCGCCGTCCTCATGATGCTGGCGGTGCCGGTCTATCAGGCTTTTCACCAGAAGGGGAAGGATACCCAATGTATCTCCAACCTGCGCCAGTGCGGACTTTCGGTGTTATCCCATGCCAATGATCACAACGGTAATTCCGTGGTTGCCTACATCCCCCCGGGCGAGGAGTATGACGGCCATCCGCAGGCGGGTAAGATGTGGCATATGTTTTTGCACGAGAAGGGATACATCCGGGATATGCGGATCATGGTATGCCCCGCCTTTGCTCCCCACCGGTGGACGGGAACCACGAAGGTATCGCAGACCTATGGATTACGGAGGAATATGGGCGAGATCCGCTATCAACCCGTCCTGAAGATCGGGAGGAGCGACCGCCTTTCCACTCATGTCCTTCTCGCGGACAGTTCAAAGACGGGCACGTGGGTGGGGCAGGACTATTACCTGGAACTGGAAGCGTCAGGGTCGAAAAGCGACCGGATTCATACCCGCCACGGCCATCGGGCCAATATCTTTTTTGCCGATGGCAGCCTTCGGGCGCTGACGGCGGAGGAGATTGTCGATCTTGAGGACGGCTGGGGGCTGAAGCGTTCGATCGATACGGTTATCTATTAGGCTTGCTTCGGGAGCAACTGCTTCAAAAGCGACAGCGTCTCGCGAAGCTGTTCCGCCGGAAGCCGCGAGGTGAGCCGGGGGAACTTTCCGCCGAGCATCAGGTAATCGCCGCGCCGGGTGATCATCAGCTTGCGCTCGCGTACTTCAACACGGCTCGCCTTGAATTCCGTTGCGGCGAGTTTGACCTGCGTGAGCAGAAGAAGGTTCTCCACCGCTTCGGGCAGGCGGCCAAAGCGGTCGCGCCACGCCGCTTCGAGTTTTTTAAGCTGCGGGCGGGTGGTGATCTCCGCCAGCGCGCGGTAGGCGGCAATCCGCGTCTGCGATTCGGAGATATAGCCGGTCGGCAGGAAGGCGGGGGTCAGTTCCTGCGGGTCGCCGCGCAGGAAGTCGGCTTCGTTGGTGGCGACAAAATCGAGCCGGACGGTGACCTCCATCCGTGGCCGGACCTTTTCCCCCTTGAGCTTGGCGACCGCCTGCCGGAGCAACTGGCAGTAGAGGTCAAACCCGATGGCGACGATATGCCCGCTCTGCTGCGTGCCGAGGATGTTGCCCGCGCCGCGGATCTCCAGATCGCGCATGGCGATCTTGAACCCCGCGCCGAGCGAGGAATATTGCCGGATGGCGTTGACCCGCTTGCGCGCTTCGGTGCTCATCAGGTCGCGCGGGATCATCAGGTAGGCGTACGCCTTCTGCCGGGCGCGGCCGACGCGGCCCCGGAGCTGGTAGAGATCGGCGAGCCCGAACCGGTCGGCGCGGTCGATGATGATCGTGTTGGCATTGGGGATGTCGAGCCCGCTTTCAATGATCGTCGTCGAAAGGAGGATGTCGGCCTTCCCGTCGATGAAGGTCTGCATGACCGCCTCCAGCTCCTGTTCGTCCATCTGCCCGTGGCCGACGACGACCCGCGCCTTGGGCACCAGTTTTTTGAGCTTCTGGCGCATCCCCTCAATGCTCGCCACCCGGTTGTGGAGGAAAAAGACCTGCCCCTGCCGGGCGAGTTCCTGCCGGATCGCGTCACGGATGATCCGTTCGTCGTAGCCGCAGATGATCGTCTCGGTCGGGATGCGGTTTTGCGGCGCGGTTTCGAGGATCGACATGTCGCGCGCCCCCATCAGCGAAAGGTAAAGGGTGCGCGGGATCGGGGTCGCCGAAAGGGTCAGCACGTCGATCCGCTTGAAAAGCTCCTTGAACTTCTCCTTGTGGACCACGCCGAAACGTTGTTCCTCGTCGATGACCGCGAGCCCGAGGTCCTTGAACCGGACGTCCTTCGAAATGAGCCGGTGGGTGCCGACCACGATGTCGACCGACCCGTCGGCGAGCCCCTTGAGGACCTTGCGCTGCTGGGCGGCGGTGCGGAAGCGGCTCAACGTTTCAACCGTGATCGGGTAATCCGACATCCGTTCCCGAAACGTCTGGTAATGCTGCTGGGCGAGCACCGTGGTCGGCACGAGCACCGCCACCTGTTTGCCACCCATGACCGCCTTGAACGCCGCGCGGATGGCGACCTCCGTCTTGCCAAAGCCGACATCGCCGCAGATGAGCCGGTCCATCGGGCGGGGCGACTCCATGTCGACCTTGGTCTCGGCGATCGCGGTGAGCTGGTCGGGTGTTTCGCGGTAGAGGAACGAGCGCTCAAACTCGCCCTGCCAGGCGGTGTCGGGCGGGAAGGTGTGGCCCGGGGCGGTTTCGCGCTCCGCATGAAGGGCGAGGAGGTTGGCCGCATAGTCAAAGACCGCTTTTTGCGCCTGCGCCTTGGCGCGTGCCCAACGGGCATCGCCGAGCTGGCTCAACTCCGGGTTGCGCTTGCCGACGCCGACATAGCGCGAGACCAGGTACGACTGCTCCAGCGGCACATAGAGCCGTGCCTCCTGCGCAAACTCCAGGACGAGCACCTCCTCCTTCTTCCCTTCGCCCCGTTCGAAGGTGGTCAATTCCAGGAAGCGGGCGATCCCGTGTTCGAGGTGGACGACGATATCCCCCTCGGTCAGTTCGGAAAAGTCGATCTGGCTGCGGCGCGACTGCTCCCGCGCACGGCGTAGCGCAAGGCGGCGGGCGCGGGTGTTGCGGTAGCGGCCAAACAGCTCCGCATCGCACAGAACGGCCACTTTTCCGGCGGGAAAGGTGAAGCCGGAGTGGAGCGTGCCGATTGTCAGGTGCAGCCGGGGGTGATCCGGTTCCGGCAAAAGATCGCGGAAGCGCTCCTGCTCCCCCTCGTTGTTGCAGAAGAGATGGACCTCCCATTTCTGCTCCAGCCATTGGTCGAGCTGTCGCAGGAACTGTTGCCGTTTCCCGGCTTCGATGACGAGATCGCCCGCTTCGAAGGTGCCGAGCCCGTGATCCTCAAAGCCGTAACGGCCCGGCTCGGCGTTTTCGTCGTTTTCCAGCGCAAGCGGAGCCCATTCCACCCCTGCGCCGAGGTCGAGCACGGCGTCGCCCGGTTGGAGGTAGTCGCGCACGCTTCCTTCGCCGCGGCTTTCGCCCAGCAGGACCGCCGCCTCGTCGACCGGCTCGACGGAAGTCTGCACGTCGAGATCAAAAAAGCGGAGCGATTCGATCTCGTCGCCGAAAAACTCGACCCGCAGCGGGATGGAGTGTTGCCACGAAAAGAGATCGACGATGCCGCCGCGCACCGAGAACTGTCCCCGCAGGGCGACCTGCGGCACCCGCTCGTACCCGGCGCTCCCGAGGCGCTCCACCAACGTTTCCAGCGGCAGGCGTTCCCCTTTTTTGAGTTCGAGCGAAAGCGCCTGCATCCCGTCGGGCAGGGGGGCGGGATCGTTGAGCGCGGCTGCCGTAAGGACGATGACCGCCCGCTTTGTCTGGAGGAGGCGACCGAGGGTCTGGAGCCGTTCGGCGGCGAGTTCGGGGTCGGGGAGGATGTTTTCGGCGATCGCCGTCTCCGCCTCCGGCAGGAAAAGGGCGTCCGGGTGCCAGTTGAGGAGTTCCGCATGGACGCTCTCCTGCGAACGGAGATCGGGGGCGAGCACCCAGAGCCGCTCCACCTTTTCCGCGATCAACGCCGTCATGACCGAACGCGCGGCAGGGTGGATCGACGGAAAGACCAGCCGCCGGTTTTCGGCGACCGCCTTGGGGACCTTGCGCAACAACGCCGCCAGCCCCCGCGAACGCCCGATCACCCCGGGCAGCGATGGAGGGTGGTCAGCCAAGCGGCAGGAGCGGGAGAAGGGTGGAGGCAATGGAGGAGCCGGTCATCGTAACGGTTTCGGAACCGGGCCCGGGTTGGAGCGTGGCAACCGGGACGATGCCGTTCCACGAGCTGGTCAGGAACGCTTCGGTGGCGCGGGCGAGGTCGGCGGGGGTGAGCGCACGCTCGACGACCGGCTGGCCCGAAGCGCGGCGGTGTTCGACGATCCATTCGCGGATCACCCCGTCGCGCGCGCCGGAACCGAGCCGGGGGGTGAGCAGTTGGCCGCCGATGACGACAAAAAGGTTCGCCATCGCGGCGGAGACCGCTTCGCCCTGCGGATTAAAGAGGAGCGCCTCGTCGGCACCGGCGGCCTTCGCTTCCTCCCACGCGGCGATGTTGGCCCAGTAGTTGGCCCGTTTCCAATGGCCGGGGAGGGGGAGGTACGGGTGGGCGCTCCTTTTCAGATGGTACGGTCGCGCCGGGCGGGTGTTGGAGCGCGCTTCCCCGAACGCGAAGAGACGCGGGGCGTTCACGCCGCTGCCCGGTGCGCCATCCCCGGCGGTGAGGTAAAGCCGGGCAAAGGTCGGCCCCGGGCCTCCATGGCGAAGAAGGAAATCGGCGGCGGCCTCCAGCGCCGTTTCCTCCAGCGTCCAGCCATGTTGCCGGGCGGCATTTCGGAGGCGGCGCAGGTGGGCTTCGAGAAACTCCACCCGGTCGTTGCGGATGGCGAGGCTTTCAAAAAACGCCATCCCGTAGCGGAAGCCGCGATCGGTCAGCGGCACGGCGCCCGCCATTTCGAAGGTTTCACCATTCCAGCAACCGGCGAAGGGTGGCGGGGTGGCGCAGAGAGACATGGCAGGACAAAAAGAAGGAAATCAGGAACGTGGTGCGGAGGGGAGATCGACCGCCCCGAACCGGCGTTGCCGTCGGCCATACTCGCGCAGCGCGTCGTGCAGGTCGTCCTTGGAAAAGTCCGGCCAGAGTTTCGGGGTGATGTAAAGCTCCGTATAGCTCAACTGCCAGAGCAGAAAGTTCGAAAGCCGTTGTTCGCCCGAGGTGCGGATCAGAAGATCGGGGTCGGGATACTCCGCCGTGGCGAGGTGCCGGGCAAAGGTCGCTTCATCAATCTGGTCAGGGGTGAGCCGACCGGCGCTCACCTCGGCTGCGAGGGAGCGGGCGGCTTCGACGATCTCCATCCGGCTCGAATAACTCAGCGCGAGGATCAGCGTCAGCCGCCGGTTTTTGGCCGTGTCGCGGACGGCGCGCCGGAGTTCCTTCTGCGTGGAGGCGGGGAGATCGGTGATCGTGCCGATCGTCTTGAGGCGGATCTCCCGTTCGACAAGCTGGTCGTGCTCCTTGTTCAGAAACCGTTCCAGGAGCCCCATGAGCGCGGAAGTTTCGCTCTTGGGGCGTTTCCAGTTTTCAGTGGAAAAGGCGTAGAGCGTCAGGTATTGCACCCCGGCTTCCGAACACCCTTCCAGCGTGGCGCGAACAGCGTCGGCCCCCTTTTCATGACCGGTGATCCTCGCCAGCCCCTGGTTGCGCGCCCACCGCCCGTTGCCGTCCATGATCACGGCGACATGGCGCGGAACTTCCGGCCCCGGCGGCGTTGCGGCGGGGGAAGCGGGGGTTTTTCTGGCGGTGGAGAGTTTCGTCACGGTTACTCAAATCGTAAACACGCCCGGCGACGACCTTTGGAAAAGAAAATCAGACGAGGATCGTCTGGTCGCGGTGAGGCCCGACGCTGACAATTTTCAGGCGCGAGTCGGTCAGTTCCGCCAGTTTCAGGGCGTAGTTGCGGGCGTTTTCAGGCAGTCCGTCAAAGGTTTTGACCTGCGATGTATCGCACTTCCAGCCGGGAAGCTCGATCGTGACCGGTTCGCAGCGGCCCAGCTTTTCGTAATCGGTCGGGAAATGGGTGATTTCCTTCCCGTCGAGCCGGTAGGCGATGCAGACGCGGATGGTTTCCAGCGAATCGAGCCCGTCAAGGTTGGTGATGGCGATTTCGTCGAGCCCGTTGACCATTCCGGCGAAACGGGTGGCGACCGCGTCAAACCAGCCGCAGCGACGCGGGCGGCCCGTGGTGGCTCCAAACTCGCGCCCCATGCCGTGAAGCATGGCGGTTACGTCGGCATTTTCCGTCGGGAAAGGGCCTTCGCCGACGCGGGTGGTATACGCTTTCATGACGCCGAGCACGGAGTCGATCCGATGCGGCGGCACGCCCGAGCCGGTCGAAGCGCCGCCGGCGGTCGTGTTGGAGGAGGTAACGTACGGGTAGGTGCCGTGGTCGATGTCGAGGAAAGTTCCCTGCGCCCCTTCGAAGAGGAGTTCCTTCTTCTCCTTGAGCGCCTGGTGAAGGTAGATCACCGTATTGGTGATGAACGGGCGGAGTTTTTCCCCGGCGGCGAGGTATTCGGCGTTGATCTCTTCAAATGAAAGCGGCTCCGCGCCGAGCTTTTCGAGGATCACGTTCGCTTCCCGGACGCGTTCGGCCAGTTTGCGGGAGAAGACTTCCGGCTCGAGCAGATCGCCCACGCGCAGGCCGACGCGCGATGCCTTGTCCGCATACGCCGGGCCGATGCCGCGCTTGGTGGTGCCGATCTTTGCCTTGCCCATCGCCTCTTCCTTTGCTTCGTCGAGCCGCGAATGGTACGGGAGGACGAGGTGCGCCGCGTCGCTGATGAGCAGGTTGCTCCCCTCCACGCTCGTCCCCTGCGCGCGCAGGCCGTCGATCTCCTTGACGACCGCCACCGGGTTGAGCACGACGCCGTTACCGATGACGCAGACCTTTTCCGGCCGCAGGATGCCAGAGGGGATCAGGTGGAGGATGTATTTTTTATCTCCCACCAGCACCGTATGCCCTGCGTTGTTCCCGCCCTGGCTGCGAACGACGATGTCGGCCGTTTCCGTGAGGAAGTCGATGATTTTGCCTTTGCCTTCGTCGCCCCACTGAGCGCCTACGAGAACGGTGTTTGCCATAGAAGAAAAGAAGTAGTGATCGGTTAACGGAAAAAAACGCCCCGGCGCACCAGGTCAAAAAAGAGCGGCGCAGCGAGACGTTGAGGGAGTCTATCCACGGATGAAGGCGCGGCAAGCAGTTTCTCAGGATGATTGGGCCGTGGTGATGAGATCAAACCGGGCGCACCGATACCAGCGAAGGTAAAGAGCATCAAAACCGCGCATGAAAAGCGCAAGCAGGAGCAGGTTGAGAAACGACCACCACCACGCCGCGCCGCCGAGGCAGACAACGGGCAGAGCCATCAGCAGGAGGGCTCCGATCAGCCCAAGACCGAAGAAGCCGCAGGTCAGGCGTACGGAAGTGGAGGTGTCGCGGGTAAACCGGGAAACCTTGAAGATAAACCAGCAGGGGGTGATCGCGAGGAGGCCGAGCCAGAAAACCAACGCCGAAAAAAGCCCTGCGCCCAACGGGCGGTTTAAGAGAAGGGAAAAACAGAGGCTCGCCCAGAGAAAGATGGGGAGCGTCAGCAGGCCGCAACGGAAGACCTGGGAGTTGAAAAGCGTGCGAAGCTCACTGATACCGACCGGAAGGAGCGAGACGAAGGCGGTATCTCCATTGGAAAGAGAAGCGGGAACGTCGATGCCGTGCACGGTTTTGTCAGCAAGCGGGAGTTGCAGGAAGAGGGCCAGCAGGCCTCCGCCACCAACAAGCCAGCCGGTCATCCCGGGGTAGAAACGGAACAACAGGAAAAAAAGTACGGAGATCGCCGCCAGAATGCGGTAGGATGTGGCGTAGTGAATCTTGCCGGAGGCGAGATCGTGGGCCAGCACTCTTTGGCGGGCGGTCAACCCGTGGTGAAGGAACCGTTCGACCCGGCTGCGAAGTTTTTCATCCGGGAGCGCCAGCCAGTCGCGGCTCAAAATGTCAGCTTCAATGGACGCGGGGGCATCCCTCTTCGGTAACGGCTGCGGATCGGCTTCCCAATCCTCCTCCGGCTCGAAAAGAACCTCCTCGTACCCCCTGAAACGAAACCGGCGGCGAAGCGCACGGCAACTCCACGGTAAGCTGCAAAGAAGCAGCGCCAGCCCGGCAGCGGTTCCGGCGGGAGGCGGGTCGCCTTTCTCTGCGACCATCCATTGCGCCCAGGAGGTGGACCACCCTACCGGGGTGTACCGTTGCAGGGTGGTGACGGTCGCCGGGAAGGCCGGGGCGAGGCGGCGCTGGAAAACTTCCCCGTAACTTCCCACCAACGCGATGGCGAATACCATCAGGCTTAAAAGCAACACCCCGAATCCATAGAAGGGAGAACGTTTGGAAAGGGAAAAGACGAGCAGCGACAGCAGGAGGGCCAGCGCTCCATGAGCCACCCAGACGATGAGCACCGCTCCGGCGAGCCAGATAGGCCGGGTCCAAAGGAGATGCACGCCGAATGCGGCAAGAAAAAAGGCGAGGGTATCGAGAACGATCCAGGTGGAGAAGCGGAGGATGCGCTCCCTTGAAAAGGCAAAGGCAAACGCATCGTTCGCCGGGAGGGGAAGGAGCGGGCCCGCGACCTGTGGAGAGGAGAGAAATTCCTGAATCTGCCAGACCCGGGCGAGGACGACGATCAGCAGCCAGGCGGTGAAGAAATGAAGGCACCCTTGGGGGAGGGCGGGCGGCTCGGAGACGGCCGCGATTTCGGTCAGGCGTCTTTCAGAATGGGCCAGGATGGCCAGACAAGCTAAAGCTGACACCCGCCAGATCGAATTCAACCAACCGAAATAAGTTGACCAAAGCCGCCACGAACGGGCGGGAAGCGCCCCCAGCCGCCGGACCCGCCGCACCCACGCTCGCGAGTAGAGGCTCATTGCAGCTTTTGCAGGAGCGCTTCGAGATCGTCGCCCTCCGCCTGCCGGAGGCGTTCGAAGGCGTCATGGGCATCGACCCGGCCTTCGTGGAGGATGATCACCTCGTCGGAAAAGGTCTCGGCAACCGGGAGGATCTGCGTGGTGTAGACCACGGTCCCCCCATTTTCAGTGAGTTGCCGGGCATGGCGGCGAAAAGCGCCCAGCCCGAGGCCGTCCATGCCGGAGGCGAGCGGTTCGTCGAGCAGGAGCAACTCCGGTTCAGCGGCGAGCAGGGCGACCAGCGCGGCCTTGTAGCGTTGCCCGCGCGAAAGAGTGCTCAAAGGCGTGCGGGCGAGAGCGGGCAGCGAGAAATCTTTGAGCAGCCCGAGCACCTTTTCCTCCGAGCCGGGGCCATCCTTTTCGTAAAGCCGCAACACCATCGCGATATGTTGCAGCGGCGTCATGCCTTCAAAAAACGTCGGGAAATCAGGGAGAAAGGCAAACCGCTGACGTTGATCCACCCGGTCGCGTTCAAACGGCTCGTCGTCGAAGAAGATCGTGCCGCTTTGCAGGTTGAGCAGCCCGGCGATCGCATGGAGCAGGGTGCTCTTTCCCGCTCCATTAAGGCCGACCACGGCGATGATCCGGCCCGGGCAAAGGTTCAGGCTCTTTCCGGCAAGGTCAAGCGCCATCGTGCCGCCATACCGTTTGGCGACACCCTCGAGGCGGACGTTCATGGGGGAGGGGTGTTCCCGGAGGGTCAGGCCGGTGTGCCGCCGGAAGCCGTTGCAGGCGGTACTTCAGCCGTACAGGCAGGGCAGCGGGTCGCCCGGACCGGGATCGTCGAGATGCAGTAGGGACATTCGCGGGTGTCGGGAGCCGCCGGAGCCGGTGCTTCTTCCTTCTTCTTGAAAGCGTTGATGCCCTTGATCAACAGGAAGACGGCAAAGGCGGTCAGCGTGAAGGTGATGACGGCGTTGATAAACGCGCCGACCCTGAACTCAATCCCCGCGATCGGCAGGACCACCCCTTCCAGCGACTTGGCGCTCTCCTGCAGGATACCGAGAGGCGGGGTCAGGATATCCTTTACCAACGAGTTGACCACCGCCGTAAAAGCCGCGCCGATGATGATCCCGACCGCGAGATCCAGCACGTTTCCTTTGAGGGCAAATTCCTTGAATTCCTTGAGCATGGGCGTTCTGTAGCACGAACCGGGCTCCCAGCGCCACTGTAAATTCTCTTGTGGCGACAACAAAAAACCCTCCCCGTTCACCGGGGAGGGTTTGAAAAAAGGTTTTCAGCCAGGATCAGGCGCGACCGACCGCTGCGGCCACGGCGCGGACCTGGTTGATCAGTTCGCAGAACTCGTTGGGCAGCAACGCCTGTTCGCCGTCGCTCTTGGCGAACTCCGGCGAGTTGTGGACTTCGACCATCAGCGCGTCGGCCCCGGCGGCAACCGAAGCGACCGCCATGGTGGCGACATGCTCGCGCAGGCCGATGCCGTGCGTCGGGTCGACCACCACCGGGAGGTGGGTTTCGGCCTGGAGCACCGGAATGGCGTTGAGGTCGAGCGTGTTGCGCGTGTAGGTCTCAAACGTCCGGATGCCGCGTTCGCAGAGCAGGACGTTGAAGTTCCCTTCGGCGAGGATGTACTCCGCGCTCATCAGAAAATCCTTGATCGTGGCGCTCATCCCGCGCTTGAGCATGACGGGGAGCTTGCTCCGGCCGACTTCCTTCAAAAGCGAGAAGTTCTGCATGTTGCGCGCACCGATCTGGAGGCAGTCCGCGTACTCTTCCACCGCTTCGAGCTGCTTGGTGTCCATGATCTCGGTGATGATCGGCAGGCCGGTCAACTCCCGCGCTTCGGCGAGCAGCTTGAGCCCTTCGACGCCGAGGCCCTGGAAGCTGTAGGGCGAGGTGCGCGGCTTGTACGCGCCGCCGCGGAGGATGGTCGCCCCGGCCGCCTTGACCGCCTTGGCGATTTCGGTGATCTGCTCGCGGCTTTCGACCGAGCAGGGGCCGCTCATGACGACGATTTCCTTGCCGCCGACCGGCACGTTGCCGATCTGCACCGGGGTGCGCGTGCCGCGGAATTCATAAGCCACCAGTTTATACGGCTTGAGAACCGGGGTGACCGACTCGACGCCGGGAATGGCGGCAAGCGGCTTTTCGCGGATAAGGTCTTCGGGTCCAATGACGCCGATTACAACGCGCAACGCGCCGCGGCTGACCTCAGTACGAAGACCCCATTGGTGAATGCGGTCGACGATATGCTGGATCTGATCATCCGTGGCGTCGGGTTTGGTGACTATGATCATAACGGAAAAGGGCCAGACCTTACGTCGGGGAAAGCCGGAGGCAAAGCTCTTTTTCAGCGGTTTGGCTTAAATTTAGCTTAAACCGCTTAAACCGGCGCGTGGCCCGGGAGTTGCTTTTTAAGCTGCTTCATTTAGCTGGCTTTCCCATCGCTCCGTTCAAAACCGTCTTTCGGGTCGAGAAAAGTCTTGCATCGACCTGTCCATCCCGGCTATGTCTGATATGGGTGCCCGAAAAGGACCTCTCTTGTACCACCCCTCCCTGGTTCTTCCTTCTTCTGCGAAGGAACCTGAAAAAAAGGAGGGGACAAGGCGGCTCTCCCTGCACCCGGACGGTCCGACGATGAAGACTTCCCCCAAGACTTCTTCCCTGAATACTGCCGACGCCCTCTCTCGCCTGAAAGAGGGCGGGGGACGATCGTTGCGATGGCTCGTACCGCTCCTGCTGGCCGCCTCGCCGCTGGTTCAGGCGCAGATGCTTTATACCGATCCCTCCGCCGTTCGTCATGTTCGTCATGAAGCGTCGACCGCCGCTTCCCGGGCGGAGATGGTGGCGCGAATGAGTTTTTCCGAGGAGACCGCCCCGCTCCTTTTCCCGCTTTTCCCGGTCGGCGAGGTCGACAAGGCCGGCGCTGCGGGCAAGCTATGGGCTCCGTTTTACCATGGCTTTTTAAGCGCCGGGTCGAAGGAAGGGAGAAACGCTGCGGCCTCTCCCGACGACGCGCGGGAGATCCCCGAGCCGTCGCTCGGTGCGGTATTGCTCGGTGGCGTGGCGTTGCTGGTCAGCTTCAACCTGCTCCGGCGTCGGCGGCTGGCCTTTTGACGGGATGCCTTTGAACCGGTCGCGCCTGGCGGCTTTCTTCCGATCCTTGCACCGTTTTTCATCGTACCGTTGAAGGGCGGGGCGTCATTTTTTTTGCATTGTGTTCTTCCGACGCCTCTGGGATGTTGGGCAGGAGGAAACGGGACATCGGTCGGCTCTCTGCGGGCTGTTCTCCAAATTTTTATGATTCGAAAGAAAATCTCATTGGCCGGGGCGGTGGTCGGGCTTTTTTACGCTTTCATCGGTGTCGCCGGAGCTTATTACGACCCGAGCCTGACCGGTACGCCGACCCGCCTGGCGCTTGAGTTTCTGGTGATTTCCGCGTTTACGATGCCGCTGGGCGGGATGATCGGCCTCGGGTTCGGCTTCCTGATCGAAGCGCTGGTTCAGACCTTTTTCAAACGCCAGCCCGAAGCGGTCCGCCGCCATGATGACCGTGCGGAGCACGGGGTGCGGGCCCGGCAGCCGCAGGCCCACGACCGGTAAGACGACCTTTTTCCCCCGCTGCCGCCATATGAGTCAGTCTTTGATCGTCGCCATCCTCGTTCTTTCCGCCGGAGCGACTCTTTTTGGTGCGCGCGGGCGCTGGACCTGGATTCTCCTCGCCTTGATGTTGATCTTCGCCGGGCTGGGGGCGGCGGGATTGTTCACGCTGGAGAGCGGGACACAGGAGACCTTCCGCAAGCTGCCGCTGCCCGCCGGCTACCAGGCGTGGACGTTTACGTTTCTGATCCTCATCGGCGCGGGAGGGATGATCGGGCTGTTGCTCAAGGGGGGCACCCTTCTGCCGAAGTTCCTTTTCCCGAAACGCAACCGGTAAGCCATGGAACGCGATGTCGCCGAGCTGCTGGCTTCGATGCCGTCCTGGGTTTCGGCAGACGCCATCGGCAAAAGCGCCCAGGGGCGGGAGATCGTCCTCTACCGCTCCTCCACCGACAACCGGGGAGGCACCCTGCTGATTGGCGGCATCCATGGCAACGAACCGGCCACGATCTTTCTGCTCGACCGCTTTTTGCAGGAGTTCCACGAAGCGTTCCGGCTCCCGGTCGATGTGATCCCGCTCGCCAACCCGGACGGCTTCCAGGTCGGGACGCGCTACAACGCACGGGGGGTCGATCTGAACCGTAATTTCGGGACCGGCTGGCGGAGCGACAGTCTGGAGCCGCCCGGCCCGGCTCCGTGGTCGGAACCGGAGAGCCGTTGCCTGCGCGATTTGATCCTGAAGCGTCAACCGGCCTGCATCGTCGCCCTCCACTGGGCGCTGGCGGAGATCGAGGCCGACGGCCCCCAGTCGGTCGCCCTTGCTGAAAAGCTCTGGAGCGCGATTGATGCCGACCAGCGCGCCCCCTACCGCCTTCGCGCCACCCCGTCCGTCGCCACCGCGGCCAGTTGCCCCGGTTCGCTCGGGCAATGGTGCGGCTATGGCGTCACCTATCCCGACGGAAGCCGCCCCGCGATGGTGACGCTGGAACTTCCGCACGACCCGCACCTGCGCCGCCCGCCGGTCTTGCCCGAAGGCCACCTCGAACAGGTCCGCCGCGCCTGGGCTGTTGACCCGGAAGGGTATCTTGCTGCCGTCGGCCCGGCGGTTTACCGGACGCTCGAAGCCGCCTGTCGCCACCGGCAAAATTGACCCCTTTTTCCGGGCTCAAAGCCGGAAAGAGGGTGAAATTTGCCGAAAGTATGCGATAGAATAAGGATGAAAAGGTACTTGATTGCCGCATTGATCGCGCTGATGACCTTCGGGCCCGGCGTTGCACTGCTGGAGGCAAGGAGCCATCGTCATGACCGGCGGCACGACCGCAGGTATGACCGCCATGACCGCCGGTACGACCGGCATTATCGCCATCACAACCGGCACTATTATCGCGGCGACCGGCGCGTCTACCACCGGGGCCGTTACTATTACCGCGACGCCTACGGACGCATCTACTACTTCTACGGCGGACGCCGCGTTTACACCCGCCCGACGTTCATCCTTCAGTTTTAGGCTAAAACCCGTTGCCGAAACCGGCGAGCGCCTGCCGCAGTTTGACGGCGGCCGTGCGGCCGATTTCAAGGGCGAGCGCCGGTTCCAGGAATCTCAACTCGCTCACGTTGCGGTTCCTGGCGCACAGGGCGGTGATCCGCCCGAGGTTGACGATCAGCGAGCGCTCGACCCGGGCAAAGAGCCGTGTGGGAAGAAGCTGCTCCCATTCGCCGAGGGAGCGCAGCGTACGGGCGTACCCTCCCTCGGCCAGGCCGACCCGGCTGTAGATCCCTTCGGCTTCGATCCAGGCAATCTGTGAAATGGTGATGACCCGGACGTTGCGCCCGTCGCGCAGGGTGGTGGTGTCGCGAAGGGTCAGCCGCGCCGCTCCGGCGGCGGGAGTTCTCTTTTCCGGCAGGCGGGGGTGGCCCAACAGTCGCTGCACGGTCGCCGCGAGCCGTAGGGGATGCACCGGTTTGAGCAGGTAGTCGAGCGCGTTGGCTTCAAAGGCGCGCACGGCAAAGGCAGGGTGCGCCGTGACGAAAACGATCGCCGGGGCAGCGTCGAGCAACGGGAGGAGGTCGAACCCGTTCCCTCCCGGCATTTCGACATCAAGGAAAATCACGTCGGGCGCGAGCCGGGCGACCTCCCTTGCCGCTGTGGGAACGCTGTCGGCTTCCCCGACGACGAGCATCTCCCGGTGAACCTTGAGCAGCAGCCCCATCTGTTGCCGCGCGGGAGCCTCGTCGTCAACAACCAGGGTGCGCAGGGGGAGGTGCATCAGGGGGAGGGGGTTAAAGGGTGCCCGATCTGGTCAGCGGCAGGGAAAGCTCCGCGCTGACCCCCGCTATGTCGTGCGTCAGGGAAAGGGTCGCCTCTCCCGCATAGAGGAGGGCCAGCCGCCGCCGCAGGTTGTCGAGCCCCGTCCGCAGGGAGGTATTCCCCTCCGGGGTGATCCACCCGCCGGAATTCCAGACCTGCACATGGAGATGACCCGCATCCACCCTCCCGGAGAGGGCCAGTTCCAACGCCCCGGCACTGGTCTGCCGACCATATTTCATCGCGTTTTCCAGAAGCGGCTGGACCAGGGCGACCGGCGCGGGTGCCTGCCGGGCCTCCTCGGTGAAGTCGATGTGGTAGACGAGCTTTTCAAGAAAGCGCGCCTTTTCCACGGCAAGGTAATGCCCGAGCGCGTCGAGTTCCCTGCCGAGCGGCTCGCAGGGAGCGTGGCGGCAGAGTGAAAAGCGGAGATAGTCCGCAAGCGCCTGGACCAGGCTGCGCGTGGAGGGGTGAACGGTTTCGGAAAGCACGGTGTTGAGCGCGTTGAAAAGGAAGTGCGGGTTGACCTGCGCGCGCAGAAAACGGAGTTCGCTGGCCTCTGCTTCGGCGCGAAGGCGCGCCTCCCGTTCCCCGGCCTGCTCCGCGTCAAGCCAGAGGTGAACCCCGAAGTAGAGAACACTCCAGATTCCATAGGCCATCCACCGCGTCAGGACGCCGGTAAAGAGGTAGGAGTAAAGCGCCTTCTCCTCCGGACCGGGTACGATCGCCCGCGCCGCGAGCCCGATCGCCGCGCCATCGAGCAGGGCCAACAGGCCGCAGAGCAGGAAGAGGCCGCAACCGGTCGCCGCGAGCGGAAACCTGCGGCGGCGGACCCGCCGGTAAAGCGGGCGGAGCACTGCGCCGGTCGCCAGCAGCCCGAAGCCGGTGCGGCAAAGGGCGAGCGCCACGGTCTCGCCCGGGCCGAAAAAGACCGCACCCATCCATGCCCCTGCCAGCAAGCCGTACACCGTCCAGCCTGCAAGCTGAAGCCGCCAGAAAAGACGGGAACGATCCGCATCATCAATCATGGATGAGGGTTGGCATCCTAGAGTGAGAATCAGTTCGCAGAAAGGAAAAATCTTCGGCTCTGCCGAAATCGTTAAATAGTTTGCCGGATTCGTTGAAGAAGGATTGCCATCGCTACCGCTTTTGCCTCACTCAACCTTCCGGAAAAACCGTTTTTTCACCACTTTATGACTTACCATCACTCCCTTAACCGCCCTCCGTACCGTCCACCGCGCCGGAAACGATCGTCTCTTCTCGCAATGGCTTTCCTGACGACCGCCGCCCTTGGCGCAAACTCTCAGCTTCAGGCCGCCAGTGGCACGTGGAGTGCTCCCGGCGGGGGGCAGTACTCAACCCCGGGGAACTGGTCGGGCGGCATACCCGATGGAGAGTCGGACAGCGCGACCTTCACCGATGCGGGCGGCGGTACGGTACAGATCAACGGCAATCCAACCATCCAGAAGATCATCTTTGATGGCAGTGCAAGCGCCTATCTCATTGCACCGCCCAATGACATTACCCAGGCCGTGATCGGTTCGTCGATCGAAGCGACGGGCACCGGTGCCAATGCGCAGGTCATCAGCGCCAGCGTGAAGCGGAGGGGCTCGACCACCATCAGCAACAACTATGACTCCGCAGAGCACACGCTCACCTTGAGCGGTAATCTCATCGGTTGGACCAACGTGTCGACCACGCTCACCCTGGGCGGAAGCAACACGGGGGCGAACACCATCAGCGGCGTCATCAATGATGACACAACAGGGAGCAAGACAACGCTGACCAAGACCGGCACGGGCACCTGGATTCTCTCGGGCCAGAACACTTATAAAGGTGACACGAACATCAATGGGGGGATGTTGTACATCACCGGTGTTCATCTGCCCAATACCCTCTCGACCTACACGATCGACGGAGGCGCGCTGGGCGGTGTGATGGGAACCATCGGCGCGTCGAGTGTCACCCTCATGGGCACCGCAGGGTCGTCAATCAACGTCTCCGGCATGGGCCTGGGAAGCATCGGTTCCCAGAACGCGCTGAGTACTCCCGGTGAATTGAGCATGGATCTCGAGGGCGGGACGCTCGATATCAGCCAGGCGGGGGCGGGCGCGCTCAAATTTGTGCTCAACACGCCGGGGGCCAGCGACACGATCCGGATCAGCAACGATACGCTGGAGATCGGCGAGGGGGTTCTCGGCATCTCGAACTTTACCTTTGATACCTCCAACTGGGAGGAAGAAGGAGCGGAAGGAACGTACGTTCTTTTTTCGACCACTTCCGTGGGCAACATCAGCGGTTTCCTTGACGACGAGAACCTGAGCACGATCCTCGGCGGTTACAGGCTGACGCTTTCGCTCGGCACCGGCGAGTACGATACCAACACGCTGGAACTCGACGTCGCCGCCGTGCCGGAGCCTTCGCTTTTAAGCGCCCTTCTCGTGGGAACGGTGCTCCTGCTCGGCGCGCGGAGATGGCGGCGTCAATCCCCCGTGCCGAGGTAGGCCGGGGCCTGGTTGGGGTCGCGGCGGGCGTAGTTCAGCGTTACGACGGCGGCGAACGTGCAGATGATCGCGCCGATGATCAAGGTTGCGGTGGCTCCGAAATACTGGGCCATCGCACCCGCCTGGAGGCTGCCGAGCGGGACGACCCCGCCGAAGACGAGCGCCCAGATCCCCATCACCCGCCCGCGCATCTCGTCCCTGACGCTGAGTTGTACGGCTGAGTTCGCGCTGGAGAAAAAGAGGATCAACCCGAGCCCGCTGACGGCGAGGTAGAGGCAGGCGAGCCAGAAGGTCGAGGTCAGGGCAAAGCCAATGATCATCACGCAAAAGAGCCAGAGACCGGAGAAAGCAAGCCGGCGGGGGGAAAAGACGTGCCCGGTGGCGGCGATGATCAACGCGCCGCAGAGCGCCCCGACGCCGTTGGCTCCCAGCAGGAGACCATACCCTTCCTCGTCGAGGTGGAGCGTGTCGCGTGCGATCGCGGGCATCAGCACCGAATACGACCAGCCGAAGATGCCGACCACGGCAAAAAGGCCGAAGACCCGCAGCAGCAGCGGGCTTTGCAGTACGTAGCGAAAACCGCTCAAGGTTTCCGAAAGGACCGACGCCGTCCGGCGCGGCGCATCAACCGGGACGATGCGCAACATCAACAGCCCGGCGATCACGGCGATGAAGCTGATCCCGTCGACAAAAAAGCACATCGCGATCCCGAGTTTCGCCATCAGGACCCCGGCGACCGAAGGGCCGATGATGCGCGCGCCGTTGAAGGCGGCGCTGTTGAGCGAGATGGCATTGACGAGATCGCGCTTGCTGGTCAGTTCGATGACAAACGCCTGCCGCGCGGGCATGTCAAAGGCCATGATGACGCCGCTGACCAGCGCGAGCGTGATCAGGTGCCACGTCGTGATCCACTCCTGCCAGACGAGAAACGCGAGCGTGAGCGCCACGCACATCGACCCAAGCTGCGTGCAGACGAGGATCGAGCGCTTCGGATAATTGTCGGCGAGCCATCCGCCAACGGTGGAGAGGATCAGCATCGGCGCGGTGGCCGCCGCGACGACGATCCCCAGCAGCGCCTTGGAGCCGGTGAGCTGATAGACGAGCCACCCTTCGGCGGTCGTCGTCATCCAACTGCCGATCAGCGAGATGAGCTGGCCGAAATAGAAGATCCGGTAGTTCCGGTAGGAAAACGCGCGGAACGTGTTGCGGATGCTGAACGAACGGAGGACCGCCGGGGCGGCTCGTGGGCGCAGCGGTGTGGTGAGTGGATCGGGTTCATCGGGCTCCATTGAAAGGTGTTGGCCACGATAAGCGCGAATCGACCGGAAAGCGATCTCCATTGAAGGCAGCCCGCACTCCGCGCCTCCTTTTTTTGCCTATTCTTCCTTTTTTGGAAGGGGAGAAACCGCCGGAGAGGGGGAGGGGGCGATACCGAGCCGTGCCTCCTCGGTTTCCAGAAAGCGGTGAAGCGCGCTACGGAGAATATCGGAGGCATCGCACTCCATCTTTGCGGCAAGGTTCTGGATGCGGCGCAGCAGTTGGAGGCTCATCCTTGCTTCCAGGTCGTCGTTGGTCTCCGTCATGTTTGCCGGTGGGCGGGGCGTTTCCTGTTGAGGTGGACACCGGCCTTGCTGAAAGGCCGGGTCGCGGGGTGGTGAATTCATGGAAACAGGATCGGGAGAAAGGCGTTTTGAAAGTTGTGTAGTCACATTGTGCTACAAAACAGGAGAGGTCAACCCTAAAACCGGAGCTGCGAAACGGAAAAGAGGTCTCTCCGGGGGGAAAGAAGCAAAAGGCATTCTTTTAAGTTGTGAGCGTCCGCTTTTGTGGCACGATGACGGCGGGTGCCCTTTTTGGAGGACGGTCGGGTCTTTGTTCATACCCGCGTTTCGTCCGTTTTGACCGATGAAAGGGGAGAACACCGTGGCCCGCGATGTTTTTGCAGCAGATGAACTCTTTTCTTTTTCGATATGAGGCGAGGTAAAGGCGGTTACGACACCGTCCTCCGTTGCCGGGCGCCCCGGAGCCTGAAGGTCCGGATGGAAGCGATTCTGGAACGGCGCGGACACGGCGATCTCTCGGAATTGATCCGCGAGGCATTGCTCCGTTACGTCGAAACGGAGGAAGCGCGGCTCGGGATCAGCGGGAATCCTCACTTCTATACCGTCGGCGCCGCGCAGGAACGTGCCCTGGTGGCGGAGGAGCCGCCCCTCTCCTCCGGCTCGAAGCCATCGGCGAATCCGTAAAATTCATCCCCGGGAGTGCCATCGACCTGGAGGGCGGCCCTCCGCGTCCGCCGCGGGGGTTGATGCCGAGGCGGAAATCCTAAGAGCCGTCCTTCGGCGTCGGTTTTTCGGGGGTCAGTTCAAGGTACTCGCCGGGAGCAAGTTTGATAAAATATTCAAACGTCATCTTCCGCTTCCGGTAACGGTGGTAGAGGGGGATCTTTCCGCCGTCGTCGGTTCCGGCCTTGAGCATCAGCCATTCGTCCTGGTCGGTCTGCTTTCTGGCGTAAAGCGGGGTGCCGTCGCGCACGACAATCGGCTCGCGCGGGAGCGTGCCGTCATCACCTTCGGCCTGTTCGGGCAATTGGTAGACCGCAGGCACGCCGACCGCAGTCGCCTCCTCCAGATGTTCCAGCGCGGGCCCCTGCCGCCGGTCGTGCGTCAGCATCAACCCGACAACGGCATACGCCGCCAGCAGGAGGATGCCGAAAACGGTGGCCGTCTTAGCGAAGGAAACGGGACGGGAAGCCTTGGGAGGTTGCTCGTTCATCAAAAGCCCAAGGTGGCCGCAAAGTGGCCGCCTGTCGAGGCAAAGACCGGCAAAAACTAGGCCCGCCGTCTGCGCAGCAGGTGGAGCATCCCCAGCCCGGCGCCTGCGGAAAGAAGGAGGGCGGAAGGCTCGGGGACGGCGGCCACTTCCAGCATCAGGTGGTCGGATTCGTCGAAATAGAGCGTTCCGACGAAGTTGGCGTTGATCAGGCCGACGGTCTGCGAGCCGAGCGTTCCCTGAAGTGAACTCTCTCCCGCCAGTTCCACGAGCCGGTAGGTGCCTTCCCCGAATCCGGCGAGCAACTGGAAGCTGAAATCGTCGAACTCAAGCAGTCCCGTCCCAATGTTGAAGATCCCGTCGGTCAACCGGATCTGGTCATACGTGGTCCCGGCCGTGGTGTCCGCGCCGAGGTCAAACTTCAGCCACCCCGTCGCTGTCGTTACGTTGCTCAGGTCGAGCGCCCCGTCCTCTCCGGTAAAGGTCAGGCTGGTGCGTCCGGCCACCCCGTCCCCGTCGCCGGGGGAGAGAAAGCCCCCGTCTTCCACCCGCAGGTGATCGCCGCCGTGGAGGGTCAGCGCGGAGGTGCCGCCGAAGGTCCCGCCCGCATTGACCGTGATGGCGTTCTCTCCGTTGACGTTTTCGAAATTGCGGGTGCCGGTCCCGTTGATCAGGAGGGTGCCTGCGTTGACGGTGGTACCGGCGCGGAGATTGATCGTGTTGTTCGTCGTGCCGGTCTGAAGCCGCAGGATTCCCTCGCCCGACTTGGTAAAGGAAAGGTAGTGGACCCGGTTGGTAGCTCCGGTCGCCACTCCCGCGATGGTGCCGCTGTAAACGGTGTCGCCTGCCTGGTTGACCGTCAGGGAACTGGTGATGGTCGTGTTGTTGGCGGCGTTGATCAGATTGATTTGCCCGAGGGTGCCGCTGAGTGAGGTCACACTCACATTCAAGCCTTCCGTACCGCTGTTGGCTCCGATCTGGAAGGTGCCCCCCGCGAGGGTGGGGGCATTGAGGGCAAGGGTGCCGAAGTTAAAGCCCGTACCCATGCCATTGCCCCACCCGGCCCGCACAATTCCCTGCTGGATCAGCAGATGGGTCTGGTTCGAAACGGTGCCGCTGCCGTTGAAAGCAAGCTGGCCCGCGGTGGTGCTTGTACCGATGGTCGCGGTTCCTTCATAGGCATTGGTGATTCCATCTGCCGCCGTCAGGAGAAACGTCCCCTGGCTCACGGTGAAGTTGCCTTCCAGCTTCACTTTGGAAGTGCCGTTGGAATAGATCTGCACCACCTGCCCGTTGCTGCTCCCGGCGCGAACCGTGCCTCCGTTGAACCGGAGCGTCGAGTCAGTGCCGCCCGCGCTGATCCGCAGGACGTCGTCGCTTCCCGGTGCCGTCCGGTAGATTCCTCCCGAGCCGAGATTCACCACCCCTCCGCCGACGTTGATGCTATGGTTGGTGAGCGTGGTGGAAAAGCGGGCCGTGTCGTTACCTGTCGTAATGTCGGCCCATGACTGGTTGTAAACCGGATCGCTTTCGGTCAGTGACCAGGCATTGGACCCGAGCCAGCCGGGATTTCCGGTGAGGTCATAGTAGAAGTCATCTGCGTGAAGCATCGTCCCCTGCACAAGCAGGAGAAGGAGAAGATAACAAGGAGTCTTTTTCATGGCATGAAGGGGGTCAATGACGAATGAAGGGAAAAAGAACAAACGAGGGTGATGTTTCGTTTCATCAAAAACGACATTTATTCGACGGAAAGTCAAGGGAAAAGGTGTGGATGAATCTATTCATTGAAATTCATTCATCCGTCAGATTGTCGCTGATCGTCACTCCCTTGAAGCTGAAGAGGTCCATTTCAATCGCCCGGGTGCATTGCGTGATGGTGTTGTGATGGATCTGCCAGTTGGCTGAAGGGGGGTAAATGGCAAAACGCCAGCCGGTTTCCGGTGCCGGTTCACTTTCCTTGAGGCGGATTTCGTGCGTCTCCCCGTCAAACGCGGCGATGGTGGAGCTTTCCCCCGCCCGGGGGCCGCTTTGCCAGTGGAGATGCCAGCCGAGATACGGCCGGGGATCGTCGCAGCGTTGCGGAAGTCTGGAAACCTTGAAGGAGCCGTTGCTTGAGACCGCTTCGACCTCCCCTTCCGTATGGCAAAAGCGGAAGGTCCGTTCCTGAGGGAAATAGATCCGCCGCCCTGAACGGAGGCCGACGCCGCAGTGTTCGATCAGGTTATCGTGCAGGTGGACGTTGACCGCATCGTCGGCAAGATGAATCCCGGTCACCTTTTCGGAGGTTTCCCCGCGGACATAGATCTGGTTGTCGCTAATGGTGACGTTCGACGCCTCGATGCAGATCCCGCAACGCTCGCGATCCGGGTTGTCATCCACTCGGGAGAGGTCGAAATGGTTGCCGCTGACGATCACGCGACGCCCGCCAAGGATGAAGAGGGCCGATTCCTTGCTATAACCGACAAAGAGGTTGTTGGAGACGATCACCTGCGTCGCTCCCCGGTTGATGCCGAGCCCGCCGGAGAACGCCCCCGCTTCAAAGACATTATCGCTAATGATCGCCTGCGCGGAGCCGACCTTGCCAGGTACGACTTTTCCGCCATGAATGCCGCCCGCCGTGCCTTCTTTGACGTAGTTGCCGATGATCCGCGTAAATCGGCTCGCTTCCTCGCAGAAGTTGGTCGCGCGCTCCACATGGCAGTGAAGGATCGACGTATTTTCAGCGTGATCGTTGTTATTGAAGGCGTTGAACCCGCAGTCCGAAACGTGGCAGCGGTGGTAGACACAGGAGCGGGTGTACTGCTCATGAAGCTCCGGCATCCCTTCGTGTGGAGCCTGAATATAGGGCGGCGTTCCGTAACGGTCGCCTCCGTGGAGGTAAAACGCTTCCGACGCCATCCGGCTCACCTTCAGGTCTTCAAAAATCAGGTGTTCGGTGCCGACCGCGTTGACGGCCGAGCAACCCTTGATCTCCATCTGCTGGTTGGCGGTCGGCCAGAAG
This sequence comes from Chthoniobacteraceae bacterium, assembly GCA_035555975.1. Classification (GTDB taxonomy): domain Bacteria; phylum Verrucomicrobiota; class Verrucomicrobiia; order Chthoniobacterales; family Chthoniobacteraceae; genus DATMFV01. The sequence goes on from DATMFV010000085.1 coordinate 114,278, forward strand.
GGAAAGCCGGTCGCCGTGGCAAAATGCGTGTAGGAAGGGAGTTCCAGAAAACCGCTGTGGCCGACCATGGCGAGATTGCGGATCGCGATCTCCCCGCCACCGGCGATCCAGAAGACGGCGGAGTGATCTTCGCTCATATCGAGCACGGTATGGTCGCGGTGACTTCCGCTGATCTGTACCGAGGCGTTGCGCAGCCACAACCCGCGCGAGAGCCGGTAGCGACCCGACGGGATCATGAGGTTGCGCCGTTCGCTCACCGCACGGTCCAGCGCCGCCTGCAAGGCCGCTTCGTCGTGATGGCGGAGCAGCGCCTCTTCGCACGCACCGCTCGCTGCATCTTCCAGCGTGAGCGTCCGGTCCGAGATTCCGGCGATCCGGGTCAGCAAACGGTTGCGGGCATGAAACGCGAGGCTTTGACCGGGTAGCCAGTCGAGCTTGCGGAAGCGGATTTCGACTCCGTCGGCCAGTCGGAACCATTCTTCATTGAGCGGCAGCCCTTCGCCCTGCCAGCACCAGACCCGCCGGAGGATCGGCTCGTGAAGTGTTCTGGTCTGGTAACGGGGATCAACCGCCATCCAGCGCCATGTCACCGGTGTGGTCGCGTCGAAGTGAATGACGAAGGTCTGCCAGCCAACGGAAGGGTCCAGCCCGCGCAGTTCCACTTCGTCTTCAAGCGGCTTCTGGTTGCGTGCATAGTACGGTTCCCGCTCGTTGTAAACCGTGCCGTAATGGTGAAGATGAACGCCGGAGAGGGTCACCCACTGGCCGGGCTGAAAATCGCCGATTTCTTCCACCCGCAATTCACGGCTTCCGGCCTTGATCTCGCCCCGGGTTTCAAATTCCGAACCCGAAGCGCCAACGTCTGCGGCATTGATCCACTCTTTTTTCATATTATTCTGATTGATCGACCAGGATGATGCGATCGACAAGCACGCGGTCTTCCTTCTCTTTACCACCGTAGGTTGGTCCCTCGAATTTCATGGAAACCCACGCTTCCCAGAGGTTGGTTTCTCCGGGACGGTACGCCCGTTCACCAACATCAACGTGAGTGGCCCAGCTTCTGGCTGAAAACCAGATCCAGCTTTCCGGGGCGAGGGTAATGTGTCCCAGCCGGTAGAGCTGGTATTTTCCGGGGACGATCTGGTCATTGGTGATTTTGAGCCTTGCGCCGGGCTTTCCCTTGGAGGGGTTCCGGCTGATCCATTGGTAGAAACCGAGTTCGAAAGGAGCGTCGGGTTTATCCACGGTCACCGCGTAGCCGCGTGCTGCGTCGGCATCCCCGATCTGGCGCACTTCCTTCGTATTTGCCGTATTGGAGGGGAGGAAGGTATGGACCTTTGCGGGGTCGATGTTGGCAAACGGTGCCGGAAGCGGCTTTTCCCTGCCGCCTCCCTTGATGATGGCGACAAAGTCCTCCAGCATTCCCGGGTCGAGCGGCTGCAACTTCCTTCCGGTGAGATCGGGCTGTGCATTGACTTTTTCGATGCGGTTGGAGAAGACCGTGGAGTCCGAGAAATAGTCTCCGTGTTTTTCGTGAAGCGGAAACCATTTCCAGAGCGTGGCAAAGTCGAGTTCGCGCCGCAGCAGTCCCAGGTGGTGCAGGCGCACCGGGTCGCCGGTGCAGAGCTTCTCCATCTGGTCAAACATCCGCTGCCAGCGGTGGATCGATTCCACAGTGAGGTAGGGAAAGATGTCCGCGTCGAGCAGGCGTCGGCTGGTATGAGTGACCCGGGGATCAAGGGTCGCCATCGCTTCACGGCCTTTTTCGAGTTGTTCAAGGTATTCCCGTACCATGGGCGCAGCCGGGCCGTAGAAATGGTCGGTAAACTCTTTGATATGCCGGTCGGTGTCGGTATCGACATCCTGCATCAGCTTGCAGAAAAGATAATGCTGGAGTTCGGCAAGCCCGGAACGGCTTGTCAGTCCCCGGTGATCAAGAAACAGACCCTCCACCCCGGTTTCTTTCATGATCCGGATCTGCCGGATATTGCGCCGCAGGTTGCCCAAAGGCATGACCCAGGCTGATCCGAACGGGTTGGGGTAGAGCCATGCCCAGAGGTGGTTGGTGATGGCCGCCCAGGCTTTGAGATCGGCAAAGGTCTCCTGAAGGAGCGGGTCGGGGTGATCCCAGTCGGCGATGTAGTTGTCTTCAATCGGCGCAAAGGAAACGATCAGATTTTCCGGCAGGCGTTCCCCTTTTCGCAGGACGGGCGGCTTCTGGGTCTGGGAGCGCCGGTAGGCCAGCGTCTTGACGAGCGTTCCGGGGTGCTTCTCCTTAAGGAGGTCGCACAGCTCAAAGAGGTAATCATAGAGCGGCCCTCCCACGCTCTGGTACTGTTCCTCCAGCGCCTGACAATCGGGGCAATAACAGAAGCGGCCCGGCACATCCATCGCATCGAGCGTGATGATGTTTTGCTCCCCGGCATGTTGGATATGGGCGAGGATGTTCTTAGTCAACTCTTCGCGAAGGGCCGGGTTGCCAAAGCACAACTGCATGTTGGACACCCGCTGGCCATTCTGGTTTTGAGAGAAGAAATCGGGATGGGTGGCGAAATAGTCCTCCTTTCTTTCAAGCCACGGGAGCCGACGGGCGTGGCGGTCTTCTTTGGTGGGAGGAATATAGGTAAAGAGCGAATGGACAAAAATTTCGTTGGGCAGGGCGGAAACAAACGTTTCGTTCTTCTTTCGGTCGTAACCCATGTTGATCCCGTGCTGGTATTCAAAATCCATGTTGAAGCGCGAAGCGGTCTCACGGAAGAGGTAGGAGTTCTGTCGACTCCGGTTGAAGGGTGCCAGGGCTACCGTTGGCCTCTTTGGTAGAACCGGTTTCTCAAGAGAAGAAAACCAGCGCCACCCCAGGGAGTTTTCGAGGAAATCCATCACCGCATCAAGGTTGCCGTGGATTCCCTCGCCAAAGAGAAAGAGGTTTTTTCCCGAACTTCGTACGACAGATTCCTGGGGTTTGAGCTTTTCGGGGGAAGCCTTGCCGAGCGCCGCGCGCATCGGTGGGCTCCAGCCGACGAAAAGATAGTTGCCCTCCGGCGTCACCTCGTCCGGAGAAGCGATGGAAAACCGGGCTCCGGTGATCTCCTCGAGGTACAACGCCAGCTTTTCCACCGCATAGGCATCGGCGGGACCCGGTGAGGCGGGAGGGACGATCCGGTAGGTCGTCGTACCTTCCGTGGAAAGGGAAATCTCCTCAGTCGCTTGTGATGTCGAAGAGGTCGGCAGAAGGCAGGCGATGACGAAGAGGAGGAGGGCAAGACGTTTCATAAAAGAGACGGAGGGGGTGATGTTTCGATTCATCACTTACACGACAGAAACGCATCCGGGTCAACTCTTTTTGTGATCAGGCCCGGCGAAACAGCGTTGATTGGCGGGCAAACAACTCACACGGGAGCACGGTCGCCTTTTCCACGAGCGGCTCTCCGTCGTTGAGTGCCGCATTGAGGTCGCCAAACGCCAGCTTGTAAATATCGCGTATCGAGTGGCCGACGCTGGTGATCGGGACCAGCCCGGCGCTGCTGGTCGGGTCATTGTCAAAGCCGCTGATGGCGATCTCCTGCGGCACCCGTACTCCCGCCTCGGCGCAGGCGCGCAGGGCCCCCTGCGCCCAGTTGTCGTTGGAGCAGAGGACGGCATGGGGTCGTACCTCCAGCTTCAGAGTTTCCCTCATCCCTTCATACCCCATGGTGCAGATGGGATGAATCCCTGTTTTTTTTGACAGCTTCTCCACGGTATCCGGATTTTCGAGATCAAGAGGAATCACTTCCCAGGAAACGTTGAGTCCCCGGGCTGAAGCCGCCTGCACCGCTTTTTCCACCCCCTCCCGTGCATTCGAGGAATGGGAGTTGGAATCGCGCTCTCCCGCCATGAGAGTGAGGCGCGTATTGTCCTGTTCAATCAGGTGCTCGGCCAGGCGCTGAAATCCGCTTGCCTTGTCCGGATAATAGCGCGGCACCCCGTCCATGGCGGGCATCCCGACCGAGAGGACCGGAATTCCCGCTCCCGAGAGTATTTCCAGAAGCCGGAATTCATGCAAAAGAACCAGAACGACGGCATCCACCTTGGAGTCCAAAAGGGTCTCGACAGCATGAGACATCATTTCGGGCGAGTGGGCGTCGACCGATTGGATGATCGGGATAAAGCCGTGCTCCTTGCAGTAAAAGTGGATGTATTTGAGGTGCTCCAGAGAGATCTGGAAGAAACTTTGGCTGATCAGGATGCCGACCATTCCGGACTTCCCCGTCCGCAGGCTGCGGGCGACGCGGTTGCTCCGGTAGCCATATTTTTTGGCGGCCCGTTGCACCCTGCGCCGGGTGGCTTCGCTGATGCGGGTGGTCGAGGGATTGCCACTGAGCGCCTGCGAAACCGCCGCGCGACTCAGTTGCAGAACCTCTGCCAGTTCCTTGATGGATAATTTCTGATGTTTCATGGTGAAACTGCCGTGGATGATGAACCGAAGGACGTCCTGCTTCAAGCAGATTGCCGATGGAAGTTTCTTGACGAATCGAGATTTAATGAATTAATGATGAAACGTAACATCAATGAAGAGAGATAGCTCTCGCGTTGTCACCATCACTTCTTTCATTCATGATCCAGCGAAAAATAATGGCCATCGGCGCGCACGCCGACGATCACGAACTCAACGTCGGCGGCACCCTCGCCAAGTACCACGATCTCGGTTACGAAATCGTCTACGTCATGGCTACCAACAACATGTCCGGCGACTGGGCGCGGGTTGGGCCGGACGGTTCCGTCACCTCGACACGGCCGCCGCTGTCGGTCATCCGGCCACAGCGGATTCTTGAAACCGAAGCCGCCGCGCGCGCTTTGGGGACCACGCCGATCTATCTCGATCATCCCCAGCGCCACTTCACCCGTCCCGACGGAACGGTGTGCGAGGTCCGCTTCGGCAGTGAGCGGCCCGAGTGTGTTCCGCCCGATATCCCCACCATTTTGACGGTCTGCCATCATCGCCCCTCCATTGAACAGGTGGCCCGGCTCATCGAGGAACACCAGCCCGAGGCGATCCTTACCCACGGGATGCCGATGATCAACCCCGAGCATTTCGGCACCTGCATCCTCGTCACCAACGCCTACAACCTCGCCGTCCGCAACGGCTACGAGGGGATGCTCCTCTTCTGGCACGATCTCGGTGTCTGGACCTTCGGTGAGGCTTACGCCGGTTGGGATACCCACATCGACATCACCCGTTACTGGGAGCGGAAACTTGAACTCTGCGCCCTGCACGCCTGCCAGAAACCGAGGCCGCAGGATCTTGACTGGCCCACCTGGGGCGCGGCCTGCGGTTGCGGTCAGGCGGAAGTCTTCACCCTCGTCGGCCGGAGCCGGTGGACGCAGCAGTATGGTGACTTTACCGTTGAGATCGTGCAGAATGCGCGCCGACCTCTGCACGAGCCGGCTGCCGCCGGGCTCAATCCGGTGGGTTAGCCTCTCAGGTCCCCTCCTTTTTGCCATGACCCCGCCCGACCTCCAGACCAGCCCTGATTCAGGAAAGTGGGCGGCCGGTGGCGACCCCGCCTGCCGCCGGGCCTTGCGCGCATTGACCGTCTTGGAACTGATGCTGGTGATGGTCGTGCTGGCGGTGCTGCTGGTCTTGACGGTTTCGGCTCTTTCAACGTTGAAGGACCGGGCCGTGACGGCTGCATGCGCCGGAAAGATGCGGCAACTCGGCGCGGCGTTTCATGCCTATGCCGGGGAACACCGCAACGAATTTCCCGTGCAGGAGCAGACGCTTCCCGGGAAAATGAAGGAACCCGGCACGTGGGCCAACGCGCTCCATCCCTACACCGGAAGCTACCACGTCATGTATTGCCCGACCGGAGATCGCGTCAGGACGATCGAAACCGTCAAGAACAGCTATTTGTATAACAGTTACGTTGCCCTGCATCTCAACCCCAACCAGTTGACCGTGGTCAAACGCACCGCATCCAAGGAGCCTTCCCGGGATGTTGTCCTGATCGACGCCTATTCAAAATCAACCGGGTCTTCCAACCTGACGGAAGTGGCGCAGGCGGCAATAGCGCCCATCTTCAAAGCCCCTTGGACCTGGTTTCCGCATTCCACCGACCTTTCGGAACCGATCCTGCAACCGTCCGCATCCCGCAACGTGCTGTATGTCGATGGACATGTCGAACGGCTCAGGGCGGTTCCCGGAGAGGCGATCGCCCTCAAACATTGGCGCTGGCCTCTTCAGTAGGTTAGGCCGTGTCTCCTTTTCTTCATGATCTCTTTCAACTTCCTGGTCCGCGCGATTCGCAGGGTCCAAGCACGCTTGATCGTGTTGCTTTTTACCGTGGCGTCGGGGATGGCATCTGCACGGCTTCAGGCTGACCCCGGTTCGGAAAGCGTGACGGTCCTCAAATTCCACGAGATCGTCTATGTACGGAGCGGATTTTCTGCGGAAGAGGACCTGCTGGTCAAGGTAGGCAAAGGGACCAACCGACAGGTGAGCTTCCGGTCCGCCGCCCTGATCCCGCGTGATACGCCCATGGTGGTGGAAAGTCTCGAAGAGGCGCAGGCGGTCTTCCACCCCACAGGGGACGACGTAGCGCCGTGGCACTTGAACGGCACCTACATCGGCGGCAACCATGGCGCATCCGAGGTGATCCGCGTGAGCGCCTCCTCGCATGGCCTGACACAGGGCGATCTCGGCTCCGCCTGGGAGGACGGGGCAGGTGTGGTGTTTTACCTTATCGGTTTCGAGCAAGAGAGCGGTGTGCTGTTTCTCTCTGAAAACAGCGGCGAACCTCCTTTGTGGAAGTTCGTTCGCGAGATGACGGGGCCTTCCCTGACACGCCGGGGGACGAAGACGGTACTGTCCATTGAAAAAACCGCCCTGACACAGCTATGGCCCGCCTGCCGGATCACGGAGCAACGTTATCTGGTCGATGGGAACACGTCGCTTGAGGAGATGAAAGCGACGGAGTGCCGGTTTCTGGAGATCGTGGAAGGCTATGACATCGTGGCTCCCGACGCAGTGCTCAAGGCGGTCAAGGAGGCACCCGGGCATCCGGTCGATTTCGTCGCCGCCGACCTTGAGGCGGTCGTCCATAATCAAATCCGTTACCGGTTCGCGTCGCAGGGAGCCTGTACGATCAGGCACGAGGCGACGGCCCTCCGGGAGTTCCAGCTCGACTACATGGGCTTTATCCAGTCCACCCCTTTGAAAGGCGCTCCGTCCGAGCGGCTCGAGTATTATCTACCCAAGACGGTTCCTTTCACCGTGGAAGGCAAAACATATGATTTCCAGCGGGTCCAGACTTTCTCCAAGCCGCCCGTGCCGCTCGTCTTTTCCGCCGTCAGGGGAAACCTTTCAGATCCCATGGACCTGCCGGACCGGTTTATTCAATTTCTGGGCCAAGGGGAGGGAGAAAACAGGGTCCGGCGCGTCGGGTTCGCAATGGGCTATTCCCTGTGCGAAGGCATCACACCTGCGGCGATCAGGGCGGAAAATACCGTTTCTCCCCTCTTTATTTTTACCACCGGTAAGATTTATCCCAAGGCGATCGACTCCAGGGCGAAGAGATTCAAGGCCGGGAGGGTCCGGGTCGGCGAGAAACTGGAGTGTCTGGCCTACCGCCAGTATTTCAATCCTTCCGCACATCCTTGCGCCACGGCGGTCTATGGACATTGGCAGGAGGACGATTACTTTCTGTATGCCGATTTTCATCGCCCGGGCGAGAGCGTCCTTCTTTCCGTGCCGACCGTTCTCGAGGGAGCCTCTTTCGAGGTCGTGGAGAAAACGGATTCCATCATCCTCGACACCAAAGGGATCGTTCCGCCAGGCGGGTTGCCGGTGAGCGTCCGGGGAGATTACGGAAGGGTGATCGTGAAGATCTCTCTAAGAAAAGCCGCGATCAAAAGAATAGAACGAACGCCAGGCCCCGGAATCGTATTGCATCCATAGCTCTTTGCGGTCCAGAATCTCCGGTTTCCGATGACAACGACCGCTGACACCGCAACGCCGCCGATTCTTTCCCTGCACGATCTTTGCCTGGTCCGCGACCGGCACCCGATCCTCGATCGCGTTTCGTGGACGATCACGCCGGGGCAACATTGGGCGATCCTTGGCGCGAACGGCTCGGGGAAAACGTCGCTTTTAAGCGCGCTGACCGGTTACCAGACGCCGACTTCCGGCGTCATCGAAGTGCTCGGGCAACGCTACGGCGCGTCCAACTGGCCGGAACTGCGCAAGCGGATCGGGATCGTCAGTTCCGCCATCCGCCAGCAGATGGCTGATGGCGAACCGGCGCTGGTGACGGTCGTCAGCGGGAAATATGCGATGATCGATTACTGGGGCACGCTGCGGGTCAAGGACCGGCAGGAGGCAAAGGAAATCCTCGAATGGATGGGGTGTCTCCACCTCGCCAGGCGCCCCTGGGTCGTCCTTTCGCAGGGCGAACGGCAGCGCATCCTGATCGGCCGGGCGCTGATGGCCAAGCCGGAGATCCTGATCATCGACGAACCGTGCGCAGGCCTCGACCCGGTGGCGCGGGAAGATTTTCTGGCGTTCATGCACCAGTTGATCGCCCGCAAGGATGCCCCGACGCTCCTGCTGGTGACTCACCACATCGAAGAGATCGTCGAAGGAATCAGCCACGTCCTCGCCCTGCGCGACGGCAAGGTGGTCGCCTCCGGCCAACGCGACAAGGTGCTGCGCGGGCCGGTTTTAAGCGAAGTCTTCGGCCAGCCGGTGAAGGTCCAGTCGTACCAGGGGCGGCGCTACCTGCGCGTGGAACCCTCCGGCGGGCGGCAATTCGGGGCGCAAAGCGGCGGATAGGGAGACCTTTAACTCCCTTTGAGGTAATTCTGCCAGGCGATGGCGGTCGCTTCGTCCGGGAGCCAGGTGGCCTTCTGCTTCTTTCCCTTGAACGAGTGGCTGTCGCCGATTTCAAAGGTTTCCGTGTCGCCGAGCCAGCCGCTCTGGCGGCTCACCTTCTTTGGCTTGACCACGCCTCCGCCTGCCTGCGGTTCCCCGAGGCGGAGGGTGACGGCTCCTTTGAGGAAGGCGACGGAGAGTTCACTTGTTTTTCCGACGCCGTGGCCTTCGTCAGGATGGGCGGCGAGGGTCCAGAGCGCTTTTTTGGCGAGACCTTCCTCGTAAATTTTCAGCGAGGTCGCCACCCACTCCGGCCGGTCTTTCAGGCCGACGGCAACCAGAAGCGGCACTTCGGTCTTGCCGTGGTTGAACTTTCCCGGGCCATTGGGGCAGCGCATCAGGACGGCGGCCACCACGCGCTCCGGATGCACCCGGGCGTAGTTCTGCGCCACATTCGCCCCGGCAGAGGTGCCGTAGAAAGCGAGCGGCGGGTCCTTGATCTGGTGTCCGTTGAGCGCCAGCAGTTCGTTGACGGCCTGGTCGACGAGTTCGGAAGTCTTTCCATCCGGATCGCTTTGATAGGTGCCCGGTTCCCCCTTCGTGTTCTTCAATGCGCACGCGACGATGCCGAACTGAAGTTCCGTCGCCAGAGTGCGCCATTGCGCCTTGTCTGCCATGCCGCGACCATCGCCGCCCCGGCCCGGAACAAGGACGAGCACCCCGCGCGGGGTCACCCCTTCGGGCGCCCACCAGCGGAAGCGCGCCGACTCCAGCACAAGGGCGTCCGGTACGGAGGAGGCGGTCCACTCGGAAGTCGTCGCGCCGGTGTCGTTGCCGGAAGCTTCTGTCTTGGGCGAAGGTTTTTCCGCCGCAGGAGGTGTTTGGGCCGTTTCAGCGGCTGCGGCGGGCGTCTCCGCGCCATCCGCCGGGGCGGTTGCGGGGGCTTCACCTGCGGCGGTGCCGGCCTCTGCGCCTTCCGAAGCGGCCGGCTGGTTTAACTCCTGCGCGACTTCCCGGGCCAGCATCCAGGGCCACGCCGCATCCTGCGGGTAGGTCGGGTCGGCGGCTTTTCGTTCCTGAAGCCGTTCCAGAAAACGGCGGTTGAAGGGGGAATCGCGGACGGCCAGGTCGGGATACTCGGCCACGGCCCTCGCCTGCCATTGGGCGGGGGTTTGTTGAGCGTGGCCTGTGGTCGGCGCGAAGAGAAGCAGTGCCAGGAGCGCGGCGGCCACCAGGTTGCGCAGCCGTGGCAGGCGGAACGTACGGGAGGAATCCAGGGTGTGCATCATGCCGTAGAGAAAGAGGGAGGTTCGCGAATACCGTGCAAACTGCCGGAACCCGTCGCCGGGCACCCTCTCCGTTCTCCCGCTTCAGACGCGCAATGTCAACCCCGCAACCGAAATCCCACCCCAGTGTCATGTTAGCTTATTTCCTTTTCAAATTTCGGGCGCTTTTCCGATTCTCCGGCGTTGCTCGCTGCGGTCGGTATCTTAGGATACCGCCCTTACTCGCGCCTTGGAGAATACGAAAAATCACCTCGAACTTTTTCAAG
>DATMFV010000086.1:0-23598 GCA_035555975.1 Chthoniobacteraceae bacterium
GAAAAAGTTCGAGGTGATTTTTCGTATTCTCCAAGGCGCGAGTAAGGGCGGTATCCTAAGATACCGACCGCAACGAGCAACGCCGGAGAATCGGAAAAGCGCCCGAAATTTGAAAAGGAAATAAGCTAACATGACACTAGAGGGTCGGCCTCCGCGCCGACCGTGGCGTGGGACTTGGTTACACCTGTAATCGCCTTGCCTCTTAAAGCCGCTTCAACAAACGAAGCCCGTTGAGGACCACCAGCACGGTGCCGCCCTCGTGCCCGATGACCGCCAGCGGCAGGGGGAGGGCAAAAACGAGGCCTGAAAAGACCAGGATCGCCATCGCGCTCATCGCGAAAACGAGATTCTGGCGAATGATCTTCTGGGTGCGCCGCGCCAGCCGATAAGCGACCGCCAGCCGCTCCATATCTTCGGAAAGCAGGGCGACATCCGCCGATTGAAGGGCGACCTCGCTCCCCGCCGCTCCCATCGCGATGCCGACATCCGCACGCGCCAGGGCCGCCGCATCGTTGACGCCGTCGCCGACAAAGGCGACCCGGCCCCGGGCGGCGAGATCCGCGACGAGTTGCACCTTCTCCTCCGGCAGCAGGTCGGCATGGATCGCCCCGCGCGAAAACCCGAGTTCGGAACCGATGCGGTGCGCCACTTCGGCCCGGTCGCCGGTCATCATGACGATGGTTTTCACCCCCGCCGCCTGCAACTCCCTCAGGCACGGGCCCGAGGTGGCCCGGGCGCGATCCGCCACGGTGAATGCCCCAAGCACCTGTTGATCCCTCCCGACCCGGATGAGCGTCTGCGCCTCCCCGTCGAGCGCGGAGAGCGCCGGGTGCCCGGGGTCGGCCCCCATCCGCCGCGCCAGCCGGGCGTTTCCGGCCCAGAGCGTTCCTTCATCGGTTTCGCCGACCATCCCTTCGCTCGGAATCGTCCGGGCGTCGCGGACTTCGACCCCCGCAACGCCGCGCTCTGTCGCCAGACGGCGAACGGCTGCGGCGACGTGGTGTTCCGACTGCGCCTCCACCCCCGCTGCCACCGAAAGAAATTCCTCCTCCGGGATCAACGAAATGATCCGGGTGACTTCCGCCTTCCCCGTGGTCAACGTACCGGTCTTGTCGAAGGCAAAGAGGCTGACCCGGGCCAGCGTCTCCAGCGCCGCCCCTCCCTTGAAAAGGACGCCGCCCCGCGCCGCAGCCGCCAGCGCGGAGAGGATCGCGGCCGGTACGGAAATGACGATGGCGCACGGGCTGGCCGCCACCAGCAGGGTCGCCGCACGGTAAAGCGCTTCCCCGGCCGGTTTCCCGATCCACCAGAAACCGGCAAAGGCGGCCACGGCGCTGAAAAGAACGGCAACGGTATAACGCTCTCCAAACCATTCGCTGAAACGCTCGGAAGGAGCCCGGGCCGCCTGCGCTTCGGTCACCAGCGTGATCATCCGGGCAACGGTGCTGTCCGCAAGGCCGCGTTGCACCTCCACGAGCAACACCCCGTCGAGGTTGACCGTCGCCTCAAAGACCGGAGCCTCTGCGGCCTTGTGGACCGGCATCGATTCGCCCGTGATCGTCGATTCATCGAGCGCCCCCTCCCCTTCCACGATCACTCCATCGACCGGCACCCGCGCACCGGGGCGCAGGACCACGACATCCCCCGGGACCAATGCCTCCACGGGCACTTCGACCACCCGGTCATCCGTTTCCTTGCGCAGGGCGGTATCGGGCCGCAGTTTCATGAGCGCCTCGACCGCGTGGCGCGCCCTTCCCATCGCGCGCTGCTCCAGCGTGGTCGAAACGCTGAAAAGCGTCAGGAGCACCGCGCCTTCCAGTGCCGCCCCGACGGCGGCCGCCGCCACGGCTGCGACGACCATCAGAAGATCGATATCGAGCACGCGCTCCCGCCAGAGAACCTGCACGGCGCGAACCCCGGCCGGGACGCCTCCCGCCAGGTAGACCGCCGCAAGGCCGATCGCTCCCCAGATGCCGTGAACGACAAAGCGATCGAGCATCGCCACGACCAGCCCCGCCACGGTCAACCCGGAAAGCACCACGGAAAAACGGTCCGCTGAAAGACGGGCGGTCTGAGAGGTCTGCACCGCCGTCACTTACTTCTTTCACCGCTAAAAAGCAATCCGCCGCCGCCCCTTTCGGCGTCCCGCAATGGCGACACTTGCCTCGCCCGGGCCGGTAGCCTACGGTAGCGGCCGCTTATGTCCTCACCCATTGTCGGCATTGATCTCGGCACCACCCATTCCCTCATCGGCGTCATGGACGCCGGTTTCCCGATCCTGCTTGCCAATGCGCAGGGAGAGCGGCTCACCCCTTCCGTCGTCCATTTCCCTGCGGAGGGCGAACCGCTCGTCGGCCGGGCCGCGAGCCGGATGCGGCTGCTGGAGCCGACCCGCACGCTCTATTCGGTCAAACGGCTCATCGGTCGCCGCGCGGGGGAAGCCGGGGAGGAAACCGCCGATCTTCCCTACCAGCTCACCGGGCAACCGGGCGCACCGCTGCGCATCGCCCTGCCCGGCGGCAACGAACCGACCCCGGAAGCCGTCTCGGCCCTGATCCTCGCGCAACTCAAGCGCCAGGCGGAAACGGCGCTGGAAATGCCGCTCACCCGGGCGGTCATCACCGTCCCCGCCTACTTCAACGACGCCCAGCGCAACGCCACCAAAGCCGCCGGGGAAGCCGCCGGGTTCCAGGTCGAGCGGATCATCAACGAACCGACCGCCGCCGCGCTGGCCTACGGCCTCGACAAGCTGGGGGAAAAAGCGCGGGTCGCCGTCTACGACCTCGGCGGCGGGACGTTTGACATCTCGATCCTCGAACTCGACAACGGCATCTTCACCGTCCGCGCCACCAACGGCAACACCCGGCTCGGCGGCGACGACATCGACCGCGCGCTGGTCGGCTGGCTGGCCGAGGCGATCACCGAAGCGTTCGGAGTGAAGGAACTCTCCCCCGCAGCCCTCTCCCGGGTGCGCGAAGCTGCCATTGACGCCAAGCACCGGCTCTCCGAGACGGAGGAAACGAGCGTGGAACTCCCGTTTCTCGAAGAGGGAAAAAGCTTTCAGACCACGCTGCACCGTTCCCGGCTCGAAGCGCTCGCGCGCCCGGTCGTCGAGGCAACCCGCAACCATTGCATCCGCGTACTGGCCGATGCCGGGATCACCGCCGCCGATCTCGACGAAATCATCCTCGTCGGCGGGCAGACACGGATGCCGCTGGTGCGCCAGTGGGTGGCCGATTTTTTTGGACGCGAACCGAACACCTCGCAGAATCCCGACGAAGCGGTCGCACTCGGGGCCACGATCCAGGCCGGCATCCTCTCCGGTGCGGTGCAGAACGTCGTGCTGCTCGATGTCACCCCCCTTTCCCTCGGGATCGAGACCTTCGGCGGGCTGATGAACGTGATCATCCCGCGCAATTCCACCATCCCGACCAAGGCGGGGGAACTTTTCACCAACGCGGTCGCCGGTCAGCGTTCGGTTCTCATCCGCGTCCTTCAGGGCGAACGCGAGCTGGCCAACGACAACTGGGAACTCGGCCGGTTTGAACTCGCCTTTGACGCTTCCGAGGGGAAGGGACAGGCGCGGGTCGGCGTCCAGTTCGAGATCGACGCCAACGGCATCCTCCACGTCCTCGCGCGCGACGTGAAGACCGGGCGCGAGCAGATCGTTGAAATGCGCAGCGCCGTCGATGTCTCCGATGAAGCGGTCGAAACGATGATCGCCGAATCGCTCGAACATGCCTTCGAGGATATGGCCGCCCGGGTCTATACCGAAGCGCGGATCAAGGCCGAAGAGATGCTCCCCGCCGTCCGGAACGCGCTCGGCACCGTCGGCGACCAGCTCGACGCCGGGGAGCGGGAGAGGATTGAAACCGCCGTGGGCGATGTCGAAGCCGCGCTCGAAGCCGAAAACCCGAACGCGCTCAAGAAAGCGACCACCACGCTCGACCGCGCCACCCAGAACCTCGCCACCCTTGTCATGGAAGCGGCGATGGAAGCCGCGCTGCGGCGAAAGGGGTTGCTTTAGAGGCCCGGTTTACATCGACCTCCAACGCCCCGCCCCCTCCCTCTTCTCCGGCCATGACGCTCCTCTATCAATATCTTTTTTAGAGACAAAACAGGCTTGCCACGCCCTTTCCCCTGCCCTCCAATGTGCGGGATGACAACCCGACAGGTGATCAATGACTATGAAGTAGTGGTCCTCGGCGGTGGAGCCGCAGGGGTCGCGGCGGCCGCAGCAGCGGCCAAGGCGGGGCGGCGCACCCTGCTGGTGGAAGCGGGGCCGTTCGTAGGCGGCGAACTGGTCAGCGGCATGCCGGTCGATGGCGCGGTCAACGCCCGGGGCGAATGGATTCTCGGCGGCATCGGGCGGGAATTTTTTGCGGAATGCGAACGGCTCGGCGGCTACATCGGGCCGATCAACGACCACCGGCTGATCTACTACGTCGCGTTTGACCCCGAAGTGATGAAAATGGCGGTGGTCAACGTGCTGGCGCGTTACGGGGTCGACCTGCTGCTCCATTCGTTTGTCAACGAAGTGGAAGCCGAAGCGGGAACCGTCCGGGCGATCCGGTTGATCAACAAATCGGGCATCACCGAGGTCCGCGCGCCGATCTTCCTCGACGCTTCGGGCGACGGCGACCTCGCGGCGCTGGCCGAGGGAGAGTTCTTGAAAGGAAGCGAAAAGGGGGAATTTCAGCCGATTTCGCTGATGTTCCGCCTGAGCGGCGTCGAAACCGGGCGGCTGCTCGATTTCGTGCACGATCAACCGGCCCATTTCGCCTGGGGCGAAAGCGAGGCGATCCGCGCAGGCCGGACCGACCGGGAACTGGCCGCGTCGCTCCGCGAACAGGGCGAGCCGGCAGTCTTCCTTAAAGGCAACGGCCCGCTCCTCTCCGAAGCGATCGAACGGAAGGAACTTTTTCCCACGGCGCTCATCATGATCCAGCCGACCTCCCACGCCCGCAAGGAAGTCTGCCTGAACGCCACCCGCGTCGCCAATATTGACGCGACCGACACCCGCAAACTTTCCAGAACGCTGCCGCTCCTGATGGATCAGGTCATCCAATGCACGGCGTTTATGCGCGCCCGGGTCCCCGGTTTCGAGGCGGCGGCCTTTGCCGGGGTCGCCCCGCGCCTCGGCATCCGCGAGACCCGCCGCATCGTCGGCGAGGCGACACTGACCGGCGAAGAAGTGCTCGCTGCGAAGAAGAGCGACCAGGGGGTCGCCAAGGGGTGCCACCATGTCGACATTCATCAGGACGGCACCGGACAGATCCGCATCCCCGTTGCCGACGGCGGCTCGTACGACATCCCGTGGGGGTGCCTCCTCCCCCGACGGCTCAGGAATGTGCTGGTCGCCGGGCGTTGCGCCTCGGGCGACCGCGAAGCGAACGGGACGATGCGGGTCATGGGCTCGTGCCTCGGCATGGGCCAGGCGATCGGGGTCGCTTCCGCGCTTTACCTGGAAGGGAATTTCAGCGATACTCGCGATATCTCCGTGGAACGGCTCCGGGCACGGTTGCGCGAAGCGGGGGCGATCCTCGAAGGCACCCATTAGGAAAGCGCCCCTGGCGGCCCTCCGCGTCCGCCGCGGAGTTTGAGGTGGAAGCAGGAACAGGGTGTTACCAAAGTCCAACGCCGCGGTCGGCGCGGAGGCCGACCCTCCATGGTTCCCATCAGCCTTTCTAATAACACGGAAACCAACCATCAAAACAGCTTTTGTTCCGATTCGCTACGAAGGGAGAAACGCCTTTTTGTCAAGGGGCTTGTGAAAATTTTCACAAACTTTCTCGCTTGCTTCCGCCTTCTGTGCTCCCTTTACTGGAACCACAAATTTTTCTCCTATAAGTAAAAAGCATGGCAGTCACCAAGTACGAGTTTGAAACGTCCGACACCCTCGGGCGCGCGCAGAGACACCTGGAGCAGAAGGCTTCGGGCGCCTCGACCGAGGTCGGCGATCTGCTGGGTGAAAAGCTGATCATCAACATGGGCCCCTCCCACCCCGCGACGCACGGGGTGTTGCGGCTCGTGCTGGAGATGGAGGGCGAACAGATCATCAACGGGATACCGGAAGTCGGCTACCTCCATCGCGGCGACGAAAAGATCGCCGAGGCGATGCAGTACAACCAGTTCATCCCGTACACCGACCGGCTCGACTACCTCGCCCCCCTCGCCAACAACGTCGCCTACGCGCTCGCGGTTGAAAAACTGATGGGCGTGGAACTGCCGCCGCGCGGCCAGGCGATCCGGGTGCTCTGCTGCGAGCTGGCCCGCATCTCCGCCCACCTTCTCGGGATCGGCACCTTCGCCATGGATACCGGGGCGATGACCGTCTTCCTCTACACCTTTACCGAGCGGGAGAAGATTTACAACCTCTGCGAACAGTTGACCGGCGCGCGCTTTACCACCAGCTACACGCGCATCGGCGGGCAGATCCGCGACCTCCCGGACGGCTTCATCGCCGCTGTGGAAACCTTCCTCGACGGGTTGCTGCCGCAGATGGACGAGATCGACAAGCTCTTGACCCGCAACCGCATTTTCGTCGACCGCACCAAGGATATCGGCGTCCTGACCAAGGAAATGGCGATCGACTACGGCATCACCGGCCCGAACCTGCGCGGTTCGGGGATCGACCACGACCTGCGCAAGAAGCAGCCGTACCTCGGCTACGAACAGTACGACTTCGACATCCCGATCGGGAGCGTCGGCGACTGCTACGACCGCTATTACGTCCGCCTGGAGGAAGTCAAACAGAGTGAAAAGATCATCCGCCAGGTGATCGACAAGCTTCCTTCCGGCCCGATCAACGTCCCCGACAAGAAGAACGTCGCCAGCGACAAGCGTGAAGTCCTCACCAAGATGGAGGAGTTGATCAACCACTTCATCCTCCACACCGAAGGGGTCAACGCCCCTCCCGGGGAAATCTACTTCGGCGCGGAAAACCCGAAGGGCGAACTTGGCTTTTACATCAACAGCAAGGGGGGCGGCGTCCCGCATCGCCTCAAGATCCGCAGCCCCTCCTTCATCAACCTGAGCGTGCTGCCGGAACTGCTCAGGGGTCACATGATCGGCGACGTGGTGGCCATTCTGGGAAGTCTCGATTTTGTGATGGGCGAATGCGACCGATGAGATTACGCCGCTTCCATCACGAACAAAGGCCGGGGCTCCCTGCGGGGCCGGGCCGCTTTTTCCCTTCTTACGTTCCCGGTCTTCGGGTCGCACCGGCTTTCCCACGGCCTCCGGCGTCCCCGCGCCCCCGACCCTGAACGAAAACGCCTTTCCTTTTCAACGCCACCATGCAGATTCCAGCCGACCTCCTAACCAAGATTGACGAGGCGATCACCCATTACCCCGCTTCGAAACGAAGCGCGTCGCTTCCGTTGCTGCACCTTTTTCAGGAACACTTCGGCTATATCTCCGAGGAAGCCGTCATCTGGATCGCCGAAAAGCTGGAGTTGCAGCCGATCAACATCTACGAGTTGATTTCGTTTTACCCGATGTTCCGCAAGAAACCGGCGGGCAAACACCATATCCGCGTCTGCCGCACCCTTTCGTGCGCCATGGCGGGGAGCTACGAGCTTCGGCAGAAACTCTGCCGGGAGGGGAAGATCACCCTCCCTGAGCATGAAGGGCATGGGGACCCGATCACCGTCGGCGAGGATGGGCGTTTTTCCATCGAGTTCGTCGAATGCATCGCCAGTTGCGGTTCCGCCCCGGTCTGCATGATCAACGACGACTTCTACGAAGGCGTCACCCAGGAGGAGGTGCCCGATCTCCTCTCCAAGTACCAGTAACTTTTTCCTTTCCGACCGCCATGCCAGCGCCCATTCGCCGCAAGCCCCACCCTCTCGAAAGACGGATCGTCTTCGCGAACATCGACCGCGAAGATTACACGCCCGACATCGAGTGCTACCTCCGCCATGGCGGTTATGAAGACCTGCGCAAGGCGATCACGATGGCACCCGATGCCATCGTCAACGAGGTCAAGGCTTCCGGCCTGCGCGGGCGCGGCGGCGCGGGGTTCCCGTGCGGCGTCAAGTGGGGGTTCATCCGGCGCGGCGGCCCGAAGCCGACCTACCTGATCTGTAACGCGGACGAATCCGAACCGGGAACGTTCAAGGACCGCTACATCATCCACCAGGACCCGCACCAGTTGATCGAGGGGATGATCATCTCCTCCTTCGCGCTCGACGTCCACCTCGCCTACATCTACATCCGCGGCGAATTTCCCGAAGGGGCGAAGATCCTCGAAAAGGCGATCGCCGAAGCGCGGGAGAAGGGGTTCCTCGGCAAGAACCTGCTCGGCACCGGGTTTGACCTCGATATTTACGTCCACCGGGGCGCGGGGGCGTACATCTGCGGGGAGGAAACGGGGCTGATCGAGTCGCTCGAGGGCAAGCGCGCCTACCCGCGCATCAAGCCGCCCTACTTCCCGGCGGTGCTCGGGCTCTACCAATGCCCGACGATCGTCAACAACGTCGAAACGCTTTGCAACATCAAGCACATCATCGCCTTGGGAGGCGGTGCGGAGTATGCCAAAATCGGCCGCCCCAACAATACCGGCACGCGCGTCCTTTGTGTCAGCGGCGACGTGGTCCGGCCCGGCTACTTTGAAGTCGAAGTCGGCTCGGTCACGATGGGTCAGGTGATCAACGACCTCTGCGGCGGCCTCAAGCCGGGTCGCAAGCTCAAGGCGATCATCCCCGGCGGTTCGTCGGCGAAGGTGCTGCGGGCGGATGAAACCTACAAGATCAAGGAAAAGGCCGCCGACGGGTCGATGGTGGAGAAGGAGATCACCATCAACGACATCGTGATGGACTTCGACTCGCTCGCCGCCGTCGGTTCGATGGCCGGTTCGGGCGGGGTCATCATCATGGACGACACCCGCGACATGGTCTGGGTGCTCAACAATCTCAACGCCTTCTACGCCCACGAAAGCTGCGGCCAGTGTACCCCATGCCGCGAAGGGTCGCTCTGGATGCGCAAGATTACCGACCGGATCATGGCCGGCGGCGGCGTAGAGCGCGACCCCGACGTCCTCAAGAACGTCGCCGACAACATCGCCGGAAAGACGATCTGCGCCTTCGGCGAAGCGTGTTCGTGGCCGACGCAAAGTTTTGTGCTGAAGTTCCGCGAGGAGTTTCAGGGAAAATCGACCAAGCCGCTCCCGCCGCCAACCCCGCCGGAGTACGTTTCGGAGGTTCTGATCGGGGAACACGAAGAGACGCCCAAAGCCCTGACCGGAGGCGTCGCAGAGTAACTTTTTTCACCCGCTCTTTCCGGAGCAACTTTTATCTTCTCATAACGCATCGTGAGCACCGAAACCGCCGCATCCACTGAAGCCCCGCCTCCCGTCCAGATGGTCAACGTCCAGATTGACGGTGTCTGGATGGAGTTCCCGAAAGGAACCCGCTTGATCGAGGCATGTGCTCAAGCCAACAAGTTTATTCCCCGGTACTGCTACCACCCGAAACTTTCGTCGCCGGGCAACTGCCGGATGTGCCTCATTGAGATGGGGATGCCGAAGATGACTCCCGACCGCAAGCCGGAACTCGGCCCCGACGGTCGCCCGCTCATTAACTGGATTCCGCGTCCGCAGATTTCGTGCGCGCAGGATGTCGCCGAAGGGATGGCCGTGCGGACCAACTCCCAAATGGCGCAGGACGCGCGCAAGGGGGTGCTCGAATTTCTTCTGATCAACCACCCGCTCGACTGCCCGATCTGCGATCAGGCCGGAGAGTGCCGCCTTCAGGAGTTTTCCGTGGAGTTCGGCCGCGCCGACTCCCGTTTTCTGGAGGAAAAGGTCAAGAAACCGAAGCATGTGGAACTCGGACCGCGCGTCACGCTCGACGACGAACGGTGCATCATGTGCTCGCGCTGCATCCGCTTCATGCGCGAAGTCGCCCACGACGACGTGCTCGGCTTTGTCGAACGCGGCAGCTATACCACGCTCACCTGCCATCCGGACAAAAAGCTCGACAGCAACTACTCGCTCAACACCGTCGACATCTGCCCGGTCGGCGCGCTGACTTCCAACGACTTCCGGTTCAAGATGCGCGTCTGGTTTCTCAAAGAGACCAAGAGCTTCTGCACCAGTTGCGCCACCGGCTGCAACACCACCATCAGCAGCCGTGAAAACGTCGTCTACCGCCAGACGCCACGCGAGAACAACGATGTCAACGAAGTCTGGATGTGCGACTACGGGCGCTTGAACTTCCACTATCTCCAGAGCGAGGAGCGGCTGCTCGGGCCGGGCGTCAAGGTGCTCAAGCAGTATGAGGAAGCGCCGACGTGGGAGATCGCCCTCTCGCGTTCCAGCGCGGGCCTCAAGAGTTTCTCCGGCGACCAGATTGCGATCATCGCTTCCGGAGGGAACACCAACGAAGAGCTTTTCCTGATCAGAAAACTGGCCGAAGCGCTCGGGACTTCCTACCTCGACATCATCCCGCACATCGGCGTGGGCGACGAAATCCTGCTCGACGCCGATCGCAACCCGAACGTCGCTGGCGCGAAACTGCTCGGTGTGAGCGCGCCGACTCCCGGGGCTCACCTCAAGGCGATTGCCGAAGGAATTCGCAAGGGGGCGATCAAGGCGCTCGTCATCTTCGGCGAAGATGCCGTTGATGCCGGGATCACCGAAGCCGATCTCAAGAAACTGAGCCTGCTGGTCGCGGTCAACCTGTTGCCGAACGGGACGACCCGCCTGGCCGACTACCTCCTCGCAGGGGTTGGTTTTGCCGAAAAACGCGGCTCCATGATCAATCGCAAGGGGCGCATCCAGCGGCTCAACCGCGCCACCGAACCGCCGGGCGAATCGCGCGACGACTGGGAGATCATCCGCGATCTCATCGCGGGGGTCAACGGCTCCAACGGCCTTTACGCGATTGAGGATGTTTTCCGACAGATGGCCGCCGCCACCCCGGCGCTTTCGGGTTTGAGTTTAAGCAAAATCGGCGACCTCGGCGTGCAGCTTCAGAATTTGTAATTCATGAACCTTCTTCTCGAACTGGATTGGTTTTATATCGCGACCTCGCTCGCCAAGACGGTCTTCCTTCTTGGCGTCGTGCTGACGCTGGTCTCCTACACCGTCTACGCCGAACGCCGGGTCAGCGCCCTGATGCAGGACCGCCTCGGGCCGAACCGGACCGGCTTCCCGATCACCCTGCTCGGGGCCAAAAAGGATTTCTCCCCCTTTCTGGGCGGTCTCGGCCAGCCGATTGCGGACGCAGTGAAACTGCTCCTCAAGGAGGATTTCACGCCCAACTACGTCAACAAGTTCTACTACTGGATCGCCCCCGGCCTCGGGATCGCCGCCGGGATCGTCGCGCTCGCCGTCATTCCGTTCGGGAGTGAAATCGCCGGAGTGCCGATGGTCATCGCCAATCTCGATATCGGCCCGCTCTTTGTCTTTGCGCTGACCTCCGTCGGCGTCTACGGGATCGTGCTCGCCGGCTGGTCGTCGAACTCGAAGTACTCCTTCCTGGGAGGGATGCGTTCGACCTCGCAGATGATCTCGTACGAACTCTCCCTCGGGCTTTCGGTCGTCCCGCTTTTCCTGATCCTTGGCAAGCTCAACCTGGTTGAAATCATCGCCTATCAGGTCAAGAACGGCTGGATGGTCCTTCCCGGGATCACCGCCGCCTCGCCGAGCCTCCCCACCCTGGAGCAGATCGTCCTCTGGATTCCGGTGCTGATCTCGTTCATCATCTTCACCGTCGCGATGTTCGCGGAAACCAACCGCCTTCCCTTTGACCTTCCGGAAGCGGAAACCGAGCTGGTCGGCGGTTACCACACGGAGTATTCGTCGATGAAATTCGCCCTCTTCTTCCTGGGCGAATACGCGGCGATGATCCTCGGCTCCTCGCTGATCGTCGTCCTCTTCTTCGGCGGCTGGTCGGTCCCGTGGATTCCGGACGGCTCCGCTCCGGGCGCGGCGGGGATCATCTGGGGCCTGGTGAACATCGGCGTTTTCTTTGCCAAGGTCGTCGCCCTTCTGCTTTTCTTCATCGCCATCCGGTGGACGCTCCCCCGCTTCCGCTATGACCAGTTGATGAAGCTCGGCTGGATCTGGTTCTTCGAGATCGCTCTCGTGAACATCTTCCTGACCGCCTTCATCCTCGCTTACTTCTTCCCACGCTCCTAACATGGCTTACACCGTTCCACGTCCGAAACTGACTTTCGCCGAAAAGATCTACCTGCCGACCGTCCTGGCCGGTCTGAAGATCACGCTGGGCCACCTGGTCAAGATGCTCCGGGGTAAAACCGAAGTCATCATGCAGTACCCGGAGGAGAAATGGGACGCCAACCTGCCCGACCACTACCGGGGCGCTCCGACGCTCGTCTCCGACGAACATGGCCGGACCCGTTGCGTCGCCTGCCAGCTCTGCGAGTTCATCTGCCCGCCCCGCGCGATCACCATCAAACCGGCGGAGATCCCTTCCGACAATCCGTTCGCCAAGGTCGAAAAATTCCCCGGGGAGTTCGAGATCGACATGATCCGCTGCATCTACTGCGGCATGTGCGAGGAGGTCTGCCCCGAACAGGCGATCTTCCTGCGCAAGGATTATGCGATCACCGGCTCCACCCGCAAGGAGATGGTCCACGACAAGGCCCGCCTGATCGAACTCGGCGGCGTGCGGACCGGTCTCGTCCACAAGTGGAACGAGAAGAAATAAGCTCCGGCCCCCGGCACCTCTCCCTTTTTTTCCAAACCAGCAATGTCACCCATCCTCTTCTGGACCTTCGCCGCCCTGATGCTCGGCTTTGGTCTCTCGGTCATTCTCCAGCGCAACCCGGTCGCCAGCGCCCTGAGCCTCGTCGCCTCGTTCATCGCGCTGGCGGCGCTGTACGTCTCGCTCAATGCGTTTTTCATCGGGATCATCCAGATCCTCGTCTACGCGGGGGCGGTCATGGTGCTCTTCCTCTTCATCATCATGCTGCTCGACCTGAAGGCGGAGGTCCGGCGCAAGCTCAACAAGGTCGGCATTCTCGGCGGCGGGTTGATCGTCCTCCTTTTCGTGATCCAGCTCGTCAACGTCCTCAACCGCTACCCGGGCGGAAGCCGCACGCTCGAACCGCTGGCGACCCGCGTCGACGACGTGCGCCAGGTCGGCACGATGCTCTTTTCCAATTACAACTTTCCCTTTCAGGTCATGGGCGTGCTCGTCCTGGTGGCGACGATCGGCGTCGTCGTCCTGAGCAAGCGCGAACTCAAGTAACCTTCCTTCGATGATCACCCTTAACGATTATCTCCTGGTCAGCGGCCTCCTGTTTTCCCTCGGGTTTGCAGGGGTGCTCTTCCGGCGCAACATCATCATCATCTTCATGTCGCTGGAAATGATGCTCAACGCCGCGAACCTCTCGCTGGTCGCCTTTTCGCGCTTCAACCTGCTCGACGGCCTGCCCAACTACAACGGGCAGATGCTCGTCTTTTTCATCATCACCGTGGCGGCGGCCGAGGTCGCCGTCGGGCTGGCGATCATCGTCGCCCTCTACCGGGCGCGCCAGACGACCCACGTTGAAGACATCAACCGCATGAAGTTTTAAGGTATGTCGCTTACCCTGCTTGTTTTCATCCTTCTTTTTGCCCCGCTGGTCAGCGCCGCCGTCATCGGCCTTTTGACCAAGCGCTCCGGTGGCCTGAGCGCCGCGATCTCGGTCGTCGCCGTACTGGTCGCGCTGGCGGCAAGCCTCCTGATCTACCAGGCCCCGCTCCCGGAAACGGGTTCCATCGCGCTCCCGTGGCTCGACTTCGGCACGCTCTTCAAAGCCGACATCGGCTTCACCATCGACCCGCTCTCCAAGGCGATGATGCTGATCGTCACGATCATCGGCACGCTCGTCCATCTCTTCTCGCTCGCCTACATGGCCGATGACGACGGCAAGGGGCGCTACTTCGGCGGCCTCTCGCTCTTCATGTTCTCGATGCTCGGCATTGTCTTTGCCGACAACTTCGTGATGATGTTCATCTTCTGGGAACTGGTCGGCGTCTCCTCGTTCCTGCTGATCGGCCACTGGTATCATCGCAACGCCCCGCCCGCCGCCGCAAACAAGGCGTTCCTCGCCAACCGCATCGGTGACTTCGGGTTCATGTTCGGCATCCTGCTGATCTGGGTGACGACCGGTTCGATCCACTTCGGCGGCATCCAGGAAAACGTCGGCCAGCTTGCGGCCAACTCCGCGCTCGCCACCACCGCCGCGCTCCTGATCTTCTGCGGCGCGGTCGGCAAATCGGCGCAGTTCCCGCTCCACGTCTGGTTGCCCGACGCGATGGAGGGGCCGACCCCCGTCTCCGCCCTGATCCACGCCGCCACCATGGTCGCCGCCGGGGTCTACATGCTCGCCCGGGTCTTCTTCATTCTGGAAATTGCTCCCGATGCGCTGACCGTCATCATGTGGATCGGCGCGATCACCGCCCTGCTCGCCGCGCTCATCGCCACCCAGCAGAACGACATCAAGAAAGTGCTCGCCTACTCGACCCTTTCGCAGCTCGGCTACATGGTCATGGCCGTCGGTCTTGCCGCCGCCGATGCCGCGATGTTCCACCTGATCACCCACGCGTTTTTCAAGGCGCTTCTCTTCCTCGGTTCCGGCGCGGTCATCTACGCCTGCCACCACGAACAGAACATCTGGAAGATGGGCGGTTTGAAAAAGCTGCCGATCACGATGATCACCTTCCTGGTCGGCTCCCTCGCGCTGATGGGCTTCCCCTACCTGAGCGGCTACTTCAGCAAGGACGCCATCCTGATCGCCGCCCACCATCACAGCCAGCCGGTCTTCTGGATCGGCCTCGGGGCCGCCTTCCTCACGGCGTTCTACATGACCCGCCTGCTGGTCGTCGTCTTCTTCGGCAAGGAACGCTCGGAGGAAGCCGAAAAAGCGCACGAAGTGCCGGTGCTGATGTGGCTGCCGCTGGTTTTGCTCGCGATTCCCTCCGCCATCGCCGGTTACGGGTTCTTCATCAAATATTTCCTGACGCTCGCGCCGCATGAAGCGTCGGCCGTCCCGATGATCGCCACCGGAGTCTTCGTGCTGGGAGTGATCGCCGGGGGGTTCCTCTACTGGGGCCGCAAGTCCGACCCGCTCTACATCGAACCGTTTGCCAGGAAGTTCTACTTCGACGAATTCTACGCCTTCCTCATCCGCAACACACAGGATCTGCTGGCCCGCCTTAGCGGCTTTCTCGACCGCTGGGTCATCGGCCTGACCGTCCGGCTGGTGAGCGGCGGCACCTGGGGCGCCGGGTTCCTCCTCCGCTGCTTCCAGGTCGGCAACCTTCAGGGATATGCGCTCCTCTTCGGAGCGGGTGTCGTGGCTCTCTTCTATTTCGTCATCTTTCACTAACCGTGCTTAACCTCCTCATTGCCATTCCCATTGTCGCGGCGATCGCCGTCGCCGTCGGCGCGCCTGCCAAGAAAAGCGCCCTCGCGGCCGCCGTGGCCAACCTCGCGCTGACCTTCTGGTTCCTCTTCGGGTACGACCACGCCGCCAGCGGCTTCCAGTTCCGCTCCTCGGCTCCGATCGTCCCCGACTGGGGGTTGAGCTACTCCCTCGGCGTCGACGGTCTCGGCCTGCTGATGCTCCTTTTGACCGCGCTGGTCACCGTCGCCGCCATCTGGATCGCGCCGAAGGTGGAGAAACGCGAGGGGCTTTATTATGCCTCGCTCCTCCTCATCTCCGCCGGGGCGACCGGGGCGTTTGTCTCACTCGACCTCTTCTTCTTCTACGCCTTCCACGAACTGGCGCTGATCCCGACCTTCCTGATGATCGGCATCTGGGGTTCGGGCGACCGGGCCACCGCCGCCTGGAAAGCGACGATCTACCTCGCCGTCGGCAGCATCGTCCTGCTCGTCGGCCTGCTGGCGCTTTACCTCAGCATCGCCGCGCCGTCGCGCACGTTCGACATCGTCCAGCTCCAGGCGCTCGCCGCACAGGGGGCCATCCCGCAGCTTTCGTGGGTCTACCTCCTTCTGCTGATCGGCTTCGGCGTCCTGATTTCGCTCTTTCCCTTCCATAGCTGGGCTCCGGACGCCTACGCCTGCGCCCCGGCCCCCGCCGCGATGCTGCACGCCGGGGTGCTCAAGAAGTTCGGGCTTTACGGGCTGCTCCGCGTCGCCCTGCCGCTCCTGCCGGAAGCCGCGCAGGGGTGGACCTCGCTGCTGCTCGTGCTGCTGGTCGGCAATATCCTCTTCATCGGGCTGGCGACCATCGCCCAGAAGGAACTCGACCGGACGATCGCCTACTCCAGCGTAATGCACATGGGGTACATTTTCCTCGGGATCGCCTCCCTCAATATCCTCGGTCTGAGCGGCGCGGCGCTCCTGATCTTTTCCCACGGCCTTTCGGTCGCGGTGCTTTTCGCGATCAGCGGCAAGGTCCGGGAACGGACCGGCACGCTGGAATACGCCCGGCTCGGCGGCCTTGCCAAGCCGATGCCGTTCCTCGGGTTCACCTTCGGGCTGGCGACCTTCGCCTCCATCGGCCTTCCCGGGTTCGGCAATTTCGCCTCGGAAATCCTCGTTTTCTTCGGTGCATTCCGCCACGCGGGCGAGGGGCTGAGCTTCTCGCCCTTCCAGATCACGACCATCATCGCCCTCTGGGGGGTCGTCATCTCCGCCGTCTACATGTTGCGCGCCTACCGCGCCACCTTTCTGGGTGAAATCAACGAGCGCTGGAAAGCGCTGCCCGACCTGAGCTGCGCGCTACGCCCCGCCGTCATCGTGCTGCTGGCCGCGCTGCTCGTCGCCGGCTTCCGCCCGCAAATGTTCGTGAACCTTGTCACACCTGTTGTGAAGACCTTAACTGCCGCCAAATGACCTCGCCGCTCCCCATCCTGCTCGATATCACCGTCCTCGCCGTCGGGTTGATTTTGCTCCTCTGGGAGGCTTTTGCCGACGACCGGGAGAAGACCTTCCTGGGCTGGTTTGCCATTCTCGGGATCGGGGCCGCTTTCGCGTTCTCGTTTTTCGTCAAGCCGTACGACTTTTCCGACATGCCGCAACTGGCGCAGTTCTACTCCGGTGACGCGCTGGCGATCTTCTACAAACGCTTCGCCCTCGGCGCGACGCTGATCGTGCTGATCATGGCGGTGGAGTTTCGCCCCCTGCTGGCGAAGGCGATCCCCGGCGTCGGCCAGAACGCGGGAACCGGCGAGTTTTTCGCGATCCCCGTGCTGACCTGCCTCGGGTTGATGTGGATGGCTTCCGCCGTCGACTTCATCATGATCTTCGTCTCCCTCGAACTGGTGACGATCTCCTTCTACATCCTCGTCAGCTACATGCGCCGGAATGCCTTCTCCCTGGAAGCCGGCGTGAAGTACCTGATCCTCGGCGCATTTTCCACCGGGTTCCTCGTTTACGGGATCACCTGGATCTTCGGGATCACCGGCCAGACCAACCTGCACCGTATCGCTGAAGTGGTCGCGGTCCTGCCGCCCGAACAGCACGTGCCGCTCCTCTTCGGGATGGCGCTGGTCCTCGTCGGGCTCGGCTTCAAGGTCGCGGCGGTGCCGTTCCAGCTCTGGATTCCCGACGTTTATCAGGGCGCGCCGACGCCGATCACCGCCTTCCTTTCCGTCGGCTCCAAGGCAGCCGGGTTCATCGTCCTCCTCCGGGTGATCGAGCCGTTCCTCGCCTCTCCCGTCATCGGCGCCAAACTGCTCGCCGTGCTCGGCGGCATCGCCCTGTTGACCCTCCTTTACGGCAACCTCGCCGCCATGCCGCAGGACAACCTCAAGCGGCTGCTCGCCTACTCGAGCATCGCCCACGCCGGTTACCTCCTGATGGCGGTCGCCAGTTGGCGCAACGGGACCGTGGCGGTCACCGTCTCGTACTACCTCGCCGGTTATCTGCTGATGACGCTGCTCGCCTTCCTGGTGATGGTCGTCCTCAACAAGGCCGTCGGAGGCGATGCCCTTTCCGACTTCAACGGGCTGGGACAGCGCTCCCCCATCCTCGCCTTCGGGATGTTGATGGCAATGCTTTCGCTGGCCGGGATTCCGTTCACCGCCGGGTTCCTCGGCAAATTCATGGTCTTCCGCGACGCCATCGCGCAACAACACTGGGCGCTGGTCGTCGTCGGGGTTCTCACCGTCGGCGCAGGGTTCTACTACTACCTGAAGGTCGTCCGCGCCATGTACTGGAACGCCCCGAGCGATGCCTCCGCGATCACGACCACCCCGCTGGTCAAGACCACCATCGGCGTCCTGGTCGCGCTGATCATCGTGCTGGGGGTCTACCCGCAACCGATCTTCAAGATGCTCCGCCAGCCGGTCCCGTCGGCAAAGCCGGTCGCGTCGCTCACCTCCACGCCGACGGTCGCGAAGCATTTCTAGCTTCGCCTGCCTCGGGCCTCAAACCCCGTGGCGGACGCAGAGATCCGCCCTCCAGGCGCTCCCGCGCCAAGGTTATTCTTATGTGAACCGAGGTCAGTCACGAGGTCAGTCACCCGCCGCAGGAGGGTTGGCTGCACTATCCTGTTCGGTTTTTTCCGGTCATTCCGCATCCAGTCGCTTGAGAATCTTCTTTGCCAGCGGTTCCTTGATCTCATTGTGTCGTGGAACTGTTTCGACAATGCCGTTTTTGGGATTCGTCCAGATGGAATGGTTGCCGCCCTCCCTTTTCAAAAAGCAGCCTGCAATGCGGAGTCGGCGCTCCAAGTCCCTGCGCTTCATCCCACAAGTATTTTTTCTTGGATGGCATCATCGGGAAGTCCCCGCAGAATGTCCAAACGACGATCTTCAAAGATCAATTCTATGGCTTCAACCAGATTTTGTTTCGTCTCATCAATCGTATCTCCTTGCCCATTGGCCCCAGGAACCTCGGGGCAGATTGCCCAGTAGCCGCCCTCTGGTGCGGCCTCAATGATGGCGGTCAATTCTGCTTTCATGGGGAGAAATTAACCTGCTGTAACGACGATTGCGAGTCTGTTTCTCCGAACGTCCTGTTGCCGAAGCCGTCTCCCCGGTAGTGGTTGAGCGCTTCGGGAAGGACGGCGAGGTCCGCCCCCTGCGCCGCGGCAAAACGGACCCAGCGGGCCGCCTCCTCCAGCTTGGCGTCGAGGTTCGGGTAATCCCGGTTATGAAGGGAAATGGCGGCGATGGTTTTGCAGTTCATGGACGTTCCGGTCTTTTCAGAGTCCCACTTCCGCTTCCTCCACCCGGAGGTCGCGCGGGATGACGGTGCCGGGGGATGCCTGGGCGGGGATGATTTCCGCCTCCGGCTCGCCCGCTTCGCACATTTTAGCTTTGAGAAGCGCGCGCATCCGCTGCCGCACGGCTTCGTGGGCTGGGGAATAAAGCCGGTTGTCGAGTTCGTACGGGTCGGCCTCCAGATCGTAGAGGTGCGTTTCCGTGTAACGACTCGCCTGGTCGCTCTCCGAGCCTTCCCCCCAGACGCAGTATTTCCAGCGCCCGGTGCGCACGCAACGGCCCACGCCCCGTTCGGTAATCTGGACATAAAGCGCCTCGGCAGGCGGAGCCTCCCCGCGCAGCACGGGAAGGAGCGAACGCCCGTCCAGCCCTTCCGGCACCGGCACTCCCGCAGCGTCGAGGACGGTCGGCATCAGGTCGATCAGGGAAACCAGACCGGCAAACTCCCCCCTGCCCTTGAAGCCGGGGCCGCTGATGACGCCGGGCACCCGGATGGAGGCTTCATGACAGGAGCGCTTGTATTCGGCATTACGCGTCCTGAAATGGCAGCCATGGTCGGAAGTAAAGACCACGATGGTATTTTCCAGAAGACCGAGGCTCCGGAGGGCGTCGAGCAACCGGCCATAGGCTTCATCCAGCCGCCGGACCATCCCCCAATACCCGCCCAGATGGCGTGCGGTCGAGCCGCCGAGAGCCTGCAAATCCGGCGGCGTCCAGCGGCCCTGATAGCGTTCCGTGTAGCCGGTGGGGGCGGGAAAATCGTCCCGGTGGTTTTGCTGATGAGGCTCCAGAAAGGAGAGGAAAAGGAGGAACGGATGGTCCCGCTGCTTTTCCACGTAGCGGATGGCGGCGTCCGTAAGGGCATCCACCCGGTAGCCCGGCAGCAGCACTTCCTCGCCGCTCTGGCCGTAGACGCGACAATGATACGCGTCGGAAACGCTCTCCAGTGCGTTGGCGCCAAGCCACGTTTCATAACCGCCCCGGCGATCCGGCGCGACCGGACCGCGCGGGCTGTCCGCTCCTGCAAGGTGCCACTTGCCGACGTAGCCGGTGGCATATCCGGCGCTTTGGAAACAGCTTGCCAGGGTGGGCAGGGTGACGGGGAGGCGGCGACCATTGCGGGTGCAGCCGGTGGCGGTGGCGTAACGGCCCGTCTGGAGGCAGGCGCGCGCCGGTGTGCAGACCGGCTGCGGCGTAAAACAGCGGGAGATATGCAAGTTTTCCCGCGCCACGCGGTCGAGATTGGGCGTCAGGCCGAGCGGGTTGCCGTGAAGACCGGTGGAATCCCACCGCTGCTGGTCGGTAAAAAAGAAGATGACGTTGGGTTGTTTCATAAAAAAGAAGGGATACGGCTCATCAAGGCATTCGGCGATGCGTGGCTCAAAGCCCGTCTTCGTTGAGCGGGGTTTCCGCGAGGTCGGGGCGGCCTGCGGGACTGGCGCGCTTGACTTCGAGGTAATGGGCGGCTTCCCCCCAGACGACGTGGAGCGGTGTCACCTTTGCGCGGAAGGCTTCGAGTTCCCGCGCCTTGGCCCGGAATGCCGCGCGTTGTTCCGGTGTCGGGTGCGCTCCGGCTGCGAAGCCGAGGATCACGGCGTCGCGGTTGAGCACGAGGTGTTCCAGCCCGAGTTGCAGGAAACGGACCCGGTCGCGAAATTCCGCGTCGTCCTCCTTCACGGCGTTGGCTGCTTTTTCGAGGATGGCGCGCGCGGGGGCGATGATCTCATCCGGGTAGAGATAGGCGAGCGCCCGGTGACTGCCGCCCAGCGCGTTGGTGGGAAGCCCCTTTTCCCGAACGGCCTGTTCATAGAGCCCGTTGGGGTCGATGGAAAAAGGGCCGCCCGCAGAGACCGGGTAGGCGCATTTTTTGGAGTACGCTTCCCAATAGTCGAGGTATTCGCGGATGAGCGGCTTTGCCTTGCCGAAGGCGACGGTGTATTCGCCGATGACTTCGTCCATCGTCAACTCCGGGTATTGGGTGAGCCGGGCCATGACATAGTAATTGATCCCCTGGGTGGCCCAGTAGCCGGGAAGGTTGTCGAACGAATACCCTTCGCAACCGTTTTGCGCGCTCCAGCGGATGAATTCCCCGATGCCGTGCGGGTGGATGTACGGCGCGCCCGCGCCGAGGTGGCCCCAGTTGGGCCGCAGGATGAGGCTCGCGCCCGCCGTGCGCCAGGCCGCCCAGCTTTCCTTCGCCGGTTCCGTCCACGAGTGGATGAATGTGCCGAGCAGCCCGTTGAGCTTCACCCCGGCGGGCGGCGGATTTCTGTACGCGCTGTAAATCAGCGTTCTGAGCCGGGTGTCCGGTTTCTCCTTATGCATCCGCTGGAGAAGGCCTTCCCAGAATCTGGCGTAGCGGGCGGAGAGATTGGCGGTGCCTTTCCAGATGGCTTCGACGGGCTGCCCGGCGGGTTCGTCCATGGCGAGGGTTTCGGGAGAGATGTCGAATCCGGTGCCGTCATTGGGCGAAATGGAATAGAGCTCGGGCCGCCCGGCTTCGCGCCATTCCTCCATGATCCGGTCGGCCACCGCCGGATTCCCCAGCCGCAGTTTGACGCCGACTTCCTTGGGAAACGGTTGCCGGACACCCTCCGGCGACTGGGCGAAATAGTCCGGGTGGCTGGCGTGGTATTTGAACCACCAGTCCTGAAAGGCGTGGACGCGTCCATCGCTGTGCCTCCGGCCGAACCGGTGGAAGCGCAGCCAGTCGAGCGCCGCCTTCATTTCGGCTTCAGGGATCATGATGCGCACGCTCTTTGGATCGACCTTGCCGTCTTTTCCCATCGTGCGCCGGGTCGGCAGGGAAAAGAACCGGCTGGCCGTCCGGGGCCGGTATTCCTTGTCACCGACCGGCAGGGAGACGGTTTCGGTTTTCGGGATAAAGAAGCCGTTGGGGCCGGGCCAGAGCCAGTGTCCCTTCCACGCGCTCTCCACGATTTCCGCCGCGGCGAAGGTGCAAGTGGGCACGGAGTCTTCGAAATAGCGGTTGAGAACGGGGGCGATTTCCTCGCTGTTCCCGTAGACCACGCACCGGTCGGGCTGCGTGACGACGCGGTAGCCCTCGGTCGGCAGCGGGCGCAGTTCGATGCCGGTGGCGCGACCCAACGCGCCGCCGCCCACCAGCACGAGGGCGGTTTCCGGAGTTGCGGCTTTGGCTTCCTCGGGGGTGAGGAGTTTCAGGTGGACGCCGGTGGCCCGTTCCACGGCCATTTGCATCAAGCCGCACGCCTTGCGGATGTCGGCGGCCTGGGGGGCGGTGGCGTCGGCGGGAATGTCGGCCACCAGCGCGGCGCGCGGTTGGCCGTTTTCCACGAGGGTCAGACGGGCTTCATCGGCAAAGCCGGAGGTGGCGGTGAAGGTGAGGAAAACGGCTTGCGTGAGGGCGAGAAGGGTGCGGGTGGGTTTCATGAAGGAGGTTGGAATGGCAAAAGTTTACCGATCGAGGACGGGATCGCGCCACGGGTCGAAGTAAAGGTTGACGGTTTTGGGGAGAGAGCCGTTGGCGGGTTGGATGAAGGTTTCCAGCGGCAGCCACTGGATGTGGCCGTCGAAGAAAAGGATGTTGCCGCCGCCGTGATGGCGGGTGAAAGCCTGGCGGGGCCAGTTTTCCTCGTACTCCTCGCGGGGCTTCCAGCGCTCGGGGGTGACATTGAGTTGAGAGGGCATTGGAGCATCCATCAGCCACGCTTTGCTGGCCGGGTACGGGATGTCCGCCAGCCGGTTCGGATAAACCGGCGTTCCGTCTGGGTAGATCACCGCGCGTTCCGTCTGGCGGAGTTTGAGGCTGGGGGCATAGCTGACGGGGCATTGAGAAGGGAAGGTCATCGGGTGGGGAAGCCAGAGGCGGGTCGATTCATCGGTCCGGTGTGCCGGGCAGGTAAAGACGCACGGAGCGCCGATGCGCTCTTCCGGCGTGCCGAGTCTCACGCGCTCCGAACTGGCGCGGACCGGGTCCAGCCCCTCCACTCGCGGCACACCGACGTACGGGGCGAGATTGTAGTACCATGTTCCGGTCAACGTACCGCTCCCGGCTCCGCCAAGGTCATTCTGGTAATAATAATAGGGAAGCTCCCCGCGGTGATCCGCCACGTACGCCAGGGTGGCGGCCCCGAGCTGGCGCAAATTGGTGACGCATTGGGCGTCGGCGGTCCGTTCCCGCAAATGACGAAACCCGGAAAACCCGAAGAGCGCGATCACCGCCACCACGGTGATGGCCAGCAACAGCTCCAGCAGGCTGAAAGCGCGGCAGGTAAGGAGCTTTTTCATGGGTGGAGAGAATCCCGGATAACGGCTAGTACCTTGTGACAAAGAAAATTGCGGATGGAGCGCAGGAATTTTGGTTCAGGGCAAGGCGGAGGCCCAAGTGGCTATCCGAAGATAACCACTTCGGGCTGACAACGCAGCCCTGGGCCAAAAGGACAAGCTCAATCCGTAATTTCATGCGT
>DATMFV010000087.1:0-14476 GCA_035555975.1 Chthoniobacteraceae bacterium
CTTGAAAAAGTTCGAGGTGATTTTTCGTATTCTCCAAGGCGCGAGTAAGGGCGGTATCCTAAGATACCGACCGCAGCGAGCAACGCCGGAGAATCGGAAAAGCGCCCGAAATTTGAAAAGGAAATAAGCTAACATGACACTAGCTAGTGTATGAAAAAAGTCTGGGAATTATGGGTCGTCCACCATTCGCACACCGATTGGGGCTACACCACGCACCAAAGCCGCATTGAGGAGGTCCATCTCCGCTTCATCGACGAGGCGATCCGCCTCTGCGTTGGAAATGAGGATCGGGAGGCGTCGCTGCGTTATCGCTGGACGTGCGAATCCGCCTGGGTCGTTCGCGAATTTCTCAGACAACGCCCTCCCGGGATGCGCCGGAAGTTTCTCGACTGCGTTTCCAGGGGCGACATCGAAGTCGCCGCCCTTCCCTTGCAGCCGACGCCCCTCGCGGATGCGCGGACCATCCGCGCGGCGCTGACGATCCTGGACGAACTGCGCGCCGAAGGGATTCCCGTCGTGGCGGCGCTCGGGTGCGACATCAACGGGCTCAACTGGCCGTGGGCCGATGCTCTTCTGGACGCCGGGGTGGCTCATCTCTGCATGGCGATGAACTTTGTCTGCGGCGGGGGCCTGCCGCGCTGGAGTCACTTTCACTGGAAGGCTCCTTCCGGACGGCTGTTATCGTGCTGGCAGGGGACCCATTACAATCATGGTGCCTACTGGGGCTTGAATCACCAGGCGTACGCGATCTCCGAAGTCGCCCAGGCGCGGGTGAAGGAACTGGAGAAAGCGCCCTTTGAAAAACTGCTCCTCCAGGTGACCAACATCCCGCCCGACAACATGGGCCCCCACCCCCGTTACCTTCAAGGCCTGCAGGAGTACAACCGCCTGGCAACGGAACACGGCTGGCCGCTGATGCGCACCTCCACCCTCGCGGAATGGACCTCGTGGCTGGCGGCTCACGCAAAGGAGAGCCCCGTGTATCAGGGCGACTGGACCGACTGGTGGGCCGCCGGGGTCGCCAGCACGCCGAGGGAAACCGCCGCGCTCATGGATGCGCAACGGAGAGCGGCCCTCGCGGAGTCGAACGGCCTCGATCCGCTCCGGGCCATTGAAGTCCGGAAGAAAATCTTCCTTGCCGCGGAACATACCTGGGGCGCGAGCACCAGCGTCAGCGCTCCCTACGCCATGGCGGCGCAGGCAGGGCTTACGGCCAAGCAAAACCTGATCTACGAAGCCGCCTACGCGGCCCACGAAGCCGTGCGGGCCGCCGTGGCAGACAAGGCGGTCGTCTTTGATCCCCGTTTTGAAAGCTTTGACCCGACGTGGCGCGCCGTGGCCGGAGCCCAGCAACAGAAAGCGTACCGCAGCCTTGCCCCGGTCGTTGACGAAACTACGGAGCCCCCGCCCTGGGGCGAACTCCTCGGAAAAAACTTCGCCCATCTCCTGCTGGAAGAGCCGGTCTGCGACGGCCGGAGCGCCTGGTTCGAGCGCGGCACCTTCCGGCAGCCCGACAGCGCCGGACAATGGGCGGACGGCTCCAAGCTGAAGCGAACCCCGCTGCCCGATCCCAAAGTGGCGACGCAGCAGGAGGGGAGCGAACTGAAGGTGGAGGTCTCCTTCGCGCTCGACCTTTCGGCGGAGCCCCGTTCCGTCTACGTCGTCTTTCCCTTCGCCCGGAAGGCGGAGGAAATCCGGGTCGATGTCGGCGGAACCTGGGCCGATCCCCGCCGTGAACAGATCCCCGGTTCGTGCGAGAACTGGTGGACCCTGCACCATGGGGTTTTCCTGCGTTTTGGGCAGGCGGGCCTTCTCTGGACCCCGTGGGATGCTCCCTTGACCATGTTTGACGCGCCATGCCCCGTTCCGCCGAAGCCTCCCGCCGACGCCTCTGCCTCCACCCTGGTTTCATGGGCCCTGAATACCTACTGGTTCACCAACTTCAGCGCACTGAGCGGCGGCGATTACCGCTTCCGGTACCGGCTCAAATACTGGCCCTCCGCCCCGAGCCTGGAAGCAGTCGACGCCTACGCCCGGGCCAACCCGCTGCCCGAATACCCGTTGGTCGCTTCTCACGGAATGCCCTGAAACCGATTCCCAAAGAACGGCGTTCGCGCTATCGTTGGCGGATGCACTTTCTGACCGACGATTTTCTCCTCCACAACGACGTAGCCCGCGAGCTTTACCACGATTACGCTGCCAAAGAGCCGATCCTCGACTACCATTGCCACCTTCCCCCGGAGCAGTTGGCCTCCAACCACTCCTTTGCCAACCTGTTTGAAGTCTGGCTTGCGGGCGATCATTACAAATGGCGCGCCATGCGGGCCAACGGCGTCCCCGAAGAACTGGTGACCGGCGGCGCGAGCGAATGGGAGAAATTCCTCGCCTACGCCAAAACCGTCCCGCGCACCATCCGCAACCCGCTTTACCACTGGACGCACCTCGAGCTGAAGCGCTTCTTTGGGATCGACACCCTCCTTAGCGAAGAGACCGCCGAGGCGATCTGGAACGAAGCGAACGAGAAACTCGCCTCGCCGGAGTACACCACGCAGGGGCTCCTGCGGATGAGCAACGTCGTCGCCGTCTGCACGACCGACGACCCGGCCGGAGAACTCCCGCACCACGAAAAGCTCGCCGCCGACCCGGACTGCCCCGCGCGGGTCTACCCGACCTTCCGGCCCGACGGCGCGCTGCTGGCCGACCAGCCCGAAGCGTTCAACCGATGGGTCGCCCGCCTGGAAGCGAGCAGCGGGATCGCGTGCGGGAGCTATCACGACTTCCGCGACGCCATCGCCGCGCGCCACGCCGCCTTCCACGAAGCCGGAGGCCGCCTCTCCGACCACGGCATCGAAGTCGCCTTGAGCGAACCGTGCAGCGACGACGAAGCCGCCCGCATCTACGCCAGGGCGCGCTCCGGCGAGGCCGCCACCCCGGAGGAAACCGCCCGGTTTGCCTCGCACCTGATGCTCTTTTTCGGCCACCTCGACGCCGAACGCGGCTGGGTCAAGCAACTCCACCTGGGGGCCCTGCGCAACGTCAACACCCGCATGGCCCGCAAGATCGGCAAGGACTCCGGGTTCGACACCATCAGCACCTGCCTCCAGGCCGCGCCGCTCGCCCGTTACCTCGACAACCTCGACGCGACCGACCAGCTTCCGCGCACCATCCTCTACAACCTCAATCCAGCGGACAACTACGCCTTCGCCAGCATGATCGGCAATTTCCAGGACGGTTCCGTCGCCGGAAAGATCCAGTTCGGCAGCGGCTGGTGGTTCCTCGACCAGAAGGAGGCGATGGAGTGGCAGCTTAACGCCCTCTCCAACCTCGGGCTGTTGAGCCGTTTCGTCGGCATGCTGACCGACTCGCGCAGTTTCCTAAGCTACCCGCGCCACGAATACTTCCGGCGCATCCTCTGCAACCTGCTCGGCCGGGACGTGGAAAACGGCGAACTCCCGCGCGACATCCCGCTCCTGAGCGGCGTCGTCCGCGACATCTGCTTCCACAACGCGAAGGCGTACTTCCGCCTGCCGGGGGTGTAGGCCCCCGGGGGGGGAGGAGCGCTGCTCACTGCCCTGTCCCGGGATTCCAGAAAGAAAGCTCCACGGTTCGACGCGGCCACGGCGGGCGGAGCGACCTGACGTGCCCGTCGAGGAAGATGAAGTTCGCTTTTCCCTGATGCCGGGGAGCAATATAGCGGTCCGGGTCCGTCTGGAAAATCATCGTCGATATTCCGTCGGCCAACATGAAGGTTTGCGACGGGGTGCGCCAATTGGCGATCCGGGCGTTATCTTCGAGCGCCAGCACGCTGTTGGCCCCATAGCTATGTCCGAAATAGCCACGCCCGACGCCGCGGGGCGGATTGCGGATGCCGTCAGCCGGACAGAGGTAGGGATCGGCATACCCGGTCGTATATCCGGCGGGCGCGCCCGGCACATAATCCTTGAATTGCCGGCCGTGATCCGGATAGCTGCGATAGGTGACAATTTTCCCGTCTTCACCATAAGTCACTCCAAACGGCACCCGGCCACCGTAGTCGTTGGCAAACAACATGATCCCCTGATAAAGCTGGCGAAGGTGATGAATACAGCGGACTTCCCGCGAATGTTGAGTCATCCGGTCCGAGATGACCATCCCCAAAACCGACAACACCGCAAGCAGCCCGATCACCAACAACAATTCCACCACGGTGTAACCGGTGCGCCCCACCGGTAACCGACCGGAAGCAGATCGCGAGGCCTTCACCATCAACGGTCACCCCTCCTTTCGACCTGAAACCAGAGCGTCTCCCCGGGTTTGAGATGAAAGTTCACCTCACGCACCTTCTCTGCGGCGATTTCTCCTTTCAGAAGCTCCCTGACGTCGGCGACAAACGGGAGGGACAACCTCTTTGCGCCCCCTTCCACCCCATGGACCACGATCAGATCATCACGCTTGTAGACAAACAGATCGCCCGGAGAGGTAAACCGGTGTACTCCCGAAGCTTCGGCAAGGTTGGCCAGCAATTTCGGCGTCAACGCTGAGGGATGTCCCAGATAAACGGCCAGATGCCCGCTCTCCGGGTCCCGACGCCAGACGGCGGCAGGTTCATTCCCGGCATCAAACCGGGTCAGGACGCCGTCATATCCACCTACCGGTGTGAAACGGTCGCTCATCAGATCGACCCCCGCTCCCGCGGGGCCGTGAAGGCCCGCCAGCAAAACCGCCGCATCCCCTGATCTCTCATCGTCGCTTCCATGTTCGACAAAGGAGGCACTTAACCCTTCGGAACGAATGCCGTCGTGACGGAAACGAAAGCCGGTCAAGGCCTCCATCGCGTCCAGCGAAAACCCGTTCTCCGTCATCCAACCCGGTGCATATTGCCAGACAATCGCTTTTCCGGCGGCCTGAAGCCGGTGCGCCAATTGCACCATTTCCTTTGACGGAAAATAGGGATTGATAAAATAGTAAACCTTGTAGTCTCCGGCGTTTTCCCTGAGGAGATCGGAGAGATAATAAAAATCAAGCTTCAGGCCCGACTCATGAAACGCCCGCTGCTGAACGTTCAGGGAATGGTATTGGGGGCCGTTCCAGACATTCGCCTGTTCGGTGGTCCAAAGATAGGTGGCCTCATCGGCGACGAGCACGATTTCCGCAGGAGTAAAAGAGGGCGTTTCCTGATAAAGCGCCTCCCCCAGCCGGTGTGTTTCGGATAACGCATTCATCAGCGACGGCTCGTGAAACCAGCCCCCTGTCATCTCCATCCACCAGATGCCCCCACCGACGGAAAGCAGCCTTCCCGCATCCCTTTGGACGGCTGCGGAGAATGCTTCGATGTTCCAGAACCGGGCCACGTTGTGATCATGCTGCATGCTGCGAAAGCCGCCGCGCCATGTCCTGAAATCCAACTCCTGCATGGCCAGCAGATTGGCCCGGCGCATGGAATCATAGACCCAGTTCAGGTGCCCGGAACTCCCGGCCTCCCTGCGTCCATGGTAGCCACCCTGCGCCCCCATGAAATCAAGCTTCCGCTCCCTGAAGGTGACCGTCGTATCGGCAAAATGAGGATAGACACCGAAACTGGCTCCCCGCCCGCAATAGGAACCGACCACCACCGGCTTGGGCGTCAGTTCCTTGATCAGGGAAGCGGCATCCCCCAGGTACCGGGCCAATCCCTCGTTGAGGAAAGTCACGGAATCGTAGAGCGAACGGTCCGCCACCGGATCAAGAAAGACCTTCCCCTGAACCGTTTCGGCCAGCGCCGGGCGCGCCGTTGAAAACCGGGCATCCGGGTCGTTCCAGGCCTGACGCAACGCGGCCTGGTCTCCCCCATATCGCTGATGCAGCCATTTCCTGAACAGCGGAAGATCTCCCGGGCTCTGCCCGTCGTGAAGCGCGTCACCCTTCGCCGCCTGGTAGTAAAACTGTCCATCCTCGCCTCCCGGAAGAAAATAGCCGATCACCGCCCGGCGATACGGCTGCCGGTTGATATGGGTCACACAGGCCCGGATCATCTCCAGCGCCTCCCGCTGGTAATCCTGCGACCAATAGCTGGCCGGGGCAACCTCCTTGTGACGGCTGACGCTATACACCCCGTCACGTGTCTGCGCTGCGGCATCGGGAAAGTCGTGGTGCCATTCCTTATAGGCAGAGAGGTTCAGATAGATGATGAAATACCCTTCAGGGTCGCGGGCAACGCCGCTCCAGATCATTTCATCCAACTTGTCGAGATCGTAACGCCCCTGGCCGGTCCAGACCTTTCCGACGGCCAGCAGGTGAATCGGGATGCCGCTCCCTGCAAAGTCGCGGATGTAGCCCCGCCGCGAATCAATGACATCGGCCATATGCACAAAAGGGACTTCCGGCTTTCCATCGACCACCAGCGTCGGCCCGCCATGGATCGGCTCAACCGAGGCGCGGGAATCCGGGCGCGCCGCCAACCTTTGCATCGTCGTCTCCATTGAAGGCGGCTGTTCCCTAGCCTGGGGCGCCGTGGGGCGGGTCTCCTCCCCGGGAGGATAAATTCCCAATGCGCTCACCTCGATCTCAAAAGGCGGCCCGTCGAGCATCCATACCAGTCGACCTGCCGTATGAGTGGCGGGAACCTGAAGTGTCCGTGTCTTGCGTCGCCAGTCGCCCCGGAAAAGCGCCTGGTAGCCCCGGCTGGCATACCGGCCGGGTAGCGACGGCCTGGCAGGGAGCTGGCCAAGCGCCTCCTTTGAAACGGCGCTCTGCATCACCAGTTCCCCCTGCGCGGCATAAGGCGCGGAGTGCGTGCGATAAAGGCTGCTTGCCACGTAGGAAACGCCACCCTCCAGCGCAAACGGTGCCGAAACCATCCAGGCCGCGCCCGGTTTGCCTCCTTTGCTCAGATGGACCACCCCGTCCTTCACCCGCTTCTCAAGCGTGACGCCGGGTTCGCTCCGAAAACTCCACCCGTCCAGCCCGTTGTCCAAACCGGCGTGAGGCAACAGATTGTGATGCGCCGTTGCGGGAAGGATCTCGCCCCTGATGGCCGGGGGAACTCTTTTTTCCTTGGGAAGAAGCGCCGCCGCCCGGGCCTCCCCGCCCCAGGCCGGGAGCACCAGCAACACAGGCAAGGCCCGTAGAAAAAGAGAATGCAAGCTCATGGGAGGTTGTGAAAAAAACGAGGGGACACCTAAGACCTCTTCAAGCGTCCCGAACGAAGAAGGTGTGTTCCGACAAGAAGTGTACCAAGGAGCCATCCCGCCGCAACCGAAGGCTCCGGAATCGCCGTAACCCTGAAATCATCCACACCGGCAATCCCGCGTGTCTGTACATTCGAGCCGGTGATAAAATAGGCATGGACATCGCCCGCCACCAATGCGGGGTTGATGAAACCATCCACAGGTGAGCTATAGCTCGCCATCGTCTCTCCAATGCTACCCATGGCATTGCTTTTCGAGAGAGCCAGGTTGAGTTGATAGCCATTGCCGTTGGCATTGCGCGTCACGACGCCGGAAAGATGATACCACTGCTGATCGACGAGCCCCTCCTCGGTCGTCGCGCCGGTGAAAACCGTCCCGACCCCGTTGACGACAGAATAACCGTAGAGCCTGACGGTCTGGTTCGTCGGAGAGGCGGCGACTGAATTGATGCCAAACTGCAAGGTCTCGGTGCCGGCGCTTCCTCCGCCCGTCTGCGGTGTGAAGAGGCTCCCTTCGTTGGTGTTCGTTCCAAAGCCGAGATAGAGAGAGGTCCCCGGCGTGGTCTGGGTCAGCGTCTTCCATTGAAAATAGATCGACAGGGTAAAGGAGTCCACATCCCCCGCAAACGTCTGATCCAACACTTCCGCCGCGTGGGCTGCATTGCCGCTGCCCGTGATGGCCCACCCGCTGTTATTGAGACCGCCCGCAGCGGCCTGGGACCATGCCGTCCCGCCGGTGGAGTAGAAATCATGCTCCAGTTGACCAGCGGTATTGAAATCAAAAATCTGTGCCTGCGCGGATGGCGAGGTCGCCAGCATGGTAAAAAGGAGAGCGGAACTCCAAGCGGTTTTGAAGAGGAAGCGTGAAGGATG
Source organism: Chthoniobacteraceae bacterium (assembly GCA_035555975.1). Classification (GTDB taxonomy): domain Bacteria; phylum Verrucomicrobiota; class Verrucomicrobiia; order Chthoniobacterales; family Chthoniobacteraceae; genus DATMFV01. The sequence continues at coordinate 8,018 of DATMFV010000087.1, forward strand.
CATACGATTTTCGGGGGGTTGGTGTGAATGAATAAAGCAGGCTAGTCAGTGGAGAGCCTGCGCACCGAACGCCGTTCCACCAGATGAGCCTTGAACGTGCGGCAGGCATCTTCGGGTCGGGCGTCGGGTTGGCCGAGCGTCGCTGCGACCGCTTCGCCAATTTCGGCATAGGGCGGATCATAACTGGTCAGGCGCAACTCATCCCATGGCCGCTGCCCCTGGCCTTCCAGGTTGTCAAAGCTGATCACTGAAAAATCGCGACCCAAAACCTTTCCATTTGCTTCCATGAAACGGACGATCTCAATCGCCAGATAATCCGAAGGAATGTAGAATGCCGTGACGGCGGCAGGGGCGCGGCTTGCCATCAACGCCCCGACCAGGCGCCGGGCGAGAATCTCCGAGGTCCTGCCTTGATCCAGCGGCTCAAGAAAAATCCGCTCGTCCGGCACGCGGAGGCCCAGTTCCTGCGCCCGCTGGCGAAACCCGAAAATCCTCTCATGTTGGAGAGTGCCTGCGGCGAGGATCGCGATCTCACGATGGCCGTGAGCGTGCAGATACTCCGCCGCGTGGCGCGCCATGGCATCGAAGTCGATGGTAAAAGAACGCATTCCCTTGATCTTGTGGTAGAGAGAGATCGTCGGCATCCCCGATGCGCGGATCTTCGCAATCTCCGCAGCGGAAAGCGTGAAGCCGAGCGTCATGATCCCATCCACAAAACGGCGGGGCGTCAGAAACTCCGAAAAGCCTTCTTCGCGCTCCGATTCAAAATAGTAAATCCCGAGGCGATACCCCCGCTTCCAGAGTTGGGCCTGGGTCGTCGAGATGATGCGCCGCCGCGGAATGGTCGAGAGATTCAGCGCCTCGGGAGAATTGAGATAAAAGCCGATATGATGGGAGCGGGCCAGCGCGAGATTTTTGGCCGACGGGTTGGGCCGGTAGTTCATCTTTTTTGCCAACGCGCAAATACGCTCCCTGGTCTCGGGGGAGATGCGACTGCGCCCGTGTTGCGGTCGGAGTGCGATCGAAACGGTCATCGGCGAAACACCGGCCTCCTCGGCGATCTGAGCGATGGTGATGGCGGACATGGGGAAAGGAATTGGGCGACCAACGTTGAAGTTCTTCCGTTCAGCCTTAGGTTTAGCGGTAAACCTATCGGAAAAAAAAGAAACGTCAACCCTTTTTCATCTTCATTGAAAAAGGGGACGTCCTTTTCTTCGCCCTGTCAGCCGACCGCCCGGCCCCTCCCGCCGGGCACCCGCCTCACGCCATCGGGTTACGCCACCACCTTGGCCGCCTTTTCCGAACGGCGGCGGAGGTTGGCGTCGAGGATCTTCTTGCGCAGGCGCAGGCTCTTGGGCGTCGCCTCCACGTATTCGTCGGGCGCGATGTATTCGAGCGAGCGCTCCAGCGTCATCTCCACCGGCGGCGCGAGGGAAATCCCCTTCCCGTCGCCCGAGGAACGCATGTTGGTCAGCTTCTTGGCGCGGCACGGGTTGACCGGCATATCGTCGGGACGGGCGTTTTCGCCGATGATCATCCCTTCGTAAACCTCCTCCTGCGCGCCGATGAAAAGGCGGCCCCGTTCCTGGATCATCTCCAGCGCGTAGGCGGTCGAGACACCGCCTTCCATCGAGACCAGCACCCCGTTGATCCGGGTCGGGATGTCGCCCTTGTGCGGCGCATATTCCTTGAAGAGGTGCGACATGATCCCGTGTCCCCGGGTGGCGTTGACGAGATCGGTTTCAAACCCGATCAACCCGCGCGTCGGCGCGACCGCTTCCACCAGCACCGTGTGCGTCTGGTGTTCCATGTTGACGATGTCGGCCTTGCGCGCGGCAAGACTCTGGAGGATGTCGCCGAGGTTATCGTGCGGGACATCGACGTAGACGGTCTCCATCGGTTCGAGAACCTTGCCGTCGTCGGACTGGGTGAAAATGACTTCCGGCCGGGAAACGAGGAGTTCGAACCCTTCGCGGCGCATCTGTTCGACGATGACGGCGATCTGCATCTCGCCCCGTGCGCTGACGGTGAAATGCCCAGCGGTATCGGTGTCGGCGAAGCTGATCGAGACGTTGGTCCGCGTTTCGCGCACCAGCCGCTCGCGGATCTGCCGCGCGGTCAGGAGCTTGCCTTCGCGCCCGGCGAGCGGCCCGTCGTTGATGCAGATCTTCATCGTGATCGTCGGCGGGTCGATGTCGATGAACGGGAGCGGCAGGCGCTCTTCGGTATCGGTCAAGGTTTCGCCGATGAAAATATCCTCGAAACCGCAAAGCCCGATGATGTCCCCGGCGCTGGCAAACTTCAGTTCGACCTTGTTAAGCCCCTGGTGCCCGAAAATCGCGGTGACGTTGCTCCGCTCGCGCGAGCCGTCCTTGTGGATGCAGACGATCGTGTCGCCGACGGCCACCCGTCCGCTGACGACCCGCCCGTAGGCGATCCGCCCGAGGTAATCGGAGTAGTCAAGGTTGGAGACGAGCATCTGAAAATGGGTCACGTCGCTCCTGGCGGGCGCGGGGATGTGCTCGACGATCGCTTCATAAAGCGGCTCCATGTTTTCGGAGGGCTGGCCGACCTCGCGCATGGCGTAGCCGTCGCGGGCGCTGCCGTAAATGACCGGAAAGTCGAGCTGTTCGTCGTTGGCGTTGAGTTCGAGGAAAAGGTCAAACACCATGTCGAGCACCTTGTGGGGCCGGGCGTTCTCGCGGTCGATCTTGTTGATCACCACGATCGGCTTGACCCCGTTGGCGAGCGCTTTTTTCAAGACAAACTTCGTCTGCGCCTGCGGCCCTTCGTAGGCGTCGACGACCAGCAGCACGCCGTCGACCATCCGCATGATCCGTTCCACCTCTCCGCCGAAGTCGGCGTGGCCCGGGGTGTCCACGATGTTGACGTGGAAATCGCGCCACCGGTAGGCGGCGTTCTTGGCCCGGATGGTGATGCCCTTCTCCCGTTCCAGGTCCATCGAGTCCATGATGCGGTCTTCGCTGGCGATGGCCTGGTTGGCGCGAAAGGTGCCAGCCTGTTTGAGCAGTTGGTCAACCAGGGTGGTCTTGCCATGATCGACGTGGGCGATGATGGCGATATTGCGGATATGTTCCATAAAGAGCGTGTTCGGCAAGCCGTGTTGAATCAAAAAAAGGGGTCGGAATATGGCGGGAGGATTTTGATCCGTCAACGCGTTTATCGTCACCGGGGGTCTGTTTTTTAGCTGCGAATCGGCCGGCCCGGCGTTTTTTTACTCCCGCCAGGGCGAAAAGGGGGGTTGACAAAGCCGACCCGCGCCGCCAATCTCCCCCTCCTTCAAATTTTTGTATTTCTGACATGGCCAATACCAAATCCGCAGCCAAACGCGCCCGCCAAACCACCGTTCGCACCGCGCAGAACCGCGCGACCCTGAGCGCGATCAAGACCCACACCAAGACCCTGAACGCCACGCTCACCGAAGGCAAAAAGGAAGCGGCCACCGCCGACTACAATAAGCTGATTTCCGCGATCGACAAGGCGGTCAAGACCGGCCGGGTTCACAAGAACCTCGCCAGCCGCAAAAAGAGCCGCCTTCAGAAGAAGCTTGCGGCCCTCGCCGCCTAAGGGCGTGCCTGCCGAAAGGCGGCGTCACTTTCGCCGCCTGAGCGGTTTGACCATTTTCTACTGAAAACAGACCCACCCGGGAGCCTTTGCGCACCCAGGTGGTTCTTTTCGTGCCCCGGTGTCGCCGCGCCTCCCCCGGGTCGCTCTCCCCCCCTCGCTCCTCCGCCGGGCCGCAGGCTCCCCTTTTTTTTCCCGGAACCGCCCCTTCCGCCCCCCGGGCGTCCGGACGCCGTCCCCGCCCGGGATACCCGTTGTCCCGACCGCGGCAATATTTTATTTTACTCCGGGCTTTATCGGGGCTAAGATCAGCGGCATCCTCGTTGAGAACGCCCTGTTGCCTCTTCCCATTCACCCATCGTCTCTTGTGGCCCGGTCCTTTCTTATCAACTGCGGCAAAACCTTTTTAGCGCCGCCTCTGTTTTTTATAAATGCAGGGCCAAACGTTTAAAATACCGAGCAGGACCTCCGCCTCCTCCGGCGCTTCGGTCTCCTCCCGCCCGCCACCGGCGTCGCCCCGGCGACCGGATGGCCGTTCGGGGACGGGCGGCCGCTTCGTCATCCCGTTCATCAGCTTCGGGGTGCTCGCCTACCTCGCTTCGGGGGAGGAGTCGCTCCTCGCGCAGTTGACCGTCGCCGCCACCCTGCTGCTCGCCCTTGCGGGCCTGCGGATGCTCGGCAAAACCGGCTTCGCCCGGGTCGGCTTTCTGGCGCTTTCGACCTTCGTCATCCTCCGCTACTTTTTCTGGCGCACTTTTTACACCGTCGAGTTTACCGACTGGGTCAGCTTCACCTGCGCGATCATCCTCTACCTCGCAGAGGCGTACGGCATCACGATCGCGATCATCGGCAACTTCGTCAATCTCTTCCCCTACGAACGCCCGGCCGTCGAACTCCCTGCGGAAGGCCCCTACCCGAGTGTCGACATCTTCATCCCGAGCTACGACGAATCGCTTTCCCTGCTGGAGCCGACCGTCATCGGCGCGGTCCAGACGACCTACCCGGGCCCCAAAAGAGTCTACCTGCTCGACGACGGCGGGACCGACCAGAAATGCCAGAAGGGGACCGCCGCTTCCATGGCCGCCGCCCGCACCCGTCGCGCCGACCTCCAGGCGCTCTGCCAGGAACTGGGCGTCACCTACCTCACCCGCGCCCGCAACGTCGCCGCCAAGGCGGGCAACATCAACGAGGCGATGAAAAAAAGTTCGGGCGATCTCGTCGTCATCCTCGACGCCGACCATATCCCGACCACTGATTTTCTGGAGAAAACCGTCGGCTACTTCCTCGAAGACCCGAAGCTCTTCCTCGTCCAGACGCCGCACTTCATGGTCAACCCCGACCCGATCGAGAAAAATCTCGATACCTTCGGGAAGATGCCGAGCGAAAACGACATGTTTTACCGGGTCATCCAGAAGGGGCTCGATTTCTGGAACTCCTCCTTTTTCTGCGGCTCGGGGGCGGTCTTGAGGCGGGCGCACCTCAACCTCGTCGGCGGCATCTCCTCCAAGAGCATCACCGAAGATGCCGAAACCGCCCTCTCCCTTCATGCCAAGGGGCTCAACAGCGCCTACGTGGCGACGCCGCTCCTCTCGGGGCTCGCGGCGGAGAGCCTGAGCGGTTTCATCGGCCAGCGCCAACGCTGGGCACAGGGGATGATCCAGATCTTCCTGCTCAACTGCCCGCTCTTCAACCGGGGCCTCACGCTCCCGCAGCGCATCTGTTACTTCAACAGCTGCCTCTTCTGGTTTTTCCCCTTTTCACGGCTGGTCTACATCCTCGCCCCGGCCGCCTTCCTGTTCTTCGGGCTGAAAATCTACGCCGCCACGGTGGAGACCTTTCTCTCCCACGCCGTGCCGTACCTGATCGTCATGCTTGCCTCGACCAGCTACATCTACGGCAGGGCGCGCTGGGCCTTTGTCTCGGAACTCTACGAACTGCTTCAGTCGATCCACACCATTCCCGCGATCATCGCCACCGTGATCCGGCCCCGGTCGCCGATCTTCAAGGTCACCCCCAAACAGGAACAGCTTTCGGAGGATTTCGTCTCGCCGATCGCCACTCCGTTCTATTTTCTGGCGTTGATCAACTTCGCCTGCCTCTTCGTGGGCATCTACAGCTTCTTTGCGGGAACCTACGAACAGCTCTACCCGCTCCTGATCACCCTCTTCTGGGGCGGGTTCAACACCGTCATCCTGCTCGCCGTCCTCGGGGCGCTCTTTGAACGCCGCCAGCGCCGCTCCACCCCGCGCACCGACACCGGCATCCCGATTGCCGCCGACCTCCATGTCAATGGCGCGACCATCCCGTGCGAGATCCTCGACCTTTCGCTCGGCGGCTGCAAACTCGCCTTCCTCTGGGGCGCGGAAGAGACCCTTGCCGACACCTCCTCGGGCGACCTCCTGGTGACCCTCCCCGGCGACGCCGCCCCGACCACCTTTCATCTGGAGTTCCGCAACTACCGGGAAGGCGCGCAGAGCAATTTCACCATCGGCGCACAGTTTGCCCACCGCAGCCTCGCCGAAAAGATGGCCAAAGTCCGCCTCGTCTGCGGCAACAGCGAACGGTGGTCGCAGATCCAGGCCAACCGCGAGTCGAGCAAGGGGGTCATCACCGCTTTCGCCCACCTGACCGGGATCGGCATCACCGGGTTCATCCCCCATTTCCTAAAGATGTGCTCCTCGTTCTTCGGGGTCGCCGATGCCCCCGCCGCCGAGCCCAAACCGGAAAAATCGTAACGCCGTGCACCGACCGCCGCTCCTTTTTTCCATCGCTTCCATCGCCGCCCGGGTGCGCTCCCTTGCAGCGCTGGCCGTGCTCGCGGTCGCCCTCCCCTCCGCCGCCCGGGCCCGGCCCGACGAACCCGCCCGGCTGGTC
>DATMFV010000088.1:0-128716 GCA_035555975.1 Chthoniobacteraceae bacterium
GGAGGCCGAGCGGGAGGCGTTGCACCCGGTAGGCGACTTCGCGCCCGGTCGGCGGGTCGGGGTGGGTGGAGTGAAGCCGCAACCGGTCGGCCCAGCTTCCCTGCGGGCGGTCCGCAAGCGCGGCGACCTGCTCCCTGCGGCGGGTCAGCATCTGTTGCGCCGAAACCAGCAACACCGCCGTAAAAAGGAGGTAAAGGTACGAGATCGGGAGGATGCCGACCAGAAACACCCCGGTGAGCGCGCCGAGCGTGGTCGCCACTTCCAGCACCACCGCCAGCCGGAGATTGGTCAGGCGGCTCCTGAGAAAAGGCGCGGCGCTGCCGCAGGAGCAGGCAATCACCGAGACGATGCTCGCCGCGATGGCATGGTAGAGGTCGATCCCGCCGAAAAGGACCAGCACCGGCACGATAAAGATACCGCTCGCCATGCCGAGCATCCCCCCAAGCGCACTCGTGCCGAGCGCGACGGCAAAGAGCCACCCTTCAGAACCGGCTTCCACCCGCAGCGCCTCCGTCGGATGTTCCGCGGCTGATACGCACGACCGTTCGGAAAACCGCGCCGACTCCCGCGTTTTCCGGCGGGCGGCAGCAGGGTGTTGGTTTCCGGCGCTTCATGGTATTCCGGCTAAAATAGAACAGCCGAGACCGATCGGCGATAGAAATCGTCCCCGAAAAAGGGAGTCGCCCCGCGCCTTCTCAAGGCACCGCCGAGAGCGCGGCCTCTTCCCGGCAGAAGGAGTCGACCGGCTCAAACCCGATCTCCCGGGCGTGCCGGGCGAGCGCCGTTTCGCGTTCCTGTTTCCCGACGATGCTGTAGGCGCCGAAGGGAACGTTCTCCGCCGTCAACGCTGCATCCACCGCGCGGGCGATGTCGCGGTGCGAGACAAAAATGGAGCGGCTTCGCGGGTTTTCGATCCACTGCTGTTCCTTGGCGATGCCGAGCGGGTACGGCTGGCCGAGGCGCAGCACGATGGTGCGGATGCCGTACAGGCGGCTGTAAAGTTCCCCCACCGATTCGCCGAAAAGCTTGGTACAGCCGTAGAGATTGCTCGACTTCGGGTAAAGCCCCTCCCGGTCAAACACCAGCGAACGCTCGTGGCCGAGGAGCACCGTCAGGCTGCTGATGAGCACCACGCACCCGACACCCTGCAGCCGCGCCGCTTCGTAGAGGTGATAGATGCCGCGGATGTTGACTTCGATCATCCGGTCAAAGTAGTCGTGCATCTCCGGGGAACCGGCCGGCAGTTCCTCGTCGCTATATCGGGCGATCGCGCTGTGGACCACCGCATTCACCCCGGCCAGAGCCTGCGTCAACCGGTCGGGATCGCGCAGGTCAAGCCGCTCCACCGGCATGCCGGAGACCTCGCCGCTTCGGAGGTCGGTCAACCGGAGATGGTAGCGATCAGCCAGGAAGGGAGCCATGCGGCTGGCTACCCTGCCGGCGGCTCCGGTAATCAGAACAGTGGAACGGGTGGTCGGATGAAATGAACTCATGTCGAAAAAAATCGCGCCGGGCACGGTCGCCCCGGCCGCCATTGGCTTTACTTTGCAGGGTACCACCAGGGGGAACAAACAGTGACATCGTTGGAACATAGCGGATGGTCCGGCTTGACCGGCTCGATATGTCCGTCGCAGAAAAGGACGTTGTTGCCGCCGGGGTGAACCTGCTTCATCCAGCTCTTATAGCCATAGGGAGTATAGGTCATCGCCGTCGCCGGGCCAAAGGCCCCGTCCGTTTCGTGGCAGCTTTCGATGATCCAGATCTTCTGGGACGGCTTGTTGATCCGCGCCATTGGCATCCCCCAGATCGCCACCTTGCCCGGCTTGACCTCCGTCTCTCCCTTCACCAGCAGGTGGGTATTGATCGGGTAACCGGAAAACTGGCCGCCTTCGGTTCCCTTCTTCTTCAGGCCCTTGACCATCTTTTCATTCTTCGGGCAGGCCCACACGGGGGAGGAGACCGAAATGCCGTCGATCTCGCGGCCCCGGCCTCCCAGGTATTCGTCGATGATCGGGTGCCAATAAGTCCCCGGCGAAGTCACCTGCGGCATGGTGCTCCCGTTGTGATCGGCTCCAAACGCCATCAGGGCTCCGCCGATGTTGCGGAGATTGGCGATGCAGCGGCTCGCCGCCGACCTTTCGCGCAGCTCGCCAAAGGTCGAGAAACCGAGCTTGGTCAGAATGGCCACGATCACCAGCGCCACCAGCAGTTCCAGCAGGGAAAAGCCGTGGCGGGTTGTTTTCTTCAAAGGGCGTGCGAGACGAAAAGGCATAGGGAAGAGGAGTGCGGGCGGCGGGTTACGGCAAAGTCATGGCAAGATACTCGTTGGTTTGAAAAAAGACACCTCCATTGGGAACGCCGCTCATGCCCTGCGTCAGGTTACGCCGGTTGCGGGCCAGCGTAAAGCGGCACTCCTTCCCGGCTTCAAGGCCGACATTCTTCCTTGGAACGGAGAAGAAAACGCGCCAGCGATCTTCCAGCCGCTCGACATGGACGGTCTGCCCACCCTGCCACGACCAGTTCCAGCGCGTACCGCTGCATTCCGAGGCGGCGTGCCCCCCGGCGATGCTGACCAGAAAATGGTAGCAAAGCTCAGGGTCTTTGCCGTCGAGAATGAAGATTTCCACACTTTCACTGCCATAGACGGCACCGGCATCGCAGCCGGGGCGGGTTTGGGCGTGTTCCATCGCCTCCTCCTCGCATTCGATGACAAAGGCGATGTTCCCTTCGTCCGCATAGGCGTTGGCCCAGGTCTGGCTCGAGGCCGGAGGGACTTTCAAGGTATAATCAAGAAACAGCAGGGAAGAGGCGCGCCGCTCTTCGGGCGGAAGGTGAAAAACCCCCTCCTTCAAAGGTGCGGCGGCGATCTGTGAAGGGCAGGCGTTCCGGCTGCGGGTTTCGCGCAGGGCGATCCATCCCTCAAAGCGCTCCCGCTCCTCCTTCAAGGCCTCGGACGAACGATCGTCGACAATACGGGCCGCTTCGGCGAGCGCCGCACCCGCCCGGGCGATCACCTCCGGGGTGAAGGAGCGCTCAAAACTGTCGCCGGCGCGCTTCAGGCACCCTTCCATCGCGGCCACGCCGTCCGCCAGCGCGTCGAAGTACCGGCGCATGGCCTCCGCTGCCGGGCCGAAACGGTGGGCGCAGTAATCTTCCAGCAGTTGCGAAGCGGTCTGCCGCCGGTCCTGAAGAAGACGGGCGATGATGTAAAGCACCAGATGGGCGCTGCCGTATTTTTCCGCTGTGGGAGGGGGCGCTTCGGTCAGGTAACCGCGGATGCCGAGGCGCTCGTAAGCGGCGATGTCGGCTTCCACGACCCGCCAGTTTGCCTGCGGAAGCCCGTGCCAGCGATAAAACAGGTAGTCATAGATATAGACATGCTCCAGGTGGCGGCGCAGCCCCTCGATCCTCTCCCAGAGCGGTCGGTTGTGCGGGCAGCCTGCGTCATCAATGGCATGGCTGTAGCAGCGAAACGTCGTGGCGCTGACGAGCAGGTTGGAAGGCGGCGCTTTGAGGTAAAGGTGAAAGTCGCTGAAGTTGCTGTAGGAATAGTGGCCGATGACCAGTCGCGGGTGGCTCTCCTTCATCGCCTCGCAGACGGTTTCGATAAAAAGGGCGACCCGGCGGTTGACATGGCCGGTTTCGCGGTCGTCCTCGCTGTCGAGGGCGCGGCACGGTTCGCATTCGCACCAGCCGTAGCCGTCGTTGGGACAGATGCCAAGGACGGCGGTCTCGGGATGCTCCCCCATGAACGCGCGCAGGTTGCCGATGAAGGCGGCCCGCATCGCTTCGCTGGAAAGGCAGAGCTGCCCCCCTTCCTTGTGCCGGACGCGCCGCCCGCCGAGCAGGGAAAAGAATTCCGGGTTCGAAGCGAGATAACCGGCGTCGGAAATCCAGTCGCTATAGCTATGTACCGTGGTATCGGGCGCAAGCCCGCGCTCGACCAGCGCTTCGCCGACAACGGCGAGTTCGCCGACATGGGTCAGCTTGCGGTTCATCCCCTGGAAGCTCATCCAGTCGGCAAGGGTTTCGTCGTAATGATGGGAACCGGCGCAGATATGCAGCCCGCGGTAGGGAAACGAGGGGGTATGCTCTTCCCGGAAGCTTTCAAGCTCCAGCGGAAGTTGGGGGAGCGAAACCGGCGCGGACGGGTCAAACCAGCGAACGCCGAGACGATGGAGCAGCCGCATCAACGCCAGGCGGGTTCCCTCCCCATCCCCCGCCTTCACCTGCCATTGCGTGGTTTCGGCATCGAAGGAAAGGTGGTAGCTTCCCGGGGCGGCGGGCGGCCGCTGCCCGAGGTCGATCCGCCAGCGGCCTTCCGCAGCGGGGATCAGCCCCAGCCGGGAGAAAAGGTCGCGGGCCAGCGTCAACGCCCGTTCTTCCTCCGGCGATCGTGAATCGCCGGTGATCGAAAAGGTTTCTCCTGCGGCGAGGCGTGCGGTCATGGCGGGCGGAGCGGTTTCAGTCAAGGAGGTGTGCATCACGGGTTGCTGGTTGAAAGGGTCTCGTGATCGTTGGGATAGATCCGGTAAAGGGAAACGTCGTGGAACCAGATGGCGCGGTCCGCCGGTTGCCGGGGCCCTCCCAGCAGGAAGACGCCGGTGGTCGCCTCTTTGGGGACAGTAAACACTACCGACACCTTCTCCCACTCTCCGGTCGGCTCCGGAAAGGGGACCGAAATCGGCGCATGCGTCCCGTTGCCGGTCTCCGGAAGAAAGCCGGAAGCGTTCTTCCAGCGGATCGAAAGGCGGACCGGCGTATCGCCCACCCCCTGTTTGACATAGAGGGTCGCACGGTAGCGTTCGTTTCCACGGACCTTCCAGTAGCGCAGGAAGGAACCGGCGATATCGTTCTGGCGGATGCCCATGGCGTAGCGACCATCGGGCGTGTCGCTCGTCACGGCAAACTGCGTCCTGGAGCGGGGAAATGTCCAGGTGTACCAGCCCGGGAGCCGGGGATCGGCCTTCTCCCAGTCGCTTTCGACGAGATCGCCCGACGCGGCGACCGACGCCTGCGAAAAGAGGTTGACCGGCGGCTGGTGCGCCTCGTGTTCAGCGATATGACTTTTGACCAGCAACTGAAGCTCTTCTCCCGAAGCCCCGGCCAGCGTTTCCTTCCAGTACGGCAGAAGGGCCGCGGTCTCCCCACCGGCGGTGAGATCGGCATCAATCCGCTGGAAGAGCCGATCGGCGGCAAGTTCCAGTGCGGGCCGCATCCGAAGCGTTTCGATCCCTTTATAGGCATCGAGGTCGCCGCTGGCAAAAATCTCCTTTTGCAACGCCTTGGGAATCTCGTAATCGGCGATCGCCTTCATCTTTGCATAGGCATCGGCCACCAGCCCGGGCCACGAGCGGTCGCTGCCGGGAAGGGCATCGACTTTCCGGACCAGGAGATTGACCTCGATGAAGAGATCCGAAACCTTCCAGAGCGCCTCAAATGCGTCAAGCCGCTGGCGGTGGATTCCTTCCCCCGCCTCGCGCCGGGCCGCTTCGAGCCGGTCGCCCAGGTAGGCCACATCCTCCGCCGTAAACTCTTCAAGTTGCGCCGGTCGCTTGCGGTCGCCCATCGGGTTGAGCGGATCTGTCTTGCGTGCATAGATTGCTTCGAGCCGGTCAAAGAAACTCCTCATCGGGGCCGCGGCCGGACCGTAGAACGAAGTGAAGTAATCGTCGAGAAGAGCGTCGACATCGGCGTCGATGTTCCAGGCCAGCTCGTTCATCACGTAAAGGCGGGGCCCGTCAAAGTACCAGCTCCGGGTGAAAGTCTCCACCCAGGTGCTGATCAGGCCATCCTTGCGCATCGCCTCCTTCCAGGCGTCGCCGATCACCCGCGGGTAGTGACGCGGCACCACATACCCCGCGCCGTAGAGGTAGTCATAGAGACCGAAATGCTTCGCCCCGGCCGCCTTCCATTCCTTCATCGGCTGATGGTGATCAGCCAGCCCGCTGACGACTTCCACCAACAGGTTATCCTCAAGCTGAATGCCGGTCGGCGGCGTGGCCGCGCCGCCGTAGGCGATGAACGCGACGTATTTGCCGGGAAACTTCTCCTTCGCAAGCCGCGCCACCGCGTTGTAGTACGGGATGTACTGGTTGCCATACTTTTTCTTGGCTTCGAGACAATCGGGGCAGCGGCAGTCGCCCCCGCCGTCGTTAACCCCGAGCGGGAAGCCGAGCGCGTCGGGATGTTTCTCCAGGTAGCCTTTTGCCCACTGGATCGTCAACCCGGGGAGGTCGGGGTGACTCACGCAAGGCTGCCAGGTGCCGTGCAGCTTCTCGCCGGGGATGAAGCGTTCCCCGTCGTACATCGGGAAATAGTCCGGGTGGGTTTTCCCGTATTTCGCCGGAGGGACGATGGAGCTGAGAATGTGGGTGGCATAGAGGGTCGTCCGCCAGCTTCGCGCAAAGGCTCCGTTTCCCTTGTAGGACCCCGCGTTGGTATAGGAAGCCAGCGACGGCTCCTCCCGGTCATCCAGTTTCTCGGGAAGGACGATGGCGTCCCGCTTCGGCAGCACCGTGCCATATGAACCGTTGGCAAAATAACGGTAGCCATTGTAGCGTTTCAGGAAATCATAGACCGCATAGCCGGTGCCGTCCCGGGACGAACCCGCGAGGACGAGGTGGTCCGCATCGGCCAGCTTCAGGTAATAGCCAAAGGGGTGCAGCGTCTTGAAATCGAGCGAGAGCCCTTTGACATACGGCGTGGCACCGACGTGAATCTCAAACCTGGAGCCGTCGCCCGCCCCGGTGAGCACCTTCACCTGTTTGCCCTGCGACTCGCCGACGAGCGCGGCCAGTTCCCCGGCCGCCTTGCGGTCTTCTTCGGTCGTGACAATCACCAATTCCCGCCGCTCGCCGCCGTGTTCGATCAACGCCCCGCGGACCGGTTCTCCCAGCACCGCCTCCAGCGCCGGTTTCCCCTTGGCCGCCGCCTCGACAAAGACGCCCAGCATCTCCGTAAACGCCGCCACCTCCGCTTCGGGAAGTTCCTTGCTCCCGATCGTGCCGATCACCTCCGGGGAGATGAAGATCAGGCCCCCCTTGCCGACGCGGTGAACCAGGACGCGCGCGTCGCGGTCCACCCCGATCAAGGCTCTTGCGCTGGTTAGTTCCGCAATGCCCGGCTGCGCGTCAAACCAGCCATAGCTATCCGCCTTGAGATGGGCGAGCGCCGGATTCTCCGGTTCCAGCACGGTGGCCGGGAGCGTGCCATAGCTGTAGGTCAGGCCGCCGATCCACGACTCCCCTCCGGCGAGGCTGCGTGCCGCGTCTCCTTCCGCCCGGCCCAGACCGGAGATCGAAATGGTATTGATCAAAAGGACGCCCCCGTTTTCGAGGTAGTCATGCACCTGCCGGTGTTCCTCCGGCGTCAACGCTCCCGGCTTCCCCTGGCCGATCACGACCAGGCGGTAATCCTTGAAGCGTTCCACCGGCACGCGCTCGCCCTCCCCTTGCAGCACGTCGCTTTCGAGGCTCCATTGTTCCTTGAGCAGTTCCTGCCACGCCTTGGCACGCCAGCCCCAGACGGCGACATCGGCGGCTTGTGCGAAGAGGGGCGAAGTCATGGCCAGACAAAAGCAGAGCGCCAGCGCGCTACGGAGGAGAGAGGGCGGATGGTTCATGGGAAATCGAAACAAAAAAGTGAAAGGTACACAGGGCAACATCAACCAACGCGAAGCCGACGCAAGCGGGGAGCCAGCAGAATCAGCAGGCCCGCCCCGCAAAGGGTCACGAAACCGGGCTCGGGGATCGCCGCGATGCCGTAGTAGGTGTATTGTTCATCGGTGAAGACCGTCGCCAGCGAACCGAACTCGCCGAGCGCGAGAAGCTGGTTGCTTTCAATATAGTCGGCCAGGAGTTCGTCGTGGTCGTTCCCCGCGATCCGCAGGCCCCAGAGCATCCCCTCGGAGCCGTCGGTATCGAAATAGATGGCGAGGGTCCCCTTTTGGCTACCCACTGCTTCGAGCGTCAGCCCAAGGCCGATATCGAGCCCCGCCAATGAGGGATCAGGCCCGAGCCGGAGTTCAAGGTCGCCCATCGCTCCGATGGTCAGATTGTTTTCGATGGTCCAGAGGGTGCCATCAAGGCTCAGGCCGGACCGCTCCAGAGTCCACAGGGGGTCGCCGGTGCTGCTTTCCGTTGCGGCGCCGAGAACGAGATTTTTCGAAAAGACCTGCCCTCCGCTCAAGGCAAGCCGGCCTTCGGCATTGATCCCCTTGCCGATGGCCGCATCGCCGGTGATGTCGAGCACGCCCAGCTCCATCTGCGAAAAATCGACGTTGCCATCGACCTTGCCGCGAAGATGCTCGTTGACGCCGATCTTCAACTCACTCACATAGGCGTTGAAGGAGCCTTCGCGCGCGATGAACTGACCCGAGGTGGTGTCTCCCGCGTTGCCGGTGGAGCCGACGGATTGCAGGTAGCCGACATGCAGAACACCGCGTTGAGCGGTTGGCGTCGCGGCATCCCCGACGGTCAGGTTCAGTTTCAGGGGAGCGTCGAGCACCTGACCGGAGGCATTCTTGCCCGCTCCGATCTGGAGATCCCTGGCCACCTTCATATTGAGCACGCCGGTCTGCGTGGCGAGAAACCGCAGGATGCCGGCACTGGTTGCGTCAGCGGCGCTGGTGAGGCTCCCTTCAAAGCTTCGACCCACCGTGAGATCGGTGGTCTGAAAGTGGGAAAGCTCACCCAGCCTCAGCTCGCCCTGCTTGTTATTGGAGTTATTGAGCGTCGTGCTCTGCGCCACGCCGATGTTGATCGCGTCGGCTACCTTGAGCGTGCGTTGCTCCGACCCGGAGACAAGGTTTGCCTCGGAAAGGTCCAGCATGAACTGCTGGCCAAGGCTGACCGTGTTGGCGACGATCTGCAAGCTACCGAGATTGACGCTGTCGAAGGTCGCGTCGCTGCCCAGCTTCAGGGAATTGGCCTGCCTCGCGGTGGCGATGGCGCTGGACCAGTGGTTGGTTCCGAGATCAATCGTGGCGGCATTGTCTGCCGTCCCCACCTGTAGCGTTCCGTGGCTAAACAACCAGGTATTGGCTTTGACGCCGCTTCCCGCCGCGCGCCAGAAGGAGAGCCGCCCTCCATCGAGAATGAGTCGTTTGTCGTTAAGGTCAAAGTTCAGCGTGAAAGGATTGCCGGCATTGTAGTAGCCGGACAAGGTGAGCCCGCCCCGCAGGGTCTGCACCTCTTCCCCGATATCCAGCACGACGGTGTAGCCGGTCAGGCTCGTCGGCACGTTGTTGTCCATGAAGGCAACCTCCGCGTCTTCCACCAGGGCCGGCGCTTCTCCCTCCTTCCAGTTGGTCCCTGTCGACCAGAAATGAGTGCCGCTGACATGCCGGTCCCATTCAAAGGCGGCTTGTGCCGGGGAACCCGCCAGCAGCAGAAACGCCGCAGCAGGAACGAGAAGGGCGGAAAAGGCGTGTTTTTTCATAATCGGTCGGGAGTTGATGGGGGCTTGAAAGGGAAAACACCGTCGTTGTAGTAACGTTACTACATCAAGGCCGAGACGATGTCAACCGGTATTTGTTTTGAGACGTGGCGGAAGTTTTTCCTAAAAAACTTCCGCCGGGGCGGGTCAGGGGAGAAGCGGGGCGGGAACCATCACCGTTTCCGGTTTTCCGGGGGCGATCTTCCGGCCGCACGAACGGCGCAGGACCAGTTGGGCGGGAAGCTCGACCTCGGTTTCCTCCAGCGTTTCGCCGCGGATGAGGCGACAAAGAAGATCGACCGCCGCCTGTGCCGACCCGGCGATGTCCATCCGGATCGTCGTCAGCGAAAACATCGCGAAACGTCCATGGCGATCGTCGTCCGACCCGGTGATCGCCATCTCCTCGGGAATGAGGATGCCGTGACGCTTCGCGGAGTCGAACACCCCGAGGGCGGCATAATCGTTGGTGCAAAGCAGGGCGTCGGGCAGAAGCCGGTCGGCGAAAAGGGGATCGCAGAACCGGGCAAACCGGTCGGCCACGTCGAAGGGCCTTTCGTGTTGATAGCGGACCATCACGCCGATGACCTCCCTGTCCCGCCGTTCCCGGAGCATCGCGGGCCATTTTTCGTAGAACGGAGCTTCGTCGAGGAGGTGCAGCGTTCCGTACGCTTCAATCGCCTGCCTGAACCCGCTCATGCGTCCCGTCACGGAGCGAAAGGTGGAGTGCGGGACCGGCATGACCAGCATGCGATGCCCTACCTTGAGCAGGTGCTGCGTCAACGCATGAAAGCTGTGGCGCGCCGAGTCGCCCACCAACGGGACGTTCCGCCGCTCGTCCCCCTGCAACGAGACGACCGGGATCTTCGCCTTTTCGAGAATCTTGAGGTATGCCGGGCCAAAGGAGCGTTGCGTATCGCCGATCAGCAGCACCCCCTCCACCCGCGCGCGGATCATCTCGTCGAGCACCCGCTCCGCCTGTTCGTGGTGCCAGTGCATGTCGACGAGCAGATGGTCATACCCCTGCTCCATGACCGCCTGCGCCAGGTGCAGCGTCGCCTTTCCTGCGATTTCGTAGGCCGAACTGAAGTGAACAATGCCGATCAGGTTGCTCCGCCCCCGCTTGAGCGCCACCGACGCGCGGTTGGGCCGGTAGCCGAGTTCCGCCGCCGCCTTGAGCACCTTTTCCCGCGTCTCCTTCTTGTAACGCGGCGTCCCGTTGAGAATATTCGCCACGGTGGAAGCGGGCATCCCGAGGATTTCGGCGATTTTTCGTTGGCTGAGCATGATCGAAGGCACCATAATAGCAGCGTCTCTACTGCACAAGAAGAGAACCGCACCCGCACGCAAAGCGCCGTCGGGGTTGTAAGGTTGCCCCCCTTTTCCGGCAGGCGAGCGACAGCTTATCAGCCGTGTTCGAGGAGTTGCCCGAAGCGCTCAACCTCCGGTTTGCGAAAGACCATCCCGGTTTGCTCCACCAGGGCGGCGGCCTGTTGCCATACGACGCGGGCATGCGGCCTGCGATTAAACCTGATGAAATGTTCGACCTCCAGCAGCGCGCGGTCAATCTCCATAAAGCGGAACCCATAGTGACGGCATTTCTCCCGGATCAGATGATTGTCCCGGATGAAATCTTCTTCCGTTCCAAAATGAGAATACCAGCGGCAACGCAACAGCAGGGTCTCCACATAGACGCTGGCGCGCGAGATGCGGCCCAGGACTCGCGCGCTTTCCAGCGCGTTTTCAATCATTTCAAAGGCACGCCGGCTCATGGCTTCCGAACGATGGTTGATGGCTTCCGCCAACCAGGCATATCCCTTGACAAAGGGCGTGGTATTATTGATCTCAAACACATAGCGGCTGGTTTCCGCATCTCCCTGTTCGATCCCTTGCAGCACGAGGTCAAGCTTTCCGTTGTCTATCAGGTACTTGGCATGGGTGCTGGCAGCAAGGCCGGGGAGCAGGATGCGCTCCGGCTCATCCAGTCGCATGTAATCGACAGCAATCTTGAAATGTTGAGCCGCCTCCTGAAGATACCCCGTACAGGAGAGGAAATACCCCAAAACGGAATAAGTATAATACATCCATTCACAATCCATGGAATGGTGTGGCGGCGGCTCGACCTGCTGCGTATTGGCCAGGAGCCGGCTCAACCGCTGGCAGGCAAGCAGCCCCAGCCGCATGTTTCCGTCCAGCAGACAGATCCGTATCAGATGGCAGACGCTGGCCGAGAAAAGAAGAGGGGGGCCGCAATGCTTCAGGTAGCTCTGGCATCGCAGCAGGAGCTTTGTCGAAGCCGCGAGATTGTCCCGCAGGCGCTCCACGTGCCCCATTGCCAGAAAAATGAGCCCTTTGGATTGAGGGGAAAGCTCGGGAAGGAGATGCCGCCGACCTCCTTTTTCAAAAAATGAATCGAGAAAAGCGGCGGTCTCCTGCACACCGCCCAGTTCGCTAAGCAGGTAGGCATGGAAACCGCGCGAAATCCTGCTCAGGGCAACTTCCCTGAAAGCCCGCTCTGCCAGCCCTGCGTTGCACCCATGGTGAACAGCGGAAAAGAGCGGCGTAAATTCATCAATCGTATCGGGATACTCCTTTTCAGGCAGCGCGCGGTAGTATTCATACAGCACTTCGTGCCCATTTTTCCAGACCTCCGGATCATTCACCTTCAGATACGAGGCAAAGAACCCGTGAGCGATCGGGTGCAAGGCGATGTTGAGCCCCGCCCCATACCCGGCAAGGTAGCTGCGCCGCAAAACAGCGGCTGCTTCCATCCACCGTTCCTTGCCCAACATCCTGAGATCATGGAAGAGCGCCGCCTCCATCAACGGGCTTTCCAACAGGGCGCGCAGAGCCTCCTCCTCGGGAGGGCGGTCAAAGAACGAGGTCAGCAACAGCAACGCAAGCTCCGGCGTCCCGGCGAGCCACTTCACATAGACCCGCAACATCCGCGCGGTCGGGTCGTCCAGACCAGCGAACCCCTTCGGAGAACGCCAGGGGGAACTCAACTCCTCCAACGCCGTCGGCAGCGGCTCCGAAGACTCCAGCGAAGGAAGGCGGCAATACCCCGCCAGCAGACGGGCGAGCAAAGGGCTTCCATTGACAAAACTGACAGCCTTGCGGATATCCGGGAGCATTCCGCGCACCCCGAGTTCCCTCAGCAGGAAACGAGTGGCCTGCGTCGAAAGCGGCCCCATTTCCAGAACCGATTCCGCGCGGATCGCAGCCGGCTGGCGCGTCGCTATCAGGATCGCCCCGCGGCCATCGGAAGGCAACCCTTCCAGCACAAACGTGAGCACATCGTCGCGAAGCTCCCCGGAGGCGGGAGTCTCCGGAGGTTGGAGCATCGTTTCGAGGCCGTCGAGCACCACCAGAACCCCTTTCTGCTCAATCGCCGAAAGGAAAAGCCGGGCCATGCCTTCCGCGGAAATCCGCCTGGGCAGCTCGATGTCGAGCGCCTCCGCCAAGGCCGCCCGCCATGGCCAGGCTACCTGCAATGCCTGGTGATCCATCCCCTGGCGATAAAACTCCCAGATGAAGACTTTGCGAAAACGGAACTCCCGCCGAAACAGCCCATCATCGAGCCATTTACTGATCAACGAAGTCTTGCCTACGCCGCCCGGAGCGACAACCTGCACGACCGGTTCGCTCCTGATCAGGAGCCGGTCCGTCAACGCTTCCAGATCCGCATCCCTGCCGACCAGAAGGCCGTCTTCGGCTGTCGTCAGGCTTCCGAAGACGATGGGTTGCAATGCCACCTTCTTTTCTTTGAAATCCGCCTTGAGCGAAGCCTCCAGCCTGTCGAGCGCTTCGTTGTCAGCCAAGGCTTCATCAATGAAAATGCCGATGTTCTCGGTCCGCAGCGAACGCTCCCCGTCGTTGGCATAGACACGCACGGGCTGGGCGGGATCATTGAGATTGCTATTGCGTCGCTCAAACCAGTCAGCCGTTAAAATCTCATAACCCCTGGGACCAAAAGCCTGCTCAATCCAGACCGAGCTGAAAGCCCGCAGGAGCACCGTATCCAGCGTGAAAGCCGCGCTCCCGCGCCCCCCGGTCAATAATGGAACCTTCCGGTCGCGATGCCGCTTCAGAATGACCATGGCCAGCACCAATGCCCGGACCCCCTTGGTCTGGCGGAATTTCCTGATCCGATGCCCCGCGGGCGCGTAAGTATGGGTAAATGCCTCAATGCGCGTCTTGTCCCGCGCAAACAACATTCGAACAAGCCGAAAGTTCCCTTTGCCATCCAAATAGAGATCCACCCGATCAGTCGAATTCATCATGCCGTTCAAACTTCCAGAAAAATATTGGCAGCGCGCCTAATGGTCGCCTGTCTAAAAACAGGGACCATAAATGCTTTTGCAGGAGCCGTGAAGTCAATGGAAAAAGGCCCTTTTTTTGAATTTCAGGGTTATGGAAATGGTTTGGCAGACGCCATCCGGCGATTGGTGCATTTTCCTCCCTATGCATCCGGCAACCTCACCCTCCCGCCCTTTCATGGATCGGGCTCCATTCTTATCACCTCTCGCCTTCCCATGAAAAAAAGCCTTTTCCATGCCGCTTTGATCGCCCTGTTTTCCCTCGGCTCCACGGGCTGTCAGTCGAGAGGAATCCTGGGACCCGCCCCCACCTACCATTCGCCGAGAACGCTGGCACAGATTGAAGCGGACGAAGCCTATATCGACCGGATGGAGGAAAAAGCCCGCCATCGCAGACATGAAGACCAGATGGCCAGCGCCCGCGCCACGGAAGTGGCAACCCGGCACAACCCGACCAGCGTGAGCACCTCCACCACCACGATCTTCCCATTCTTCTGGTAAGAAACCCAAGCCACACAAAACCCAACCACCATGAAACAGACTGCTATTGCCATTACCCTCCTGATTCCCATGTTTGCGACCGGATGCGCCACCAATTCGGCTCCCGGAGCCAACAGCGCACGCATCAATGACGGGCGGACCCGCCCCGATGCCCTCGTCTCGCAAAGCTCCTACGAAAACCAGCACAGGCAACGTCGGAATGAAAGTGAAGAATATGCGCTTCGCCGTCAGGAAAGACAGGATCAATATGAAGCGGTGATCACCCCCGTCAAAACCGCGACCGATACACTGGGGCTGCTTGGCATTCGCCTTGGCCGATGACAGGTTAACAGCCATCAGAGAATAAACTATCAGCCAACCATCGCCGGCGACCGGGGCGCTCCCGGTCGCCTGTTAATCTGTCTTAACAAAGGTCAATGCCAGCGCCCGCAAGGGCAATGTTCCCCGATCAGGCTCGGTCGCAATATATCGCCGATGATCAGGCGCCATTTCCGTTTCATTGTTGCATCCCTGATATCCGCCGGGGTGCCTATATTTCGACTTACAAAATAGCGGGCCATCTCTTCGTGGCCATTGAAGGCGGAATAATAAGCGAGGTTGATTTCATGGATCACCGGCTTCGCACCCTGGCTGAGAAGAAAGTCTGCCATGGGCTTGTTCTCCTGGCTGATCGCATATTGCATCGGAACCCAGTCGCCTTGTTGGGCGTCCTTGCCGGAACTTGCGGCCTTGTCGGCAGAAGAGGGCCCGGACTTCATGGGCATATTGGCAAACCCGCGCCTGACGGTTGCTTTTGCCAGCGCCACATCCCCCGCTCGCACCGCAGCGCCAAACTGTTCCCGGCTGGCCTGGTCATGCCGGAGAGCGCATCCCGAAAGGATTGCTCCACAAAGAATCAATACGATGGATTTGAGCCAAAAAAGTGAACGGGCGGGTGTCATGGACCGAATTTACCCCGCCCATGGCCACACGTCGCCCAAACCATTTCCATAACATGCCGCCACCGGCTTCCTTGCGGTGCCAAAAATCGCCATCCAGCCGGAACGCGCCTTTTTCACTCTGCGGCGCGTCAAGGATCAGGGAGAAAAACCGCCCTTCGTCGGAGGTGACTCCGCCGGGCGCTACGCCGCGAAACTCTCCCCGCAGGAACAGTGGGCGACGGCGTTCGGGTTGGTCACCTTGAAGCCCCCCTGCTGCAAATCGTCGCTGTAGTCGAGGACGGAGCCGCTGACAAAGAGGGCGCTTTTGGGGTCGATCACGACGTTGACCTCCTGCGTCGGGACGAGGATGTCGCGGTTCGCCGGACCGTCGACGAGATCCATCTTGTACTGCAAACCGGAGCAGCCGCCCCCGATGACCGCCACGCGCAGCGCCCCGTCGGGCCGCCCCTGGCGCGTGAGCAGGGAAGTCAGCTTCCGCGCCGCGCTTTCGGTGATACGGACGAGCTTCTCGTTGCCGATCTTGTATTTGATTTCAGGATTCATGGCTTGCTTGCGGGCAAGATACCACCCCCGCAGGCAAAAGGCGATGCCAAATCGGTTCGCCCGGATGTCCAATCGCCTGGAGGGTCGATCTCCGCGTCGACCGCCCGCGTTGGACTTCGAGTTCACCCGGTTTCTCGCGGCAACCTCAAACGCCGCGGCGCGCGGAGTCCCGCCCTCCAGGGTGTCACCCCTCAAACGCCTTCGCGATCAACGTGGCGTTGTGCCCGCCGAAGCCGAAGGAGTTGTTGACCGCCACGCGCACCTTCCGTTCGCGGGCGACGTGCGGCACGTAGTCGAGATCGCATTCGGGGTCGGGGTTGTCGAGGTTGATCGTCGGCGGGATAAGCCCGTCGCGGATCGCCATCACACACGCCGCCATCTCCACCGCGCCCGCCGCGCCGAGCAGGTGCCCGGTCATCGATTTTGTGGAGGAGACCACCAGCCCATCCTTTGACGACGGGCAGGCGTGTTCGCCGAAAACGGCCTTGATCGCTTTGGTTTCGCAGATGTCGCCGAGACCGGTCGAAGTCCCGTGCGCGTTGACGTAATCGACCTCGCCGGCCGTCACGCCCGCCTTGTCGAGCGCCATCTGCATGCAGCGCGCCGCCCCTTCCCCCTCGGGAAGCGGGGAGGTCATGTGGTAGGCGTCCGCCGAAAGGCCATACCCGGCCAGTTCACAATAAATCCGTGCGCCGCGCCGCTTGGCGTGTTCGAGTTCCTCAATCAGAAGCACCCCGGCCCCCTCGCCCATCACAAACCCGTCGCGATCGCGGTCAAAGGGACGCGAAGCCTTCTGCGGTTCGTCGTTGCGGGTGCTGAGCGCTTTCATCGCCGCAAAACCGCCGATCCCGATCGGCACCACCGTCGCCTCGGCCCCGCCGCAGAGGAAAAGATCGGCATCGCCGTGCTGAATCATCCGCCACGCTTCGCCGATCGCGTGGCACGCCGTCGCGCACGCCGAGACGGTCGAAAAATTCGGCCCTGCCAGCCCGTACTCCATGGAGACCAGCCCGCTCGCCATGTTGCTGATCATCATCGGGATCATGAAGGGCGAAATCCGGCCCGGCCCCTTGTTGAACATCGTGTGCATCTGGTCGCTCAAGGTCTTGAGCCCGCCGATGCCGCTCCCGATCACCACGCCGAACCGGTTGCGGTCCACGGCGTCGAGGTCGACCCCGGAATCCTCCAGCGCCATTTTTGAAGCCGCCATCCCGAACTGCGTGTAACGGTCGGTCCGCCGGACATCCTTCGGGTTCCTGAAAAATCCGACCGGTTCAAACCCCTTGACCTCGCCTGCGATATGGCAGGCGTGCCCCGTCAGGTCAAAGGCGGTGATCGTGTCGATCCCGCTGCGACCGTGGGTCACGGCGTCCCAAAACGACGCGAGCTGATTTCCAACCGGGGTAATGACCCCGATCCCGGTGATGACGACTTTACGTTCTGTGGACATAAGGCGGCGGTATCCTTCACGCGGCGGCGCGACGATGCAAACGCAAAAATGAAGTTACCACGAAAACCACGCCCCAAAAGCCGCTTTTAGAGCGTTTTCAATGCGCCAGCTTGCGGTAAAGGGTCGCCATGCTGATCCCGAGCATCCGCGCGGCGCGATCGCGCGACCCGTCGTTGAAGCGGATCGTCTCCTCAATGAACCGCCGCTCCAGCGTCTTGACAAACTGGTCGAGCGTCTCGCCGACCGGCAGGGGGCAGTCGGTCTCGGCGGCGGGCTGGTCCGAATGGCTGCTGACGTGGGGAGGCAGATCGCAGACCCGGATCACCCCTCCCTCGCAAAGGGCGCATGCCCGCTCGACGGCATTTTCCAGTTCGCGGACGTTCCCGGCCCAATGGTATTTGGCGAGGCAACTGAGCGCCTCGGGCTCGATCCGGGGCGGTTCGGTCTGGTTCTGGTTGCTGATCTTCTGGATGAAGTGCTGGGTGAGCAGCGGGATATCCTCCAGCCGTTCCCGCAAGGGGGGCATCTCGATCGGGATCACCGCCAGCCGGTAATAAAGATCTTCGCGGAACTCCCCGCTGCGGATCTTCTCCTGCAACGTCTCGTTGGTCGCCGCCAGGACGCGGACGTTGATGGCGATGCTCCCGTTGTCGCCCACGCGGCGGATCTCCCGCTCCTGAAGCACCCGCAGAAGCTTCGTCTGCAACGGCGGGGCCATTGAGTTGACCTCATCGAGAAAGATCGTCCCGTTCTGGGCTTCTTCGAAGAGCCCCATCTTGTCCTGCACCGCCCCGGTAAAGGCCCCTTTCTTATGCCCGAAAAGCTCGCTTTCGAGCAGGTTTTCCGGCAGCGCCGAACAGTTGATCGCCACAAACGGGTGGTGCTGCCGCCGGCTGTTGAAATGGAGCGCCCGGGCGACCAGTTCCTTTCCGGTGCCGCTCTCGCCCTGGATCAGGATGGTGCTGTCGGTGTTGGCGACCTTCCCGACCAAGGTATAAACCTGCTGCATCTTATGGCTGGTGCCGACGATGTTCTCAAACTTGTAGCGGTTTTTGAGTTCCTTCTTGAGGTAGACGTTCTCGCGGACGGCGAGCTGAAAATCGAGCGCCCGCTGGATCGTCATCTGAAGGTCGTCGATCTTGAACGGCTTGGTGACGTAATCATACGCGCCAAGCTTCATCGCCTCCACCGCCGTTTCGACCGAGGCATACCCGGTGATCATGATCACCGCCGGGAGCGGGTTGAGCTGATGACACGCACGCAGCACATCAAAGCCGCCGACCTTCTCCATCTTGATGTCGGCAATGACCACCTGCGGTTCCAGGGTGGTGAGCGCTTCGAGCGCGCGTTCAGCGGAGTTAAAGGGGGAAACCTGATGTCCCAGGTCCCGGCAAAGGGTGGCGATGACCTCCACCATTGCCGGCTCGTCGTCGATTACTAAAATCCGGGCCATGAACTCTCAATAATGAGTTACCTTCACTTTTGCAATCTCCGAATCCAAAAATGCGAGCGAAAAGGGGACGCTTTTATCGTTTTCGGGAATGAAAACGATCCATTTCAGTTCGAAACCGTCGACTTTTATACCGAAATGATGCTCCGCCAGACCCGGATGCCCCCAACGTTGACCTGTCCCTAAAATAAAACGCGAATGACAATCTTCTTTGGGTAGAGTAAGGTACTCCTATGACGGTCACGCAAGTCATCAACGAAATCAAGGCATTGGACCCGCGGGAGCGGGCCAAGGTGCTGGATTTATTGCTGGAAATCGAGGCGGCTCAAAAAACTTGCTATGCCGATGACCGGACCTTTGACAAAGTAGCTGACCGTGTGATGGACCGGCACGCCGATTTGATGCGGAAGCTGGCGCAATGAACGAGCCGCTTTTCCTCACCGCCGAACAGGTTGAACGACTGCATCAAAAGTTGATCGACTGTTTTGGCGGTCTACACGGCCTGCGTGATCCACTTCTTTATGAAGGGGCCGTGATCCAGCCCCGCAACGTTTACTACTACGCTCAGGGGGACTTGTTCGATGTGGCCGCAGCCTACGCGTTCCACATCGCCCAAGCCCAGGCATTTCTCGACGGCAACAAACGTACCGGCATGGCGGCCGCACTCACGTTTCTGGAACTCAACGGCGTGACCGTTCCCGTCGGCACCGATCGCCTGCACCAAGCGATGATTGCCATCGCCGAAAAACGCATGGACAGGGGCCAACTGGCCACCGTGTTCCGGGAAATGACCGCAAAATAGACTCGCACCATTTCTCTCCTTGATATTCAGCCGGAAAACCGGAGCCAGGCCGCTCCTTCGGGAAAAATGAGCCGCTTTTTTCCCATCGCCTTCCCGGCCCGGCATCGGTAATCCTTATGGATGACATCCGCGCGCGAGGCGAACCCGATCCGGGGTCTCCTTCTCTTTTTTCTGGCGGCCCTGACGGCGTTTGGCCCGCTTTCGATCGACATGTATCTGCCGGCGTTCCCGCAGATCACCGCCGATCTGCATGCCCGGGAGGGCGCGGTGGAGATGACGCTCGGGATCTTTCTCCTGAGCATGGGGGTCTGCCAGGTGCTCTACGGGCCGGTCTCCGACCGCTTCGGACGCCGCCTGCCGTTGATGGTCGGCTGCTCGCTCTTCATCCTTGGCTCGCTCTGGTGTACGTTCGCCTCTTCGGTACACGAACTGATGGCCGCCCGTTTCCTGCAAGGGTTCGGCGGGGCGGCCGGGGTGGTGATCGCCCGGGCGTGCGTCCGCGATACCCTCAATGAAACGCAGGCCGCCCGCGCTTTTTCGCAGTTGATGCTGGTTATGGGGATCGCCCCGATCCTCGCCCCGTGGGTCGGCGGGCAGGTGCTGCTCCACGGCACCTGGCACCATATCTTCCTGGTGATGGGGCTTTTCGGCCTTTTCTGCCTGGCCGGCGCGATCTGGGTCCTGCCGGAGACGCTCCCCGTGGAGCGCCGCGTCAAGGGGGGCCTGGGCATCGCGCTCGGCAATTTCTGGCTCCTTTTGCGCGATCGCACCTACCTCGGCTACATCACGGCGGGCGGCTTCAATTCGGGCATTCTCTTTTCCTACATCGCCGGTTCACCCTTTGTCCTGATCCAGTTGCACAAGGTGCCGGCGCAGCAGTACGCCTACTTTTTCGGGGCGAACGCCCTCGGGATCATGGGCGCGGCACAGCTCAACCGCGCCCTCCTGCGGCAGTGGACGCCCGACCGCCTCCTCCGCGCATCGCTCCTCGCCAGCGCGCTTTTCGGGGCCGGGCTCGTCTTTTGCGGCGTCACCGGTCGCGGCGGCCTCTGGCTGCTGCTCGCCTTCCTCTTTCTCTCGCTTTCGTGCGTTGGCATCGCCTTCCCCAACCTCGCCGCCACCGCGCTCTCCCGCCATGGCCGCCGGGCCGGAAGCGCCGCCGCGCTGCTGGGAGCCGCACAGTTTCTCGTCGGCGGCTGTTTCGGCCTGCTCGTCGGCTGGTTCAACAACGGCACGGCGCTTCCGATGACCGGGTTGATGGCAGCCAGCGGCCTCGCGGGGTGGATCGCCCTGCGGCTGCTGGTCCCCGATCCGCGCCGGGGTTAAACCAGGTCACGCCCCCTTCTTCTCCGCCCGCCGCGCCTTCCACTCCTGGTAGAGATCGGCCCTCGCCCCGCTTCCCGCACCGCGCGGAACGCGCGAATAGGCCCCGTCGAGCGTGATCGTATGGCCGCTGATGAACCGCGCCTGCGGGCTCATCAGGAAACAGACCGTTTGACCGATATCCTGCGGCGTCCCGGCCCCTGCTTCTCCGACGCGTTCGCGGAGCAGGTTCACCCAGCGGGGGAGCAACTCCGCCACCATCTCCCGCGCCTCGTCCGGCGGGAGTTCCTTCACCCCCTCCATCAGAAAGGCGACCCCGGGAATGCGGCCGACACGGATCGTATTGAAACGGACCCCCTTCTCGTAACACTCCCCGGCGAGGACTTCGTTCGCCTTTTCCAGCGCGGCCTTGGAAGCGGCGTAGAGCAGGTTGTTGTAAGCCGGTTCGTTCATCAACACGCTGGAGAGCGAGACGACCGACCCTTTCTGTTGTTCCAGCGAGGGAAGGGCCGCCTGCGTCAGCCAGAGCAGGGCGAAAAAGTTGATCTTGAAAAGCGTGAGCGCCGTCTCTTCGGTGATCTCACTGACCGGCGTCCTCGAATTCCACGCCGCCCCGTGAACTATCCCCGCGATCGGCCCGAGCTTCGCCTCGACCTCGCAGACCAGGCGGCGGCATTCCTCCTGACTGGAAAGGTCGGCAAAGAAAACATGCTCCGCCGCGAGCGGTTTGCCGAACGCTTTTTCGTAAAGTTCGATCGCCTCGGGGCCGCGCTCGGCGGCTGCCGTCCGCCAACCGGCGTCCTGAAGTTCCTTGAGAATCCCCGGTCCGATGATCCCGGCAGCGCCGGTGACCAGGACGAGGGGGGCTTGGGTCGATGAAGTCTCCGTCATATTAAAAAAAATCGTCAGGCGTTGGCCGGTTCCCGCAGCGCCTTCACCGCAAAGGCGACCAGCGCGGTCGTCCCGATCGCCAGCGAGCGTTCGTCGATCTGGAAATCAGGCTTGTGAGCCGTCAGCGGCGCAGGCCAGCACGGGTCCTTCACCCCGAGGCGCATAAAAACGCCCGGGACGATGCGACTCATGAAGGCAAAATCCTCCGCGCCGGTGCTCGGCCCGATCGGCGGGTGAATCGCCCCGTCTCCCAGCGCTTCGCGCACGGCGGCTTCGGCAAGGTCGGCCATGGCGGGGTCGTTGAACCCGGGCGGGTATCCTTCGATGATCCGCAGTTGCGCCCGCCCGCCCATCGCGTCGGCAATGCCGCAGATCTGCCCGAGTTCCTCGATCAGCTTCGCGCGGACAGCGGGGTCAAAGGCGCGGATCGTCCCGGCGAGTTCCACTTCCGGGGCGATGATGTTGCGGGCGGTCCCGCCGCGAATCGTGCCGACGGTGATCAACCCGGTCTCCACCGGCGCAATCCGGCGGCTGATGATCTGCTGGATGCCCTGCACCACGGCGGCGGAGATCACGATCGCGTCGACCCCGTGCTGCGGCGTGGCCCCATGGGCGCTCTGGCCGTGGATGGTGATCTCGAAGGAATCCGATGAAGCGGTGATCGACCCGCGCTGGAACGACATTTTCCCCGCCTCGATCGCCGGGCTGACGTGCTGCCCCGCCACCATGGAGAGCCCTTCCATCACCCCCTCCTCCACCATCATCCGCCCGCCCGATTTCCCCTCCCGGTTGAGCGCTTCCTCCGCCGGTTGAAAAATGAACCGGACCTTCCCGCCCAGTTCCCCGCCGTCGGCCAGCTCCTTGAGCACCCGGGCCGCACCGAGCAGCATCGCCGTATGGGCGTCGTGCCCGCAGGCGTGCATCACCCCCGGGTTGCGGCTCGCGAAATCGCACGGCACGCTCTCCTGGATCGGCAACGCGTCCATGTCGGCCCGCAGGCCGATCGCCGGTCCGGGTCGCCCCGTGTCAATCTCGGCCACAATGCCGTACCCGCCCACGCCGGTCCGGATGTCGGCAAGGCCGATTTCGTCGCGCAAGATGCGGTGTACCCACTCCGAAGTCCGCTTTTCCTCATGGGAAAGCTCGGGGTGGCGGTGCAGTTCACGCCGCCACGCGATCACGTCATCGGAAATCGCTTCAATCCGCCGGGCAAGAGAGGTCATTTCCTTTTTCATACCCGAGCGCGGCGCGCCTCTCAAGGGGAATTGAGAAAGATCACCGGGTCACGGTTTGGGCGCGGCGATCAGGTTGCCGAATTTCTCCGTAACGAAAAACCGGCCGCCTGTGGGCGAAATGGCACTGTTCTGCGCTTTGCCATCCTCCGCAAAGCGGGTGCGGCAGATGTTGACCCCCCAGGGAAGGTCCGCCGTCGGTACCGCGGCATCGGCCAGGCTGCTGCGCGGGATGAAAAGCTCCACCGTCCAGCGGTCTTTGCCGCGCCGGGTGGCAACGGTCCAGTCGGCATCCCATTGGATCGGGACGGCGACGATGCGGCTGTCGGTGCATGAATCGCGGATGCCCCCTTCGGCGTTGACGACCATGCGGAAGGTGGAGTGTTCGCTGGTTTCCAGAAAGAGTTCCACAAAGTCGTTGTCGTAAAGGCTCTCGGAGTCGCGCAACGCCTCGCCGTGGAGTTGGAGCTTCTCCATCTGCGGCTCGCGCGCGGTGATGCCGATGTAAAGCCCGGAGTCGTCGTCCGCCCAGCGGAAGCGGACGGTGGTTTCCGGCGTGACCGGCTCGCCGCTCTTGAGATCGCGCGCGACATAGGCCGGAGCCTCGGCCGGGGCGCTCCAGAACGGTTTCTCTAGATCGCCATCGACGCTCGGCGTTCCGCTGCCGCGCGGGGCGGCAAAGTCCGGCCCCTGCCGCTGGAGCGCGGGAAAAATTTCCTTCATCGGCTGGCAATCGGCGAGGATCACGTCGATCCGCTTCGCCTCGTCGCCGCTCGCCTTGGCTCTGGCGCGCTGGAGGATGTCAAAGTAACGCTCCACATCCGCAGGCCGCAGGAAGCCGCCGGTCAGCGTGATCTGCCGCGATTCGGGCCGCATCCAGACCTCTTCGGCAAAGCGGTAAAACTCCTTCATCTCCTGCGCTGCGGGACCGAAAAAGGTTCGGCAGTATTCGTCGATCAACGCCTCCATATCGAGGTCCGGATTCCAGTAAAGCCGGGCCTGGATATAGTAACCGAGGTGGTTGATGCCGGGGGCAAGCATCTTGCCGTCGCCGGTGTAGGCGCACTCTACAAATTCCCCCCTTGCCTTGCCCGCGAGCGCCTTCAGGTCGGCCTGAAGGATCGTCGGGACAAAGACGGGGACGCCGCGAAGCTGCCCCGTCTGTTTGTTGTCCCCCGGGCCAAGCTGCATCAGGTTATATTCCCAGAGGTAAAGCGCACCGGAAGGGAGTTTCTTCAACCACGCTTCCCGTTCGGCGAAGATTTTGGCGCGTTCCTGCGGGTCTCTCATCTGGAGGGAGCGCGTCTGGCAATAGGCGATGGCGACGTTGTCGTGAAACTTTTCCAGATCCAGGGGCGGCACCCGGTAGTAGGAATAAGCCAGCCCGAGAACCAGCTTGCCGGGGTGCTGGCGAGCGATCCCTTCGGCCACCTGGTTGACGAAGTTCCAGACATAATCCGAAAGCCGTCCGGCGGAGCCGCGCTCCTCCCGCAGCCAGCCGGCGGCGACATCGCGGTCGTCGATGCTGGTGAAGGCGTCGGAAGGCCCGGCGGGGAAGAGGGTCATCTCCGGGTAATCAGTGAAAAAGAAATCCGCATAGCGCACCAGCGCATCCGCCAGCGGCGGGGCGAGCCGGGGGAGCGACCTGCTGTGTTTGGGGCGTCGGCTGCCATCTTCGGGCAGGGGGCCGCCGTCGTGCAGCCGCCCGCCGACCACGGCGAAATATTCCGGGTGGGAATCATCCATGAACCGCGTCACGTTGATGGTGCCGTGGTCCATCCAGATCATCGCCTCCATGCCGAGCTTCTGCCGCTTGAACCAGAGGAACCCGGGCAGGTCGCCCCTGGCAAAACTCCATCGCATGTGACGGTAGCCAAAGACCGGCTTTTCCGTGCGGTTCTGTTCGGGCAGATCGACGGTGGCGGCCTTCGGGATCACCGTGCCAAATTCGTGGTACGGCAGGTACCAGCGCACGCCGAGGCTTTCGAGAACATCATAGACGGCAAAGAGGGTGCCGGTCGGGTCGTAGACGGAAAAGCCGACTTCGTGGTTGTGGTGGCGGGGATCGTAGAGGCCGTTGCGCGGCATGTCCCATTTTTCCCCCGTCCGTTTCTGCCACTCGTCCTTGAGCCGGGTGCGGTCCGTGGTCTCCTTCAGATCGCGCGGGACGGGAAGGACCGTACCGTCGTGCCCCAGCAGGGCGAGGTAGCGATCGGTGGCGACCACGCGGTACGCTTCCGGGGTGAGCGAGGCGATTTCCAGCCCGAGCGCACGGGTCGCTTCGCTTTCGCCGACGTAAACCGCGTGCGGCATGCTTTCATCCGCCTTGGGGACGATCTCCAGCCGTGCGCCGCTCATTTTGTAAAGGTGTTCCTGCAACTCTTTTGCGGCGAAAGCGACCTGCGGCAGCGCGTCGGGCGCGACAACGATCTGGCTTTGCGGCTTGCCGTCGCGGATCAGTTCCACGCTTTGGGCATCGGGAGAAGCGAAAGCAAAAAGGGCAAGGGCGGTGGCGAGGAGGAGGGAGTGTCGCAGGATCATGAATAACGGTTTTGGAAGGTTTCAGTGAGGGTCCGGGAGCGGCAGGGACCGCTCCGGCATCAAGCGGTCACGACCGGCGAGGGGCGCAGGTCGGCCACGCTCCGGCGGCGGACGAGCCGGGGACGGACGCGGCGGCGGCGTTCCCCGCCATCGAGCAGGATTTCAAAAGCCGCGGCGGCGATCTCCATCGGGTCGTATTCCAGCGCCGTCAGCGGCAACGAGCCGGAGTCGCCTTCATTGAGCACGCCGAAGCTCAGGATCGACAACGCGTCCGGCAGGGAGATCCCCCGCCCGACCGCTTCGGCCACGAGTTTCCAGGCGACCGCCTCGTTGTTGACCACCACGGCGGTGCCGCGCCCCGGGTGGTCGAGGTAATGCCGCGCCAGCAATGGAAAAAGTTCCTCGCGCACGGCAAGGGAAGCGGGAGCCTCCGGCTGCACGGCAGCCAGTTCGGCGGGAGGCGGGTTCACATGCTGGAGGCGCGCCTCCACCCCCGCTTCGCGCACGGCGGCCTGCATCCCTTTCATCCGGAGACGCTGGTTTCTGCTTTTGGAATGGGCGTCGAGCAGGTCGATGCGCCGGTGCCCCGCCCGCAGAAGCTCCTGCGCGGCGAGGTAGCCTTCCTGTTCATAATCTTTCTCGACCACCCCTTCAAACGGTTCTTCCGAGAACGGCGCGGAGAGGGCGACAACCGGCGTTTTTCCCTTTTTCCCGAGAGGGTGGGCCGCTTCGTAGTGTCGTTCCGTCCCGCGCGGGTAGATCAGGATGCCGTCCACCCGCGCTTCGATGAGCCGCCGGATCGCCGCCACCTCTTCCGCAGGGGAGAAAAGATGAAACTGGAGGATGAGCGAATACTTCCGGCGCACCGCTTCCAGGCTCAAGGCGTCGATGAGAGCGGAGTAGTACGGGTCGCGGCAATACGGCATCACCACGCCGATGAGGTGCGTTTTGCCGCTTTTGAGCGAACGCGCCACCTGGTTGGCCACGTACCCGAGTTCCTGCGCGGTTTTCAACACGCGGCGACGCGTCGCGTCGCTGACTTTGGTGCTGCCGCCCCCGTTTCCAAGCGAGGCGGAAACCGCCTGGGGGCTGATGTTCAGGTAAGCTGCTATATCTTTCTGTGTGGCCATGAATGGAATGGGAAGGTAAAGCCCGGCAGGTTGGCAATCTCTATTCAGCCTCTCAGAGGCTGTGAAAAAATGATTTTAATGGCCTCGGAGCCCCTATTTTTAGCCTATAACGAAATTCCGCCGACCGCCTGTATTCAGGGAATACAGAAGGGAGAAGGAATGCAGTTAAAGGCAAAAAGAGGTGCTCCATGGCCGTTAAAGGGCTTTTTTCACAGCCTCTCAATCAAGACGCCCGCGCAGTTTCTCCGTGAGGCGGTCGGGGACGTTCCTGACCTCCAGGGCCTCGCGGTAATAGTTCTGCGCGGCGGCGTGATCGCCGCGATCCTCGGCCAGCAGCCCATACGCCTGGAGGTACTGGAACTTCCAGTAACCGCCCGCCTTTTCGGGTTCGGTCTGCTCCAGCATCGCCAGCGCTTCGTCGTAGCGCTGCGCCGCCCGCAGGAGCCCGACGCAGTCGATCAACGCATGGTAGCGAGCGGCGCGGTTTTTGGGCAGGCTCTTGGGTGGGATTTCCCAGATCCGCTGCAAGGTGCGGATGGCGGCTTCGCGGTCGTTCAACACGTCGCGGTAGAGGGGGGCGAGTTGCAAAAGCGCCTCCAGCCGCGCAAAGCTGTCGGGTGAGGTGGCGGCGGCAGCTTCCAGAAAGCGGGCGGCGGCTTCATTCTCTCCGGCCCTGGCGGCGGCCACCCCTTTTTCGTAATCCTTCTGTCCGCTGATGATGCCGCGCATCGGCTCGCACTCGGCGGCGATCTGCGCCACCCGTTTTCCATAGATCCCCTCCCCCGCCCTGGCTTTTGCCTGTTCGAGCAGGGAAAAGAAGCGCTCCACATCCGGCGCCTGAAGGAAGGAGTCCGGCACGCCGGTCACATGCGGCGCGGGGCGCATCCAGACTTCTTCGGCAAAGGTCAGGAAGGTTTTCATCTCCTGCGCCGCCGGGCCGTAATACTTGCGGCAGTATTCATCGAGAAACGCGTCGAGATCGAGGTCCGGGTCCCAGTAAAGCCGCGCCTGCACCATGTACGGGTAGTGATTGAGCGCCGGGTTTTTCATGGCATGGTGGCCGTAACTGCATTCCACATACTCCCCTTTGGACTTCCCGCGCAGGTCGCGGGCATCTTCCTGCATGATGCGGGTAAAGATGACCGGCACGCCGGGAAGGCGGTGGTGGTTCTCGTGGTTGAGGTAATATTCCCAGATATAGAACTCCTGGTTACCCATTTTGGCGATCCAGGCATTGCGCTCGCGGCGGATCGCTTCGCGTTCCCCGGGGTCGATCATCTGGAGCGAGCGCGTCTGGCAGTAAGCCACGCCGACGTTGGGGCTCAGGCGGTCGATCTCCTCCGGCACGGCGCGGCCCCGCCCGTAAGCCAGCCCCATCACAAAACGGTCCGGATGTTTTTTTGCCACCCCTTTGGCCACGTCGTTGACAAAGCTCCAGATATAGTCGGAAAACCGGCCGCTGTTGCCGCGTTCCGTGCGGTCCCACCCGGCGGCGCGGTCGCGGTCGTCCATGTTGACAAACCCGTCGGAAGGGGCCGCTGCCCATGAGCGCATCTCCGGGGCCCAGGCAAAAAACCTGTCGGCAAAGTCGATCATCTCATCCCGCAACGGCGGGCCGAGCCGGGGCGTGGGAGTGACTTTTTTGCCCTTGTGGCCAAGGGAAGCCTCGCCCCCTGAAACGGCGACAAACTCCGGGTGACTCTCCCTCGTCAGCCGGGTGACGTACCCCGTGCCGTGGCAGAACCAGACCATCTCCGACATCCCTAGCTTCTGCCGCTTGAACCAGAGAAACCCCTCCGGATCTGCCGCTGGAAAGGTCCACCGCATGAAACGACGCGAAAAAACCGGGGCGGAGGAATGGTCCTGTTCCTTGACGGTGATCGTGCTCTGCCCGGGGATGACGGTGCCGGTGGCGGTATCCGGGTAATACCAGCGCACGCCGAGCTGTTCGAGCAGGTCGTAGACGGCGAAAAGCGTGCCGGTCGGGTCGTAGAGGGAAAAGTCGAGTTCCCTGCTCCGGTTGCGCGGATCATAAAGACCCGCGAGCGGCATCGCCCATTGGCGGCCGGTAAACTCCTGCCACTCTTTGGTCAGCCGTTCCAGGTCGCCGACCGACTCGAACCCCTTGGGCACCGCATCAAAGCGGGCGTCGCGCCCCGCCAGCACCAGCGCCTTTTCATTAGCGATCACGCGGTAGCCTTCCATCGGCACTTTCTCCAGCGAAACCCCGAGCGCCCGGGTCTCCTCCCCTTCGCCGATATAGACCGGAAACACCCCGCCGCCGCTCGGCGCGTGGACGATCGGCACCTTTGCCCCGCTCATCCTTTCAAGGTGCTCCTGCAACTCCCGGGCCGCAAAACGGACCTGCGGCAAGGCGGCTTCGGCCACGATAATCTCGCTGACCGGCCGCCCCTCTTTGACCAGTTCGACAGCGGCCGAGAGCAGCGAGGGCGAGAGCAGTAAAAGACAAAGAAACTTTTTCATGGGAGGAAGGAAACCTTGCGACGCCAGGCAACCGCGGCCAGACCGCCCGCCATCAACAGAAGAGCGGCTGTGCCCGGCTCGGGGACAGCGGTGTAGGTCAGATAAAGGCCGTCTCCATCCTGCCGGAAACCAAGCGTCCCGCCGGTGAGGCTGATGGAGTTGCCTGCCGAATCCCGGGAAACATTCCCCAGCGTGAAAAGATGGTCGGCGGCGATTTCCGTACCGTCAAAGACCAGCCATTCCTGATTGGCGCTCCAGAAAGCGTCGGTAAAATCGACGCTGGAGCCGGCTGTGTCAAAGCTCACGTTAAAGAGCACACCTTCCGCTATGGAAAGATCACCGCCGCTTACATCCACCCCGTCAAACGCCGTGCCGCGGTTGGCGAGCAAAGCGGTGTCGGAGAGGAGCTGGAAGTCGAAATGCGCGCCCGTTTCCAGCGTCAGCCCGTCGGTGAACTGGAGCACCCCCGCGCTCTCCAGCGTTGTCCCGGGGGTGAGCCTGCCGCCACTTTCCACCGTCGTGTGCCGCCCCAGCGTGCCGCCGCCGCCCAGCCGCGCCGTCTCCTCCACGGTCACCACCGCGCCGGGCGTGGGAACGGGATTTCCGCCGATCGTAGGGGTATAAACATTGAAAGTGGTGTTCATCAGAAGCGTTCCATTGCTGCGGATGGAAAGATCGCCGCTAAACGACGTGGAGATCAGGGAGGGATTCTCAAACATCGTCAGCCCCGCCCCCTGAATGGCAAGGTTCCCGGCTCCCCGGAGCGAGGCGTTCCCGGTGGTAAAAGTCACCACCCCTGCCTGGACATCGAAGACGGTATCGTCCTTGAAGGAAACCGACCGCCAGAAGTCCACCGTGTTCACACCGGTTTTGGTCATTCGGGCTTCGCTACCCAGGTTGTCGAACGTCAGGTAAATGCTGCTGCCGCCCGGGGCAAATCGAATCGCTGTCGTGCCATCGGTATCTCCCACATTGAGCAGACCCACCGAGGGATACACCTTCGGGGTGGTTTCCGTCTCCGCAAAAGTA
The DNA here is from genome assembly GCA_035555975.1 of Chthoniobacteraceae bacterium. Taxonomy (GTDB): domain Bacteria; phylum Verrucomicrobiota; class Verrucomicrobiia; order Chthoniobacterales; family Chthoniobacteraceae; genus DATMFV01. Next base: position 30,072 of record DATMFV010000088.1, read on the forward strand.
ATGTTGATGGAGGCCCCGGTGAAGTTGAGAAGGATGTTGGCCGTATCGCCGGCCCCCGGCACGCCGTCTTCTCCGGTGTTCCAGTTGTCGGCGTCCCTCCAGTGCCAGTTGTACACCGGAGCCGGTGCCGCCGCCGGCTTGTTCCAGGTAAAAGTCTCCGCCGGGGCTGTCGCCGCCATGGCAAAGAGCAACCCCGCCGGGGCCGCAGTACGCCAGAAAGAGGGGAATCGTTTCATAAGAGGGAAAAGGTGAGGGAGCGATGCAGGGTTAAATTGATCGAACAATCTAATTGCACGATCAATTTAATAACCCGATCTGCTTTGACAAGCTTTTTTCATGCTCTTTTTTCGCTTCCGGTGCGGGCTGACCGGCGAGACGGGGCGGGGTTACGGCGTTTCCCGGAAATCGCTGACCTGCAACCGGTTGGCGCGGATCGACAAGCATAAACATCCCTGCTCTCGGGAAACGAAATCCGATTGTTTGAACAATCCAAAGCCGCCTTTTTACCACGGGATGGCTTCGCGCAAAGACAACAGGGAAAGACCTTCAGGTCACTCCGACGGCTCCGCCCTTCCCGGGCTGCGGAGGCTCCGAAAGCTCTCCCGTAAAATGATCAACGACCTGAAGAAGGGTGCTTCCGAAGTGCCGCAACAACAGGCGGGCGGCATCTCCCTTGTTGGGATTGGTGGAGACGAGCACCCAATCGACAGGATCGGGATGATCGCGCCTCAGGAAGCGGGCCAGGGCGAGCCGGGTCACCCGGGAACCGTGCCGGGATGCCTCCCGGGCCACTCCCAGAAACTCCAGCACGGCTGTCATGTCGAACCGGGTCGCCAGCAGGACGCCGACAGGCCCCGCCGGAGATTCGACAACGCACGAAATCCTTTCATCGAGCCCCCGCCGTACTTTCTCAAGATGGTCTTCGGAGAGGAAATCCAAAGCGCCGCTTTTCAGTTTGATGAAGCTCCAGTCCGAAGCCGTGATGCTGCGTACTTTCCACCCCGGGGGAATCTTTTTCTCCCAACCGGCCGCCTTCAATCGGCTTTGTTCATCGCAGTCCACGGCATCGGCGAGCCAGATTTCATCCCATGCGTTGCATCGAAGGCCAAAGCGACCCAGAACCGGTTCCCATTCCGCCCGCTCCGACGTCAGCACGCGGACCTTGCGACAACGCGAGGCTCTCATTTCGGCAAACAGCGGACGCAACAACTCCACGGCCATTCCAGGTGTGCGGAACCCCGGGAGCAGATCAAAACGAACCTCTCCCGATGGCTCCGGTTCGTCCGGAGCGGGCAAGGTCCAGCAGGCCGCCCCGGCGAAGCGGCTCGGGCGGGCGATCTCCCAGACGCGCAGGAAGGATTCCCCCACCATCGGCGGATGTTTTTTGAGGATCTCCAAAGCGCGTTCTTCCTCGTCCGTAAATGGCGCGCGGTAAGTATAAGACAGCCCCTCTGCGATGCCCGCCACAGGCCCGGGCAGTTCGCGGCCCGATGGGGACGACCTGCGCCGCTTTTCCGACAGACGCCGCTCCCAGGCCGCCTTTCGCCGCCGGCTCCCGGCGCGAAGCTCCTTCACGCCCGGCTGCGGGTCGTTTTCCCCGGGTCCGGCAACCCGCGGCCACGAGTTCCAGTCGCGGCGTCGTTCGGGAAAAAGCCGACCGGCCATGGAGGAGACCTCGGGCGAACCGGGCTGCATCTGTTGGGCCCGAAGCAGGGCGTTCCACCCTTCGTCCCTCTTCCCGTCGGCAACCAGGCAACGCGCGAGCAACAGCCAGGACCCGGGCCGACAGGGGGCGGTGCGCAGAAGCTGGCGCGCTGCGGAAACCGCCGCCTCGAATCGCTTCAGGGAGAGGCAACCGTGCGCGATGCCCAGCCAGACATCGACGCCCGGGCGGCGGGTCGCTTCGAGATGCAGAAGCTCCAATGCCTCCAGCCATTTCCCGGATTGCTGCAATGCCGTTGCCTTGAGCGTGGCCAAATCGCCGCCTTGATCCTTTTGCCGGGCAAGTGCCGCTTCCAGATGCACCAGGGCACGCCCCGGCTGCTGCATCTCCATCGACAGGAGCGCCTGGAGCCGCTGCGTGGAAGGGAGGTGCTCCCCGAGATCGGCGAGGGTTCCCATGGTCTCCCCGGCTTCCGTCAACAGATCAAGCCTCGCCTGGCAGAGGGCCAGCCAGAAACGATGATGCGCCGCTTCCGGGTTCGCCCAGGCGGCTTGCTCCAGCAGCGGAAGCGCCCGATGAGGAAGCCCGGCATCCAGGAGATCCATCCCCTCGTTCCATCCGTTCTGGAGGCGCACCGTCTCCGCATCCTCCGGGGAGAATGACGGATCGCAAACGGGCGTGGAGCCGTTCCTCCGGGTCTCTGCCGAAGGGAGGCGAGCGGGCCGCGACAGGGCGTCCTCCGTCAAAACTTCGCCCAGCACGCGTCCCTCCATCCCCTCCCCCACCGGAAGGCTCATGGCGTGGAGGAGCGTGGGAGCGACGTCGAGAAGATCGGCCCCGGAAAGGATGCCGGGCCGGGTCTGAATTCCCGGTCCGGATGCGGCGAGAATCCCCTCACGCCCCTTCTGTGTCAGCTCCCCTCCCGGCACCGAAGTGTCCGTACCCCGATCAGAGACCACGAAGACCGTTGTTTCCGGCCCGGCGGCTTTGAGCAGATCCCCCAACAGATGATCCTGAAGCCGGCAAGCCCCTTCCAATAGTCCGGAATAACGCTCAAAAGCCCCGCGTGAAACGTCCGGCCGGCGCGGCGAGGCAAAGGAGCCGAACTCGCCGAATATCTCCCCCAGGAAAGGAAAATGGACCACCGCAAGATCCCATGGCTCGGTTTCAAGAAGACTGGCCGCCACGTTGTGGCCGGAATAAAGCTTCGCCACATGGAGAGCCAACCGGCGTAGACGAGGGTCGCGCTCCACCAGGCTCTGCGTGAGGCTCGGGACCAGGAGGCGCAGGAGGGATGGGGCGAGGGTCGCCGGGTGAACCCGGAGTTCCTCAAGCTCCCCGGCCAGTTCCGGCGGCCAGACGCTTTGCGCAGGGGCCGCGCCATCTCCGGACGATGCAGGGAAAAATCGCTCCGAAACCGCGATGCCGCTCCCCGGCTCTGCGGGATGAGAAGCGTACCCGCCGACCACGATGGTTTTCAATCCCTCCATGGAAAACCGCTCCCACAGGGCGGGCACCCGGCGACTGCCGGAGGAAACCGGCCCCGCACGGCCCTGGGCGTCCACCTGCGCCGGTCCATGGACCCCGTGTCGCCAGGGACGCATTCCCGTGACGAGGTTATTCCAGAGGATCGGTGAAAGACCTGGGGAGCCGGTCTGCAACCCGACGCTCACGCCCGCGCGAGTGATCGCCGTCAACGCAGGAAGCACCCCTTTTTCACACAGGGGCTTCAAAAAAGACCAATCCACCCCTTCCCACCCGACGAGGAGCGCTCTCTTTGAAAAGAGGGGTGCGGAAGGATTCACTCCTGCGGGAAAAGACCGCGCGGGGAGTCATCCGCACCGTCGGCGCGGGAGGCGGGGGCGAGCGCTTTGGTTCTCCGGCGCTTGCGGCAAGCCGCGGCGGCGAGGGTGCCGCCGCCCAGGATGAGGGCCCACGCAGACGGTTCCGGAATGGCACCCGCGACGATCGAAGCCCCGCTCGAGTCATAAGCGAAACTGACCAGAGTCAACGAGTCATCCACTCCATGGGTGATGAGCGCCCATCCATAGTTGATCTCGCTGGTGACAGAGTTGGTGAACTGCAATCCCGCATAACCCGTGGTCCCCGGAACCCATGGCCCCTCGCTGCCCGAACCCACTGGCTTCCAAAGGTACGCACTATTCGCATTTCCCTTGTAATTGCCAGAGGTTGAACCCACGGAGTCCCCGGCGTTGAGCAGGACGAGAAAATCGTCCGAGTGGAGGACACTCGCGTCAGGCTGTACGGCGGTGCCGGTAAGGATGGGCTTGGTGGGATCGTTTGCGGGGGGCGGGAGGTAGCCGAGGCTGAATTGAGGGGTGTCGATTGAACTGGGCGTTGTGGCCACCGGCTCAATCACGGTCTGGCCCGAGATCAGGCTGAAGGTGATTTTGTTTGATGTTCCGGTAATGGTCAGCGGAGAACCCGTGTAGGAAATGATCGTCCCGGCCCGGGCGGTACTTCCAATTGCAACCAAAAGGCTTCCGGTGGTCAGGGCCAGCTTGAATGGCTCGGTAAAGGGGAGGGACAGGTATGGTTTCATTAAAAAAGGCGCACCCCTTGCCGCAAGTGATGCGATGGCCACTCAATGGTGGGATGAAGCAGGCAAAACACAGAAGCCTCCCTGCCACGAGGTTCTTTCAACGAATCGGGTTGAATATTTAATGAAACCGGTGAAACGCCCGAAGCTCCCCGTCCTCCTTCATAGGAGGCCTGAAGTTACTTCTCCCCGGCCTTCGCTTTTGCCTTCCCCTTGGCCGCCTTTGGCTCTCGCGGTGGGAACTCAAAGCCGACCTTCCCCTTGTCGAGCTTGAGGAAAGCGTCAAACGGGCGGTTGGTCTTCGAAGAGACAAATTTCGTGATCAGGTCGGTCTTGCCGGTTTCGATCAGCTTGCGCGCCTGTTCGGGTTCGATCTCGCGCTTGAGGATCAACCGGCCCATGCGGAAGGTACACTCCTTGCGCAAGGTCCGTTCGCACGTGTAGGCGTTCTCCAGCACCCGCACCGGGGCCTTGTGGCAGACGGGGCATTCGCCGATGACCGGGAAAACGCTCAGATCTTCGGGAATGGCGTCTTCCTCCTTCTTTTCGAACTCGAACTTCGCCTTGTGCTCCTCGTCGAGGACCAGCACGGCGGCAAACGGGCGGCCCATCTTGGAGCGGAACCCGTCGAGCGGGCCGATGCGCCGTTCGCTCAAAAGCGTCTGCACCTCTTCGGGCGAAAACTCGCGGCCTGCGAGGGTTTTCCAGAAAACGTAGTCGCACGCACGGCACCGGTAGGTCCGGTAATCCTGCTTGAGCGGCCGGGTGTGGCACTTGGGGCAGGCGACATCGAGATCGTCAAACGCCCCTTCGGGCGGTTCCGCGCCGTTGCGGATCTTTTCGACCATTTCGACGGTCAACGCGCGGATCTGGCTCATGAACTCCTCGCGCGGCAGTTCGCCCCCTTCCATCTGCTTGAGCTTGAACTCCCATTCGCCGGTCATCTCGGGCCGGGTCAGGGTGTCGATGCCGATCCCGCGCAACCCGGTGATGAGCGAAATCCCCTTTGGCGTGGCGATCAGCTCCCGCCCGTCGCGGGCGATGTATTCCTGAAGGACGAGCCCCTCGATCACCGCCGCACGGGTCGCCGGGGTGCCGAGACCCCGCGCGCTCATGGCGCTGCGGAGTTCCTCGTCGTCGATCAGTTTCCCCGCCCCTTCCATCGCGGAAAGGAGCGTCGCTTCGTTGAACCGCGCCGGGGGCTTGGTCTCGTTTTCCTTCACCTCGACCTTTTCCGTGAACGCCTCTTCGCCGGGAGCGACGGCGACGATCTGCGCCGGGCCGCTGTCCCGCGCCGCCTCCTTGCCGTAAACCGCCATCCAGCCCGGATCCTTGATGATTTTCCCCTCGGTCTTGAACGGTTCGCCTTCCACCCGGGTGATGCGGGTGGTGATCTCGAACTGCGCCGCCGGGAAGAAAACGGCAATGAAGCGCTGCGAGACGAGCCGGAAGATTTTCGCCTCATACTCGTCGAGGTTCTTTGGCGCGACCCCGGTCGGGATGATCGCGTTGTGGTCGGTCACCTTCGAGCTGTCAAAAATCCGCCGGTTCGGGCGCACCCAGCCGTTGGCGACCGCCTTTTCGGCATGGGAAACGAGGCTCGCTTCGGGGAAGTTCGACATGATGCCGCGCACGGTGGCGAGGTTGTCGTCGGGGAGGTAGCGCGAATCGGTTCGCGGGTAGGTCAGCACCTTGTGCCGTTCGTAAAGCGCCTGCGCCAGTTGCAGCGTACGCCGGGCGCTCAGGCCGAAGCGGCTGTTCGCCTCGCGCTGGAGGGTGGTCAGGTCGTAAAGGAGGGGGGGCGCCTGCGAAGTCGCCTTTTTCTCCTCGGTGACGATCCCGGGCTTGCCTTCGCACTTTGCCTTGAGGGCGTCGGCCTTTTCACGCTCGAAAATCCGCTCCGCGCGGGCATCCTCTTCGGCCCCTTTCTTGAACTTTTCGTCAAACCACCGCCCGGGGTATTCGCCCGAGGCGACCCGGAACTCCCCGTGCACCTCAAAATAGGTCCGCGGCTTGAAGGCGCGGATTTTTTCCTCCCGCTCGACCAGAATGGCGAGCGTCGGCGTCTGGACGCGGCCCGCCGTGGTCAGCCGGAAACCGCCGAGCTTCGAGTTGAACCAGGTCATGCTCCGCGTGGCATTGATGCCGACCAGCCAGTCGCTCTCCGAACGGCAGACGGCCGCGTTGGCGAGCGGGATCATCTCCTCGTCGGTGCGCAGGTGGCGGAAGGCGGTCCGGATGGCGTCCGGGGTCATCGACTGGAGCCAGAGCCGTTCCACCGGCTTCTTCACCTTGGCCATGCGGACCAGGTTGCGAAAGATCAGCTCCCCCTCCCGCCCGGCATCGCAGGCGTTGATGATGCCGGTGACATCGGCGCGCTTCATCAGCCGCCGCAGCAGTTTGAAGCGGGTCTCGGCCTTCGAGTCGGTCGGGCTGAGTTCAAATTCCTTCGGGAGGATCGGGAGGTTCTTGATGTCCCATTTGCCCCGCTTGGGCTCCAGCCCTTCGGGGACGCACAGCTCCAGCAGATGCCCGACCGCAGACGCGATGACGTACTCCTCGTTCTCGTAAAAATCGCCCTCTTTCTTGGCTTTCCCCAGGGCGCGGGCGAGATCCCCCGCCACACTCGGCTTTTCTGCGATGACCAGTTTTTTTCCCATTGATTACAAAAGTTTTACAAAATGCTGCCCGGGAAGCTGTTGAACGCGGCGCTTCATTTCAAGGGCGAGCAACGTAGAGAAGACAACCGCCGGTGGCAAATGAGATTTCGCAACGATCGTGTCGCTGGACGTCTCGCCATCGCCGATGGCGTCGTAAACCGCGCGCTCGGTTTCATTCAGATCGTTCCTCTTTTCGGCGGTGGTGGCAAGGGGGAGTTCCCCGGGGGAAAAGAAGGCCCACTCCTCCATGATGTCGCCCGCGCCGGTGACCAGCTTGGCCCCCTGCTGGATGAGCCGGTTCGATCCCGCCGAGGTCGGCCGGTCGATCTGCCCGGGGACGACGTAGAGGGATCTCCCCTGTTCGAGCGCCTGCCCGGCGGTGATGAGCGCGCCGCTTTTCAGGCCCGCCTCGATCACCAGCAACCCTTCGCTCCAGCCGGCGACGATCCGGTTGCGCTGCGGAAAGGTCTGCGTGTCGGGCGAGACCAGCATCGGAAACTCCGTGACCACCGCGCCCGAGCCATCCGCGATCCGCTCCGCCAGCGCCCGGTTTTCCGGCGGGTAGAGGTTGAGCAACCCCGAGCCGAGCACCGCCACCGTCCGCCCCTTGGCGGCGAGCGCCCCCTGGTGTGCGGCGGTGTCGATCCCCCGCGCCAGCCCGCTGACGACGGTCAACCCGGCGTACGCCAACTGGTAGGAGAGCTTCTTGGCCGATTCCATGCCATAGTGGGTCGTCCTGCGCGAGCCGACAATGCTGATCGCCCGGCGGTCGGCCTCGGTCAACTCGCCCCAGACGTAAAGCAGCAGCGGCGGGTTGTGGATCTCCCGCAGCAACGGCGGGTAAAGCGGGTCGCCCAGCGTGACGACCTTCGCCCCGAAATCGGCGATCCGCCCGAGTTCCGCGCTCAAGTCGACCTGCTGCTCCCAACCCGCGATGGCGGCGGCGATCTCGGGGCCGATCCCCTCCACCCTCCACAGGGCCAACGACCCCGCCCGCAGGATCGCTTCCGGCGTTTCGAAAGCGTCGAGCAGACGGCGTACCCGCACCGGTCCGAGCTTCGGGATCATGTTGAGGGCGATGTACGCTTCCGTTTCAGTCACGAGGCGGACGCTAGCACGGGTTTCGGGAAGAGTGCCAGCTTTGGCTCCTCTTTTTCCGGAAACGGAGGGCAGGGTGCGGGTAAAAACCAACGCTGCGGACGACGGAGGTCGTCCCTCCAGCAGGCAAACGGGAGGGGAATTCAGGCGATCTCCGTCAACCGCGCGGAGACCTTGCCGAGGTTGACCTTCAGGTCACGCGGCGGCTCCACGAACATCAACGTCGTAAAATGCCGCCCCGGGGTTTCCCGCTGGCATTCGACGACCATCCCCTCCGCCTCGATGCGCGCGGGAAGCGCCGCTTCGTTCTCAATGGCAAAGGCGATGTTGAGCACCGTACCGATCTCAAACTGCCACCGGGCATGAAAGCGCATCCCCCGCTCGCAAATCTCGCAAAGGGCATCCTCCCCATCGGTTCCGTCCACCCCGTACTCCAGAAAAATCGAAGGACGTACGGCAGCGTGGGAAGCGGAGGAAGAGTCGGACATGGCGGCGGTTTTTTGAAAGACGTTGAAAGAAGAAAAAGTCACGAAAAAGTCTCGTCAACCGCCGGTCTTCGTTTGCGGGAGAGAGGCCCGCAGCACGGTATTCGGGATGATACGATGGTTTTCATGACTTTGCAGGGGAAGCCTGTTTGCAGACTTCGTTTCGAGGAACGGGGGAACCCGTTGCCCCGGCGGCGCGACAGCCCCCGGTCACCGGCTCCTTTCGTTACGCTAGCACTCTTCCCGCCGCTGTCAAAGCCGTTGGTTGAAATCGCCCTGTTGATCCGGAGCGGTCGCCGCCAGCAGCCGTGCGGCGATCCGCCCGAGCGCGATGAAACCGAGCAGCGTCAACAGCAGCCCGGCGATCCAGAAGGCATCCCCCCACCCTTCCCGACCGCCGCCGGAAAGCCGGTTGATCCCGAGTTGCGCCACCGTCCCCATATAGGCGTAGAGAAACATCGCCGGAGCCTGCGCCGCCGCCGTCCAGAGCATGCACGAGCCGAAGCGAATCGAACTCATCCCGTAAAGGTAACTGAGCAGGCTGGAGGGAAAGAGCGGGATGATCTGCGTCAGAAAGATGATCTTCCACCCCTCGCGGCGGATGGCGGCGCGGAGCGCGAACCAGCGCGGGTATTGCGCCAGCCACCGCTCCAGCCAGCGCCCGGCGGCGAGCTTGCCGATGCCGAAGGAGAGCGCGGCGCTGATCATGTTGCCCGCGACCATCAGCAGCGTCCCCCACCAGAGACCGAAAAAAAGCCCCGCGCCGATCGCCAGCACCGTGCCGGGAAGCAGGAGCAGGTTGCAGGCGGCAAAGAGAAGCGGGTAGAGGAGATACCCCCACCAGCCGGTCGCCACCACCCCCTCCTGCGCGCGAACGATCCATTCCACCACCGGCAGTCGTTCCCCCGCGACCACCGCCGCCGCCAGGATCGCCCCCACGATGACCACCCGCAAGACCATCCTGCGGCCGGGCCGGAAACGGGAGAGGCGCATCATGGGCGGGCGCTACCGGTTGCGGACGAACTGCGTCAGTTCCACGGTCAGTTCATAGTTGAGAAACGGCGTGATCAGGTAAATCCCGGGGAAGTGATCGAGCACGGCGGTCGCCATCTCCCGGGCGATCTCCAGCCCCTTGTTCTTGCCCGCTTCCCCTTCGAGCCCCGCCATCCTGGCGCGAATCGGGTCGGGGATCGTGATCCCGGGGACTTCGTTGTGCAGAAACTCGGTCTGCCGTCCGTTGAGCAGCGGCCAGACCCCCACAAAAACCGGGATGCCGAGCGGCCCGAGCCGTCGCGCGGTTTCCACGGCGAGCGCGGGGTCGAAAACCGGCTGCGTCATCACGTAACTCGCCCCGGCTTCGATCTTGCGGCCCAGCCGCGAGACCTGCGCGTCGAGGTTCTTGGCGTTCGGGTTAAAGGTGCAACCGTAGACAAACTTCGTCGGGTACTTGATCGCCTTCCCGGCGTAGTTGACCCCTTCGTTGAGCTGGCGGATGATCTTCATCAGCTCGATTGAGTTGACATCGTAGACCGATTTCGCGCCGGGGTGGTCCCCCGCCTTGGAGGGGTCGCCCGTGAGCGGCAGGACGTGGCGCATCCCGAGCGCCGCCATCCCAAGCAGCTCGCTTTGCAGCCCCAGAAGGTTGCGGTCGCGGCAACTGACATGGAGGAGCGGGGTGATATTGTAGCGTTGTTTGAGGATCGAGCCGAGGGCGAGATTACCGACCCGCAGGATCGCCAGCGAATTGTCGGCCAGCGTGATCACGTCGGCCCCCGCGCGGGCGATGGCGCATGCGCCTTTGAAATAACGCTCGATATGCATCGCCTTGGGCGGGTCGAGTTCGGCAAGAATGACCTGCTTTCCGGCGGCGAGCTTGTCGAGGATGCTCTCCTCCTCCACCTCCCACGGCGCGGGGGTGGTCGGCTCCAGCAGGCGTTCCTGCGGGGCGACGGCGATCTCGGATTGCTCCACCAGCGGCTCGGGTCGGCGCACCGGTTTGTGCGTGACCGGGGCCAGCCCTTCGACCGCCTTGGCCATCGCGGCGATATGTTCGGGCCGGGTGCCGCAGCAGCCGCCGATCAGCCCGACCCCCTGCGCGACAAATTCGCGCGCGGAGTGCGCGAAGTATTCCGGCGTCATATGGTAAAGGAAACGCCCCTGCGAAAGTTGGGCGTGCCCGGCGTTCGGGTAAGCCGCGAGCGGCCCTTCCCCTGCCGGGATCTCTTCGAGCACATGAAGCAGCCCGCTCGGCCCGTAAATGCAGTTGAGGCCGACCACGGCAGCCCCCTCCCTGCGAAGCCGGGCGACTGCTTCCCCGATCGCGAGGCCCGACGCCAGCCGCCCTTCTTCCGGAGAGGCGAGCGAGGCGATCACCGGAAGCTTTGGCGCGAGGCGGCGGCTTTCGCCGAGCGCAAGGAGGAGTTCGTCAAAATCAAGGAACGTCTCCAGAAAAAGGAGGTCCACCCCCCCGGCCGCGAGCGCCCCGATCTGCTCCGCAAAGAGCGCCGCGCGGTCGATCCCCCGCTCCAGCGCCTGTTCGGCGGAGGCGATCGGCCCGACCGAACCGGCGACGTAGACCGGTTTCCCGTTGGCAGCGCCCCGGGCGAGGCGAGCCGCGGTTTCGTTGAGTTCGGCGGCGCGACCGGCCAGTCCGTACCGTTCCAGCCCGAAAGCGTTGGCGGCGAAGCTGTTGGTCTCGATCACCCTCGCCCCGGCGGCGATGTATTGTGCGTGAATGGCGGCGATCATCTCCGGCTTTGAAAAGCAGAGTTCTTCAAAGCAGTGCTCGGGCGGGATGCCGCGCTCCATCAGAAGCGTGCCCATCGCGCCGTCGCCGGGAAGGATGCGGTTTTGCAGTTCGTCGAGGAAGTCCATCTGGAAAAAAGAAAGAAGGACCATGAGTATCGCCACGCCGTTGCGGCTGGCCAGCGGAATTTTAGATTCCGCAGTTGACTTCCTTTTTCCGCGAGCTTTTCTCAAAAGCGGGCCCGTCGTCTGCGCGATCCGGCAACGACCGCGAAGAGGAATCCGGCACCGGTCAGGATGGCGGTCTGCGGCTCCGGAATGACATGGACGGAATAGAGATAGTCGTAGACTTCACCCACGTCGTGGTTGCTCAAAGCCGTGTCGTAGATCAGTACGGAGGCGATCTGGCCGTCGAGTCCCCAGCTTCCGCCGCTGTTGGAGCCGATGGAGAGGAATTCGCCCGATCCCTTGATATTTTCCAGACTCAGGGTGCCGGGGTTGGTGGTTTCCTGATCGCCCACGCGAAGGGTGGTGGTGCCGTCGCTGGAAACCCGCGCGACGATGACGAGATAACCCTCCGTATAGCCGGTGGGGAGGGAGAGGCTGTGGTTCAGGAACGCTCCCGGGCCCGAGGAGGGAAACGTGGAATCAATCACCCGGAACTCGACCTTGTTGCTCTCACGAATGCCAAGATAAAAGCCGTCGTTGTTGCTGGTGCCGCCCTTGTCGTCGAGAAACATCTGGTTTCTGCCCAGCTCTTTGAGCGAGACGACCACGAAAGCCGTCATCTCGTTTTGCATCGCCCCCTGCGCTCCCGCGGCCCGGAGTTGGCGGCTGCCGTCGAAACGGATCGACGGCGTACCGGACGGGAGGTAGAGCGGCTGTTGTTCCGTGGCGGGCGGTGCGGCGTGGTAGGTTGTGCCGCCGCTTTGGTCGTTCCATTGGGTGACCCGGTTGGCCCCCGTGACGTTCACGCCCTCTCTGGCATCCAGCCAGAGTTGCAGGCCGTTGACTTCCGTGGGGCTGAGGATGGCGCCGTGAGCCGATGGATTAAGGAGGCCAAGCGTTAGAATGGCCAGCGCGGAGTATTTGCCTGCGAAGGCAACGAGGGGAGCAAGGGGGAGGATTTTCATGGTTCTTTAGAGTTTGAGAAGAAGCGCTTCCCGGGAAGGAAGCTCAATGGTCTGGTCCTGTATTTCCACGCTTGCGCCCGAGACGCCGCGATGAATCGTCGGCTCGGCCTCCGGTGGGAGCTGAAGCTGGGAAAAGGTTAGGGTGGTCGCCTGGTCGGCGGCATTAAAGAGGGCGATGTAACGAGCCTCGCTGTCCCGGATGCGCAGGGCGATCACCCCGTCCCTCTCCAGCAATAGCCGGACGTCGGCAGGCGGAGTGCCCTCAGGGTAGATATCAACGATGGCGTGCCACGAGTCGCCCGCTGCATAGTCATGGGGCGGCGTCATCTTTTCTTCGAGGTAGTGAACGCCGCCGGTCTCGTCGGTCAGGTAGAGTCCGACCCATTGTTTGTCGCGATGCCGGGCGACGTAGGCACGGCTGGGGGCCTGCCCCACGCGGGGATAATCATGTTCGTGGATGTGATAGATCAGGCCGCCCGCCAGATAGCGGTGATCATCCAGCCGGGAAAGGGTGTCCACCTGGGAAAAGCTGTTCCAGAGGGCCACCCCGTAGGCTTTGTTTGGTTTGAGGCAGGTGGTTCGGGCGTAGCCGACGATCCGTTCCGGTGTGGTAAACCAGAGTTGCCCGATCAACCAATCTCCGCTACGTTCCAGTCGTTCCTCCAGTTTACCGTCTTCCGCCCAGTGGCTGGAGAGGGGGTGATAGGTGGTCGCGACGACCCCGAGATTTCCGGCATGAACGACGCCGACGGGCGGTCTTTCCGGCGCGGGTTCCTTTCCCGGGTGCCAAGACAAAATCCAGAGGCTGCCGAGGTCGTCGCGCCCCGCTGCGGGGTTGGGGTTCTTGCGGATGATGGGGGTGACACGTTGGAGGATCGCCTTGAGATCCCGTCCCTTGGTCAGGAGCGTGGCACCGGCCATGGTCCCGGCATGGGCTCCGGCCTGTACGGTGTAGTTGAACGCTCCGAACCGGCCCCGGATGCCGATCCGGTTGGCATCATAGAAAGCATAGTCATCGGGAAGCGGTTCCGGGCGGATGGAGGCGATGGCGCGGACGAAAAGACCGCTTGCCAGCGTGCGGGTGGACAAGGTTCTGTTATCGTAGAAGAGCCCCCTCCGCGTCTCCTCAAGGGCCAGGTAAGCGATCTGGGGGTCTCCCGTCATGAACGCCAGCGCCCCCGTGGCAAACGGCATGCTGGAAGTGCGCGGAAGGTGTTTCCACCAGATGACGGAATAGTATTCATTATATCCCGGTGAGATGAGATTTTTCTTGTAGGAAGAGACCAGCCCCCGGGCAAACTCATCCAGTTTCTGCACGAAGGAAGCCGCTTCCGGGAGAGTGCTTACGGCGAGCCGCGCCATGCCAAGTTCGTAGAGGGTGGAATCGGTATACCAATAGACAGGGCCGAAGTAAGGGGTGTTCCTCATGTACTCCAGCGCTCCATCGCTCCCCCTGCACCGGTACAGTTCGTCAAACCAGTGGGATGTCCTGTGCAGATAACCGGTGTCGCCGGTCGAAAGGTAGGCATAGGTCAGGTTCAGGATGGCCACACCATAAAACCACGGTTGTTCGTGCGTTGGGCTTTTCTCAAGATCCCGCCAGTAGGCGGCGTGTTTCTCCAGTGATCTGCGGATGGCCCGGAGGCGTTCCGGGCCGAGAGCCTCTGCCATGGCAGGGTTGCGGATGGCGGCGATGAAGGCCATGAGCACGCCGCGATGAGACTGGTGATAGCTGACATTCACCATCGGCGGGTCCCTATAGAGCGTTTCGAGAGCAGGCGGCGCGGTCTCCGGAGCGACGTCATGGGGAACGGCGGCGTCGAGGAAGAACTGATCGATGGCCCGGGCCATCAGCTTGAGCAGACCGCGATCCTGATAATGACGCGAGGCCGGGTCCTGATAAGACCATGCGGTGGCGGCCAGAAGCGCATCGACATCCCTTGCTTTCACGGTATTTCCCTGGAGCGCCCGGTCCAGATGATCTTCGACGGCGTTGAGATAAAGATTTTGTCGGTCCGGAGCATCGGGTGATGCGCCGGCGGAGAAAAGAGGGAGCATGATGACAAAAGACAGAAATGACAGCAAGGGGCGGATGAGCGGAAGGGGAGTGACTTTCATGCTAGTCTCTTGTGTAGACGCGATTGTATTCCGGGGCTTCGCTCCAGTTGGAATCGGTGATCATTTTCCGGAATTCGGAGATCCGATAGACCTCCACATGGCCATCTGCAAAGGCGGCGCTCATCATTCCCAGGTAGCCGCCATCATCCGGCGGGATGTAGGAGCGCGAATCGCCGCCGCCCCACCAGTACCATCCATGATCCTCTTCGGCGTAAGCCGGATGATGAATATCGCGCAGCAGCATCAATCCGGCGGCATTTTCCCCGATCCGGAAAAGATTGGCAGGATGATCTTTGTAGGGAGTCTCGCTTTTATTGGTCATGGCTCCATAGCCATTGGCGCCGTAACTGGGGTAGGCCCACGGCTTGGTGCTGTTCTTTTTGGGATTGTAGAGATTGGCGTGCGACTGCCCCCAACGGGAGCGGGGGCTGAAGAAGACCCCTCCATGAGGAACATAGCGATAATAGGCCAGAGTGCGTGTCCAGAAGACGTTGTCGCCGGGGTTGATCGGGGAATCCTTGGCGGCGATCTGCGGAAGCTCCCCTTGATGTTCGTTGGCATAGCTGATCAGGCCCAGGACGATCTGGCGTTGATTATAGCTGCTGACCGAAAGCTGCGACCTGGCTTTGACGTGTTTGAAAGCCTGAAGCAAAAAGACCGCGAGGATGGAGAGCACCATCATGGTCACCACCAGTTCCAGAATGCCGAAGCCGCTTTTGGAGCCGTTTTGCAGGGAGATCTGCCGATGATCCGTCTTTCCGGAGAGGTCGGTCGCCGCAGGAGAAGGAGGGGAACCGACGGATTCCCGCCAATGGACGTTGGGCGTCATGCTGATGTGGGATTCGGCGACGGGAACGCCTTGCAGGAGCGCGATGATGTGCTCTGCCGCCATGGTCGCACGTTTCCTGACGTTGGGGGCCGAATCAGGAGCGCTCAACGGGACGGGATGCGCCCCGGGGGTGAGGTCGGAGTAGGCCGCCAGCGAAAGGTCGTCGGGAATTTTGAGGTTGAGCCGGTAGGCTTCCCGGAAAACCATGCCTGCCGCGATTTCGTCAGGCACAATAATGGCAGTGGGCCGCGTGGCAGCTTCCATGGCCGCTTTCAACGGGCCGAAATCGACGCTGCCCTGGCTGTTGGGTAGCGTGATCGTCAGGTCTTCGGGATCGCCCAACTGGTGAACACGGCAGATTTCTTCAAGCAGGAGCCTGACCTCCGGCAGTCCGGGATGGGAGTAGCGTATGAGGGCGAGTTTCCGATGGCCCCGGTCGATCAGGCCCCGGATGATGGTGGAGATGGCGGGGGTGTGATCGCTATGGATCGAGGGCAGGCCAAGGGCGATCAGCGCCGGATGCCGGGTAAGGAGTACGATCCTGACACCGCTTTCCATCAGTTTTTTGACGGCGGCGGGCGGGATCTGCCAGTTACCGATGAGGAAGAGGCCGCGGACCTTGCGCGCCTGGAGCAGGTGCCCGATGTCTTCCATGAAATGATCGGGACGGTAAGGGAGGGTCGTCAAAGAGTAGGAACGATGGTCGATCGCCGCGTTAAGACCCTCCAGAATCAACCCCGTGATGAGGTGCTGCCCGTTTTCGGAAAGAAAGTAACTGGGAATCGCGACGGCCAGTTGGACCGGCCGCGAAAGATCTTTCAGGAAGTTGCCGACCCGGGGACGCTTTTCGATTTCACCCTCGGTGACCAGTTCCTGAAGGGCCCGCCGGACCGTTCGATGGTTGATGCCGAGCAGGGAGGCGAATTCCCTTTCGGAAGGAATTTTCTGCCCGGCTTCAATGCGACGGCTGCGGATCGCCTTGAGAATCTCGGCACGAACGATTTCGGTTTTGGAAGCCATCTTTTCAAACAGTCGTTTACTGCTGCATCTGTGATGCACTTATAGAAATCATATCAAAAAGAAACCCACAAGCCTTTTTTTGTGATATTCCGATTCTACCTTTGTAATTAGACGCACTCTCTGCTGCACTTCTGCAACGGTTTACGAACTATCCTTTTCCTTTTATCGCTCATCCGGTGCTACGGCGTGCCGTCTCCGCAAAGATCAGACCGGGTGATTCCGGCTGTTCAACCCCGGGGGGCTGGGCCATACTTGCCGTGATCATCATGTCTTCTCCCCTGTTCCGTTTTCTCCGCCGTGTTGCGGCTCTGGTCCTCCTGCTCTGCCTGCTGGCGCTGGTCAATGTCGGGATGGCGTTCTGGCTGCTTTCGCGACAGTACGATCTCTGGCGCGAGGCGGTCGCCGCCGCGCATTGGCCGATCAGCACCGGCACGATGGAGGTCGAGATCAGCGGAAAGAAGAAGCATTACTCCGGGTTTCTCGCCCGCGACCGGGAGCAGACGCGGCTGGAGATCGCGCTGGTGGGCGACGAGAAGCTCTCGCCGGTCCGCTACTGGCGCGACGGGGAGGGGCAGCACCTCGCCGCCGCTCCGAAAGGGTCCCACTTTGTCGCGCCGCTGGCCGGGAGCGGCCCCGCCGTGCGCGAAGCGGTCAGGGAAGTCGCCGAGGTGCTGCCCGAGCTTCGGCGTCACCATAAACTGCTCGCCCTGCTGGCGCTCCGGCCCCGGATCACCGGCTGGGCATCGGGAGGCGAAGGCCCGGCGATCCTGAAGATCCGTTTCGCCCAGGGTAGCGCCGAAATGGGGGTCGACGGCCATCTCCGGAGCCTGCAAGCCACCGTCCACGGCTGGAAGGGGGCGGTACGGGTCGATCCCAAGGCCCGCCCGTTTGCCGACGCCGGACCGACCCACGGCAGCCGTTCCCCCGGGAAACCGGTCCCCGCCGCCGAACTGGCGACTTCGTTCGCGGAAACGCTCCGGATCGCGGCACTTCCGCTCACCCCCTTCAAGCCGGAGCCCGATCACCGCCGCCGGTCCGGCAAGGGATGGCTGGAAGTGCGGGGCGGGCATTACCAGATGTACCTGGAAGGCTCGCCGTACGAAATCGGCCACCAGCACGGGAGCCTTGCGCCGGAACAGATCGCCCGCTCCTCGCAACGGCTGATTTACGGCGTCGGCCTGCTCTATTCGCTGCGAGCGGGGGAATGGTTTCCGCAAGCCGCCCGCAAACTGGTGGAGCGGCAGCGCCCCTTTATCGCTCCCGCCTATTTTGAAGAGATGAAGGGGCTGGCCGACGGCGCGCAGGTGCCGCTCGAAACGGTGCAGGCCGTCAACCTCTTCCCGGAGTTTTTCCATTGCAGCGGCGCGGCGCTGATGGGCGAGGCGACCGTCGGCGGGGAACTGCTCCACGCCCGCGTGCTCGACTACATGGTCGGCATCGGCCTTCAGGACGACGCCGTGGTGATGGCGGTCACCCGGCCGGGCGCGAACCGGTTTGTCAGCGTCGGCTACCTCGGGTTCATCGGCTCGGTCACCGGGATGAACGAGCAAAAGGTCGCCATCGGCGAAATGGGCGGCGCAGGCGAAGGCGAATGGGACGGCATCCCGATGAGCCTCCTGATCCGCCAGGCGCTCGAAACGTGCGACACCGCCGACGCCGTGGTCGAACAGATGCGCCAAAGCCCGCGCACCTGCGAGTATTACTACCTCATCAGCGACGGCAAGGGGCCGAGCGCCGTCGGGGTCAAGGCAACGCCGACGCTCTTTGAGACCTTCCGGGCCGGGGAGTGGCACCCGCAACTTACCGAACCGGTGGAGGACGCGCTCCTCCTCTCCGGCAAGGGGCGATATGAAAAACTGGCGGAACGGGTGAAGGCCGACTATGGCAAAATCGACGAAGCGCGGCTTATCGAAATCATCAAAACCCCGGTCGCCATGCGTTCCAACCTGCACAACGTCATTTTCCGCCCGCAAAGCCTCCGGCTTTCAGTGGCCGACGCCGTCCGCAACGGCCCGGCGTGCGATCAACCGTACCGCACCTATACATGGGACTCCCTTTTCGCCGCAAAGCCCTGAAGACCGCCGCGCTCCTCGGCCTCCTGCTGCTCCTGGGCCTCGCCGCCGGGACGTGGGTGTTGCAGCGCGAATGGAGCCGCGAAGCCTTCGGCGGCTACGACCCCGCCCTGCCGCTGGAGCCGGAAGTCGCCACCCTCTCCGGCAGCCTCCCGTTTCGCACCGAGCAGGTCACCATCACCGGCCTGAAGGGCGAGCGCCTGCCGCTGCGCCTGTTCGTGCCGGAAACGGCGAAGAAACCGGTGCCGTGCGTCGTGCTCCTCTACGGGATCGGCCAGAAGATGAGTTTCTTTGACCGGATCGCCCCGATCTTTGCCGAACACGGGGTGGCGCTGGCGCTCCCCGAACAGTACGAGCAAGGGGTGCGGCGTCCCCCCGGGCGCTCGCCGTACCGGCGGGTCAAAGGGTTCCATCTCCGGAGTTCACGCATCGTCCCCGAAACGCGCCGGGTGGTCGACTATCTGGTTTCGCGTCCGGAGATCGACCCCGGGCGGCTTCACCTGCTAGGCGTCAGCTATGGCGGCATCATGAGTTCCGCCGTGCTGGCCCACGAACCGCGCCTGCGCAGCGGCTCGCTCATCATGGCGGGCGGGAACCTTCGGGCGTTGCTCAACGTGCTGGCCACCCATTACAACCCGGGCGGCGAATGGCAGAACGCGGTGGCGTGCGGCATGCTGGCGCGCTGGTTCGACGTTTTCGAGCCGCTTCGCTATATCGGTAGCGTCGCGCCGCGCCCGCTGCTCTTTCTCAACGTCGAAAAGGATGAACTGATCCCCCGCTCCAGCACCGCCGCGCTCTACAACGCCGCACGGGAACCGAAGGCGCAGCGTTGGTATCCCGATGTCCATGAAACCATCTCGCGCGCCACCGTCCGCGCCATGCTGACCGACGCGCTGGAGTGGATGGCGGCGCAGGAGGGAGCCGAACACGCCGTTGCCACAGGCCGTACGGGAGACTAGTCTTCGTAAACCTCGACTTCCCGGATCACCAGGCTGTTGGCTTCCGCTTCCTCGTCGGTACAGCTTTGCGCGATGATCCGCAGCCCCTTCGTCTTCGTTCCGGGGAGGGCGATCTCGCGCTCAAACCGGCCGTCCTCATGAACGATCGGTGCGACCGGCTTCCATTCGCCGTTTTCCTCGATCTCGACGCTCCCTTCCCTGATGTTGGAGCCGATGAGCTTGAGCCGGCGCGGCTTCGCCTCTCCGGCAAAGGTGATCTCAATGCCGCTGCCGCTTTGGAATCCCCTGCGGGAAAACCCGTTGCCGCGCGGGTCTTTCATTCCGTCGATCGCCATCATGGCGCGCAAGCCGCCACGGCCGCCGAAGTTCACCGTGGTCGCCCGCGCTCCGGTGGAGGCGTGGGCAATGTTGCCGGGCACCGCCAGTTGCGCGCGGACCGCCGCCTCTTCGCGTTCCACCGCACCCCACTCCAGCGTGGCGGGAAAGTCAACCGCCTGGGAAGCGAGGATCATGCTCTCGTAGGGTCCGAGCCGGACCGTCATTTCAGTTTTGCCGCCCGGAACGGTCTCCGAAGTGCCGAGTTTCTTCCAGTTGGCTATTCTTCCAAGGCGGGCGTCTTCAAACGTGATCTCGCGTTCCTGCCAGACAAGGTTGGCTACCATGAGGAGCGCCTTTCCCTCTCTGGAAATCGCCAGTCCCACCGCTTCTTCCGGCTGCGTGCTGATGATCTCCGGCCGGGCCTTGACCAGCAGCGGGAAGAGCGCCTTGTATTCCCTGGAAAGGTAGGGAAGGCTGGTGAAGACCCCCGGTTCGTCCCACGCCATGTACTGGTTGTACCAGGTAAAGCCGACGACGCCGTTGATCAAACCATTGACCTGTTGCGTGCGCATCTCCCGGGCGGTCGGTCCCCTGCCTCCCCGGGAGGAGAAGAACCCGGCGTTGTACGCCTGCGGGGTCATCCATTTCGCGCGGTACGACTCTTCGCCGGTGACGATCTGGCTCAGAAACTGGCCGGGCCGGTCCGGAGGGCGCGGGGAGCCTCCCCCTTGCATCAGAAGCAGGTAGGGATCGGGGTTGGAAATATCGCCGGCATACTGGTAGTCGCGCACCCCGGCAACGGAATAGTTGAGCATGATGACCGGGCGGTAGGGATCGGCTTCCGCAAGGATGTCATAGATCTCCCGCAGGCGTTTGGGGCCGATGCCGCTCCCCTCCGGTTCGTCGCTCTGGTAATAGGCGAAAATATTGGGGTTTTCCGAGACGGCCTCAGCCAGGGCGCGGTAATCCTCCCTTTCCTGCGGCGTCAGCGGGGCATCCCCTTTTTCGTTTCCCTTGATGCTCGAAGCCGTGGGGACGTAGACTGCGCTCAGGATGCCGAACCGGGCGAGGTTGGCGGCTTCCTCCTTCATCTTTTCAAACGGGGGGACGGCCCAGATCGGGTTCGCGATGTTAAAGAACATCCCCGGCATCCGGGTGCGCTCCACGTCTCCCCAGATTCCGAAACAGAAGCCATAGGCGGGCAACGGCTTGCCGTCACGGTGAATCACCCCTTTTTCGTCGATCCAGGTTTCATAAGGACGGTAGGGAACTTTCTGAATCTCCCGCTCCAGCGAGACCTTTCTTTCCCCTTCCATGAAGGAAACCCGCAACCGGTGGGTGCCCTCCCCGATGGCATCAACCCCCGGCACCACGATCTTCCACTCGCCTTCACCTGCTTCCACCGTTCCCGGCAGTTCCTTTCCATCGCCGGTCGTCAGCTTGGCTGAGACCTCATGGATGGTGACTTCTTCATCAACACGCACCAGCGCGGCGAGCAGCGTCCTGATCTTCTGCGTGGCAAAAAGAGTGGCGCGGTAGCCCGGTTGCTTCAGCACGAGCCGGGCCGAGACATAGCCTGCCTCCACGGCGGCCCCGGTCGAGGCAAGCCGCCCTTCAGGCGTTCTGGCAAGGGCGACCGTGTGGGTCAGGATACCCTTCGCCTGCGGCTCCCTGCCGAGCGGCACTTCCGCAACATAGTTCTGGGCGCGGCCCGGGGCGACGCCAAACTCCCGCGTCGCCGCCGCCCGGTCCCCGTTTTCCAATCGCGAGGTGACGACGACATTCTGGTAGCTACCGGTATCGTTGGTGACGTAAAGCCGTTGTTGCAGAAAGTATTCGTCTCCCCTCCTGCCGATCCTCTCCGGCCCGGTCTTGAGCTTCCAGCCAAAGATGGAGCGGTCAAAGTCGGGAAGCTTCAACGCACCAAACGAGCCGGGCGAGAGCAGCGTCGGCGTCGGCGACCACGCGGCGACCACCTTCCGCTCTTCTCCACGGGCCGAGCGTTCGCGAGCCACCTGCACCGACCATTCCCGGAGCGAAGGGTCGATCTTCAGGTCCGCCAGCGGAATCGCCAGTTCCACGCTCCAGTGGGCCTTGCCTACCTCGACCGCCGCTTTGGAAAGGGGGTTCCAGGCTGTATTGGAGACCATCCCGCCCTGCTCGTACTCGCGGTCGGTCATGACCCCTTTCGCATTGACGATCACCTGAAGGAACGTCGTCTTGTCGTGGTCGCAGCTTAGAAAAAGCTCGATGCAGTCATCGTTCCAGAGCCGGTCGTCGTGCCGGGTCAGCTCTGCAACGACCTGGCCGGTCGGTTCATCGAGGATCGCCGAGAGATAAAGGCGGTCCCCATCAGTAAAAAGGCGGAAGCGGGTATCGTAGCCGGTCGGGCGATGGGTCGCCGGCTCCTTGAAGCCGCTTTGCCATTGGCCTTCCCTGTAAACCGGCTCATCCAGCCTGCCATCGACCGTGATGGCCTGTTTTTCAACCCACTCGAGCGGAAGGGAGGCCCGCTCCGCCGCCGCAGTCGATATGAAAGGGAGGAGCGCCCCCAGAAACGCGGGGAGAAAGAGGGCGAAGGGGCGTTGGATCAAGGCAGGAAAAGGCATGGAGAAAAAACGATTTGACAGGGAAAAGACGTTGCGGGATCAACCTAGAGATCAGGAGGCGACCAGTTCGGGCCGGGGCGTTTGAGGATGTCGCGCGCCGAGGCGATCCTCCAGCTTGCCATGCGGGGGTGGGGCCGCCTGACGTTCGGGTAGCTTGCCACCCGGTCGGCCAATTCGGTCCAGGCATATTCGATGGTGACTTCCAGCGGTTCTTCAAGACGATACGGTCTCGCCTGCCCGATGTTGCCAAGCGCTTCCCGGACATCGATCTCCATCTGCGCGCGGACTTCTTCGATCGGGTAAAGCTCGCAGGTCGCCCAGCCGGTCCCTCTTTTGGTGGGCGTGGTGACGATCGGGCAAAACATCCGCCGGGCCTCGGCGCACGCTGCTTCATCGCCGGAAAGGTAGATCAGCGGCACGCCAAACGCCCCGGCGTAAAGCGCGGCATAACCGGGCTCGCCATGTTCGATGCCGTTGACCATGAAACGGCAGATCTTCTTGCTGATTCCCGTATGGTCCAGAAACCCGTTGAGCGTCCCCGCCATCGCATGCTGGCCGATGATCAGGAGCGCATCGGTCTCCTCCTCCTCAAAGAATTCCCTCAACCCCGTGGCCGGGCGCACCAGGGGGTCCAGCTCTCCGGTGATCCAGTTGGGCGCGCCAAAGCGAAACCGTGCGCCGTGACCGTCGGAAGCCGTGATGTCGGTCGCACCCGCCTGGTAACACGCCCGGGCGACCGCGTTGACTTCGTTGGTCAGAAGCCGCTGCCCTTCGCGGTAGAGCGGGTTTTCCTTCGACTCCGGAGAACATTGGTCGCGCGTATAAAGGCCCGGGAGGCCCTCCATATCGGTGGCAATATGTACTTTCATCGGTACGACAGATTAACGCCTGAGCCGCCGGGCGATCAGCAGAACGCCCGCAGCCGCCACGCCCAGAAGCATGGCCACACCCGGTTCCGGGACGACGCTGACATCGAGCACAATGCTATTGTCTTCAAACCGGAGCGCACCGAGAAACCCTTCCGGCGTCGCACCGAGCAGGACCGTCGTTTCGGAGATGCCCTCCCCCAGCCGGTAGGTAAAGAGATCGTAGGAGCCTGCTCCAGCCGAAGCCACGCCGGCGAGGTCGATATAAATCGGCCCGTCGATTACCGACAGCTTCCCATACTCCCCGGTCGTACCTGTCAGTTCGATCGCGGCGAGGCCCGCCAGGTCAAACACAAACCGGCTTCCGCCGGTCGCCGTCAGCGTCTGTTCCACTTGAAAGGTACCGCCGGAGAATTCAACGCGACCGGTCGCGCCGACTTCCAGCGTCCGCGTCTTGAGCGTGGCGTCATCGACCGAGAGCAGACCATGAACGATCAGGGCATCCTTGCTCATCGTGGCGGTTGCGCCGCTGGAGACTTCGAAGGTATTGCCCGCGCCCCGTTCAACAGTGACCGTCGCAGAAGTGGTCAGGGTCGCCCCGTTGCGGACGGCAAAGAGATTGTTGATTGAACTTGGAGCATCCACCCCGCTGTTGCCGATGCGGAGATGGGTGCCGGTCTGCGAAAAGCTCGACCCCGAGCCGCTAACAATGACCGAGTTGCCGGAGGAAACTCCGCCGTTGCCTACCCGGACCTGTCCGGCGGCTTCAACCCTGCCTCCGTTGAGAACTTCCAGCTTGTTGTTGTTGGAATAGCTTGAACTGCCGGCAAGCGTTGATCCGAGCGACAGGACAGCGCTGGTGACCAGTTTGGAACCCGCCCCGTCAACCGTGACGGTATTTCCGCCACTACCTTCATAATACCCCACATAAAATGGCGAAGCGGCTGTCAGGCTGGAGCCGGTCAGGATTTTTACGGTGTTGTTGGGTGCGGCGCTGTTGCCGCCGACTTTCAGATTGGAGGAACCGGTTGAAACAAAAGTCAACGTCGCCTGGTTGGCGAGCACCAGGTGCCCCGTCCCTGAACTGCCGATGGAAAGAACCGTATCGGCAGGAGCGGCCCCGGCGATGATGGAAGTCGCCCCCCCGTCAAGCGTCAACGTCCCGCTGTAAACCCCCAGCTTGATCGTGGAAAGCTCCTGTGTGCCGAGGTTCAGGGTAACGTTGCTTGAGTTTTGCACATAAAGACCGGTGAGATCAATGTCCGCACCCGCGTTCACCTGATAATCTGAGAGATTGGTCAGGTTGAAATAGGCATAGTCGCCGCTGCCGGGAGGGGCGTTCAGGGACGGCGACCAGTTGGCGGCGTCATGAAACGACGCTTCACCGGTGGTATCAGCCCAATTGAAGTTTTCCGCCTGCGAAAGGCGGGGGGAGGCAACGGCCAGGGAGACCATGAGGCCGACGGCAATTTTTCGGAGTGGATATTTCATAGGAGGAGTAAGAGGCTGTGAAAAAATGATTTTAATGGCCTCGGAGTGCCTGTTTTTAGCCTATAACGAAATTCCGACGACCGCCTGTATTCAAGGAATACAGAAGGAAGGAGGAATGCAGTTAGAGGCTAAAAGAGGTACTCCATGGCCGTTGAAGGGCTTTTTCACAGCCTCTAAGTTTTTCAGGGGTTGGCTCGCTTCATCAGTCCGTGAATTTCAGTTTCTTCCAATGCCTTCGGCGCGATATAGATACCGGCCAGCCTGCCGGCAAAGCCGTAATAGACTCTGGGGAAAACGCCATGGCCTGCGCCGATGCGCATCGGCTCCCGGTCGGAGAAAGTCAGGGCGGGCACGGGGCTCTCCTGTTCTTCCGTCAGGAATCCATCCTTATAGAAGCGCAGTTTCCCTTCCCTGAAGGTGAGGGCAATGTGTCGCCACTCGCCGATGGCGAGGCTGGTTTCCCGGTTTTGGTTGATCCGCTTTTCGCCGGCATCGGCCCGGCCGACGATCAGCCCCCATTTCATCCAGGTCTTGCGTAAAGAGAATCCTTCCGCGTCGGTTTCTCCCCGCGCGGAGACCAGGTTTTCGTTCTTGTTGCGACGTTCGGGCTTGATGAAAAAGGCAATGGTCAGCTCCGTATAGCTACCTGCCGGAGGCTGGATCGCAATAAAGGTCGCTTCGCCGGGATTCTCATCGCCCGCCTTGAATTGCAGTTCCCTGAGCGTTCCAAGATCGCCCTCGACGACCTGCGGCAGCGTGGCAGGGTCGCCGGGAAGCTCCCCTTCGCCGAACCATTCGAAAAAGGGCTCCGCCGCCGCCAGCCTTCCGGAAAGCACGAGGACGAGAAGGGCGGACCTTGCGATCCGGCTCGAAAACTTCAGTTTTTTAATCATGACAACAGCGGTTTACCTGATGGAGTAATGAATGAGCGCGGCGACTTCCTCATCGCTTCCGGAAAACGCTTCAAAGTGTCCGTCCATGAAGATGATGTGCAGCCCCTTGCCGTGGTATCGCCGCAGCCGCTGCGAAGCATTCCGGCTTCCGAACTCCCCGGTGACGGCGTTGGCTTCCACCAGCGTGCTCCAGCGTCCTTCGGTAAAGAGAAGTCGTTGATGCCGATCGGGAATCGTCCGGAAACGGTAGTCGGGCAGGTAGCTTGTGCCGGTGCCCATCTTTCTCATCAGGTAAGTGACCGATTCGGAGTTCTCCGTCCATTGGTCATCAGGCCCGTCGACAAACCGCGCGGGGCACCGGAAGTGCGCCTTTTCCTCTTCGGAAAGGACTCCGGAAGTCTTGCGATCGGGCCGCAGGTAGCGACCCAGGTATTGTTGCTGCCACCAGTAGGCATTTCGCTGGAATGCTTCGATGGGATGCTTTGCGGTTCCGAGATCCGGCGGCAACAGTCCGTTGTGGTCGTCCACAAACGCCAGCGTGAAAGTATAGATACGCCGCAGATTGGAGATGCATTTGACGGCATCGCCGGACCGTTTGATCGACGAAAACACCGGGAAGGCGATCACCGCCAGGACAAGCACGATGGCGGCGACGACGAGCAGTTCGATCGAACTGAAACCGGTCGACCGCGCCGGGGTGGATCTGGAAGGGGCGATCATGGCTCTCTCATCCTTTTGGAATGGCAGGTTCGACATCCCTGGTCAGCAGCGCATTCTCCTCGGGGCGGGTGGTTTCTCCGATGCGAATCCCTGTCGGAAGGTAGATTCCCGGGACGGCGGCGCACTGGTTTTCGAGCCGGTGGGCAAGCACCCTGATGGCGTTGGCCCCGATCTCCGCCATCGGCTGCACCACGCTGGTCACCTTCGGCAGACCTGAAGCGCCCAGCGTCAGGTCGGTTCCCGCACCGGTGACAATGCTGGCCTGGTCCGGCACGGCAACGCCTCGCGCTTTGAGCACCTCGAGGCATTGCAGGCCAAGAAGGTCTCCGGAGCAGAAGATGCCATCAAAGGGCGTGCCGACTTTGTCCAGCAGGCGATGCAGCCTCTCTTCAATGCGATCGAACGCCAGCGCCTGAAGGATGCGCACCTGAACGTCGGGGTCAATGCCCCAGCGAACGCCCGACATCAGCCCCATGAGGTAAAGCCGCATCGAAGGCCGGGGGTCGGTATACGGCCCGACGAAAAGCAGGTTGCGCCGCCCGGTCTGGTAAAATGCCTTGCCGACCCGTTCCGATCCGCCAAAGAAATCGGCCGAAACAAAGTTGGTCGTCGAGACGGCCGAAATCGGGTTGATGTCGACCACCGGCTTGCCCGCCTCCTCATAGGCGCTGCGGATCTTCTGGCATTCATCGACCCTGAAGAGCATCAGCATGTCGATCTGGTCCATCCGCAGGAGCAATTGTTCGTGGATCTTTTCCTGCGACGGCTGCGACGCTTCGCGGGAGTGGACCGCGCCCGAGTCCGAGAGCGGCATGAACGTCATCCCCTGGTTCATGCGCGACGCCATCCGCAACGCCCCCATGTAGATCGTTTCCGACCAGTTGGGTCCCTGGCCGGGGTCAAACACCATCAGGTTGGAGGCGACGACCAAGGGGGTCTTCCGCGCCTTGGGGCGGACGCCTTTGACAAAGATCCCGCGGCCCTGAACCGCCTCGAGCTGCCCTTCGGAAACAAACTTCTGCACGACCGACTGCACCGTCGGCGAGCTTACGTTCAGGTGCTTTGCCATCGCGCGAATGGTCGGAAGACGCGTCCCCTCCACGCCGCCGGAAAGGAATTCCTGTTCAAGATAGGCGTGAACGCGTTCTCCGGGCTGGAGGGGGGTGGTAAGGGCGGGCTGACTCATGAATGACAATACTATTTCTGAATTTTTTAACAATCGCAATCATTTTTATACAAAATCTTTACAAAACTTAAATGACCGCTTGTACACCGCAGGCTCCTCCCGCTCCCGGCACTCCATGGCAGACCTGCACGAAAGTCCCATTAAAATCACGCCTTTCCTATTGGGGATTCCGCACTTTCGGTAGTAATCTTCCATCGTTCTCCGGAACTTCTCCTTTCCATTTTATGAACGAAAATCCTTTTTTGAACGGAAACGGCCCGAAGATCGTCCTGATCGGTGCGGGAAGCGCCTTTTTCGCACGCCAGACGATCTGGAGCATGGTCAACAAACCGGCGCTTCGAAACGGCTGCCTTGCCCTGGCGGATACGGACGAGCAGAAACTGAAATGGGTCCGCTCGCTGGCGAAGAAAGCCGTGGAGGCGACGGGGGCCGCTGTGCGCGTGGAGGCTTCCACCGACTACCGCGAACTGCTCAAAGGGGCGGACTTCGTGATCCTCGCGTTCGCGGTGGAGGGGGTCCGCCTCCGGGCGGTCGATGCGGAGATCAGCACCCGCCACGGGATGATCATGTGCTCGGCGGACACCGTCGGGCCGGGCGGCATCTTGCGGACTCTGCGGGAGGTGCCGCGCCAGAGCGAAATCCTCGAAGAGGTCCGCAGGCAATGCCCGCGCGCATGGGTCATCAACTGGGTGAACCCGACGGCGGCGATGGGGATCGCGATGATGCGCCACTTTCCCGACCTGAAAACACTGGCGATCTGCGATGGACCGCACAACCCGCACTTTGACGACCGCCTGATCGTGCGCGCCGGACTGGCGCAATCGCCCGAAGAGATCACCGACGCGCTCCGCAGCCGGGTCCTGATCCGCAGCGGCGGCGTCAACCATTTCAACTGGCTGGTGGAGATGCGTTATGAAGGGCGCGATCTGACGCCGCTCATCATGGAAAAACTCAAAACGGCGAGCCAGGAAGAACATGTCGCCGCTTCGGAGGATACCAAGAAACTTCTAGCCAACAAGATCGCATGGGAACTGGCGGACGCCGTTGGCTATGCGCCGATGTGTGTCTGGCATACGCAGGAATACCTCCCCTATTTTCAGGGGCACGACGTCAACCGGGAGGATGCGATCACCATCCGGAAGTGGCGTGTCGATGTACGGGAACGCTGGATGCAGGCGTGCGCGGACGACATGCAGGCACTGGCGGAAGGCAGTAAACCGATCGCCGATTTCCTGAAGGAAGGGCGCTCGGATCACGCCTCCAATATTGTGGAAGCCGTCTGGGCCGGCCTGCCCATGCAGTTCTACATCAACACCCGCAACGGAGGCGCGGTGACCAACATGGCGGACGATGCCTACCTCGAACTCCCTTCGCTGGTCGACATGAACCGGGTACGCCCGCTACCCTTTGGCGAAATGCCGCGCCCCCTGCTGGGCTACCTCCACCGCGTGCTCGACGAACACGAACTCGCCGTGGAAGCCGCCGTCACCTGCGACCGCAAGGTGCTCCTGCAGGCATTCCTCGCCAGCATGGTGACCGTCAGCATCCCCGACGCCAAAGCTTGCATGGAAGAGCTTCTGAGCGCGCAGGCCGACTATCTTCCCGCCGGATGGTTTGCCGACGGCGCGACACCGGATAGCGAACCGCGTGGTGCCACTGCGACGCGGGAGCTGGTTTCAGCCTGACGTTTGGCATTGCAGGCGTCCTTTTCCTTCAACCCCCAACCTGAAAACACCCCCACGCCATGACTACCTGCCCTCCTTCCCTGAAACGTCTTCTCTCCTCCTCGAAAAGCGGACTCTGCCTGATTGCGACCGGGCTGGCCCTCACCCTCGGTTCCGGCGGTTTGCAGGCCGCCACCTTTACCTGGATCAGCGACGGAACCTCCACAGGAGGCTCCGGTTGGCTGAACAAGGACAACTGGCAGAACAATGTCGCGATCGCTCAGGACTCCGATCTCGTCTTTCCCGCCGGCACCTCACCGGTCAGCGTCAATGACCGGGCGAACGTCCGCATCCAGTCCATCACGTTTCAAACGGGTGCAGCTCCGTTCACGCTTTCAGGAGACCGGATCATCAGTTCGGGAAGCGAAATCTACAACGCCGGTTCCAATACTCACACGTTTGACCTGGGCATCACCTTTCGCAATGCGACGGGCGCTATCAACACCGGCACCAACGGCGGAAATTTTGTCTTCAACGGAAAGCTGGAAAGAACCGACGTCAGCGGAAATCCGGTAAGCGGTTATGTCACCTTGAATCTTACAGGAACGGGCATGGTCACGGTCACCAACACGTCCAATGAACGCATTCACTGGTCGGTCCTGGCAGGAACGCTCAAAGCCGCTCCGGGGGCTCTCTCGGGTGGAAACGTGACGCTCAAGCGCTCCGGCAGCAATGGTGCGACCCTTCTCCTTGAAGGTGGCTCCGCCCACACGGTTTCCAGTTTGACCGTCGGAGCCAGTTCCACCATTTCCGGCACCGCCGCGCTGGTCGTCTCCGGAGCCTTCGGAGGAGATGCCAACAATGACCTGATCAAAACCGTCTTCTTCACCAATACCGCCGGTGCTACCCTGAACGACATCAATCTCAACCCGAGCAATCGAGGGGGCGGGATGTCCATTTCAACGGTAACCAGCGATGTCAAGGTCGAGGTCAACGGAACCATTCGCAACAGCGAAACCGATGGCCCCGGGGAAAACGAAAAACTAACGAAAAGTGGAGCCGGGGTTCTTGTGGTGCGCGGTGCGAACACCTGGTCCGGCGGCACCACCGTTTCCGCCGGGACGATGCTGGTGGAAAACACCACCGGCAGCGGGCTCGGCTCGGGCGCGGTGGAAGTGCTGGCGGGAGCCCGACTGGGCGGCCACGGCATCATTGAGCTGGGCGACGGTGAAACGGTTTCCGTGGAAAATGGCGGCACACTCGCTCCCGGAGCAGCCGGGCTCGCCCTTGCCACACTGCAACTGAGCGGCGTCAATCATACAAGCAGCGCCCTTCTCGACATGGAGGCCGGGTCCGCCTTCAACTTCCGGTTTGGCGCGGGCGACCTCAGCGACGGCGTGGCGTTCTCCTCCTACCATTCCGGCGGGCTGGCGCTGGATATCGGCGGGATCACGGTCCATGGAACCGACGTGCAGGCAGGTAGCTTCACTCTGTTCACCTTTGACAGCATTACCGAAACCGAGCTGGAGTTGCTTCAAGGCCGCCTCGTGCTCGGGAGCGGCTTTGAAAACTACGACGCCAGCTTTGTCACGCAGTTTCAGGGTGAGGGCGGGTCGATTGGACTTGCCGTCATTCCGGAACCCGGGGCATCCTTGCTGGGTCTGATCGGTTTCGTCACCGCAGCGGGGATTTTCCGCAGACGCCGGAAATCCGCAAGGAAAGGCGAAGCCGTCCAAGAGGCTGTGAAAAAATGATTTTAATGGCCTCGGAGTACCTATTTTTAGCCTATAACGAAATTCTGACGACCGCCTGTATTCAGGGAATACAGAAGGGAGAAGGAATG
Source organism: Chthoniobacteraceae bacterium (assembly GCA_035555975.1). GTDB lineage: Bacteria > Verrucomicrobiota > Verrucomicrobiia > Chthoniobacterales > Chthoniobacteraceae > DATMFV01. Next base: position 61,004 of record DATMFV010000088.1, read on the forward strand.
CAGTTAGAGGCAAAAAGAGGTGCTCCATGGCCTTTGAAGGTCTTTTTTCACAACCTCTAACCATCAGAAAAGCCCCCCTCTCATGGATCATTCCACTCTCCCCGGAATCGACAGGAAAACCGCCGCCTTTACCGTGACGGAGCTTCTTGTTTCCTTCGGGATCATTGCACTCCTGGTCTCCATATTGTCGCCGGTCTTTTCCCAGACGCGGAAGGCGAGTCAGAATGCCACCTGCGTGAACAACCTCAAACAACTCGCCAGTGGCGTCCATCTCTATGCGATGGAGAACAACGGCTCCGTCCCATGGGGCTACAACAATCTGGTGCCTTGGTTCCAGTACCTGCAACATTCCGACCGCCATCTGGGAAAGTATAACAACCGGGGGGTGCTCCCCAACCCGAACTACCCGCAAAACCGCCGCGAAGTCCTGACCGTTTACCAATGTCCGGCCAATCCGTGGCGTATCGGCAGATGGTACGACCCGAACTATGCCTACAACCGCGAACTCGGGTATCGTGACATGGAACTAGACATCAACGGCAAGCGGCTGCGCCTTCAGGAGGTGGCAACGCCGCAACGCATCGTCCTGCTGGCCGATGGCGGCTACCGGAAAAAATCGACTCTTTCCATCAAGGACGGCCCTGAAAAAACGGTCTACCCAGCGACTACCGCCAAGAACGGCACGGCGGCGTTCTGGAATAAAAGCGTCGGGTTTGACTGGCATCACGGCCACGCCAACCTCGTCTTCCTCGACGGCCATGTGAAAGCGTTCACCAAAGAGGAAACCGAACGGGCTCTCGCCGAAAAAAGCATTACCTGGAAACCGTAACGACGGCTTCAAGGCAGCAAAACATCATGTCAAAAGACGAACGGAAAACCGGGGCACTCCATCGGATCGCCTCCGTCGGCGTCGGCCGCATTGGGCTGGCCCATCTCAAAGCTCTTGCCGACTCCTGTCGGTGGGAGGTTGCCTATGTATGCGATCTTTCCCCCGCGCGGCTGGCCCTCGCAGGAAAGATCGTCCCCGGCGCGCAACAGGTCCAATCTCTGGATCCCATCCTCGACGACCCGACGGTGGAAGCCTTGAGCATCACCACCCTCTCGGACATCCGCCCCGGGATGATCCGCCGCACGGTCGCTGCAGGGAAGCATGTCCTGTGCGAAAAACCGCTAGCCAGCACCCCGCAGGAAGCGCGCCGTCTGGTGGAGGAGTTGAAAGGCACGTCTCAACTCATCACCTGCAACCTCTTCAACCGCAACGCCCCCCTTCTTCAGGAGGCGCGGGAGCACCTTCGTGCAGGGGAGATCGGGGAACTGGCCGTGCTCCGCGTCAGCCATTGCACTCCGCATCTTCGCAGCCAGAGCCGACTGTCGGACTCGCACTTCGCCGTGGAAGGCCATACCCTGCACGACTGCGGGATGCACTACGTCGACCTGCTGCGCTGGTTTTCCGCCAGCGATGTCGGAGACTACCAGGCGATGGCCACCCGCTTCTGGAACCAGGAGTACGAACTCCACTTCATGGTTCAAGGCAGGATGAGGAGCGGCGTCGCCTTCGATCTGCACAACGGCTTTTGCTATACCACCCTTTCGCAGACCGGCCGCAAATGGTCGATGCTGGAGGGGATCGGCACACGCGGCGTGATCACCGTACGCAACGAGGAGGGCGAAACCCGCCTTGAACTCAACGGCCACCGGCAAATGCTCAAAAAACAAGGCCCGTACGGAGGCAAGAAGCTCGGGATTTTCTATGAAGCCTTCGCCGATGCCGTGGAAAGCGGCAACCTCGGCAACCTTCCAAGGATCGAAGACGCCGCCAAAGCCTCTGAAATCGCAAACGCCATGGTGGAGCAGGCGTTGCGAAAGCCGATCCCCAATTTCGGCAGACAAAGCGACCTCTCCACCCTCCCGCTCACCGCAGATGACCAGCTTCATTGATGATGACTCCCGCCGTTCTCTTCCTTTTCCTCACTCTCTTTTCAGCCACCGCCTTTGCGAAAAAACCTGAACCGCCCCCCGCGCTGGAGATCCGTCCGCTGGAACGCACCTCCATCCCTGCATGGAAACAGCCGGTTCCCATCACGCTACCCGAAAGCAGCGAGGAGGCTTTCTTCAAGGATGGCAACCATGCCCCGGCCATCACCTTCAACCGGCTGATCGCCCACCTCCCCACCCGGCTCCGGTCCCTGCTCCTTTTTCCCGCTGCGGCGGAGGAACTGAACCTTGACGCCCTTCCGGCTCGCGTACGTCTTGCCCACGACGGCGAAAATCTGCTCGTCTTCCTCCATCTTGGCCTCCTCCCCGGCAGAACCGCCATCGACGCCAGCGATGCCCTTGGTCATTGGCCGATGCGGAAGGCTCCCTTTGACAGCCGCGAGTGCGTCATGATCGCCGTCGCCACGGGCAGCCCGGCCAACGTTCCCCAACGCGCCGTTTTCATCGACTGGAAAGGCAACGTGGAGTTGAGACACTCCGGCGGCACGGGGCCGGTGGTCCCGATGCCCGATCAGAGCGGCGCAGCCTTTCCCAAAAGGAGCATCGTCGGCAAAGATGGCTGGACGATCATCGCTTCCATCCCGTTTTCCATGCTCTTTGGTGAAGCGCCGCCGCGCCGTTTCAGCCTGAACGTCGCCCGGCTCTACTCGGCTCCCGAAGGGAAGGTCGCCCCGCGCGCGGCCTCGCTGGCCGGGAGTTTCTACGCTTTCCGCCGCTTCCCGGTTTTTTCCATTCGTCCAAATGAGGACGGCACCGGCCCGCAGTTCCTCGGTCTCAAACTGGGAGATTTTCCGGAAAACGAACAGATCCCCATGGGTAGCCATCACGCGGAAGCCGTCGTGATCAGCGAAGGCGCCGGGACAACATGGGTCCGGCATCGGCTCCGGAGCAAAGAGGGCGAGACGATCGCCATGGAGCGGGAGATCCAACTCCATCCCGGGCTGAACCGCCTTCAATGGGAATGGACCGCACCGGAGGAGGGTGCATCCACCCTTGAAATCAACGGCAAAGCCGTAGCCAGCGAAAAACTGACCGCCGCCCCGCGTCTGGAGACGCAACCCTCCCTTTTTGTGGCACGGGCGAACGAAACACTAAGCGTTCATACGGAACTCGGAGTCGGCGCAAAGGAAGCCCGACAGCTCGACCTCCACGCGGAGTTGCTGGAAGACGGAAAGCCGCTCCATCGTTTCAAGCTACCCCGCCCGCCCGGGCCGATGTTCGATCTCGACCTTCACCTCGCCCGGCTTCCTTCGCTAGCGCCGGGCAGCCATACCCTCCGGCTCACCGCATTGAAAAACGACACCGTCTGGGCGACCAGTGAAATCCCCTTTCAGGTCGAACCCGCCGCGCCGATGACCGGAAAGAAGCTGGAAATCGCCTTGCAGGATGCTTCCTACCGTTCCGTAACCCGGCCGCACCCGGTCCGCACCGGTATTCCCTTTCCCGAAGGGGCGCTCGCCGACGCCTCGCAGTTGCAGCTTCTCGACAAGGAAGGTCGCGCCGTCCCGTTCGCGGTCACTCCACTGGCGCAGTGGCCGCGAAGCCGCTCGGTCAAATGGGTACACCTTGACTTTGAGCACGACCCCGCGCAGAGCTACCGGCTGGTCTCCCCTCCGGTGACCCAAACCAACATCACGCCGGGCGTGCGCGTCAGCGAAGACAAGCAAACGATCCGTATCGACACCGGCGCACTCCTGGTCACCGTTGGCAAACAGGGGTTCGACGGCTTCCGTGAATGGCGACTGGGCAAGGAGAAACCACACCACCCTGCGCCCGGTTCATTTTATGTCATAGACGAGGCGGGCATCCGCTTTGACTCACGCCACGCGGATGGAACCACCGAAATCGAGGAAGCCAATAGCGAGCGGGTCACCCTTAAATTCTCCGGTGCGTGTACGGCCACCGATGCGGCGGGCAAAGCCCCTTCCCCTCTTCGCTATATCCTGCGGATGACCTTCTTCCGTGGCGCGCCGATCATCGACGTCCGCCATTCCTTTACCATCACCACCCATACCCCATACCACCGCCTGCGCCGGATCGGCCTCAACCTCGGTCTGGCAGCCGATGCGGTGGAACTCGAAGGCGCTTCACTACCCCCGGTCAAAACCGGTCCCCCGATCGCCATCCGCCAGACCAACCCGGAGCAGCGCCTCCTGATCCGCGAGAACAGATCCCGCGAGATTGACGCCACCGCGCGCGGCGAATGGCGCTGGAAGACCCCCTCCGCAACCGTCGGTCTGAACGTTGCCGATTTCCGGGAAATGGCTCCACTGGAAGTGATCCACCGCTCCGGCGAAGGAGTGGAACTCCGCCTCTGGCCCGGCTTCCCCGAAAAAGCACCCTCCACGGTGGCAACTTCCGACGCGGAGAAAATCCGGCTGCCGTTTCTGCACCACGGACCATTGCTCGACTTTGAAGTGCCGGAAAGCTACCTCGACGAGTCGAAAACCAAACAGCAGTACTATTACCTGCTCAACGGCCTGGCAATGGGCGATGCAATGGGCGTCTCGCGCTCCCAACGCTTTGAACTGGTTTTCTCTTCCCCGGAAGCCGAAAAACTTCCCGCCCGGGCGGCGGCGTGGTTTGCCCGCCCGTATGTCACCGCTTCCCCGCGCTGGATGAGCGAGAGCGGCGCGCTGACCAGCCTCCCCATGGCTCCCGCCGACCCCGATAGCCCGATCCCCGCCGTTTCCCGTGCCGAGAAAGTCCTCTCCCGTTCGTTTGACTGGGAACGCCGCCGCACCGAAGCGCATACCATGGGGAAATGGACCTGGGGCGCGATGCACAGCCGTTGGGACCCGGCCAGCGAGACTTTTACCCTTTACCGCCCTTTCCGCAACAGCCACCACCGGAGCACCCGCGCCTATTACTACCTCTTTGCGCGCTCGGGCGACCCGAAGTACCTCGAACTGGCCGAACGCGCCACCGACTATATCAACGATCTCGGCATGCCGCGCCATACCGATTCCGACCTCGAAGCGCTTTCCTATTACGGGAAAAGACTCGGCGGCACCTGCGACTACAAAGGGTTTGTGCCGTGGAACAGCGGTTCGCGTTACGATTATAACACCTACGCCGAGAACTTCCTCAATTCGTGGTATCTGACCGGCAATCGCGACTCGCTGCAAGCCGTCACCCACCTCCACGCCATCGCGCTGGAGGAGCGGCGCGGTTCGTCGGGCGTCGGCCGGGGCGGGGCAAGCCGGATGGAAACCGTCGGCTCGCTTTACAGCCATTTCAGGGATGGCCGCCTGCTTGGCTACCTCCATCGCAGTTTTGACGACCTTAAGGCAAGCCAACTGCCGCAGGGCTTCATTGCGGGCGGCGTGGAGTTTTCCACCTGGTTGCCCGAATATATCGAACTGACCTCCCGCCCCGAAGCGGTCGCCACCCTTCGCAAACTGGCGTACGCCGATCTCGCCCGCCCCGCGTGGTACGACTTTCAGGGCAAGACCTGGCAGCCAAACTTCGACCTTCAGGCCTATGCCTACCGCCGCTTCGGAGACCCGGCCCTTCTCTCGCAGACCACACGGCGCATGACCCGGACCACCCTTGATTCCGTCTACCTGAAGGAAGGCGATCCAGAGGATGGCTATATGGCCTACTACAATGTCCGATGGAACTTTTTCTCCAATCAGGCCCCGGCCCTTCTTTGGGCGCTTTCCAAGGCAGGGATGCCTCAATGGGAGACCCCGCGCGAAACCTACCTCGACTACCGGGTGCCCCGGCAATGGACCACCATCTCGGCGTTCCAAAGCGCCGGGTCGGAACCTTTTGAGTTGACCTTGAGAGGCACGAAGCCGCCGAAGGCCGTCGTGAAATGGCGCATTGTCGCAGGCGATGGCGCGGTTCTGGACGAAGGCGTGCTGGAAGGGTTAAAGCTACCCGAACTTCCCCTTTCCAACCCGCCGGTCGATCCCCCCGCCATGACCCGAAAAATCGTTCCCGGAGCCCACCCAGCGCCGTATTTCCTGCAATGCTCGGGCAGCGATAACTACCTGCGGCTCATGACGCCGTACACTTCTCTGGAAAGAGAAGTCTACGCCGGGGGCGACTTTTATTCCAAAGGCGGAAGCGCATCCCGGAAAAACCACTTCAGGTTTTCCTGCCGCTACGGAAACCGGCCTCTCTTCATGCAAGTCCCGCACGGGGCAAGGCAGGGCGACCTTGAAGTGTCGGTCGCCGCCGGACACCCCTACCGCATCAGCCTCCACTCACAGGGGCGAAAAGAGATCGCCGTTATGGAAGGCTTCGCCCGCGCGCAGTCGCTTCAGGTGCCGCTGCCGCTCAACGCCGTGGCGCAGGAGAAGGCGGAAATGGTCGGCATCCAGCCCAATGTCGGCGGCATCATCGTCACGCTCGAAGGTGGGTCCAGCATCCCGCCCTGGGTCGGGCTTTCCAGAGAAACCTTCTTCGTTCCGGAAAACCCGCCCGCCTCCACCCGCTGACGCGCCCTACGGACTGTTCCGGAACTGCAACGGCGAAAGTCCCGTCGCTTTTCTGATACAACGCGCAAAGTAGCCGGGATCATCCCACCCGCAGTTGCGCGCGATGTCGTGCACCGGTGTCTGCGTGCTCTTCAACTCGATCAAGGCGTTTTTGACCCGCCAGCGTTGAAGATAGCTGGAGGGCGAAAGCCCGAACATTGCCCGAAACCGCCGTGAAAAGGTGGAGCGGTGCATGCCGACGGCATCAGCGAACTCATCCACCCCAAATCCCGGCCTCGACCACGACTGTTGAAGAATCGCGAGAGCGCTTTTCCTGAACTCCTCGGAGGGTTCAACACGCGCCTGCATCTGCGAGGCCAGCCACTTTGCTTCCGCCGCCGCGCTCAACAACTCGAAGGCGACCGCCGTCGCGCGGATTTCGCTGGTGCCATCGACATGGGAAAAAGCCTCGACCAGCTTTTTGAAAAGCTGTTCCGGCACCGGCCGCGCAGGGTAAACCGCCGTGGCGGTAAAGCCAAGGGAATGAACGAGCGGGACAGCCAGTTCCCCATCAAAGGTCCACCAGCAATGCTCCCACGGTTCGGCCCCCTCGTTCACCACGTGATGGAGGTCGCCCGGAAAATGAACCGCCAGCGTATTCGGCCCGATGGGGCTTTTTTTTCCGTGGGAAATCATCGTCCCCGTACCGGAAACCGACCAGAGCAGCTTCGTAAAATGAATCGTACGGACATGATCGGCGCGACCGGGACCGAGGCGGTAGTGACCGACAGTACGAGCCCTGACCGCCAGTTGGTGCAAAGGCGCCCGGTGTGGCCAGCTATACGAAATCATGGAGTGATCGGACATGAAAACAGCACAAGGAGGAAGCGGGCGCACCCCGGTCGCCCTTTCACGGTAGGCCCCGCTTCTCCGAACGGGCAAGTTTCTTTTCCGCCTTTTCTGGAACCCGGCACGTTTCCCGGCTAAACTTCCTTGTGAGTTCGCCACCGACGAGACCGTCCATGAAAGAACAAGCCAAGGATTCCACGAAACTTTCCCTCTCCATTGAGGGGATGCACTGCGCCTCGTGCGTCGGCACCGTCGAAAAGGCGCTGGCGGCCGTGCCGGAGGTCCGCTCCGCCCATGTCAACCTCGCCACGGAAAGCGCGACGATCACCCTGAACCGGAGCGTGGAACCGGCCCGGCTCATCGCCGCCGTGGAAGCGGCCGGTTACCAGGCGCGCGAAAAGGTTTCCGGCAAGGACGAAGCCGCAGAGGCGCGGCGCGAAGCCGAACGCAAGGCGCTCGGGCGCGATCTGGTGATCGCCGCGGCCCTGACCGCCCCGGTCTTCCTGCTGGAAATGGGGGGGCACTTCATTCCGGGCATGCACGCCTGGATCAACGCCACGCTCGGGCAGGCGAACGCCTGGCTCCAGTTTGCGCTGGTCAGCGTGGTCCTCTTTTTCCCGGGCCTGCGCTTTTTCCGCAAGGGGCTTCCGGCGCTCTGGCGCGGCGCTCCCGACATGAACTCGCTCGTCGCCGTCGGCACGCTCGCGGCGTACGGTTTTTCCGTCGTGGCGACCTTCGCGCCGTCGTGGCTTCCGGCAGGCACAGCCCATATCTACTACGAAGCGGCGGCCGTCATCGTCACGTTGATCCTGCTCGGCCGCTACCTCGAAGCAAAGGCCAAGGGGCGGACCTCCGAGGCGATCCGGCGGCTCGTCGGGCTCCAGCCGCAGACCGCCCGCGTCCGCCGCGAGGGAGGAACCGTCGATCTCCCGATCGCCGAACTGGTCGTCGGCGATGTCGTCGAAATCCGCCCGGGCGAGCGGGTGCCGGTCGACGGCGAAGTGCTCGAAGGGGCAAGCTATGTCGACGAATCGATGATCACCGGCGAACCGATGCCGGTGCGCAAGGAGGAGGCCGGAAGCGTCACCGGCGGCACCGTCAACCAGACCGGAGCCCTCGTCGTTCGCGCCCGGGCAGTCGGCAGCGCGACCGTGCTCGCGCAGATCATCCGCATGGTCGAGGAAGCGCAGGGGTCCAAACTGCCGATTCAGGCGCTGGTCGACCGCGTGACGCTCTGGTTCGTCCCGGTCATCATGGCGCTCGCCGCGCTCACCTTCGCCCTCTGGTTCTTCTTCGGGCCGGACCCGGCGCTCACCTTCGGGCTCGTCAACGCCGTCGCCGTCCTGATCATCGCCTGCCCGTGCGCGATGGGGCTCGCCACGCCGACCTCCATCATGGTCGGCACCGGCCGGGGGGCGGAACTCGGGGTGCTCTTCCGCAAGGGCGAAGCGCTCCAGGCGCTACAGGAAGTCAAGGTCGTCGCCGTCGACAAAACCGGCACGCTGACCGTCGGCAAACCGACCCTGACCGATCTCGTCATCGCCGAAGGGTTCCAACGCGCGGAAGTGCTGGCAAAAGTCGCCGCCGTGGAAGCCCGCTCGGAGCACCCGATCGCCCGCGCCATCGTCGAAGCGGCGGAAGCGGAAGGGGTGGCGCTCCCGGAGGTCACGCAGTTCGAGTCGATCACCGGCTACGGCGTCCGCGCGCTGGCGGGCGGCGCGCGGGTCGAGATCGGGGCCGACCGGCTGATGCGGCAACTCGGGCTGGAGGTCGCGCCCTTTGCCGATGCCGCCGCAAAGCTCGGCGACGAAGGGAAAACCCCGCTTTACGCCGCCATCGACGGTCGGCTCGCCGCCATGATCGCCGTGGCCGACCCGATCAAACCAGGCACCCCGGAGGCGATCGAAGCGCTGCACCAACTCGGGCTCAAAGTCGCCATGATCACCGGCGACCACCGGCGGACGGCGGAGGCGATCGCGCAACGGCTCGGGATCGACGAAGTGATCGCCGAGGTCCTTCCCGACGGCAAGGTCGACGCCGTGGAACGCCTCAAGGCCGAACATGGCGCGCTCGCCTTTGTCGGCGACGGGATCAACGACGCCCCCGCGCTGGCCGCCGCCGAAGTCGGCGTGGCGATCGGCACCGGGACCGATGTCGCCATGGAAGCCGCCGAGGTGGTCCTGATGTCGGGCAACCTGACCGGCGCACCCAATGCCATCGCCCTTTCCAAGGCGACCTTAAGCAACATCCGGCAAAACCTCTTCTGGGCCTTCGCCTACAACGCCGCGCTGGTGCCGGTCGCCGCCGGGGCGCTTTACCCCTTCAACGGCGTCCTCCTTTCGCCTGTCTTCGCCGCAGGGGCGATGGCCCTCTCCTCGGTCTTCGTCGTCGGCAACGCGTTGCGGCTCAAACGGTTTCGCCCTCCATTTGCCCCATGAAACCCGACGAACCGGATCACGAGCATGAGCACGAGCATCCCCACGATCATCACGCCCCTTCCGTTACCGTTGGAAACGAGCGCCGGGTCCGCACCGTCTTTTTCCTGACCTTCGGGTACGCCGTGGTGCAGGCGATCGGCGGCTGGTGGTCGGGGTCGCTGGCGTTGATCGCCGATGCGGGGCACATGGTCTCGGACGCGGCGGCGCTGCTGCTGGCGCTGGTCGCCTACCGCCTCGCCGCCCGCTCGCCCGATGCCGTGCGGACCTACGGTTTCCACCGGGTCCGCGTGCTGGCGGCGCTCGCCAACGGCGCGTCGCTTCTCCTGCTCGTGGCCTGGATCGCCTGGGAAGCGGCAGGCCGGTTTTTCCACCCGACGCCGGTTCTCGCCGGGCCGATGCTGGCGGTCGCCGCAGTCGGCCTGCTGATCAATCTCGCCGGGGCGTTCATCCTGCACGGCGGCAACCGCAACGACAGCAATCTGCGCGGGGCGTTTCTCCACGTCGTCGGCGATCTCCTCGGCTCCGTCGGCGCGATGGGTGCCGCCGTCGGCATCCTCCTCACCGGCCGGACCTGGCTCGACCCGCTCCTCTCCATCGGCGTCTCGCTTCTGGTCCTCCGCTCGGCCTGGGGGCTGGTTTCCGACGCGATCCGGGTGCTCCTCCAGGCGGTGCCGCGCGGGCTTGATGTCAAAACCGCCGAAGCCGAAGTCGCCGCCCTCCCCGGCGTGGCGCAAGCGGGCCACTTCCACGCCTGGACATTGACCGACGAAAGCGTCGTCGCCACGATCCACGTCACGCCCGCACCCGGGGCCGATCCCCTCGCCCTCCCGCCCCTTGTCGCCCGGCACCTCGCCGAGCGGTTCGCGATCCATCACGTCACCGTACAGGTCGACCCGCCGGGGCAGACACCGGAGCCGCACTGCTGATCAACCTTTCCGGGCCGCCGCGCCGAGCACCCGCCGCAGGTTGCCGAAATGCATCTGCGCGATCGCCTCGTCGCTCAGGCCGAGCTTGACCAGCCCGACCGTGATCAGCGGCTTGTTGGTCCAGGCGAGACTGCCGCCAAGATGTCCGCTACCGCCGTCCACACGCGGCTTGTGTTCGTTCCACCCTCCCGCAATCACCCTCCGCCAGTTGCCTCCGACCCGTTGCATCGGCCCGGGAGAACGCCCGTTATGCCCAACGTCGGTGCCGATCACCACATGCTCCGGCCCGACCACCTTGAGCGCGTGGGCCACATGGCGGAGCATCAGGTTCAGGTCCGCGTTTTCGCCCAGCAGCGATGGAACGCTATAGATGCCGACATACCCGCCCGTGGCGGCGATCGCCTTCAACTCCTCGTCGCTCTTGCATCGCGGCCCTTCATGAACCTCCCGAACGCCGACATGACTGGCAATCACCGGTTGCGCCGAAATTTTCGCCGTCTCCAGAGCCGTGTTGCGGCTGCTGTGCGGCAGGTCGATGATCATGCCGACCTCGTTCATTTTTGCAACGAGATCGCGCCCGAGATCGCTCAAGCCCCCGTCGTTCAACTCCGTACAACCATCGGCAAACAAATTGCGCCGGTTATAGCCAAGGTGCATGAAGCGGACCCCCATGGCGTACCAGGTATCGACCCATTCGAGGAGCTGGTGCGGATCGGTCATATCGCCCTGCCCAAAGACCGGCATCCCGCTTAAACTGAAGATCAGCGCCGTCGAACGGGTCACCTGTGCACGCTCGATCCCTGCGGCATCGCCCGTCTGGAAAAGCCGTTCGGGGAAGGAGAGGCAGAGGTGACGAAACGCCGCGATCCGCTGGACCGCATCGGCCAGCGCTTCGCCGTAATCATTGACCGGCAGCACGATCCCATGCACCCCGGCCGTTTCCAGCGCGCCGAAAAACTCCTGCTTCGCAGCGGGCGTTTCGGTAAAGCCGACGGTGCGCAGGAAGTGCTGCCGTCGCTCAAAGTCAACATAGCTGGCCCCGTCGCTCCCGGTTTCGCGCGCCGCGACCGCCGCCGGGCTCCACGCCAACGGCAGAAAGCCGTAATGTTCGCAGACCGTCAGGTTGCGGTGGAGTTCCAGCCCGTGCGCCAGTTCACTTGGGCTCGGTTGCAGGTTGTCAAGCCCCCGTTGCCACGCTTCGGCAAAAAGCGGGTCAATAGCGGCGGTCGGTTCAGTCAACAGATCAGTAGGCATGGGTCAAAGCGCGTTGGGATGGCGGCCACCATGGCGCGCCAAGATCGGGAGCGGGATCGCCGACATACCCCGGCATCAGCCCGCCGAGCGACGGGTAGCGTTCCCCGTCCAGCTCGTACGGCTGCGAAAGATCGAGCCCGGCGCGGCGGCCCCGGTCGGGCGTCGGCAGCGTCACCCGGTCGCCATCGATCTTCCAGCCGCTCGCCTGCGTGTCGTCGATGTTATGCGCTCCGTACCAGACCGGCACCCCGTGTACGCCGATGCGACCGCCGATGATCTGGTTATAGTCAAAATGCCCGAACATGTCGCGATTCTCAAAGTACGGCATCTTGGCGTGAATCACCGTCCCGCATCCGATAAAGCGGTTGTTGACAAACTGGAACCGGCTCAATGGCTTGATCGTCCCGGGGGGAGGCAGGGGAGGAAAGCCAATCACCTTGTTTCCTCCCACAAAGGTGTTTTGCGCGATGACCACCCGATGCACCGGAGAATCCCTGGCAAACGGGGTGGAATGGCAAAAGATATGGGCAGAGACTCCCGGCCGCTGAATGCTGACATTGCGCAGAAGCGCGATCCGGCGTTGCTGCCCCGGCGTGCTGAGGGTATGCAGGCGGATGTTGATGTTGCAATCCTCAAACAGATTGCCGTCGTAAACGGCGAGGTCGCCACCATCGCGCACCACCGTTCCGACACTGGAAAAATGCCGTACCGTATTGTTGGCAATCCTGACCCTGTCCCCGCCGTAAAGGCCGATGCCGATCAGCCCCCCTTCGAGGCTGTTTTTCTCGATCAGCGTATCCACGCTCCCCTTTTCGGCGATGATCGAAACATCATCGGAAATCGAAACCGCGCTCGCCCAATATTTGAAGTAGATATAGACAAAACATTTTTGGGCCGCCTTCATCCTTTGCGCAGGCGAGTCGGTCGGGCTTGTTCCCCACGCTCCGGTCAACTGTCCGATAAAGCCGTTTTCCACGCGGTTGCCCGCGATCACCGTCTGCCGCGCTCCCGCCCCGACCTTGATCCGCCGCCGCCCGTGCGTCACATAACACTGCTCCACCCGGTTGAAAGCCGTCCCTTCGCCAAGGATCTCCACGCCATATTCCCCGCCGCCGATCGCCAGATCGCGCAAGACCACATGCCGGGCTCCCCTGAGCGTGACAACCGCCCCTTCCAGAGCCGCCGCCGTCTCCATCTTCCGCGGATCGCCGCCCCCGGCCAGCCTCAGATAGACCTCCTTCAGATCGCGGCTCGGTGAATAGACTCCGCCCACGGTTTCCCAGAACGGGATCGCCTCGGCATGGTAGCGCTGGACTTCGCGCCGATCTTCACGGGAAGCCAGAATTTCCTCCGCCCGGTACGCCACATGGTGGCCCTTGGGATGGTCGTCGGACCGGCCAAGGTGCCTGATATCCCAGTGCAGACGCGGCACGTTTTCTCCGTTGACCAGCATCAGGTGCGGATCGCCCATCGGGTAGGCATAGACCCCGGGGCCGATCTCCGGGCGCGGCTGCCACCGTTTCGGGTCGAGCCGGGTGGAGCCGTCCACCCTCGCCAGCCATTGCCCGTCCGGCGTGCGTGCGCCTTCGATCACCAGCGGCGCTCCTTCCCTTGCCTGAAAGGTCACCTCAACCCGCTCCCGGTAAACCCCCGGCGTCAAACGGATCACGCTGCCCGGCGTCGCCAGCCGCAATGCCGCCGCGACAGTAGCCAACGGGTGCGCCGCATCGCCCGAAGCGGCGTCATCCCCGTCCGGCGCAACATATAGCAATACCCCGCCCGGCTTCGGTTCGCCGGTATAGAGCACCGTCGGCACCCGCACAATGGGAGCGCATCCGCCCGCCATCATCATTAAGCATATTAGCAAAATTCGTCGCATTTTCATTATTCTTTCTTGGGGCGGACCCAACGGTCGTGAACGGCGTTGGCGCTCATCCCCTTGGGAGCGGGGTCCACCATGGCAGCGTGCCCATCCATAAAAAGAGCCGGGAAGTGCCCTTTCTCCTCCGGATTCTTGTCGGAACGGAAAGGCGAATTGCTCGGCGCCGCCGTAAAGCGCTCCCCAATGCTCTTCAGAAAGAACGATGGAAGCGCATAGATTTTGGAGCTCGGGCGACGGATCTGGTAGTAGTAGCGGATGTTGGGATCGTCATCGTCCGGGCCAAGTTTCGTCTGGGGGTTGCTCCCGATATAGCCGTTGGTGCAAAACCCGTTCAACGGATCTGGAACCACCCGTTCGTCATATGCGCTGGTGAAAAGCGCGCGGATGGCCCGCTGATCCGCCCCCGGCGAAAAGATCGAGTTCTTGGGCGAACTCTGGTCATTGCTCCAGTCGCGGGCATGCGGGATATAGCCGAGATAAATCGACAGCGTCTTGAATGGCGCGGGAGTGACGATCACCGGCAGCTCCTGCTGATGATCGCTGATATAGCCATGCAGGATCGTCCCGATCTGCCGGAGTGATACCAGGTCAAGCGCCTGCCGGTTCCCCTTTCGCGCACGTGAGACGGCCGCCATCAGAAACACCGCCAGCGCGGCTACCAGCACGATGGCGACCAATAGCTCAACCAGGGTGAATCCAAAGCGTCGATGGTGCTGCTTCATGAGGGGAAACCGTGAATTTTATGGGATGAGAATCAGCTACTTCCTGCCCTGACGCCACCACGAAAGCGCCGCCGCCCCTGCACCGAGCAGAAGAAATGCCGTGGTCGACGGCTCGGGGATGGCCTGCACCTCCACAAAGATGCTTGTGGCATCATAACCGAGCGTTCCGTGGTAGCCGGTCAATCCCTCGCCGAGCGAGAGGGAGCCAACCAGCGTGGCCAGTTCCCCGGCATCAATGGCATTGAAACTAAAAAGCGTATATTTGCCTTCGCTGGCATTGAGCAGATCCACCGTGACCGTGCCGGAAATCTGGAACCCGTTGGCATGGTAGCCTGTAAAGGCCACCCGATCGCTGGCATTGTCCGCCCCGAGGCGGAACCTGAATGCGGCCCCGGATTCCAGCGAGAGAATGGCTTCACTTGGCTGAAGCGCGCCGTTGAGGGTCAGGGTAGCTACCCCCGTGCCCAGATGCGCACCCGGCGCGATCACGCCGCCCGACTGGACCACCACGGCCTCGCCATCCAGCCGGATGCGGCCATTTCCGGCCAGCGTACCGCCGCTGCGGACTTCCACCTCGCCCGTGCCAAGGCCGCTGGTGCCGGAGTTGGTGTTGGTGGAGACGGCAAGGACGCCCCCTTCGATGATCGTGCCGCCGTTGTAGGTATTCCCGGTGGCGCGGGAGAAAATCTGAATGCCTTCGCCCTTTTTAACAACGGCGAGGGAATTCTGTTCCACCTGCCCGAGTTCGATGAGACCGCCATAACTGGCCGTCGTCGATTCTCCCAGGGGAAAGTTGGTGGCGTTGATCTCCAGGGTTCCTGTTTTTGGGTTTTCCGTCGGGTTGGGGTTATGGGTGCTGTTGGTGACCTGGACTTTGCCGCTCGTACCGGTAAGCGAACGGACTTCCACTACGCCGCCGTTGCTCTCCCGGCCGGTGACGATCAAGGTGCCATCCAGTGAAAGCGCGCCGAGTTTCAGGCGCTTCTCTCCGGAGGCAACCCCTCCGTCGAAAGCGAACGAACCGCCGGAAATGGTACTCGAACCGGTCACCTCAAAGCCGCCATAGCCGCCAAAGGTCGGATTGACGCGCCCCACTTCGATATTTGTACTGGCAATGAGGGTGCCGATCTCGACGAAAAGAGTCCCCTCGCCGTTTTCGATGGTCAGGTCGCCTGCGCCGCTTTTGGTGAGCGTACCGATCTTCAGCGACGCGACCTGCCCCTCGGCTGCACGAATGCGGCGGACCTGTCCATTGGTGACGCCGGTGGCCGTCAGCGCGCCGATCTCGATTTCGTCCTGATCAAGGAGAAGCACGTTCCTCTTGGATGCATCACTGGAATAGACCACTTCGTCGCCGGAAGAATTGGGGAAGCCGGAGGTCGCCCCCGCCCAGGTCTCGGCTTCAGTCCAGTTTTTATTGGTCGGCCCTTGGGTCACATCGACGGTCCAGACATCGGCCCGGGAACTTGCGGGATGCGCCAGCAGGGCCAGGGAACCACAGGCGGCGAGAATACGGGGGAAAATCGTCTTCATGGGATGAATTTTCAAGCGGAGGGTGAACAGGAAAGAAGAGATTCTTGGTGAGGCTGCCTTGGACAACCCTTTCTCTGTAACGGCAACAATCATGAGAAAGATTCACTACACCGTCAAGAGTTAAGTTGTATTTTTATCGCAGAAGGATTAAAGTTGTATTAAAACCAGCCGTTATTTCCCTCCACTTTCTCCGGTTTCCGCTCCATTTTACCCCAAGGGCCAGCGCCCGGGAGTTCAGATCCCGAGCACGCGGTTTTCCACCGGGAGCGTGGTCCGCCCTCCGGTGAAACCGACCGGTACTTTCACCCCGGGCAGCGAAGCCCCCTTGAGTTCCATCCGCCGGTGCAGGTATTCCAGGGCCGCGCTGGAGACTTCGTCAATCGGCATGGCCAGGCTGGTAAAAGCCTGGGTACCGGAGAGGTCGGGCGCGACATCAATCGCCGAAATGACACTCACTTCTTCAGGGACCGCGACCTTGAGCTTCTCCAATGCTTCGAGCAACGGCTCGAAAAGCGCATGGCGATGGCAGAAAATGGCGTCCGGCAGCCGCCCGCGCCGTTCGTGAAGCCAGTCGTAAAGCATCTTCCTTCGCATCGCGATCTCCCGGAACCGGCCATGCTCCACCGCAACGCGCCCGGTCGTCTCCAGCAGCGCGTTCTGGAGCCCGGCGGCAAAGGCCCAGGCCGTGGAGCTCTCCATCACCCCGCCCGCCGTCAGAAAGGCAATCCGCTCCCGTCCCGCGGCAGCGAAGGCCTCCCCGATCCGGTAGCCGCCCATGAAGTAATCGGGCGTCACAAAGTTGGCGCAAGTCTCCGGGTTGGGCGGATGAATGGAGACATAGGGGACCTGAAGCTCCTCGCAGGCCACGATCAACGGCTGGCAAGGCACGAACGGGAAGATGATCATCCCGTCGAGTTCCCCTGCTTCGAACAACGCCCGCACCTGTTCCTCCTCGGGGTGATCCGCGTCGAGCGCCGAAAACTCCAGCCGCAGGTTGCGCTCCATGGCGATCTGGAGCAGCGCGCCGTAGAGAAAACCGAGCAACATGCTCTCCTTGCCCTTGGTGGCGGCGATGTGGTTGAAAAAAACCTTCCTTCGGGCGGAAGCGGGCCGCACCGCACCCCCTGCGGGAACGAGGTAGGTGCCGTCCCCCGCCTTGGTCGTGATCCGCCCCTTTGCCTTCAGGTCGCGGTAAACCCCCTGCACCGTGGCGAGGCTGACCTTGAGGTGAGCCGCCAGGTCCCGCATCGTCGGCAACCGCTCCGGCGCACCGGAGCCGACCGGCTGGCGCAGAACATAATCGCGGACACGATCGCTCGGCCGCTGGCGAACGGAAGGAGTGGTGGTTTGCATCATGACACCCCAAGCATGACACGTCCCCTCTCTTCCGGCAAGAGATAGCAGCATACAAAAACCGTACAACTTCCGCACTCAAAAACCAGGAAAGCGAGACGGTTCCGTGAATCCTCAAATCCGCTCTCAGGACGAAAGAATCCGCCGCAACGCCGCCAGTTCATCGGCAACCTCCGAGGCGTTTTCGACCGTCTGCGCCACCTCGTGCCTCAGGAGCCGCCGATAACGGTGCCGCAGCCGGTGAACC
The DNA here is from genome assembly GCA_035555975.1 of Chthoniobacteraceae bacterium. Taxonomy (GTDB): domain Bacteria; phylum Verrucomicrobiota; class Verrucomicrobiia; order Chthoniobacterales; family Chthoniobacteraceae; genus DATMFV01. The sequence continues at coordinate 78,630 of DATMFV010000088.1, forward strand.
GCCACCCGTACCGCCTCTTCGCTCATCCCGAGCCGCCCCGCGAGCGTGGCATACGGGACGTCGCTCCGGTCGCCGGTCAACGCAAAGCGAAGTTCATCAAAAAGCGCCGTCTTCCCCGCCGCTTCATACTCGCCTGCGAGGCGCTGCAACACGCTTTCCAGCAGGGCGAGCGCCCATTGCCGTTCAAAGAGCCGTTCCGGCGTCAGCGGGTCGGTGGTTTCCCTGCCGTAACGGTGTTCGGCCAACCCGGCATCGAGCGAAACGTTCTTCTCCGCCGCCCGCTTCCGGGCCGAGGCCCGGTCCCGTTCGTCGGCCAGGTAATGCTTCATCGAAGCCAGCAGAAACGCACGAAACCTGCCCCGTTCGCGCCGGACGCCCCCCAACGACTCGAGCCGCAACAACCGCGCGAAGAACCCTTGAGTCAGGTCTTCCGCATCGTGCGCCCCGTAACCCCGCCGCCGCACATAGGCATAAAGCGGAAACCAGTACGCCTGGCAAAGCTCCGCCAGCGCCGTTTGCGCCAGTGTGGAATCGCCCTGCGCCTTGAGCACCATGGTCCAGCGCGTGGTCGCAAAGAGATCGCCGGGTGCGGCGGGGCCGCGCTCTTCCGGGCCGATGCTCAACGCGGCTCCTCCGGTTGATCGCCGTGACCGGCCTCCCCCCGGTTCAACACCTCCAGCAGCACCGCCTCTTCCGCTTCCGAGAGGTTGAGCGACTGGTGGTAAAGCACCCCGCCATAAATGGGAACCTGAAGGACCGGCGCGGCGAGCACCTTGCCGTCAAAAAGCAGCGCCACTCGCTTGTGCAAAAAGGCGTGCGTGAGCGCGGCAAACTTTCGGGTGCCGTTGATCGTCAGCTTTAACCCGATCAGCCGGTTCCCGTTCTGAATTTCCACCCGGGCGGAGCGGACATCGCCTTCATCGAGCCAAACCTTTTTGGCCAGCCGGATCGTGTCGCTGCCGTTGGAATCGGTGAAGGTGTCGGCCTCTTCCTTGTCACCCGCCCCGGCGCGGATCTGAAACCGCGGCTGGCGGATGCCGCTTGGCGGCACGGCGGCGGGGTTTCCCGCAAGCACTTCGCGCGAATTGATCCCGAAGGCGCGGGCCGTTTCGGTAAGGAACCGGATTTGCGCCGGATCAACCCCTTTGGCCGCAGAGACCGTCATCGGAATCACCTTGCGATCGACCGCCTGCTGAAAGGCGAGCTTGTTGAGCTTCCCGTAAAGCCCGTCGAGATCGTACTCCTCGCCATCGACCGAATAAACCTCGCCCGGCCATGCCTTGAGCTGAACCGTCGGGTGATCCATCGTCAACAAATCCTCCCTTGCGGGAGGAGTCGCAGGCGCAAGCCCCTCCAGCAGCTTGTAGCGGATCATCACCCCCGGCGGCTTTTCGCCAAATCCCGTAATCTGCAAGACCCCTTCTTCGCCGGTCCGCGTCTTGAAAAGGTAGGTGGCGGGCAGCGTTCCCGTTCCGTGGAAAATGACCGGGTTGCGCAGCGGAATCTCCGCCAGCGCCCGGTGAACCGCCTCCGCGGTCAGCCGCTCCCACGCATCGGGCGATTCCGGCACCGTCGCCAGCTCCCACCCTATCACACCCCGGTCGCCGGCCAGCAAGGTTCCGCCCGCATCGGTTCCATATTGGCGGTGTCTCCTGCCATACTCCTCCGGCTCGGAAGGAGGGTGCTCACCCAAGACTTCGCTCTGGAAAAAGAGCGCGCCCGTTTTGAAGTCAAGAAGCTCCGGGATATCGCTTTTTGCCGTCATGTCGCCCAGCGTCCGTTCGATCACCGGGCCAAACCGCAGGGAGGCCACGGGCGTACCGGCTTCCGCCGCGACAGGTTCGGCCTGACCTTGTGCCGTGCGATCATGGTACGCCTTCGTTCTCAGAGGGAAAACGACAAGAACGTAGAAAAGCGTACCGAACAACGCCACCCGCCAAAGCTTGCCACGAAACGTCAGGGGACGCGGTTCCCCCTTCCGGGCTCCCGGTCCGCCGCAACGGACAAAGCTGTTCGCGATCTTGTCATGCAACGCCTGTTTCCTACCGTCCACACCGGCCATCATGAACCCGAAGCCCAGAGTCAGGAATGAGAAGATTTTCGACAGATTACGACCCAGGGCGCGGTCGAAACTCAAACGCTCTCCTTTCCAGTCGGTGACATGGATTCGCAGGATCGCCTTGCCGACGGAAGCCTGCCAACGGCTGCTTTCCATCACGATCCAATAGAGCAGCAACAGCCCGAGATAGAGCGTCCCGGCAGAAGTGGTCTTAAGGGGCCGCCGGGAGTCCGGGTCGATCAGTCGGGAGGTTTCTTTCCGCCCTTTCGCATCGGTCGATTGATGATAGAGATAGCTCCACCTGCCAAGAACCGTCGTCTCCACCACACGGTGACCGCCGGTGTCGGATGAATGATCTTCAAGGATACGCTCCGTTGTTCCCAGACCCAGGGGAGTCTCAACCACGATCGATCCGGGTGCAGCAACAGCAATCAGAAGAACGAAAGGAAAGGCAACGGCCGAGACCAGAGCATAATCCATCAACAACGCGGCGGTCCGTCGCCAGAACCCTGCAAACAACGGCAGCCGCATTCCGGTTGTCCCGGAAACCCGCGCCCGGGTCGCCGCAATCGTCTCCACCTCCGCCTTCATCCCGCTGGCCTGGTGGTAACGGCGTTCGGGTTCCTGCTCCAGCGCACGCAGGACCACCCGGTCAAGCCGGACGTCGACCTCCACCTTCCGCGACGGCATTTCGATCGGCCTCCCGGGAAGTTCGCCGGTCAAAAGTTGATAAAAGACGACCCCGAGCGAGTAGATGTCGGCCCGATGATCGACCTCTCCGGGGCGCAAACGTTGCTCCGGCGCCATGTACTGCGGCGTTCCGAGCACCGAGGGAATGGATGAGGTCCATTCCTGAAACGTGATATCATGCTTCAGGAGTTGCCCCCCGGTTTCCTCTCCGGCGACGATCCGGGCCACCCCGAAATCGGCAATCTTGACCTGTCCGTCCCTGCCGAGAAGCAGGTTCTCCGGCTTGATGTCGCGGTGGACGATCCCCCGGTCGTGCGCGTACTGGAGCGCGTCGCAGATCTGCGGGACGATGGCGAGCGCCTCATCGGGCGAAAGGTGCCTCCCGTCGAGAAGCTGGCGCAGGTTCATCCCGTCGACATACTCCATGAAAAAGTAGAACAACCCGTCGGCCTGCCCGAAATCGTAGAGGGTGACGATATGGGGATGATTCAGCTTGGCGAGCGCCTGCGCCTCGCGCGTGAAGCGTTGCGAAAAGCTCCGGTCGTGACTGATCCCGGGAGGGAGTATCTTGAGCGCCACGATGCGGTCGAGTTCCTTCTGCCGCGCCTTGTAAACCGCCCCCATCCCGCCGTGGCCGAGGAGTTCCAGGATCTCCAACTGCGGAAAATAACGCGCCAACGCCTCCGGCGTCGGCGGAACGAACCGGCCTTTCCCTGTCTCAAGCGGCGTCGCCCCGGTGGCAGTGGCCGAACCGGCCTTGAGCAGGCACTCCGGACAAAGGCCCATCAAGGCATCGCTCGAAACCGGTTTTCCGCAATGCGGACAAGATTGGGGGGTGTTTTTCACCATGCTCACACACCGATCAGAGGAATCACCCGCGAAAAGTTACATAAAAAAAACAAAAAAGGCGCTCCCGAAGCATTGGGAGCGCCTTTTTCTTAAAAAAACCGAAGTGGACGGCTATAAGCCGGATTTTGTCTCAACCTTTGGAAGGTCGTGGATGACCATTTATCTCGCGCCAACCGTGGATCGAAATCCCCGGCCGACGCGCCGTTCAGCCTTTCAAGGCGGCGAACCGTCCCCGAAAAGCCTCCCTGGTGCGACGATAACCCGGAAGTCGAGCCCTTCTTTAAGAAGAGCGGCGGGCAGGCGACCCGTCTTCCTGTTCTGTCTTGCACCACATGGGGTTTATCGTGCCCCGGCGCTTGCGCCCCGGGCGGTGAGCTCTTACCTCGCCTTTTCACCCTTGCCGAAGGTTGCCCCCCGGCGGTTTGTTTTCTGTGACACTTTCCGTCGCCACCGGCTTTCGCCTGGTGGCTCCCGCGCGTTTTACGCGGCATGTTGCCTTGCGGTGTCCGGACTTTCCTCCAGCGGGCTTAGGCCGTGTCCACGAATTTAAGTGAAAACAACCTTGCCCGCCGACGGTCATCCGCCGTCCACTACGAAGATGACAAGATAACTCAGGCCTGCGCCGAAGTCGAGATGATCTCCCGCAGCACGTACGGCAGGATGCCCCCGTGGCGGTAGTAGTCGATCTCGATCGGGGTGTCGATCCGCACGATCACCGGCACCACGTCGGTCGCCCCGCTGGTGCGGTGAATGACCAGCGTCGCCTTCTGGCGCGGCTGCACATTTTCGTCGAGCCCGGTCACGTCAAAGACTTCCGACCCGTCGAGGCCGAGCGTCGCGGCGCTGGTCCCTTCCTCAAACTGCAACGGCAACACCCCCATCCCGACCAGGTTGGAACGGTGAATCCGCTCGTAGCTCGCGGCGACGACCGCCTTGACCCCGAGCAGACGCGTCCCCTTCGCCGCCCAGTCGCGGCTGGAACCGGTGCCATACTCCTGCCCGGCGATGATCACCAGCGGCGTCCCCTCCGCCTGGTAGCGGATTGAGGCGTCGTAAATCGAAAGCTCCTCGCCGCCCGGGTAATGGCGGGTCACCCCCCCTTCCACACCGGGGACCATCAGGTTCTTGATCCGGACGTTGGCAAAGGTGCCGCGCGTCATGACGCGGTCGTTCCCGCGGCGGCTGCCGTACGAGTTGAAGTCGGCGACTTCGATCCCGTTCTCCAGCAGGTACTTCCCGGCGGGGGAAGTCGGCTTGATCGCCCCGGCGGGCGAAATGTGGTCGGTCGTCACCGAATCGCCGAAGATCCCCAGCGGGCGCGCCCCGCGGATCTCGCGGATCGTCCCGGCTTCCATCCCGAACCCTTCGAAAAACGGCGGGTGCTGGATGTAGCTGCTCTTTTCGTCCCACTCGTAAATGTCGCCGGTGGTCGACGGGATCTCGTTCCACTTCGGGTTCTGTTCCGCGAAGTCGGTGTAGAGCTTGCGGAAAATATCGGGCGAAAGGGCCGAAGCCATGGTCGCGCGGATTTCCGTCAAGCTCGGCCAGATGTCGCGCAGGTAGACCGGCTGGCCCTCCTTGTCGTGGCCGAGCGGTTCGTTGGCCATGTCGATGTCGATCCGACCGGCGAGCGCAAACGCGACGACGAGCGGCGGCGACATCAGGAAGTTGGCCTTGATGTTCTGGTGAACCCGCGCCTCGAAGTTCCGGTTGCCCGAAAGGACCGACGCGGAGACGAGATCGTGCTTGATGATCGCCTCCTCAATGCGCGGATGAAGCGGCCCGGAGTTGCCGATGCAGGTCGTGCACCCGAAGCCGACCACCTGAAAGCCCAAGGTGTCGAGGTACGGCTGGAGCCCGGTCCGGTCGAGGTAATCGCTCACCACGCGGGAGCCGGGGGCGAGCGAGGTCTTCACCGCCGGGTCGACCTTCAGGCCGCGTTCCACCGCGTTCCTGGCGAGAAGCCCGGAGGCGATCATGACGCTCGGATTGCTCGTGTTGGTGCAACTGGTGATCGCGGCGATCAGCACGCTGCCGTTGCCGATCTGCGACTGCCCCGGCGGGAACGGGTTGGCCGGGAAATCCTCCACCGGCGAATCGGTCGGCCGGTTGCTGATCATCTCGTTCTTGTTGCGCGGCTGGCCTTCCTGGAAGTGGTGCCGCTTCGAGTCGGTCGAGTCGAGCGGGGTTTCGTGTTCGGGCGGTTTCCCGTTCAGGGCGACCGGCACGCGGAACCGGTGTTCGTACGCCGGTTTGCCGTACCCGCCTTCGGGGACCGGCTTTTCGAGGATCTCGGCGAACCTTTCCTTGAGGTCGCTCAGGTTGATCCGGTCCTGCGGGCGTTTCGGCCCGGCGACGCTCGGCTGGACATCGGCCAGGTCGAGGTCGAGGTCGACCGAATAGTCGATGTCGCCCTTGCGCGGCATCCCGAAGAGTTTCTGCGCGCGGAAATAGTTTTCAAACGCCGCACATTGTTCCTCGGTGCGGCCGGTGGCGCGGAGGTAGTTGACCGACTCCGAGTCAACCGGGAAAAAGCCCATCGTCGCACCATACTCGGGCGACATGTTGCCGATGGTGGCGCGGTCGGTCAGCGGAAGCGATTCCGCCGCTTCGCCGTAGAACTCGACAAACTTCCCGACCACCTTGTGCTTGCGGAGCATCTCGGTCACGTGCAGTGCCAAGTCGGTCGCGGTGACCCCTTCGCGCAGGCGGCCCGTGATGTGGACGCCGACGACTTCCGGCGTCAGGAAGTAAACCGGCTGGCCAAGCATCCCGGCTTCCGCCTCGATCCCGCCGACGCCCCAGCCGACGATCCCGAGCCCGTTGATCATGGTCGTGTGCGAGTCGGTCCCCACCAGCGTGTCGGGGTAGTAGAGGTCGTCCTTGTGAAGCACCCCCTTGGCGAGGTATTCGAGGTTGACCTGGTGGACGATCCCGATCCCCGGCGGCACGACACCAAAGGTCTTGAACGCCTGCTGCCCCCACTTGAGGAACTCGTAACGCTCGCGGTTGCGGCGGAACTCCATGTCGAGGTTGAGCCGCAGCGCCTCCGCCGAACCGGCAAAATCGACCTGGACGGAGTGATCGACGACGAGATCGACCGGCACCAGCGGCTCGATCATCTTCGGGTCGGCCCCGACGCCGGCGACCGCCGAACGCATCGCCGCGAGGTCGACCAGCAGCGGAACGCCGGTGAAGTCCTGAAGGACGATCCGCGCCACGACGAAGGGAATCTCCTCCGGCGCGGGCTTCTTCGCGTTCCAGTTGGCGAGCTTGCGCACGGCATCCTCAGGAACCTTTTTGCCGTCGCAGTTGCGCAGCACCGATTCCAGGACGATGCGGATGCTGACCGGCAGGCGCGAAATGTTGGCCAGCCCGGCCTCTTCCAGGGCCGGGAGGGAATGGTAGCGCCCCGTCCGGCCGAAGCCGAGGTCAAACGTGCGCAAGGTATTAAAGGGATCACTCATATAAAACGAAAGTGCGGGTTTTAAAACCGGAGACGCCGACGCCCGGGCGGGGCCTCGTCCTCCGGAAAAGGGGGAAGGGGTTTTTCTTCTTTACTTCAGTTCGGCCAGGCGCGCCTTGATCGCTTCAAAATTCGGAAGATCGTGCGGCGTCGGCGTCACCTCGGCATACCGGATCACCCCTTCCTTGTCGACGATAAAGGCGGCGCGGGCCGAGACGGAACCGAGGCCGAGGAGGTCGGGCAACAGCGTGCCGTACGCTTCCGCCGTCTTTTTGTTAAGGTCGCTCGCGAGCGTGATCGTGATGTTTTCCTGCTTTGCCCATGCCTCCTGCGCAAACGGGCTGTCGACGCTGATCCCGATCACCTTCGCGTTAAGCCCTTCATACGCCTGGATGCCGCTGCTGATCTCGCACATCTCCTGCGTACACGCCCCGGTAAAGGCGAGCGGAAAGAAAAGAAGGACCGTGTTGCCCTTGCCAAACTGGCTGCTGAGGGTAACCTCGGAGAGATCGCCGCTTTTGGTCTTGAGGGTGAAATCGGGTGCTTTGGAGCCGGTTGTAAGTGCCATAGGAAGTCAATCAAATTCATGAAACCGCCGATCGAAGAGACTCGGACGAAACAGAGGGTCGACCCATCAGCGATTCCATTAGGGTTTTTTCTTTGAGAATCATTCTTAGGGATTCGGCGACACGAAAGCAATAGCAAATGGACCTCCTCTCCTGGTGGCTGACGGCGATGTTGATGCTCGTGGGGCTGCTCGGCACCATCGTGCCGCTCGTGCCCGGGACGGTCCTCATCCTCGTCGCCGCGTTTTACCACCGGTGGTATTTTGGCGCGGCGGAAAGCGTCGGCTGGGTCACGCTGGGCGGGCTGATCTTCCTGACGCTCCTTTCGCAGGCGGTCGATTTCCTGAGCAGCGCCGCCGGGGCCAAATACTTCGGGGCGACCCGCTGGGGCGTGATCGGCGGCCTTCTTGGCGGCATCGTCGGCCTCTTTTTCGGCCTGCCGGGGTTGATCGTCGGCCCGCTCGCCGGCGTACTGGCGGGGGAACTCCTCGGCGGCCAGCGCCTCCTGCCCGCCACCCGCTCCACCTGGGGGACGGTCATCGGCACCGGCGTCGGCATGGTGGCGAAAGTCGGCATCGCCGTCGTGATGGTCGGCTGGTTCCTGCTCGCGCTTCTGTTTTAAGCGGACGGGTCGAGCACCTGCCCGTCCTTCTCGAGCTGCGCCCTCAACTCCTCAAACGGGAGATCGTGCAGCGCCACGCGGTGGTCGATCGCCAGCACGGCAGCGGTCGCCGCGCTTTGCCCGAGAACCATGAAGACCGGCTCCATCCGGATCGACCCGTAGGCGATGTGCGACGCCGCGAGACAGACCGGGACCAACAGGTTGCCGACCTCGCGGCGCAACGGCACGATGGAACGGTAGGAGATCCCGTACGGGCGGACGCGAACCTGAACGTCGCCCTCGTTGAGCACCCTTCCGTTCTGGACAAACCGCCGGCAGTTGTGGGAATCCATCTGGTAGGAGGCGACGGCGACCGGGTCGTCCACCGCCTCAATCCCCAGGCAGTGATGATCGGTCATCACCACCTCGGCCAGAAGGCGGCGCGCTTCACGGATATAAAGCTGGGGCGGCCAGCCGCCGGTTTCGCTAAATTCATCCTTCGCCAGCCCCCACGCGTTCAACGCTTCCCTCGCCTCCTTCGGCACCCGCGGGTCGTGGCAACGAAACCAGAGCAATCCCTTCTGATAACGGACGTGGTCCTGAAAGATCGCCTCCCGCTCGGCGTAACTCCCCTGCGGCCAGCCGAAGTTGCCGCCGATATAATCGGTGGAGACCGGGCCGTAATTGTTCATGTCGACCTTGTGGCCCGCAATGGGATCAAAGCGCATGAAATGTTCCTCCCACCCCTTCTGAAAAAACCGCGCCAGCAGTTCATACTCCATCGGGTCGTATCCCTCCGGCTTTTCAAACGGAATCCGGTTGGAGGCTTCGCGGGTGACGCAAAGCCGGAAGTTGTAGGCCTGGATGCGGTGATCCGGCTCGGCGGGGGAAGTCAGCGGGCCCGCTTCGATGCCCGGCAGGAGACCGCTGGAAGGATCGCCCGGGACGACATACGGGTCCACGTGCCGGTCAAACTGGTGATGGAGCGAAACAAAACTGCCGTTGTAAAGCTCGCCGTAGCGCCGGTTTCCTTCGCGCCCCGTGGTAAAGGAAGCGCCCGCCGCCGCCATGAGGTCGCCTTCATAGGAAGCGTCGATAAAAATTTTCGCCGCAAGCCGCAGCCCGCTTTCCGTCACCACTTCGGTGAGGCGCTCCCCCTCCTTGCGCACGGCCTTGAGGTATTGATGAAAGTAGACCGGCACCCCGGCGTCCCTCAACCACTCCTCAAAAACCCGCCGGGCCACGCGGGGTTCAAAAAGCCACTCCTCCTCCCTGCCGTAGGGTTTCCCAAAAGCACGATAGACCTCGCGGGCGATTCCTCCCACCAGGTGTTTCCTCCCGGAGTCGGTGCGGGAAAGCCCGCCCGTAGTCATCCCTCCCAGGTGCCCGCCTGCCTCCAGAATGACGACCTTTTTTCCCATCCGGCTGGCCTGAAGCGCGGCGGAAAATCCGGCGGAGGTGGCGCCGAAAATGCCGATGTCGACTGTGACGAACCCGGTGGCGGCGGCGAGTTCGGGCTGGTAATAACGTGGTTTCATTTCTTTGGGAATTTGCGGGTGAAGGTTACTCGAGCGGGATTCCTTCGACATGCCCATCCGCAAACAAGGCGTTGCGCACCTTTCCGTGGACCGGTTCCCGGGCGACATTGCGGTTGCCGACCAGCGCGGCGGAAAGGAGCCAGTCGGCATCGAGCAACACCTTCACCTTCGAGAGGACACCCTCGCTGCCGAGCGCGATCAGCGAAGCCGGCGGGAGCGATGTCGCCCCGCTGGCGATATACCCGAGCGGCCGGTAACCGGCCCCGTTGATCTTCGTCGTCGGGCAATTATAGTAGACGGCATCGGCTGCCGTGCCTCCATGGGCAAGAATCATCCGTCGCGCGGCGGCACATTCCAGTTCCTTCGCGATCAGCCGTTCGCTGCCGACCGGTTCCGGCAGGAAAAGGTACGACTTCAGGTGACGGGCCAGCGTGTTGCTCGCGCGGGTATAATACGCCCCCTGGTTCCCGGGCAGGGGGCCGGGGAAGGAACCGTTGTGCTCCTGCGCGTAGAGATGGAGCGCCGAACCGATCTGGCGGATCTGCGAGAGACAACCGGCCCGCTCCGCACTCTGCCGGGAGCGTTGGACGACCGCCATGATGCTGCCCGCGAGAATCACGGCAATGACAATGGCGATCATCATTTCCAGCACGGAAACGCCGTCGCGCCTGCATCGCAGAAAAGAAGATGGAAACCCGGCAGATGACATCATGGCTCTTTCCCCAGAAAATCGGTTTCAACCAGCTCGAAATCGCGGACATCGCTGAATTGCAGACGATAATGCGTGAAGCGCCCCGCCGCCACCGCGACTTGCTTCCTTTCAACATCGCCCGCCCCCCGGGTAACTTGCGCTTCCCACGCTTCACCCGGCTGCCAATGCTCCCCGTCGGCGGAATACTCGAGCCTCCCTTCGGGCAATCGGCCATGAAAGAAAAGGTCGATCCTTTGGACCTCCACCGCCTGGTCGAAGGTATAGTGAATCCCGAGCGCCGGAGCCGATTTCCACCGCAACGTGAACGAGCGGGGGTCGGCATCGTTGGCGGCCTGCGCTCCTTTGAGCCGGTCGGTCAGCCGCCCCTCCGCAAACGGAACCGGTTCGCCCGCCGGTTCCTTTGAAGCATCGTCGGCAACGCTCAGTTGATAAGATCCCCTGACCCGGCTCGCGGCGACCGCCACCGGTGCGCTCGCCCGCCATTCCATCGCGTTGCCGGTCAGCGACACCTCCGCGGGATGGGAGCTTCCCTCGCCTTGGGCGGCGGGCGTCGGCAGGCGGAACCGCCAGACCTCCTCGCCAAGGCTCGCACCTGCCGCGACCTGGAGGGTCCGGAAAAGCGAGATCCACCCCGCCTCTTCAATAACACGCGCGCGCAACGGATTCTGCCCGAAATAGGTGATCCGCCCTTTCCCGTGCCGGACTTCCACCACGGCGGGGTCGCCGCCCGGGTAGCTGGCGAGCACCCTCCCCTCCCCGGCCTTCAGGCGATAGGCGGGGGAAAGCGCCACCAGCGCCTTCTTTTCAAAGACCACCTCCTGCGGCGGCAGGGCCGCCGTGTCTTCAAGCGGCGGCTGGAGCAACCCCTCCTCGCGGAGGGTTCCGTCGCTGCGATGGCGGAAGGCGAGCGGATCGCAGACGATCAGGGAACCGCCCCCTTTCACATACTCCTCGAGTTGCCGGTACTCGGCATCGTCGGCGATCGGCATATACGGGATGTAGATCGCCTTATAGTCGGTAAGCCGCCGTTTCTCCAGCGCATGATCGTCGATGAAAGCCAGCGCCGAGCGAAGCCTCGGACCGAGAACGGTATAGATCCATTCGCCTTCATTGCGGGCCCGGAACTGAAGGGCATGCCCCTCGCCGGTGCCGGTTCCCTGATAGCTGGTATTGCTATAGAAGATGGCGGTATCAGCAACCGGCTGGCGGACGATGAAAGGCGTTTCGGTGACCCGTTCCATCACGTCCCGGATGACGTTCCAGCGTTCCGGCGCGCCGATCCGCTCGACCACCGGGTTGGCCTTCCCGGCGCGTTGAGCCCGCGTATCGGCAAGGTAGAACGAAAAGCCGGTCGCCCCGTTGCGGAGGCATTGGCTTAACAGCTCCGTCACCTCGCCCGGCTTGAAGTTCGCGCCATAGTTCTCGATGTGCGGCAGCGGCCAGTTTTCCGGTTTGCGGAAAAGATCGGCGTAGAACCGCGTCTGCGCCCCAAACAGCTCCCGGCGGGGATTCCCGCTCGGGTAAAGCTGGTGGATGATCACGTCAAACGCTTCATGCCAGCGCCCGATGCCGTAAGGGCGCAACCCGTTGACGTTGTCCCAGGAGATCATTTTAAGATGGGGCGCTTCCTCCTGAACCCGCTTACGGATCTTCTTCTGAATCTCCAGCATCCTGTCCAACTCCCACCGATAGGTGGCGATCCATCGGAAAGGGTTGGTGTCGACGCTTGATTCGGGCAGGCCATACTTTCCGAAACCGTACTGCTGCCGGATCTCTTCGTCCACCGCCTGCAACTCGGGGTAGCTTTCCTTGTCATCCAAATGGGCCAGCAGGCTGCGATGCATTTTCTCCCACGTCTCATCCCCTGCCGCAAGAAACCGGATCGAAGGGTGTTCCCGGGCCATCGCAATCGCCTTTTCGGCGTCGGCAAGATAGGCTTCCCTGGCACGCGGGTCAAGGAGCCACGGGTGCCCCGTTTTGTCGACCGGCACGCCTGCGGGTAGCGCGCGCCGCGCATCAAGGCAATAGGCGACCGCCACCCGGTGCCGGTCAAACTTCCCGAGCCGCTCCGGCGTCAGGACCGCCCCCATACACCAGAGGATCGACCGGTCTTTCCCGTACTGCCGATAGGCATCCTCCTCCCTGTAAACGCTACCCGTACGAAAAGGGAGATCGGCCATCATCGGATGGAGGAGTTCATGAGGCCACATCAGGACCCCTTCTCTGGAAAGCGCCTCCGGGCGGGGTTCGAGAAGCGACTCGAAAAGCGGGTCCGCCGTGGTGGCGACACGGGCCGGTTCCCTGAAAGGCCGGACCTCGTGCCGGGAACGGTAGAGCGGTGTCTCCACCCCTTTGGCTGTCACCACGCAGCTTTGATAGGCGGCAGCCCGGCCTGCGGCGATCGGGATCTGAAAAAAACGCTGGTTTGCCGAAAGTGCGGGCGTCTCCCGGACGGGCGGGTTGGCGTCGGGAAATACCACCGTCAGTTCAGGGGTTTGCCCCGGGGCGCCCAGAAGCTGAAATTCCCAGACACCCGGTTCCTTTTCAAAAAAAGGGCCGCGCCGGGTGGAGATCATGCGATAACCCGGGCCTTCCACCGGCCCCCCGACCAGCAGCCGGGCAAAGTGCTGGGGAAATACAAAATGCCCTTTGGCAAGGCTGCCGATGTCGTGTCTTCCGCCAGCATAGCGATTGCGCCCGACGTTGACGGAGATCACCTCCCCCCTCTGAAGCTGGTGCCCCATTCCCAGCATCGGGATGGCGATCTCCATTTCCCACCCCTCCCTGCCCCGCGAGGTGCGGATGGTCGCCCCCGAGTCCCACGCCGAAGCGACCTCCTTGAGGTGGATGATCTGCGAATCGTAATAGGTGCCGTTCGTGTTGCCGACCAGGTGATAAATCGCCTTCGCTGTATTGCCGATGTCGAGAAACAACTCCACGCTGTCATCGAGCCAGACGGCGGCCTTCTGCTCTTCGGGCAGGGTATGCGTCTTGAGGCGCTCCATCTGCGGCTCCGCACAACGGACGGCAATGTAGAGGTTGCTCTGGTCCATCGCCATCCATGCGTCGGTATCGGGCAGATCGGCCCCGTCGCACGGCGTCAACCGGCCCAGGTAATGCGCCCGCTCCCATTCACCGGGGTTGATCCGTCCGTCGATTTCAGGCGCACCGACGGGCAGCACGGGAGGAAGCTCATCGGCTGCCAGGCCGGAGGCGGACAGACAAAAGGCAAGGGCAAGAAAAAAACGCGGGATCATGCAGATGAATCAAAGGCGAGGCGCAAGGCGGACTTTAACGGGGCTGTGAAAGGACAACGAGATCGCGGATCTTCAGGGTGGCGGCGATCTCCCGACCCTCCGGCGTGATGTCGGTGCGGATCAGGTTACGGATCTCGATCTCCTGCTCCCCCGGCTGGAAAACCGGCAGGCGGAAACGAAAACGCGTGATGTCAGGCATCTCGTTGCCGGGGACATGGTAGCGACTCTGTTCATCGTGCGCCTCTTGCGGGGCACTGAGAATCGCCACCCGCCATCCCTCCTTGCCGTAGACTTCACGCGGGCGTTCATCCTTTGCCGTGAAGATGGCGGGCCGGTCGAGAATATCCGACAACTCTTCCCCATTGAAAAAGACCTTCATATGCTGAAGAAAACCACCCGGCCTGTCGGCCTGATACCATGCCGTAAACTCAAGGACCAGCTCGTGATCGACCGGCGCGCCCGCGCTCTCCAAGGAATAGCGATGGCTGGAGTTTTTCCCGATCTCCACTTCATCCTTCGCTGTAAAAACGGCGGTGGCGGGCGTTCCAGCGAGCGCAGAACCGGTGCAGAGAGCGCCAGCGAGCGCAACGGGGAGAAACCTTCCGGCGCGCAACAGGCCTTGACGCGAGCGGCGGCCAACCCAAAGCCCGCCGAAACCCGCCAGCACAAAAGCAAGCAGCCCGAGCGTCCCCGGTTCCGGGATCACGGCGATGGAGACCACGCCGGAGCTATAGAGCGCATCGGTGTTCCACGCGAGACCGTCGCCAAGCTGCGGCAGGATGAAGCCTGCAAACTGCCCCGATAGGGTTGCCTCGCCCCAGTCAAACAACCGGTAGCTTTGGCCGGCTTCAAAGCCCTCAAAAGCGGACGAAAGGGTGAGCGTCGCGTTACCGAGGTCGATGGTATCGAGGTCAAAGGCAAACTGTTCATAGTCGGCGGCGCTCCAGATCTGAAGATGCAGCGTGCTGGTCTCTTCCAGCGAAAAGCCGACCGTGCCGCCCTGCCTGGCAAAGGTCAGCCGGGTCACGCCGCTCGTGAAAGCGTCGTCGGGCAGGCCGACGGCGAGGGTCGCGTTTCCGACCGAGATGGAGGCATCCTCCGGGGCGATGATCCCGTGACCGCCGAGCACGCCTCCCTCGATCCGGACGCTACCCGTGCCGGTGGCGGAACCGGTCGCATTTTCCACCAGCAACACCCCCTCCGCCACCGTGGTGCCGCCGTTGTAGGTATTGGCTCCTGAAAAAACCAGCGTTCCCGCCCCGCTCTTGCTGATCGCCGTCTGCCCGGCGGACCGGCTGCCGGTGATCTCTGCGTCCAGGGTGGCGGTGGCCGCCGCGCCGACCTCCAGCGTCACCACCCGGTCTGCGGTGCCGTTGGCCGCGCCGAATTGCACCGGCAGGCCGCTGAAGGTGGTGCCGCCCGTGTTGCTGAAGGTGAAGGTCTTGTTCGTGTTGCCATCCAGCGTCAGCCCGCCCTGAAACTCCATCCGTCCGCTCCCGCCGAATGTGACGCCGCGGTTGCTTTGCAGATGGGCCTGCGAGGTCAGGCCGGAAGCATGGGTCGCTTCCAGCACATTGCCCACCTCCGAGCCGGAGGCGATCTCAAGCCTCGTCAGCGTCCCGGTGTTTGCTGCGGAAAAGGTCAGGGTGCCTGTATTGATCAGCCGGATGCGCTGCTCGCCCGTCCCCGACCCGGCGGCGGTGATCAGGCCGATGGTGGCGCTGCGTTGAAAGTCGAAGCTACCCCCGCTCGGGGCATTGAAACGAAGCGCCTCCAAAGTAAGCGCACCGGTACCGCTTCCCGAAACGGTGGCGGTTCCCGAACCAAGGTAGATGACCGACGAAATCCTCTGGTCACTGGCCGAATTCTGAACGATCGACGAGGCGGCGGCGAGACTGAACCGGTTGTTGGCGATCGGCCCGCTTTCACCCGGCGCATACCCTCCAAGGTTGAAGGAACCGGCCTCCGGGGAAAAAGCAATCGACTGCGCCTGCCAGGTCGTGCTGCCCAGCACGGGGCTCAACCGGCTGGAGCCGGTAAAAACATAGTCATTCCACGCCGTGGAGACCGGCGTGCCCTCCGTCCAGTTTCCGGTTTCTCCAAAACTGTCGCTGCCTCCCTGGCCGCTCCATTGATAGAGATCGGCGCTCGCGGGCGACAATGGAAGGAGGAAAGCCGTCGCCAGGGTGGCGATCAACGGCTTGCGCAACAGGCGGGGGAGGGTGTCGATGCGTTTCATAAGTCAAAAAAAGCAGAGGCTGGGGCGGTCAATCCTGATGGACCCGGTGCCGCATCACGGCACGCGGGAGGGCGGCAGCGTCTTCCACGACGCTTCGAAGCTACCCGGGGTTGGAACGGTTTACGTAAAAGGTACTGAAGGGATCACGCCGGCGGCGCGACAATGCTACCACGGTCAAGAAAGTTGAAGGGAAGATCCTTCTGGGCATAGTGAAACGGATTGCGGATGGTTTCACACAATTCGTCCAGAAGCATCCGGCCAAAAAGTTCGTGGGAATAGAAATAGCCGCTTAAAGTGCTGTTTTCCGGAGTTTCAATCGGCGAATGGACGAGCGAAACATCGCCGGGCATCTTCAGGTTCCGGTGGGCGAGAACCTCCGTCACCAGGGCAACGCTCGAGTCATTCCAGCAAAAGATCGCCGTCGGCGGTTCGGGAAGGGAAAACATCGCGTCGACCTTCCGATACGATTGCTCCCGGTTTTCCGGGGTCGGGTAGGGTAGCGAAATCCAGTACGGGTCGATGTTATAATGAAGCTGGTGCCCGAGCAGCGCGTCGAGGAAATGTGGCTTCAACGCCGTGAAAATCCCCGGCACCGCCGTTGCCGGGCTGACGATGCTGATCCGCCGGTGCCCCGCTTCCACAAAGCGCCGCACGATGTCGTTGACGGTTCCCACATGGTCGCAGTCAATATAGTTGAGCGGAGAGCGGGTCGAAGGGCGGTTGGCGCAGATGACCGGGAAACCTTCCCGGCGCAGGTGGACCGCCTCGTCCCCGGTATCCCGACCGAGAAAAACCAAACCGGCCACGCCGAGCGCCCGGCACCTTTCCGTGGTGAGCGCCTCGTCCTCGGGCCGTTTCTGGAGAATCAATACCGGAAAACCTTTCGTCTGGGCTGCGGCGAGGAGCTGATTGATCAGATGACCGCTGTAACCCTTGTTCTCCGGGACGCCAAAGCGAACATAGCTTCCACACAGGCCGATCGTCGGCGTCGCCGGTGTCGCCGTTTCCGTCTGCGGCTTGGAGGAAGCGGCATTTTTCGCCACGATGACCCCCTTTCGCGGGATGATATGGACCAGCCCCTCCTGCTCGAGATTCTGAAGCACCTGCGAGACCGTCCCCGCCGCCACGCCATACTCATGCGACAGGAGCAGGCGACTGGGAAGGGTCCGGGCCGTGTTCCACTCACCGGAACGGACCCGCCTCCTCAAATCTTCGGTCAATTGGGAAACTTTCGTCGTCATCTCCAAGGTCTCGGGTTACGGCACGGCAAATTCAACCAAATAGTTCTCGCGCGGGGCCGCCGGGTCGATGCCGCACCGCAGCCAGGTCTCGCCGAGGTCGACTACCTGTTTCTTCACCATCGCCTCGTCGATGGCGAACGCCACGGCGCAGGAGCGGATGCCGTCGTCCACCGACGCCAGCAACTCCCCTCCGTGAAGCATCGCCTCCACCAGGCGGTCGGTCATGATCTGGTCGCCCCCCGCATGCCCGTGACCGCCCCCGGTCAAGGTTTCGAGCCGTTGCGACCTGGTCCCGTAGCCGATGCGCCTCCATTCAATGACACCGCTATAGGCGTCCGCATTCAGCGTCCCCTCGGTGCCGCAGAGGTAAAAGCGCCGCTCGCGCAGGGCGGTGTTGCAGTTGGTATGAAAAGTCGCGCGAACGCCATTGGCGTACTCCAGGATCGCCACCTGATGGTCCACGATCGACGCCCCCGGGGAAAACGGGTGGACGATCCGGGGCGGCTCCCCCCGCTCGCAATAGGCGTCGCGTCCATCGGGACTTTTTCCGATCCGCTCCACGTGGCGGGCGTTCTCCGGAGTAAAAAAACCCAGCCCGCCAAAACTGGCCACCTGCACGGGCAGGCTGCCGATCAACCAGTTGGCGAGATCGATGTCATGACAACACTTTTCGAGCAGGTGCGATCCCGCCCGGTCGAAATCGCGACGCCAGGTGCTGAAGATCCGGCGGCCGCCGTGGTCAAAATCGAGCGTTTCGTTGAACTCGAAGGAGACGATCCGGCCGATCTCCCCCCGGGCGACGATCTCGTCGACCTGCTGATAAAAAGGCGAATACCGCAACACCAGCCCGAGGGCAAACCGGCGGCCGCTCTCCTCAATGGCCTCCCTGACCCGGAACCCATCCTCGAGGGAGGTCGCCAGCGGCTTTTCACAAAAAACGTGTTTCCCGCGCCGGAGCGCCCGGATGATCTGATCGGCATGCAGATGGTTTTCAGAACCGATGAAAACCCAGTCGAGCCCGGGCGAGTCCAGGAAGGCCTCCTCCGACTCGTAAACCGCGACCCCGTCCCCATGGTCGGCGATGGCGGCGCGCACCGCCTCCGGGTTCGGATCGTGGATCGCCCCGATTCCGATCCGCCCCGCGCCTGCCGAGACCACTTTTCTGACCACCGAGCGAAGGCGAACGCCAAAACCAAGCAGGCCAACGGAGATTTTATTGTTTTCAGGTCGATCTGTGGTCATTTCGGTGGTCAGAATAACCTCACGATTGTCGTTGTCAAAGAAAAACCCCGAAATTCATCAAAAAATTGTCCACCAAGTCAAAAAATCACTACCCTGTGGTCAATTTTCAAGGTCACCGAAGCAACCTGCCCCGTCCCAACTGCCGGGGAACAAGTTTTACGAGCCGGAATCCGACTTGAGAATCCGCACCACCAGCCAGATCACCAGCACGCTCAGAAAGATCGTCATCACGAACCGGTACGGGGTGGCCCAGAAGTTGCCTCCCCTGCGGTCGAGCATCTCCACGATATAGTTGCCGTGCTGGGCGGCGTCGGCGAGAAAAGCGGCGATCATGAGCAGGCCTTCAAGGAGCGATCGCGCGGATCGTCTCTGGTGAAGGAAGGCCCCACGCCTTCCATTTTTTCTGGTATTCCGCCCAGGTCAGGAGCGCGTAGTGCGGGTTGCGCCCGGCGTCGAGCCAGCGGATCATGTTGGCGAGCGTGGCTTCCTCCATGGTGGTACACCCGGCGGTGGGGCGGGTTTTGCCGCGGCGGATGTGAAAAAAGATCGCGCTTCCCATGTTGGCCACGGGCGGGTCGGCATTGTGCCGGATCTCGACCAGCCACCGGTAGGCGAAGTCGTTGTGCCGCATCTTCTCCTTTTCAAACCACGCGGGCGGGTTCTCGGGATCGACCACCACGTGGCGGTTGTACTGCGGCAGGTTCGGATCGTCGATCCAGGCGTCGGCCTTGGTGATCGTGTGGTACGGGTAATCGGCTCCCTTGGGGAGCGTTGGGTCGTGCGTATAAATTTTACCGATCCGGAAGACCCCGGCAGGAGCCCGGCCGTCGCGCTCCACCTTGGCCCGCCCCGGTTCCCCCGTGCCAAGCACGCCGCGCCCCCACGCCAGCCCGTTGCGCCCGAAAAGGACCGGCACCGGCTTGAAAGTCGTCTTCCACCCGCCGCGACCGTCGCGTTCGAGCCCGATCATTTTCCCCTGCGAAGCATCCCAGTCCGGCGCGATGCTCACCAGCAACTGGCGCACCTCCGGCCCGAGCGGTGCACCGGCCTGTGCCGGTTTCCCGATGACGGAAACCGCCAGCGCGGCAAGCCCTACCATTCCCAAAAAAAGTCGTCCCAGCATCACGCCGTGAATCAACCCTTACTTCCCGGCTCAATCAACCCTAAAAACGGCAAAAAGATCGCCTTTCCTTTTCGTTCCCCTCAAAGACGAATCCTCGCTTTCCCTTCGCGGGATTGCGGCTTAAGCTCCCGGCTGGACGCTGCAACAGCGGTCCGTTTTATGATTGAACTGCTACTGATCCTGCTCCTGCTGCTGGCCAACGGGCTTTTTGCGATGACGGAAATCGCCATCGTCTCCTCGCGGCGGGGGCGTCTGAAAACCCTTGCCGATGAAGGGCGACCGGGAGCCCGCGCCGCCTTGCGCCTCGCGGAGGAACCGAACCGTTTTCTCTCCACCGTACAGATCGGGATCACCCTGGTCGGGATCATCGCCGGGGCTTTCGGGGGGGCCGCGCTCGCCGGGCCCGTGGCAGAGTGGCTCAAGCCGATCCCCCTGCTCGGGGCGTACGCCGACAAGCTCGCGATGGGGGTGGTGGTCGTGCTCCTGACCTATTTTTCGCTCGTCATCGGGGAACTCGTCCCCAAACGGCTGGCCATGCTCCGGCCCGAGGAGACCTCCATCCGGATGGCCCGGTTCATGACGACGCTCTCCCTGCTCGCCAACCCCGCCGTCCGGTTCTTAAGCTGGTCGACCGACCGCCTCCTGGCGCTCTTCGGCGCGCGGGTCGCCACGGAGGAGGGGGTCTCCAAGGAGGAACTGACCGTGCTGGTCCGCGAAGGGTTGACCACCGGCACCTTTCACCGGGTCGAGTCCGACATGGTCGAACGGGTCTTCGACCTCGCCCAGCTCGATGTCGCCGGGATCATGACCCCCCGGCTCCAGATGGTCTGGCTTCAGGAGGACGAAGTGCATGCCGACATCTGGCACAAGATCGTCACCAGCAACCACCCGTTCTTCCCCGTCTACCGGGAGGACCGTGACGCCATCGTCGGCTACGTCTCGGTCAAGTCGCTCTACTGCCAGTTGGCCGCCGACATCCCGGTGCGGCTCGGCGACATCATGCGCCCGCCGCTCATCGTCCCCAAACACCAGAGCGCCATCAACCTGCTCGAAACCTTCAAGCAGACGCGGGTGCACGTCGCGTTTGTGGTCGACGAGTTCGGCGGGGTCGTCGGCATGGTGACCCTGACCGACCTGCTCGAGGCGATCGTCGGCGACATGCCCTCGCGCGAGGAACGCAATGCCCCGGTCATCACCCGTCGCGAAGATGGCTCGTTCCTGATCGATGCGATGATCGAGATTGAAAAAGTCAGCGAAGGGCTCGAAGGTTTCACCGAACCCGAAGGAGCCGGGGAAGCGTTCCAGACGCTCGCCGGGTTCCTGATCGACCGCCTCCAGCGGGTGCCGCGCGAAGGCGACATCGTCGAACACGCCGGGTGGAAGCTCGAAGTGGTCGACATGGATGGCCACCGGGTCGACAAGGTCGCCGCGCTGCGGGTGCCGCCCGCGCAACCGGTTTCACCCGCTTCCCCGCCCGCCCGTGCCGACGGAAACAACGGAAAGGATGAATAAACAAGACACCGCCACCCCGTACCGCGACGCCGCCCTGGTCATCGTCGGCCATGGCTCGACCCTGAACCCGGACTCCGCCGTCCCGACCTGGGAACACGCCGACGCGATCCGCCGACGCGGCCTCTTCGCCGAAGTGCAGACCGCCTTCTGGAAGGAGGAGCCGGAACTGCGCCGCGTCCTGCGCACGGTCGAAAGCCGGGAGGTCTACGTCGTCCCCAACTTCATCAGCGAAGGGTATTTCACCCAGCGGGTCATCCCGCGGGAACTGGAACTGGAGGGGCCGATCACCCGCACCGGAGACCGGGCAATCTACTACTGCGACCCGGTCGGCAGCCACCCGGAGATGACGCGCGTCCTCCTCCACCGCGCGGCGGAAGTCGCCCCCGGCGTGCCCCCTTCGGAGGTCTCGCTCCTGATCGTCGGCCACGGCACCGCGCTCAACGACAACTCCGCCGTCGCCGTCAAGCGGCAGGTGCGCGAGATCACCGCGCTCGGGCTCTACGGCGAGGTGATGGCGGTCTACATGGAGGAAGCGCCGCTCGTCAACGACTGGGCGAGCCTGACCCGCTGCCCGCACGTCGTCGTCGTCCCGTTCTTCGTGGCCGACGGGTTGCACAGTTACCAGGACATCCCCGTCCTGCTCGGGATCGAAAGCGAAGTCGGCGCGGCTTTAAGCCAGCGCGAAGTCTTCTGGCACAACCCGCACCACCTGCACGGCCGCTCGCTCTACTACGCCAGCGCGATCGGCACGGAGCCGCTCTTTGCCGAAGTGATCCTCGACCAGGTTGCCGCGTTTGACGCCGCCCACCCGGAAAAGCCGTCGCTTCCGCCCCGGGAAGGGCCGGACCGGATCGACGCCCACCTCCGGGAGTGGCTGGAAACGGGGGGGGAACGCCTCGGCGAAGTCGCGATCACCCGCAGCGGGCCGTCCGGCTTTCTCCTGACCCATTGGCGCGACGGCGCGACGCCTCACGACACACTCGAACCCTTCCGCACCCCGGAAGCGGCGCGCTCCATCGCAATGTACGACGACGCCGGGGCGTTCCGGCCCCTGAAAGCCTCCCCTACCCTGCGGCGCGGCTGGAAGCTGGAACTCGACAGCTTCGCCGCCCTGCGCCGTGCGCTCGATTTTCTCTACCCGACCGCCCTCGGCCAGGCCGCCGCCCGGGCGCGCGGAGCCCTCTGCCCCGTGCCGCTGCGCGAAACGCTGGAACGGCAGACCGGCATGTACACCGTCGCCAGAAAAGTCACCGACGAGGAGGCGCACCGGGTCATCACCGCCCAATGCGGGGCCGGGTGCCAGAACCGCGTGCTCTGGCCGCTCGCCCCGGGGGGGGCCGCCGCCGCCCCGCCACGGGAAACCGCGCCCGACCGGTTCCCCCTCCCCTGCAACGAAGCGTGCAACCTGCTGGTCGCCGCGATCCGCACCGCCGTCAAGGAACGGAAATGAAGCTGCTCCGCGCCCGGCTGGTCGTCACGATGGAGGAGGGGTCGCCCCCCATCGAAGACGGCGGCGTGCTGGTCGCCGGGGGCAAAGTGGTCGCCGCCGGCCCTTTCCACGAAATCGCCGCCCGGGCCGGTCGCACGCCCGAACGGCTCGATCTCGGCGAAACCGTCCTCCTCCCCGGACTGATCAACGCCCATTGCCACCTCGACTACACCGCGATGCGGGGGAAACTCCCCCCACAGGCGTCGTTTTCCCGCTGGATCGGGGAGATCAACGCGCTCAAAGCGAGCTGGAGCGACGACGACTACCTCGCTTCCATCACGGAAGGGTTCGCGGAACTGCGGCGTTACGGCACGAGCACCGTCGTCAACCTCGCCGCCTTCCCCCACCTGCTGGCGCGCCTGCCGCAGCCGTTCCCGGTCCGGACCTGGTGGGTGCCGGAACTGATCGACCTGCGCGATCCCGCCCATGCCGGCCAGCTTCTCGACGCCGCGCTCGCCACTTTTGCCGGGCGCCCTCCCTTCGGCGGCTACGGCGTCAGCCCCCACGCCCTCTACACCGCTTCCCCCGGGCTTTACCGCCTTTGCGCGCAGGCGGCGACCCGCGACCCCGCCCTGCGGCTCACCACCCACCTTGCGGAGTCGTGCGACGAAGAGGCGATGTTTCGCGAAGGAACAGGACCGCTCGCCACCTTCCTCGCCGGTCTCGGGAGGCCGATGGACGACTGCGGCCGCCGCTCCCCCTTCGCCCAGGCGCTCGCCACCGGGCTGATCTCCCCGGAGTGGCTGCTCGCCCACGTCAACACCTTCGACAAAGAGGACGCCCGCCTCATGGCCGCCACCGGCGCGCCGTGGTTTGTGGCCCATTGCCCCAAAAGCCACGCCTATTTCCGGCACCCCGCCTTCCCGTGGCAACGGCTCGAAGCCGCCGGGGCGATCATCTCCATCGGCACCGACAGCCTCGCCAGCAACACGAATCTCAACCTTTTTGAAGAACTCCGCGCCGCACAAAAAACCGTTCCCGGGTTGACTTCCGAAACGCTTCTGCGGACGGTAACCGTCAATCCGGCACGTGCGCTCGGCCAACAAGGGCGGCTGGGCGTGATCGCTCCGGGTGCTTTTGCCGACCTGCTTGCCCTGCCCTACACCGGTTCCTCTTCAGATGTTTACAACGCCATTGTTGCCCACCAACCCGACCACCCATGGATGATGCACCACGCCACCATCGCTCCGTGAGCCGTCCGGCTCCCACACCTTTCGCCCGGCTCCGGCAGGTCACCTGCCTGGCTCTCATCGCTCTTTTTCTCTATCCTCCCTCCCTTGAGGCCCGGAGCAGCCGAAAACGAACTTCGGCCTCCCCGAAAGGCCCGACCTCCATGCAGTTTCAGGAGATCCACGACGCTGCCAGGATCAAGCTGATCGCGGAAGGGGCGATCCTCCTCGACGCTTTCACCGGCGAGACCCTTTACGAAAAAAACAGCGGGGAACGGCTCTACCCGGCCAGTTCCACCAAGATGCTCACCGCGCTGCTGGTGATCGAAGCGGGCCACCTCGACCAGGAGGTGGAGATCGCCCTTGAAGACACCCAGGTCGAGCCGACCTCCATCGGGTTCAAGACGGGCGAACACTACACCCGCCGCCAGTTGCTCTACGCGCTCCTGCTCAAAAGTGCCAACGATGTCGCCCACGCCCTCGCGCGCGACAACGCCGGAAGCGTCGAGGCCTTTGCCGCCAAGATGACCTACCGGGCGCACCAGCTCGGCGCGACCTCCAGCCAGTTCAGGAACCCGCACGGGCTGCACGACAAGGAACATTATTCCACGCCGCACGACATGGCGCTCATCGCCCGGACCGCCATGCAACAGCCGATGTTCCGGCAACTGGTCGGCACCGGCGAGTACGACTGGGAAAGCCCGCGCGGCACCACCCACCTGCGCAACAGCAACAAGCTGCTGGTCACCTTCGAAGGGTGTACCGGCGGCAAGACCGGCTACACCAACGCCGCGCGGCACGTCCTCGTCTGCGCCGCCTCGCGCGAGCACCGCGAAGTGATCTCCGTCGTCATGCGCAGCGACAAGGCCGGAAAATGGACCGACACCAGCCAGCTTCTCAGCTACGGGCTCTTGCAACCCGCGCCGGTCCCCGTGCTCCCCGAACTGGTGGAAACCGCCTCGCAGGGGGTGACGAGCGCGGTCAGAAATCCGACCTCAACACCGCACCCGTAGCCGCGCTCGTCACCATCGCGGCATAACGCGCCAGATAACCGCTCCGCGCCTTCCGGGGCGGCGGGGTCCAGCGTGCGCGTCGTTGGGCCAGTTCCTCGTCGGAAACCAGCAGAGAAAGGGTGCGCGCCGGGATGTCGACCTCGATCCGGTCGCCCGCCTCGACCAGCGCAATCGGCCCCCCGGCCGCCGCTTCGGGCGAAACGTGGCCGATCGCGCCGCCCCGGGTCGCGCCGGAGAAGCGGCCATCGGTGATCAAGGCCACCTTTTCGTCCAACCCCCGGCCCGCAATGGCGGAAGTCGGTGCAAGCATCTCCTGCATGCCCGGGCCGCCCGAGGGGCCTTCGTAGCGGATCACCACCACGTCGCCCGCCTTGACCGCACCGGTCAGGATGCCGATGTGGGCCGCCTCCTGCGACTCGAAAAGAACCGCATTCCCGGTAAAGCGCATCATCGACGGAGCCACCCCGGCGGTTTTGATGATCGACCCCTCCGGCGCGAGGTTGCCGAACAGGACCGCCAGCCCCCCTTGCTCGGAATACGGGCGCTCCAGCGGGCGGATCACCTCGTCATCCGTCACCTGCGCCTGCGCCATCACTTCGCCGAGCGTCGTCCCCGCGACGGTCAACGCTTCGGCGTGCAGCAGGCCGGGGCGCTCGCCCAGCCGTTTGAGGACCGCAAAAACACCCCCGGCGCGGTCGAGGTCTTCCATATAGTGGCGTCCCGAGGGGGCGAGCTTGCAGAGATGAGGCACCCGGGCCGCGATCGTGTTGAAATCGGCCATGGTCAGCGGCACCCCCGCCTCGTGAGCCACGGCGATCGTGTGGAGCACCGTGTTGGAGGAGCCGCCCATCGCCATGTCGAGCGCGAGCGCGTTTTCAAACGCCTCGCGCGTCAGGAGATCCGAAGGGCGCAGGTTCTCCTTGACCAGTTCGACGATCCGCCGCCCCGCCCGGGCGAACAAGGCGTCGCGCGCCGGATCGGTCGCGAGGATCGACCCGTTGCCCGGCAGCGCCAGCCCGAGCGCTTCGCAGAGGCAGTTCATCGAATTGGCCGTAAACATCCCCGAGCAGGAGCCGCAGGTCGGGCAGGCATTGCGTTCGATCTCCTCCAGTTGCGATTCCGTGATCGTTTTGGCGGAAAGCTGCCCCACGGCTTCAAAAACCGAGGCAAGATCGAGCGACTCCCCCGTGGTCGGGTTTCTGCCCGATGCCATCGGCCCGCCCGAGACAAAGAGCGTCGGGATGTTCACCCGCGCCGTCCCCATCATCATGCCAGGAACGATCTTGTCGCAGTTGGGGATGCAGACCACCCCGTCAAAACAGTGCGCCCGCAACATCGTTTCGATGCAGTCGGCAATCAGTTCCCGCGACGCGAGCGAATACTTCATCCCGCCGTGGCCCATGGCAATCCCGTCATCGACGCCGATGCAGTTGAACTCGAAGGGCACCCCGCCCGCCGCCCGGACTGCCGCGCGCACCTTCCGCCCCACCTTGTCGAGATGGGCATGACCCGGGATGATCTGCACGAACGAATTGGCAATGGCGATGAACGGTTTTTCCCAGTCCGCGTCGCTCTCGATCATTCCGGTCGCCCGCAGCAGGCTGCGGTGGGGAGCCCGGATCGCCCCCTTCTTGATGGTATCGCTGATGGCCATGCCCCAAAAATTAGCGATTTCCAGCAAGAATAAAAATGACTGTTATTTGCGTTTTCTGATACCAAATCGGTATGGATTATTCGCTTCGGGAACTGGAGTGTTTCCTTGCCGTGGCCAAGGAGCTTTCGTTCACCCGCGCCGCGCGACGGCTTCACCTCGCCCAGCCCCCTCTCTCCCGCCATATCCGGACGCTGGAGGAAAAAATCGGCACGCTGCTTTTCCTGCGCGAGCCGCGCCGCATCTCCCTGACCGCCGCCGGAGCGCTTTTCTACGACGAGGTCCACGCCATCCCCAAACAGTTGATCCGCGCCGGGGAAGCCGCCCGCCGGTGCGGGCTGGGAGAGACCGCGCGGTTGCGTCTCGGCTTTGTGAGCGCGGTCATGAACGACGAACTGGCCGATGTTTTCCGTTCCTTCCGCGAAAATCACCCGCAGGTGCAGATCATGCTCCACGACCTCTCGCCACACGAGCAGATCCGCGCGATCCTCGAAGGGAACCTCGACGGCGGATTCATCGGCCTCGCCCCGCTGGAACGCGCCGAGGGGTTGGAGCTATTAGCCTGGCGGCGCGAACCGCTCCTTTGCTTCGTCCCGAGGGGGCACCCGCTCGCCGACCGAAAGCGGGTCGCCCTTCGCGACCTCGCCGGAGAGTCGTTCATCGCCGTCTCGGGCGAATCGGCCCCGGCCTTTGCCGTTCATGTGCGCGAACTCTGCCGCGAAGCCGGTTTCCGCCCCCGGATCATTCTGGAATCGCCCCGCGCGCAGGCCGTCGCCCTGATGGTGGCGGCGGGTTCGGGTATCGCCATCCTCCCCGCCGCGCTGACCGGCTCCATCGGCGCGTCCGCCGTGGCGCTCGCGCTGGAGGGAGCGCCGGAAATCACCCACGTCTTCGCCGTCCGCCAGGGAAAACGCCCCGCGCCGCTCGAAGCCCTGGGCGAAATCCTCTACTGAAAGCAGAGCCGCTTGAGCGTCAGCGCCTCCAGCGCCTCGTGGTCGGGGGTCGTGCCGAAGCCCGGTTCCCTGGAGAGGATCACCCTGCCGTCGCGGACTTCGTTCAGGCTGCGGACCGCGAGGCGGCGGATGTAGGTGGCATCAGCCGCCTGTTCGCACGGGGAGTCGTACGGCATCAGCGAGGAAAGCGTCTGGTAGGCCGCCGAACCGAAGCCGAGGTAGCGGACCGAGCCGATGATCGACCCCATGCCAAACGCCGCCGCCAGTTCGGCGCGCCGCAGCCCGCCCCGGAAGCCCCCCGCCCAGTTGGCGTGGATGTTGATCATTCCTGCGGCTTCCGCCTTGCCGACCGCAAGCACCTGCTCAATCGTCCGCGCCTTTTCATCGACCATCAGCTTGACCGCCGTCCGCCCCGAGATCTCCCGATAGAGGTCCAGCCCCGGGCGGATCGGGTCTTCGCAGACCGCCAGCCCTGCCGGGTGGAGGGTGTTGAGGTAGTCGACCACCGCGTCGACCTCACCGGAAAGCTGATAGTTCGGGTCAATGTAAAACCCGAGTTTCGCCGGGATGCCTTCCTGGATCTTGACGAGCGTTTCGAGATCGCGCTCCCTGTCGCACGACGGCTTGAGCTTGAACCAGCGGTAGCCGCCTTCGGCAAACAACGCCGCGCAATGCCGGGCGGTCGCGTCGGGCGTGTCGAGCGGGACCACCGGCATCCCCCAAACGGCGGGCCGTCCGCCGCCGAGAAGCTGCTGCACGCTCCACCCCGCCTGCCGCCCGACGGCGTCGGCCAGCGCAAAGTCAAAACCGTCAACCAGGCTGTTGGCATCTTCCCGGAGCCATTCGCCGGCGATCCAGAGGTTGCGCTCCCGCGCGTCGGTACCGACCAGCGCTGCGGCGGCTTCCTGCGCCTTTTCCCATTCGTCGATCCCGGAACGTCCGATATGCCCCGGTTCGTAGATGATGCTCGTCGGCAGCCACTCTCCCCACCCCGACGGCGCGCCGCCACGCAGGGAGGTTTCGACGACGATGGAAAAAAGATCAGGGTCGGTTTCACCGCTGGAATAGTGAAACGGATGGGTCAGCTCGATCCGGCAAAGGCGCAGGGTGATGGCGGCAATCTGGTATGGATTCATGAGAGAAAAAGGGTCGGTCGGGGAACCATCGTGCCGCTCCCCGCCGCCCCCGGGCAACCGTCGCTTGAATTCCTGCACCCTTCGCCGCTAACATATATCACCCCTTTTTATGCTGAAGCCGAGTTTCAACGCGACCGAACCGCTCGACCTCCAGGTCGAACGCGCTCTGCTCGAAGCGATCGGTTCCGGGAGACTGGCCGCTGGTGAGCGCCTTGCGCCGACCGCCACGCTCGCGGCGCAGTGGGAGATCAACCCGATCCATCTGCAACGTGCGCTGCAACGGCTCGCCCGGCTCGGCTATCTGGAACGCAAACCGCGGCTGGGCACCGTGGTCCGCGCCCGGCGCAAACGGAGCCGCGTGGCGGTGCTCATTGAGAACGACCCGAAGGAGGAGCGTTTCCATTCGCTGCGCAAGACGATGCAACTGCTCGACGCCGCGCTCGAACGCGCCGGTTACGATGCCCATTTTTTTGACAATCTGCACCAACGCTTCGCGGAGGAACGCGACACCGCCGTCCCGACGCTGGAGGTTTCGGAGTCGATCCGGGCGTTGCGGCCCGTGGCGTTGATCGATTTCGGGTTTGACCCGGTCCGCTACCAGTCGATGCAATGGGCGCTGGAACTGCCGCGGGTCCGTTATTGCACCCCGTTCCACGGCGGGGAGCTTTCCTACAGCCGGGAGAGCTTTTTCCGGCTGGCGTTCGGACATCTCGCCCGCAACGGGTTCCGCAGGACGCTGCTGATCGCGCGGGACAGCGGCAACGCCCGCTTTCTGGAGATGGCCCGGCGCAACGCGAGAGAACAGGCGATCGAAATCTCGCGCACCATCCTCATCCCGGAATGCAGCCCGGAGATCTCGCTCGATTCGCTCGGCTACAAGATGGTCACGCAGGCGCTCTCCCGATGGCAACCCGACGATTCGCCCAGGGAGGCGATGATCGTGGTCGACGACATTCTCCTGCGCGGTGTCGCCCGGGCGCTGGAAGAGACCGGCCCGGCCGGATGGCGGGAGTGGGAGGTGGTCGTACTCGGGGTCAAAGGTATTCGGCATCGCTACCCGATGGCGGTCACACGGGTCGAAATCCCGCTCGATGAACTGGTCACCGAAATGGTCCGCCTGCTGGAGGCCAAACTCCTGAAGCGCCGCCTGCCGCCGTTGCCGATCGAAGTGCCGTGTCGACTCTATGGCTCGAAGTAAGGATCGAACCATCGACCGAGGTTGCGACCATAGACTAACGTCACCAACGACCGGCGCCTCCCTGCGATCATTCCACGTGACCTTGGCCGCCCTCCCAGACGAAGAGGCGGCGAAGTTTTTCCCAAAATTCCCCGCCGGCAAAAAACAGGCTCACCAGGAAAACCAGATCGGCAATGACGAGGATGCCCGCCTTGGTGGTTCCGCCCGGCAGCAGTCCGGGCACGTAAGCGTAGAGGGCGAGCGGCACTCCATTGAAGAGACATCCGGCCAGCCCGAGATAATAACGAAGCCGGGCCTTGCGCCAGTCGGTGCCGGATGGCCGGGTGGAGTGGTGGACTTTCCGGGCCAGTTTCTGATATTTCTCGTTGCCGAGGATCGCCGCTGCCAGAACACAAAGGATTTCCGCCGGACCGGCCAGCAACCAGACCGGCGAACCAAGCGATTCTTCCCGGCCATATCCTGAAAACACGGCCACGATTCCGACCACCATCAAGAGACCGGAAATGGCAAGGAGCAAAAGCCCGATACCATAGCGCCAGTCCCGACCCGCCCAAGTGTTGCCGTGTTTATCGATAAATGGATGAGAATGGCTTCCTTCCGCAGGCAAGCACGCTCAGCCCGGCCAGAAGGAGATAAAGCCAGGTCGACGGTTCGGGAACGGCGGCGAAATAAGCCGCCTCGGCAATCAGGGCGTTTGCAGCGGTGGTGCCGTGCGCCGCGTCCCAATAAAAGTAGCCTTCCGAATTAGGTGTCAGTTCCCCGTAGGGTGGATCAATCACCGGGTAGGGCTCTTCTCCATAACGAATATAGGCCGTGTCGGTCACGTTGGTGAAACCGTATTCCGCCGGGTCCGCCATGATGGTGAGGAACAACGCATGGATATCGACTTTGATAATGTGAAGGTCATCCAGATTTTCGGACAAAGCAGCCAGCTCGGTGTCAAGCAGGCTATTATAACTATCCACGAACGCCATGGCCTTGGGCCCCTTGATCGGATCGTCGATATAACTGGGAATCAGACCGATCGGAGGCAGATTGGGGACGACAAAAAACCTTCCGCCATCCGCATACAGGGAAGTGATCGCCAGCGAGAGATTGCCGGCTACCTGGGCGGGGGTGATGGGGTCGTCCTTATCGACTGAGGCAAAGACATCATTGGCTCCGCTCCAAAGGGTGAAAAGCGTGGTGGCGGGATCCGGAAGAAATTCATTGTTCTCACCCAACTGGCGGGAATAATAATCGATCTGCGTCAGGAGATTGGGAAAGATTCCGCCATAGCTTCCCGTGCCACTGCGGCTTCCCGCCCAGGCAAAGTTGGTGCCATTCATGTGGTTTACCCCATCATTCGTTCCCATGGCCCCGACAGGCCCGAAGCCGAGACTGGTGTAGAGATAGTCCACCCACACCGGGCCGTTCGAAAAACGGTAATTGTAATAATAATTGGGGTCCCAGCCGGTCAAATTCTGGACTTCGTTTTCCTCAAGCAATCCGCTCAGTAGAGAGTTGAGGTTTCCTCCATCGCTGAGGCTGTCACCAAAGGCGACCATTCCGGTATACGGATACAAAGGATTTTGCGCCAGCAGCGGAAGCGTGGTGATCCCCAGGCAGAATCCCACGAGCAAAAGCCACCGGACAAGCGACCCTTTTGGAATGACGCCCCCGCTCCAGCCGGATGAAGGGAAATCCCGATCACCGCCAGTTGCACGAGAAGGTGAAGGATTTCTTTTCACTGGCCGATTAATTTGCATCAACATAAGCCCCCAGGTGTGCTTCCACGGCTGCCGCAAGGCCGGGAGGGTTGTAGCCGCCTTCCATGACCGAAACAATCCGCCCCTGGCAGTGAACTGCGGCCAGCTTCATCATCAGGCGGGTCAGCTCCGCGAAGTCCTCATCGAGAAGATTGAAATGGCCCAACGGATCGCCTTTGCGGCTGTCGAACCCGGCGGAAATCAGAAAAAGCTCCGGCTGAAACTTCTCCATCGCGGGAATGAAATGTTTTTCCAGCGCGCCCAGAACTTCGTCCCGTCCGGAGCCTGCGGGAAGCGGAAGGTTCAGGGTGGTATCGACTCCAGCGCCCGCGCCTGTCTCGGACGCCTCGCCGGTTTTCGGATAGAGGGGCGACTCATGCACATCACAGAAGAAGACCGAACCCTCTTCGTAAAACAGGTCCTGGGTGCCGTTGCCGTGGTGAACATCCCAGTCCAGGATGGCAATCTTTTTAACCCCATGGCGGCGTTGTGCGTGCCGTGCGGCGATGGCCACTGAATTGAACAGGCAGCCTCCCATGCCGACCCGGGCATTGGCATGGTGGCCGGGAGGTCGGGATACGCAGAAGGCGCGAACGGCTTTCCCTGCCATGATCCGGTCCACGGCCGTGAGTGCGGCGCCGACGGCCCCGAGGGCGCCAAACCAGGAGCCGGGGCTGATCTCCGTGTCCCGGGGACCGGTGGAAAGAACCGGCGCGCCCGTCCGGCATTCCCTCTCAACCTGCCCGATGTAGGCTTCGTCGTGACAAAACCGGAGTTCCTCCCCGGTCGCCGGCCGCTCCGTCAGCCTTTGCACGTGGCGAATCAAACCGGATTCCTCAAGACGGCGCAGGACGGCCCGGTAGCGCTCGCTGGACTCCAAATGTCCCAGACTCCCGGAGCGGCTTTCGTATCGAAGAGAAGCTTCCGAACAAACAAGCAACGTTTTGGATTTTTCTTCGGTTAAAGGAATGGTTGCGTTCATTTCAATATCCGGCAGCAGGTCGCAGGAAGTTCATCCGGCAGTGAACGCTGAAAATTGGGGATAATCTAAGGATTTGATGGAGCGTATCCTAGCCGATCTTTCCGGCGTTGGGTATCCCCACGCGTGGGGTGGTCCCCGCTTACGACTGCCGGAGCCGGTCGATGGCGAAGACCGTCGCGGCGTGGCGGTTTTCCAACATGACTCGCCTTCGAGGACGATCCCAGCGTGGAAAGCGCCTCCACATTGGTTCAATTCATGCGGCTATAGTTTTATTTAAAACGCCCTAAGCCGCAGGGAAGAAGCGCGTACGATCAATTCCCCCGGCAGATCGTAGGTGCCGCAATCCGGAGGTTTCCCTTCGATCCGGTCAATCAACAGGCTTACAGCGAGTTTCGACATTTCCGAAGTCGGCTGGGTGACCGTCGTCAACGGGACATGAAACGCTTCTGCAAGAGCGGAAGCGTTGTAACCGGTAATCGCCAGTTGTTGAGGGACGGAAAGACCGGTGCGAACCGCTTCGTTGGCAAAGCCGAAGGCCCAGTCGTCGTTGGGACAGATGACGGCATCAGGCAACTCGGCGGCCTTCAGGAGTTCCCGCGCAAAGGCAGCGCCAAAATGGTAAGGGTTCCAGACGGAAGCTTCCTGCTTGATTTTCCCGGTGATGCAGAGCGTGATGCCGCACGGCCCGGGGTCATTGGCAGACTCCCGAAGCCATTGGGCATACCCGGCCAGTGAGCAGACCTGATGGCGGCCGCCTGCCGCAAGCAGTCCCTCGCGAAAACCGGCTGCCTGCTGCCTCTGTTGCCAAACCCAGTTGGCAAGGGGCACTTCAGGTCGAGACGAATAACTTAGCTGGACCAGACGCCGGTGCCCCTCTGCAAGGAGATGATCGGCGACCTGGCGCATCCCGTCCCGCATATTGCTTCGCACCAGAGGCATCCCCTCCATTTCAAAGGCGGAAAGGCCGACCATCGGGGTCTTGACCTGCTGCAAACGGTCGAATTCTTCGGGGTCGATATACGAAGCCGAAAGCAGCATGCCGGCGGCCTTGATGTCCATCATATATTCCAGCGCTTCAGTATGTTGACCGCCGGTCCAGCGAACATCAAAGGGGACCATCTCGTACCCGCGTTCCTTGATCGCCTGATTCACGCAAAAAGCCCGTTCGTTGGCCACCTGCAAGGCCACGCCGGAATAGATCATGCCGATCAGCGTGGTTTTCCCCCGGCGCATAATCTGTGCATGCCGGTCGGGCCGGTAGCCCATCTCCCTGGCTTTGGCTTCGATCCGTTGAATCGTCTCCGGCTTGAGCTTCTCTTTGCCGCGCGCGCTGGTGCTCTGCCCGACGACAAGGCCGACCGTGGTCTGAGAGATCCCCAGCGCACGGGCAATGTCGGCTTGGGTAACGGTTTTCAAGACGGTCTTCATGGCGTCAATATAGGCGCTTGCCTCACGGAATGGAAGGCTTCGCTCTGGAGACCAACCGCCCTGGCTGTAGCAGGCGCGACCGGCAGCGCTCCGATGATCGTGCCGTCCGACAGGCGATTAGGCGTACCGGGTCGCAGGCGGAAATCGCCCTGTGCGGGATCGACAAACTCTGGATCAGCAAAGATAGAGTGCGCGTCCTTGCCCAGGTACGCCTGCCAGTCGCCCATGCGGTGAAACTCATGGTACACGCCGTCTTTGCCGACCACGGCCAGGATCGCCTTGCTGTTGCCGGAGTAGTGGTAGCGTTCCGGCACTTTGATATCGTTCTCCGGACGGGCGGGCGCAATGGAACGCACCTGCGAGCCGTAGTTGTTGGTGTCGCAGAGCAATGAGGCGAGCGCCTCGGGATCGCGTTCCCGAATGACCAGCGAGCGGTTGCCGGTAAAGGTAAGGCTATTGTGCATGACGCGGCTCCCGCTCGCGGAATGGATGAGATCCAGCCCGGAGTAGGAGTTTCTGTACGTGGTGTTATGGGTAAAGGTCAGCCGGGGCGACTCGACCACCACGGCACAGCTCTGGAGCTGCGTCATGAGCGTGCGGGTAATGGTACTCTCTTCACACTGACGCAGGTGCATGGCGGTCGCACACGCGCCGCGTTCGGTCAGCGGATGGTTCCAGAACCAGCACTGCTCCACCCGCAGGCGGGGGCTTTGAAGCGCGTAGAGGCCGAAGTTTCCAAACCAGCGCACCTGCACGCCACGGACCACCACATCGGGGGCATTCTGAAGATCGAGCAGCGTGGCGTGGCGTTTTCCGCCGTCAAGAAGAGTGGCGTCGATTCCGGCTCCTTCCAGGGTGATCGGAGCGTCGGGTCTTCCGCCGTGGCGAAGCACTACCGGCGCGGAGTAAAGACCGGGGGCGATGCGGATGGTATCCCCGGGCAGAGCGTGTTCCACCGCACGCTGGATCTCCGCGAACGGAGTTGCTTCGCTTCCGTCGGCTCCGGTTCCGGTGGCGGCAGGGGAGACATGGATCGTTTTCGGCTCTCCTTCGGTGATCCATTGTCCGGCGAGGGGGGCGAGCCTGTCTTCCGCCGCGCTCAGTTCATATTCGTAGACCGTGCCTGCTTCGAGTTTTCCTGAAAGAAGGGCAAACTCGACCGTTGCTTCGGCGGGAGCCTCTGCCTGGTGGGGAATCGCAGCGATGATGTTTTCAGCTTTCACGGGCGTCGTGGAGACCGCCGTGCCGTGCCTCCACGTTTCCGACCCGGCAGCCCGGTATCGGAGCCGCCATGAAACAGGGCGGGTGGTAGCTACCGTCAAAAGCGCCCCCCGCCGTGAAGCGGCGACCACCGGCTCCCGGGTCAAGGCAGCAGGGGCGTCATTTTCCTGCTTCGGCGAGAGAAAGGCGGCCATGCGCGGACTCCACTCCACCTGCCTCTGGTGCGAGGCGCCAAGGGTCTGCGGAAGTTCGGGGCGCAGGTGCAGATCCCCCGCTGCGGCATTCACAAACGGGCTGGAACCGTGCCGGTTTCCCGCAGGCGGCTCACCCTTGGCGGTGGCGTCGAAGAAATAATTGTCCTTCAGCTTTATGCCCATTTCGGCGAGGTAGCTACCATAAACGCCCGTCCCTTCCGTGGAAGCAGGCTGAGCAATGAGGTTGCCGCTCCCCCGGGCCCGGCGCTGCCGGCAATCGACTCCGTTGCGCCATGCGTCCAGAAAGGTATTGCGATGGATTTCGTAGGGGAGCGAGTCGGGCTCCCCTGAACGGGTCTTGATATAAAGCCCGGCCCAGAAACCGGAGGTGACGCAATCCTCAACCACGGCTCCTTCGCCAGGGTGATAAACGCGGATGCCGTTGCGCAGATGCTCGGAGAGATCGCTGAAGGCAAACCGCTCCACCGCGCTCTCAAAGAGACAACGGCGGACGGTGATCTTCCGCCCCACATAAGCGCCGCCGGAGTGGATGACGCCGAGGCCGACTTCGCGAAACCGGCTATCCTCCACGACCGTGCGGAGGCTGGAGTTGCTGATCCCCCGTGTGCAGTTGACAAACTCGCAGTCACGCACCGTCGTGTCGCTCGCGCCGGAGATGGTGAGTGCGCGCACGGTCGAGCCGCCGTTATAGTTTTCAAAGCGCAATCCCTGAAGCGTGACGTTGGAGCGGCTGACGGAGATCGCTTCGACATCGCGATTGATCCGCAGGGCAAGCGCGGCAGGTTCTTTTTCGCTGTGAAGATGAAGGAGCACCAGGTCGCCCTCCAGTTTGCAAAGGCTCGCGGCAAAAGCAGCAACCGCCGCCGGATCGGCCACTTTACCGTAGCGGACGCGTTCCACATCGTCCCAGATCTCAAGAAAACCGGTGGCACCGTACATTCCGGGGCGGTTGGGGAGACTGGCGACGTAAAGCCCCGGTCTTCCCTCAAAGGGTCGCAGACCGGTCAACGCTTCGCTCCCGTCAAAGACCACGCGTGCCCCCGGTGCGGCCATGAGAGTCAATGGCGGGGTTTTTCCCGCTGCGGGAATCCGGACGCTCTCTGTATAGCGCCCCTCCTGCAAGGCGATCACTCCAGGTCGGTCGGCAGGCAGCAGTGTGAGCGCCTTGGCGATGGAAGCTACCGGAGCGGCGGCGGTGCCGGGCTGCTCGTCGCTGCCCTTGGGAGAAACATGGATCGCATGGGAGAGGTCGATCTTCTCCGAAGTCGGAGCCGTTTGCAGCGATTGCCGGGTTTCCGGCCGGGCCGGAGGAGAAGTCGGTGTCGGTTTGCAGGAACAAAGAAACGCGGCACCAAGGAGGAGAGTCAAGAAACGCATAAGCAGAGAAGCAGGATCAGGGATCGAGTGCGGGATCGCGCCAGGTGGCAAAGTAACGGTTGATGGCGCCGGTATGAATGGTTTTGCCGGTGATAAAGGTGGAGAGCGGAAGCCATTCGACATGCCCGTCGAAAAAGAGGGCGTTTCCGCCATCGTTGTGGCGGGTGAATCCCTGACGCGGGTGGTTGCCTCCAGGATAATCTTCTGCGGACTGCCAGCGGTTGGCAGAGGTGTTGAGCGTTTCAGGCGAGGGAGAGTCGCTGATCCAGATCTTTTGAGCGGGATACGGGATTTCCGAGAGCTTCACCGGGTAAAGCTGCGCTCCGGAAGGATGAAGAACGCCGGGGAGGCCCTTCTGGTGCGCCCGCGAACGGGAATTGAGCGGTGGAGCATAGCTGACCGGGCGCTCCGAAGGCCAACTCATCGGGTGGGGTTGCCAGGAAGTGCCGGATTCCGTCACGCGGTGGCCGGGACACGTGAAGACGCATGGACGTTCGATGCGCTGTTGCGGGGTGCCAAGACGGGTGCGTTCCGAGGAGACCACGAGAGGGTCGGGGGCTTCCGTACGAGGGACGCCAAGGTAGGGGGCAAGGTTGTAATACCAGGTGCCGGTGAGGGCGCCACTGCCCCCTGCGCCGGTATCGGTCACATAATAGATAAACGGGAGCTGG
Source organism: Chthoniobacteraceae bacterium (assembly GCA_035555975.1). Classification (GTDB taxonomy): domain Bacteria; phylum Verrucomicrobiota; class Verrucomicrobiia; order Chthoniobacterales; family Chthoniobacteraceae; genus DATMFV01. The sequence goes on from DATMFV010000088.1 coordinate 115,976, forward strand.
TTGCGATGTTCACCGGCATACTGTAGCGTGGCCGCCCCAATCTGGCGCAGGTTGGCCATGCACGCGATCCCCTGGCTACGTTCGCGGAAGTAGCGCAGCCCCGGCAGGGCAATGAGAAGCAGGACCGCCAGCAGCCCGAACACGACAATCAGCTCCATCAGGCTAAAGGCATTGGGGGGTGTGCTTCGAATCGGCTTCATGGGGATGCTAGTACCTTGTAACGGCGGCGTTTGGCCAGCCAGCCCGCTGTCATAACACCCGCCAGCGCCAAGGCCGCAGAGGAAGGCTCGGGGATTGCTACAACGCTCAAGGTAATGGTGCTGCCGCTATAGTCAAAGGTGGCGAGGTAGCCTTCAAAACCGTCTCCCGCCACGAGACCCGTCGTGATGCCGTGCGTGGTATCAAAGGAAAAGAGCGTATAGGTTGCCCCCGGGGCAAGCGCTCCGTCGATATTGATGGCGATCCCTTCGCTACCCAATGTCAAGCCGCCGGTGCGGTAATTAAGAAAGCTGACCCGGTCACTTGCCCCGGTGGCATCAAGCCGGAAGGTGAAGGAGGAGCCGTTTTCCATCGCCAGCATGAGCGGCGCTTCCGTCGTCTGGTTGGAACCGTTGAGGGTGAGCGTTTGAAACGCCGCGCTTTCGTACTCGTCGAGGGCTAGCAGCCGGTTGTCTTCGCCGGGAGCGATGCGCCCGCCGGTTTTCACCGTCACCGCGTTGCCTGCATTGAGAACCAGCCACCCGTTACCGGCCAGCGTGCCGCTTCCGCTGACTTCCACGGCCCCCCGGCCCAGACCGCTGCCGCTGGTATTGCGGATGGCGAGCGTCCCGTTGGAAATTTCCGTCCCGCCCGTATAGGTGTTGCCGCTCGCGCGATCAAAAATTTGCAGGTTGGTCCCGGTTTTTTTAATTTTGATCTGATTGATGATCGAGTTTGAAAAGAGATTGGGGCCTTCCGGTTGAAACGGATCACCCGCGTCTCCGGTGATGGTGAGGGTCCCTCCTCCGCTTCCCCGGATGTCACCGCGCCCCTCGGTGCCTGCAACGGTGCGCAGGCTTTTGACTTTCAGGACATCGGCAATGGCTCCGGCGCCAAGGCCCGGAGTGCCGCCCGGTGTCACATCCAGAGCAAAAACGACATGTCCCAGATCGACGGAGGTATCCGTGGAATTTAACAGATTATCGAGTGTCACCGCAGGATTGTAACCTTCGAGACGGGTGACTCCCTTCACCTGAAAGTCGACCTTGCGAAAGTCAGGGTTACTTCCGGTGGAACCAAAGCTAATCCGCCCGGTCGGCTTGGTATCTTCAGGAGGGTTTGAGGAACCGAGCCAGAGATTGCCCACGGAAACGGTGAGACTGCCCTTGCCCTCTTCGTCCAACTGGCTCCAGGGGGTCCATTGGCCTTCAAAGACCTTCATTTCCCCCACCGTCAAACTTTCATTTGCTCCTGCGGTGTTATACAGGCGGATGGTGCCTTTTGAAGTCTTGCCGAGATAAAGCAACTCGCGGGCGCCACCCAGGATCAAACCGTAGGAAGCGTCCCCGGTGATGTCGAGCACGCGGTCGTCCGGAGACGAGGGGAAAAGAGGAGCTTCCGGGTCGCTCGACACCCAGGGGTCGGCAGCGGAATCCCAGGTGCGTGTGTTGCTAAGGCTGCGGGTGTAATCCGCGGCTGTGACGGATGCCAGCGGCACAAAAGCGAGAAGAACCGGAAGGAGACGTTTCATGGGGTTGAGGGAATAGGAATTACGTAAAACCTGATTGAAACTACGTAGTTCCGATTTCAATGACAAGCCTTATTTTTAATTTTCCCGAGGCGGAGGTAGAAGCCCCGATGCGGGCGCTCAATGCCCGGCAGGCGCAGGGTCGCTTTTCGATCGCGCCGATGGTTTCCGCAACGGCACTTCCCTCCCCTGCTCACGGTAGCTCTTCGCCAGCAGCGAAACCGGGTGGACCGCTTCGATTTCGCGGCCCGATTCGCGCAGGCCGGAGACGATCTGCACGAGACAGCCCGGGTTGGCCGTGGCGACGATCGGGGCGTTGGTCTTGTCGACCTGTTCGAGCTTGCGTTTAAGGAGTTCCTTCGACATCTCCGGCTGGGTGATGTTGTAGATCCCCGCGCTGCCGCAGCACCAGGTCGATTCGGGCAGTTCGACAAGATCCAGCCCCGGGATCGCCTTGAGCACCTCGCGCGGCGGCTGCGTGATCTTCTGGCCGTGGCAGAGGTGGCACGCCTCGTGGTAGGTCACCTTCATCGCCTCGACCCCGGGGCGCGGCGGGGTGATGCCGATCTGCGCCAGCCATTCGTGGATGTCCTTGAGCTTCGCGTCCCACTGCGCGGCGCGGGCGGCGTACCGCGGGTCGTTGTGCAGCAGATGGCCGTAGGTCTTGAGGTGCGAACCGCAACCGGCGGCGTTGGTGATGATCGCGTCGAGGCCGTCGAGGTCAAACGAATCGATGGAACGCCGCGCCATCTCGCGGGCGGTTTCGATCTCCCCGTTGTGCGCATGAAGCGAGCCGCAGCAGTACTGCGAGCGCGGGGTGACGACCTCGCACCCGTTGGCGAGGAGGACATCCGCCGTGTCGCGGTTCACGTCGGAATAGATCAAATCCTGCACGCACCCGGTCAGCAGGCCGACGCGGTAGCGCGGTTTTTCAGGGCTCTCCACCCGGGCGATGAGTTGGTCGGAAAACTGCGCCTTGACCGTCGGCGTCAGCGGCTCCATTTCGCGAATCTTCTTCGGCAACAGCCGGGTCAGCTTGAGATCGCGCACTAGTTGCTGCAACCCGGTCGCCTGATAGACCCAGATCAGCCGCCCCAGCGCGCGGAGCAGGTGCGGGTTGGTGAAAAGCCCCCGGAGCATCACGTTGCGGATGAGGCTCCGCTTCGGGTTGTCGAGCACGCCGGAGTGTTCCACCTCCGCACGGGCGTATTCAAAAAGCTTCCCATACTCGACCCCCGCGGGACAGGCCGTTTCGCACGCCAGGCAGCCGAGGCAGAAGTACATCTCGCGCCCGAACGCTTCGGTCACCTCCATCTTGTCGTCGGCGATCTGCCGCATCAGGGCGATCCGCCCGCGCGGGCTGTTGCGCTCCAGCTTGGTCGCGTCGTAAGTCGGGCAGGTCGGCAGGCACATGCCGCAATGCATGCACTGCTGGATGACCGAATAGTCCAACTCCTTCAGGTAGACCGCCTTGCCGGTCTTCCCCTGCGGCGCGGCGCGACCGATGCCGTCGATGATCTCCCTCGGGTCGGGGTGCGTCAGGCGGGGGAGGTTGGTAATCGGCGGTCGGCTCATGGCAGGTCAAAAATTTTCCCCGGGTTGAGAATCCCGTCCGGGTCGAGCGTCGTTTTAAGCTGCTTCATCAGGTTGAGGCTCGCGCAGCCGATCGCGTTCGGCAGAAATTTCTTCTTGGCGAGGCCGACGCCGTGTTCCCCGGTGATCGTGCCACCGAGTTTCACCGCGTAATCAAAAATCTCGACCATCGCCTGCTCCACCCGCTCCATCTCTTCATGGTTGCGTTCGTCGGTCAGGAAGGTCGGGTGCAGGTTACCATCGCCCATGTGGCCAAAAGTGCCAACGCGAAGTTGATACCGCTCGGCAACTCCCTGGATAAAGTTGACCATCTTGGCCAGTTCGCTCCGGGGGACGGTGGCATCTTCGAGGATCGTCGTCGGCGCTTCCCGGGCGAGCGCCGAAAAAGCGGCCCGGCGTGCCGTGGCAAGGCGCGTCGCCTCCTCCTCGCTCCGGGCGATCTGGACCTCCCGCGCCCCGCAACGCCGGGCGATCGCCTCCATCCTGACCGCTTCGTCATGAGTCACCGCAGGGTGCCCGTCGGTCTCCATCAGCAGGATCGCCTCGACATCAAGCGGCAGCCCGATCTTCGCAAAATCCTCCACGCACCGGATGGTGATCCGGTCGAGAAACTCCATCGTACACGGGATGATCTTCTCCGCAATGATCGCGGAGACCGTCTCGGCGGCGGCGTCCATCCGGTCAAAGGTCGCCAGGAGCGTCTTCTTGCTCTCCGGCTTGGGAACGAGCTTGAGGAGGATGCGGGTGATGATCCCGAGCGTCCCTTCGCTCCCGATGAAAACATCCTTCATCGAATACCCGGCGACATCCTTCACGCACTGGTTGCCGAGCGTGACGACCTCCCCGCTGGCGAGGACCACCTCCAGCCCCATCACGTAATCGCGCGTGATGCCATACTTCAACCCGCGCAGTCCCCCGGAGTTTTCCGCGACATTGCCGCCGATGGTCGAAATTTTCATCGACCCCGGGTCGGGCGGGTAGAGCAGCCCGACGCTGTTGGCGAGGTCGCTCACCGTGATCGTCGTCACCCCCGGCTCGACCATCACCGTCAGGTTGCGCTGGTCGAGTTCGACCACCCGGTTCATCCGGACCAGGCAAAGGACGATGCTCCCGTCCTGCGGGATGCTCCCCCCGCTCAAACCGGTGCCCGAACCGCGCGTGACGATCGGGCGCTTCCTTTCGGCGGCGTAGCGGACAATCTTCGCCACCTCCGCCGTCGTTTCGGGAAAAAGCACGCACGACGCCGTGCCGGAAATCGCCGCCGTCCCGTCAAAGCCGTACGCCGCGAGATGCTCGGGTTCGAAAAGCACCCGCTTGGGGCCGAGGATCGCGACGAAATCAGCAACGGTGGAGTCCATGTCAGAAAAAGCGTGTAGGTATTAGGGCGTGTTCACGAATTGAGAAAGATGGATGAAAAGACGCATTTTGAGATCAAAATCGGGCTTCTGAGGAAGGCCGAATCGAGATTCGGACGCCCGAAGAAACCGATTTTTGAGCCAAAAGGCGGCTTTCAGCCGCTTTTGGCAAATTCGTGAACACGCCCTAAGCACGTTAATTTAGGGGAACCGCCTCCAAAAAGAAAGAAGGGAGTTTTTTCACCATCGACGACCGCCCCGCGCCATGGTTACGGTGCTCCCGCCTATTTTTTTCCCGATGAGCACCCTTCTTTCCACCCAACCGGTCCCGCCCGCCCAACGCCTGATTTTCGCCCTCGACCTCCCGAGCGCCGACGAAGCCAAAGCGATCGTCGAAACGCTCGGCGACGCGGTCGGGTTCTACAAGATCGGCCTGGAACTTTTCATGGCCGGGGGGTACTTCGAACTGATCGACTGGCTCGCCGCGCGGGGGAAGAAGGTCTTTGTGGACCTGAAGTTTTTCGATGTCCCCGAAACGGTCAAACGGGCGGTCGCCGCGCTCAACGGGCGGCCGGTCGAGTTCGCCACGGTCCATGGCAACCAGAAGATCATGGAAGCCGCCGTCGCCGCCGGGACGAACGTCAAGATTCTCGCCGTCACCGTCCTCACCAGCCTCGATCAGGGCGATCTGACCGACCTCGGCTTCACCGTCGACACCCCCGAACTGGTCCTCTCCCGCGCCCGCCGCGCGCTGGAAGCCGGGTGCGCCGGGGTGATCTCCTCCGGGCAGGAAGCGGCCCGCCTCCGGAGCACGCTGGGTGAAAAACTGCTCATCGTCTCCCCGGGCATCCGCCCCGTCGACAACACGACCGAGGATGACCAGAAGCGGGTCGTCACCCCGCGCGCCGCGTTTGAAGGCGGGGCCGACTACATCGTCGTCGGCCGCCCGATCCGCAACGCCGCCGACCCGAAGGCCAAGGCGCGGGAAATCGTGGCGGAAATCGCCTCGGTTTTCGAAGGGCGGTAAGCGTTTTTCCTTTGCAGGCGCTCCTTCGTCCTGTTGGATCGACCCACCATGCGCCGAGCGGTTTACCCAGGCAGTTTCGACCCCGTCACCTACGGGCATCTCGACGTGATCGAACGGGCCGCCCGTCTTTTTGACGAGGTGCTCGTGGCGGTCGCCGTCAACCATGCCAAGACCGGCCTCTTCTCCTACCAACAACGGGTGGAACTGCTCGGCGAAGCGCTGGCGGCCTACCCGAACGTCAAGGTGACGCGGTTTGACGGGCTGCTCGTCGAGTTTGCCCGAAAGAGCGAAGCGTGCGTCATCATCCGGGGCCTGCGGGCGGTTTCGGACTTCGAGTTCGAGTTCCAGATGGCGCTCATGAACCGGAAGCTCGAAGCGCGGATCGAAACCATGTTCCTGATGCCCAAGGAGGAGTACACCTACTTAAGTTCCCGCATCGTCAAGGAGATCGCGGGCCTGGGCGGCGCGGTCAGCGCGTTTGTCCCGCCCAACGTGGAAGTTGCCCTGCGGGCCGCTTTTTCAGGGAGGGAAAAAAGTGCCGCCAGGGAGAAAGAAGCATGAACTTCCGGCTTCGCGCCGCTCCCTTTTGACCTGCGCCGGGAATCACGTTACGTTGAGGTGCCCGGCGGCGCTTTTTCAAGGGTTCAAAAACAACCACCCGGACGCCGCTGTGGCGCCAACGTCAGCCCTGCTCCCGTTATGAAAATCCATCTCAACCAGATTCCCGTAGGCGGTCTCCACCTCGAAGGAGAGGACCCGGCATCCATTCTCGATTTCCAGGATGAACTGGTCCGGGTGATCAGCCCGGTTTCGTACGATCTCGAGGTCGGCCTCTCCGGCGGCGGTCTTTTTGCCACCGGCACCCTCGCGGTCGACCTCGAACTGGAGTGCGTCTCGTGCCTGGAACGCTTTGTCCGGCGGCTCGAAGTGCGCGATTTTGCCGTCCAGATCGAATTGGAAGGACGTGAAACCGTGGACTTGACGGAGGCGTTAAGGGAAGATATTCTCCTCGCCCTTCCGCCCCATCCGCGCTGCGATTGGGACGAAAGCACGACCTGTGAGAATGCGCAAAAGTTCACACGGGACTTGACAAACCAACCCAAGAGCCACAAAAGAACCGACAAAAAGGGCGACCTGAAACACAACGGACAGAACGGAGATTTACACGGCCTTTCGATCCCGCCGGATGCCAACGGCAAACCGAACCCGTGGGCGAAGCTCGACGAATTGTCCAAAAAAGCCTGACACCACCGACCCGACACCGATCCTTTAACCATTGATCTTATAAAAAAAGCGAGCCGCCCTCCGCGTGGCTCCTTTTTTGTCGCCACCTTCGTCACCGGCAACGGTTTTGCGGCCGTCACCTTCCAAAGTTTCCTTAAAGCTTCCTTAGAAAAGAGAAAATCGTATGGCAGTTCCAAAGCATAAAGTCTCCAAGCGCCGTCTGCGCAATCGTAAAGCCGCCAACCGGTGGCACGCTCCCCAATTTGCGACCTGCGGCCAGTGCGGCAGCAGCGTCCGTTCGCACACCGCCTGCCCTTCGTGCGGCTATTACAAGGGCCGCCAGGTTCTGACGATCGCCTCGGCTTAAAAAAGCGCCGACGGCTGCTATTCAAGGGCTCCAAAAAAGAGCTTCGCGTTCCCCTGCCCGCTCCCGCCACGCCACCGCGCGGGGGAGAGGGAAGAAAGCTGGACTCGAGTCAAGCCGTCCCGGACATTGATGGGACGGCCTGATTTTTTTCCCTTTTTTCCTACCCAAAACGGGCGAACTGCCGTTCTATTCTCTTCCTTGCCCCTGACCCGGCCCAAGGGAGAGCTTCCTTTCGTCGGGCGAACCTTCCCGCCGCCGATGCCAGCCGGTACGAAGGACGAGGCAAAGCAGCCATAAGACCACGATGAAGATCGCGCTTGATGCCATGGGCCACGACACCGGCCCTCGCAACCTTGTTGAAGGCGCCGCCCTTGCGCTTTCGGAGTACCGCGACATTTCACGCCTCTACCTCACCGGCGACACCCCGCTTCTGGAGGCCGAACTGGCCCGCGTCGGCTGCAACGACGGGCGGGTCGAGATCGTCCATTGCACGCAGGTGATGGAGATGAACGACAACGCCACCGACGCCCTGCGCCGCAAGCGGGACTCCTCCGTGAGCCGCGCCGTGGAACTGGTGCGCGACGGTTCCGCCGAGGCGATCGTCAGCGCCGGGCATACCGGGGCATGCGTCGCCGCGACCACCATCCGCCTCCGGATGCTCCCCGGCGTGGAACGCCCGGCCATCGCCGCCACCATGCCGACGGAAACGAACCTTTTCGTCCTGGTCGACGCCGGGGCCAACACCGACCCGACCCCGCTCCAGATGTTGCACAACGCCATCATGGGGAGCGTCTATTCCCGGCACGTCCTCGGGTACGAACGGCCGAGCGTCGGGCTGATGTCGATCGGTTCCGAAGACAAGAAGGGGACCGGGTTTACCCGCCAGTCGTTCGACCTCCTGCGGCGCAGCGACCTCAACTTTCGCGGCAATGTCGAAGGGCACGACCTGTTTGAGAACCCGGTGGAAGTGGTGGTGGCCGACGGGTTTACCGGAAACATCGTCCTCAAGACCTCGGAGGCGACCGCCCATGCCATTTTCCGCTGGCTGCGCAACGAAATCGGCCGCAACCCGAAGCGCCAGCTTGGCGCGCTCCTCGCCAAGGGGGCCTTTCGCGCCATCCGCCGGAAAACCAACGCCGACGAATACGGCGGCTCGCCGTTGCTCGGCATCAACGGCGTCTGCATCATCGGCCACGGGGCCAGCTCCCCGCTGGCGGTCAAGAATGCGATCCATGTCGCCACCCAGGCGATCGCGCAGCAAGTCAACCCCCACATCGTGAAGGAAATCCAACGTTATCATGATCAAGTCGCAGCCTCGCAATCCACGCCTGCTTAAACCGCAGCGGACCGTCTCCATCGTCGGCACCGGCAGTTACGTCCCCGAAAAGGTGCTCTCCAACGCCGACCTCGAAAAGATGGTGGAGACCTCCGACGAGTGGATCGTGACCCGCACCGGCATCCGCGAACGCCGGATTGCCGCAGACGACGAGTTCACCAGCCAGATGGCGACCAAGGCCGCCCGCGCCGCCCTCGAACAGGCCGGAGTGGCGGCAAACGAGATCAACCTGATCATCGTCGCCACCGTCACCCCCGACATGGCCTTCCCCTCGACCGCCTGTTTCGTCCAGAAAGAGCTTGGAGCGACCGGGGCCGCCTGTTTCGACGTCTCCGCCGCCTGCGCCGGGTTCCTCTACGCGATGGAGATCGCCGCGCAGTTCATCGCCAACCACACCGCCGAGACCGTGCTCGTCATCGGCGCCGAAAAACTGAGCGGCATCGTCGACTGGAGCGACCGGAACACCTGCGTCCTCTTCGGCGACGGCGCGGGAGCCGCCGTCCTGCGCCATCGCCCCGGCTCGCACGGCATCATCGCCTCCCACATGGAGACCAACGCCGAGCTGACCGACATCCTCACCCTTCCCGGCGGCGGGAGCCGTTTTCCGATCACCGCCGAGAACGTCAACCAGCGGACCAACACGATCAAGATGGCGGGCAAGGAGGTCTACAAACAGGCCGTCAACGCCATGCTCTCCGCCTCGCTCAAAGTGTTGGAGGAATCGGGCCTGAAAGCCGACGATCTGGCATGCATCATCCCGCACCAGGCCAATTACCGGATCATCGAAGCGATCGCCAGCCGCATGGAAGTGCCGATGGAGCGTTTCATGATCGACCTCGACCGCTACGGCAACACGAGCGCGGCGGCGGTGGCGATCGCGCTCGACGAAGCCAACCGCTCCGGACGGATGAAGGAGGGCGATTTTATCCTCCTCGTCGTCTTTGGAGGCGGCCTGACTTGGGCCAGTTCCGTTATTCAATGGTAGAACCTCCTTCGCCATGCTGACCGATACCCACGTCCATCTCGATTTCCCGGAGTTTGAAAACGATCTGGACGCCGTGCTGGAACGGGCCCGGGCAGCGGGCGTGACCCGCGTCATCACCATCGGCACCGATGTCGAGGGGAGCCGTCAGGCCGTGGCGCTCGCCGAGCGTTACCCGATGGTCTACGCCACCGTCGGCATTCATCCCAACAACGCCGCCGAAACGCTGGAAAAGGAACCCGACGCCATCGCCAGCCTGCGCGAACTCGCCGCCCACCCTAAGGTGGTCGCGATCGGCGAAACCGGGCTCGACTACTACCGGCTTCCCGGGCGCACCATGGCTTCGACCTCGCTGGTCGCCCTCTCCAACGAGGAACCGCGCGATGTCGAGGCAGCGATCCGCGACGGCGCGATCAAATCCGCCCAGTCGATCGCCTTTGCCGAACAGCTCGACCTCGCCGCTTCACTCGGCCTGAACGTCGTCATCCACCAGCGGGGCGACTGTCTGGACGACACGCTCGAAATCCTTGCCCCGTTTCAGGGAAGGCTCAAAGCGGTCTTCCACTGCTTTACCGGTACGGTTGAAGCGGCGCAGCGGGTGCTCGATCTCGGCCATCTCCTCTCCTTCACCGGCATCGCCACCTTTAACAACGCGCAGACCGTGCAGGAAGTGATCGCCACCGTCCCCGAGGGGGCGTACATGGTCGAAACCGACGGCCCGTTCCTCGCTCCCGTGCCGTACCGTGGCAAACGGTGCGAACCGGCCTACACCCGGACCACGGCGGAGAAGGTCGCCGCGCTGCGGGACCAGACGCTCGAACAGGTCGCCCGCGTGACCAATGCCACCGCCGACGCTTTTTTCCGTTTTCGGCGGTGAACCACGTCTTTCACGCCGCCCGGCAGCGGCGGCGATGCAGGAGGGTGATGATGGCGATAGCACCGGCCATCAGCCCGTAAACGGACGGCTCCGGCACGGCGGCAATGGTCAAAACGCCGGTGTCGTAGTCAAAGATGCCTTCGTAGCCGGGGTCGGAAAATTCGATACTCCCGAACGTTCCTCCATCCCACGTGTAGCCGCCGGTGAAGAGGGTGAACCCGGCCGTCTCCTCCAGCGTGAACCCGTCGATGAAGTCGAGCGCCAGCGTGCCGCCGAAGGTCAGCCCGCCGTTCACCGCGATGCGGTCGAAATCGGCGAGGCTGGCCAGTTCCAGCGTGATCCGGGCCGTGGAGTCGAGCGTGAGATCGCCCAATACGGTAATGGTGCCGGTGGAGTTGCCCGGTGCAAGGGTTCCGGAAACAAGGAGATTGCCAGTAACGGCAGCGTTGCCGCCCAGCTTGCTGAATTCCGACACCGCGAGGTCGCCGGTGATCGTGCCGTCGGCAATCAACGTCCCGCCATGGAAGTTGAAGGCGCCACCCGTGGCATCAAGGTGCACGGTTTGCAAGGTGCCGCCAGTCTCAAGATTCACCGTACCATTGACATGCACCCTCGTGGTGCCTGCCACGCTGACGGTTCCTCCGTCTGAGATCGTCAGGGCGCTGGTGCCGGTCGATCCTTCGGTGGTTGAGTCGCCAGCAAGAATGAGATCGCCGCTGTTCTCCCAGAGCGAGCCCGCGCCGGTGACGGCGGCAATGCCCGTTGCGCCGTTACGCAAGCCGATAAAGCCGTTTACATTGGAAACGCGGCCGCCGTCCGAGATCGTCAGTTTACCCGTCCCGTAGAGGCCTATAGACAAGTCACCGGTGTTGGTCCAGGTGGAGCCCGATCCATCCACCGTCACCGCGCCTGTGGAACCGGAATAGTAGCCGATATAACCTGTAACATTGGACACCTTGCCGCCGTCCGAGATCGTCAGCTCACCCGCCCCGAATTGGCCTATAGACAAGCCACCGGTGTTGGTCCAGGTGGAGTCCGATCCATCCACCGTCACCGTGCCTTTGGAATCGGAAACGTAGCCGATATAACCCTCCGTATCGGACACCTTGCCGCCGTCCGAGATCGTCAGTTCACCCGCCCCGTAGTAGCCTATATACAAGCCACCGGTGTTGGTCCAGGTGGAGCCCGATCCATCCACCGTCACCGTGCCTTTGGAACTGTAGCCGATATAACCCTCCGTATTGGACACCTTGCCGCCGTCCGAGATCGTCATTTCCCCCGTCCCGGAGCGGCCTATAGACAAGCCACCGGTGTTAATCCAGGTGGAGCCCGATCCATCCACCGTCACCGTGCCTTTGGAACCGGAACTGTAGCCGATATCACCTGTCGTATTGGACACCTTACCGCCATCCAAGATCATCAGCTCGCCATCGCCGGTCCAGAAGAAGCCGACATTCAAGCTGCCGGTGTTGGCCCAGGTGGAACCCGCTCCCGTCACCGTCACCGTACCTGTGGACTCGTAGCCGATGTAACCAGTGCTATTGGAAACCTGACCGCCGCCTGAGATGGTTAGCGCACCAGCCCCGACGGCGCCTACATACAATTCTTCGGTGTTGGTCCAGGTGGAATCTGCCCCCATCACCGTCACCGTGCCTGCGCTTCCGGACTGGTAGCCGATACGGCCCTTGGTATTGGAAACCGTGCCGCCGTCCGAGATCGCTAGTTCACCAGCCCCGTAGAGGCCGACATGCAAAATACCGGTGTTGGTCCAGGCGGAATCCGCCCCCGTCACGGTCACCGCGCCTGTGGAACCGACATTACTGCCGATGTAACCATCGGAACTGGAAACCGTGCCGCCATCCGAGATCGTTACTTTGCCAGTCCCTAACTGACCTACAATCAAGCTGTCGGTATTGGTCCAGGTGGAACCCGATCCTGTCACCACCGCCGTGCCTCTTAAACCGGACTGGATGCCGATAAAACCCACCGTATTGGAAACCTTGCCGCCACCTGAGATCGTTAGTCCGCCATCTCCGGAAAGGCCTACATTCAAGGAATCGCCAATATTCCAAGTTGGCGATTCCGCCGGTGAGGGATTCACGCTTCCGGTGGTGACAACCGACTGCCCGAAAGCAAGGCCGGGCCAAAGCAGCACCCCGGCGGCGAGCCAGGCTTTGGAGCAAAGGTTCGGGAATCCCCTAAGCCTTGCCGCGTTCAAAAGCACTCGCCTGAAAGACGCGAGGAAGAGTGGGCA